>JAFVGI010000039.1 GCA_017475005.1 Prevotella sp. | reverse complement strand
TGCCTTACGAGGAGAATATCAAGATTTCCCGTCAGGTTGTAGAGTATGCTCACAAGTATGACGTTACAGTAGAGTGTGAACTTGGTGTTCTCGCTGGTGTTGAGGATGAGGTTGCTTCTGCTGAGTCTCACTATACAAAGCCTGAGGAGGTTATCGACTTCGCTACACGTACAGGTTGCGACTCTCTCGCTATCTCTATCGGTACTTCACACGGTGCTCACAAGTTCACTCCAGAGCAGTGCACACTCGTAAACGGTGTCCTCGTTCCACCACCATTGGCATTCGACATTCTTCACGAGATTGAGAAGAAACTGCCTGGATTCCCAATCGTTCTTCATGGTTCTTCTTCTGTTCCAATGGAAGAGGTAGAGACAATCAACAAGTTCGGTGGTCACCTCGAGGCTGCTATCGGTATCCCAGAGGAGCAGCTCCGTGAGGCTTCTAAGTCTGCTGTTTGTAAGATCAACATCGACTCTGACTCACGTCTTGCTATGACAGCTGCTATCCGTCAGCACCTGGCTGAGCATCCTGGAGACTTCGATCCACGTCAGTATCTGAAGCCAGCTCGTGAGAACATGAAGAAGATGTACATCCACAAGATTGTGAATGTGCTCGGTTCTAACAATAAGTTAGCTTGCTGCAACTAATCCCAATTCTGTTGCCTTCGCAGTAAGCAACTGCATGAGTGGTTCACGCTCATTGGCAACAATACCATCAAGTACGGCATCTTTAAGGTAAGCCTTAAGGATGCCTACTTCTTTTGATGGCTTCAGATGGAACATCTCCATGATCTCGTTGCCATCAATAACCGGTTGCAGCAGACGCTTATAGTCGCGCTCCTTAAGGTCTGCAATCTTTTCCCTTACCAATTGGTAATTATCGCGGAATTTCGCCTTGCGCACTTCATTCTTTGAGGTGATATCAGCCTCACAAAGTATCATAAGGTCATCAATATCATCCCCTGCATCGTTTATAAGTCGGCGCACAGCACTATCTGTCACTTCGTCATCGGCAATGTTGATTGGACGCATGTGCAGTTCTACAAGTTTCTGCACATACTTCATCTTTGCATCTTGAGGAAGCTTTAACCTGTTGAAGATGCCCGGAACCATTCTTGCTCCGATAAAGTTATGGGAGTGGAATGTCCATCCGGCAATATTGTCCCAGCGCTTGCTCTTTGGCTTCCCGATATCGTGAAGAAGAGCAGCCCATCGTAACCATAATGGGGCTTCGGTCTTGGCAACATTGTCGAGCACCTCAAGGGTATGATAGAAATTATTCTTGTGTTTTTTCCCGTTACGTTCCTCCACGCTGTCCATAGCGGCCAGTTCGGGAAGAATGTATTGCAGAAGCCCTGAACGTTCCAGGTCAACAAATCCCCTTGAGGGAGTCTTTGTCATGAGAATCTTGTTCAGTTCTTCGCTGATGCGCTCCTTGGAAATGATTTTCAGACGTTCCACATTGCGTTCAAGAGCCTGAAATGTCTCGTCTTCAATCAAAAAGTTGAAGCGGGTAGCAAAACGGATGCATCGTAACATGCGAAGAGGGTCGTCGGAGAAAGTGATGTCAGGGTCGAGTGGGGTGCGGATTATTCCGTCCCACAAATCATCAAGCCCGCCAAATGGGTCAACGAGTTCCCCGAACCTGTCCTTGTTAAGGCATATCGCCATCGCATTGATGGTGAAGTCGCGACGATTCTGGTCATCCTCCAAGGTGCCGTCTTCTACAATAGGTTTTCTGGAATCCCTCTGGTAACTCTCCCTGCGGGCTCCGACAAACTCTATCTCCACTGGAGGACGGTTGCCTGAAGACATTACTTTTACCTGTGCTGTTCCGAAATTCTTGAATACGGATAGATATGCCTTCTTGCCCAGTCGTTTCTTGAGTTCTGTGGCAATCTTGATACCACTTCCCACAACGACACAATCGATATCGTCGGAAGGCTGATCAAGGAAAATATCCCTTACATACCCTCCTACGAGATAGCATTCTAATTGCATTTTGTCCGCCACATCTGAGATGAGATGAAATATCTCGTTATCAAGAATGTGTGCCAACTCTTCGTCGCTATAATTTTTGACTTTCATCTATCCTTTTTCTTTAGACTTACAGAAATCACTGCAAAAGTACAAAAAAAAGTTTATTTATTTGGTATTTATGATAATTTTTTTGTAACTTTGCACGCAAAACTGCATTATTATGAAAAGAATAAAGACAGCGCTAGTTAGCGTCTTCCATAAAGATGGACTTGACGAGTTATTGAAGAAGTTGAATGCTGAAGGTGTGAAATTCCTGTCAACCGGCGGCACTCAGAAGTTTATAGAATCGCTTGGCTACGAGTGTCAGGCTGTTGAAGAGGTTACGACATATCCTAGTATCCTTGGTGGTCGTGTGAAGACTCTTCATCCAAAAATCTTTGGCGGTATCCTTGGCCGCAGGGATAACGAAGGTGACCAGCAGCAGATGGCTCAGTATGAGATTCCTGAGATAGACCTCGTTATTGTTGACCTCTATCCATTTGAGCAGACAGTAGCAAGTGGTGCTTCAGAAGCAGATATCATTGAGAAGATAGATATTGGCGGCATTTCTTTGATTCGTGCAGGTGCAAAGAATTTCAAGGATGTCGTAATCGTTCCTTCAAAAGCTGAATATAGTGTATTGCTTGATATCCTTAACAAGCAGGGAGCACAGACATCTATTGAGGAGCGTCGTATGTTTGCTACTCGTGCTTTTGGGGTTTCAAGTCGGTACGATACAGCAATCAATTCTTGGTTTGTTTCAACAAAAAAGTAATTTAAAGTAATTCGGATTTATGAATTTAGGATTTCTCTCCTTCGTTCAGGAGGTCGCTATGGACCTTGGTACAGCCAATACTATCATCATGCAAGGTGATAAGATTGTTGTTGACCAACCATCCGTTGTGGCAATAGATCGTGATACCAATCAGATGATCGCTGTCGGCGAGCGTGCCAAGAGCATGTATGAGAAAACGAATGATCGCATAAGAACTGTCCGTCCGTTGCGTGATGGCGTTATTGCCGATTTCTCTGCGTGCGAGATGATGATGCGTGGCCTTATCCGTATGGTACATAGCGGAAGAAATATCTTTTCTCCATCGCTGCGTATGGTGATTGGCGTGCCATCAGGTTCTACGGAAGTGGAGTTACGTGCTGTTCGCGATTCTGCTGAGCATGCAGACGGACGCGATGTGTATCTGATATATGAGCCAATGGCAGCAGCTGTAGGTATCGGTATTGATGTCGAGGCTCCAGAAGGTAACATGATTGTTGATATCGGTGGTGGTTCTACTGAGATTGCTGTTATTTCCCTTGGTGGTATCGTCAGCAACAACTCCATCCGTGTGGCTGGTGATGAGTTGACCTCTGATATTCAGGAGTATATGTCTCGTCAGCATAACGTAAAGGTATCAGAACGTATGGCAGAACGTATTAAGATTCACGTTGGTTCTGCTCTTACTGACCTTGGTGATGAGGCTCCAGAGGATTACGTTGTTCATGGTCCAAACCGCATAACAGCTCTGCCTATGGAGGTTTCTGTATGTTATCAGGAGATTGCACATTGTATCGATAAGACTGTAGCAAAGGTGGAGAATGCCGTTCTCGCCGCATTGGAGACAACTCCTCCTGAGTTGTATGCTGATATAGTACATAATGGAATATGGCTCAGCGGTGGCGGCGCCTTGTTGCGTGGAATAGACCGTCGCCTTGAGGCAAAGATTGGTATTCCATTCCATATTGCAGAAGATCCACTACATAGTGTTGCTATTGGTGCGGGTGTTGCACTGAAGAATATTGGACGCTTCTCATTCCTAATGAGATAAGACGCTTTTTGAGGGTTGAGAAACCTTATTGACTTCATAAAAAATCATTATAATTGGCTCATCTTTCTCCTTCTGGAGATGGTGAGCCTTACAATGTTATTTCGGTTTAACAGTTATCAGGGGTCAGTAGCTTTTTCGTCTGCCAACAGCGTTGCTGGAGTAATATATCAGGGAAAATCAAATATTACTTCATTCCTATCCTTGAAAGAGGTAAATAAGGAACTGACGATTACCAATGTTAATCTGCAACAGCAGGTTCTTCAACTAAAGAAGCAACTGAAGAAATATGGTGCCAGTTCCCATAACATAGAAAAGGCATTGCGGGAAAGAAACTATACACTAATCGGAGCTCAGGTGGTTCAGAATAGTGTCAATAAGCGTGATAATCTCATAACAATCGATCGTGGCAGTGCCGATGGCATAAAAGAAGATATGGGAGTTGTCTCCGGCAATGGAGTCGTTGGAGTAGTATATATGGTAGGCTCTCATTATTCTGTCGTGATGCCGATTATTTCTGTACATTCCAGCATCAGTTGTGAGGTGGATGGTACAGGTTATTTCGGATATTTAAGATGGTTAGGCAGCGATAGCCATTATGCCTATATGGAAGATGTCCCGCTTTATGCTGACATAAAGAAAAACCAATGGGTAGTGACATCCGGCTATTCTGCCATTTTCCCTGCTGGAATACCAATAGGAAGGATACGTGCTTCTGAGAAGAGTCCCGACGGGGTGTCATTTCGTCTGATTGTAGAATTGTCAAGCGATTTCGTCAATCTTCGTGATGTGTGTGTCATAGACAATCACTATACACATGACCAGTTGCAATTATTGCAAGCTGCTAAGGATTCCCTCGATCTTATAAAGAACCAGTAAATGATAGATTATATAAAGAAGATAGCAATAATGGCAGTCGTCCTGATTCTTATTCAGGTATTGCTTCTTGGTAATATCCATATCTTGGGTGTTGCCAGTCCTTTGCTGTATATCTACTTTGTGGTTCAGACTCCCCGAAACACTCCTCGTTGGCTTATTATGGTGTCTTGTTTCATCCTGGGACTTATTATTGATATATTCTTCTCAACACCAGGTATGGCGGCAGCTTCTATGACTTTAGTAGGCTTCGTTCAGCCTGCTATTCTGGAGTTGTATCTCCATAATGCTGACGATAAAAACTATTGTCCGGGTATTCATGCTATGGGCACAGAGAAATATACAGCATATGTATTGTTCCTGACTGTCATATACTGTGCTGCTTTCTTTACCCTTGAAGCCTTCTCTATACAACATTGGGGATTATGGATATTCAGTATTATAGGAAGTACCTTCGTTACTGTCTTCTCTATTGTTGTTCTCGCGATGGTCTTCAGCACGTCTGGTATATTGATGGGTAAAAGGTAATGCGACGCCCTGATTATTCATATCGACGATTGGTAATAGGTGGCATATCAATATTGATTGTCATTATCTATGCTATACGTCTTTTCTCCTTGCAGATAGTGAGTGAAGACTATCGTCGTACTGCTGATTCTAATGCATTCCTGAAACGAGTACAATATCCCTCACGCGGCCTTATTTATGACAGGAACGGTAAGCTTGTTGTATATAATGAGGTGTCCTATGATGTAATGATAGTCACCAATGAGGCGAAGAATCATCTGGATACCCTTGCTTTCTGTGATGCCTTGGGAATAACAAAGGATCAGTTCATAGAGCGTCTGGAAGAGATAAAAGACTCGAAAAAGAATCCAGGCTATTCTCGTTTTTCGCAGCAACTGTTCATGGGACAGCTTGACGAAAAGCTGTTTTTGTCTTTTCGTGAAAAACTATTCCGGTTTCCGGGTATTTATGTTCGCAAGCGCACTATTCGTCAGTATGCATATCCTAACGGAGCCCATGTGCTGGGAGATGTAGGAGAGGTGTCGCAGAATGATATTGATGAAGCAGAGGATAAGTATTACGGACGGGGCGATTACATCGGTAAATTAGGAGTAGAGCGTAGCTATGAAAAGTACCTTCGTGGTATTAAGGGCATACAGATAATGGTACGTGACGCTCGTGGTAGAGTACAGGGACATTATCGTGATGGCAAGATGGACCGTCGTGCTGTGCCGGGTAAGAATATTACGCTTAGCATCGATATAGAACTGCAGGCTCTTGCTGAACGCCTAATGAAAGGAAAAATCGGCAGTATTGTGGCTATAGAACCATCTACTGGCGAAGTGCTGTGTATGGTTTCTGCTCCTTCCTATGACCCTCGTGGTATGATAGGAAAAAATCGCAGTAAGACACATCAGGAACTGGGTGAGAATCCCTTTAAGCCGCTTCTTAATCGTGCCATTATGGGACAGTATCCACCAGGTTCTACCTTTAAGCCATCGCAAGCGCTGACATTCCTCTCTGAAGGAACATTAACCCCTCATACTCCTCTGCCATGTAATGGCGGATTTAACCATAGGGGGCTTCATGTGGGTTGTCACCCCCATCCCTCACCAATTAGTCTCACTGATGCCTTGTCCACATCGTGCAATGGATATTTCTGTTGGGGATTATACTATATGTTGGGTAAAAAGAAGTATGGCAGTCTGGTGAATGCTATGAATAAATGGCGTGACTATATGGTGTCAATGGGATTCGGCTATAAGTTGGGCATCGACCTGCCTGGCGAAAAGCGTGGCATGATACCAAATGGTTCATATTATAATGAGAGATATCGCCATTCATGGGGCGCTTTGAGTGTTATATCTATATCTATCGGTCAGGGAGAGGTGAATCTCACCCCACTACAGATAGCTAATCTGGGTGCCACAATAGCTAACAGGGGATATTACTATGTTCCGCATGTAGTACGTCATATAGAGGGCGCTTCTATTGATTCCATATATACTGAACGCCATCGTACCAAAGCAGCGACCTGGGCTTATCAGTGGGTGGTAAGAGGTATGCGACAGTCGGCTCTCAGCGGTACTTGTAAGGCTCTTTCACGTCTTCCTTTCAGCGCCTGCGGAAAGACGGGAACAGCACAGAATAAGGGACACGACCATTCTGTATTCATGGGGTTTGCTCCGATGGATAATCCACGCATTGCTGTCGCTGTCTATGTGGAAAATGGTGGATTTGGTGCAGACTTTGGTGTTCCTATCGGAGCCCTTGTGATGGAACAGTATATCAACGGAAAACTGTCACCAGACAATGAGGTGCGAGCAAAAGATTTCGAAAATCGCAGCATATACTATAGTTCTGAAAGCAGATAACAATGAAGAGCAAGACACAGAATCCTAATCACACGACTCTTGAGGGTGAGAATATTCTTGATGAGTATGTTCTCAATCATAGTGATGCAGAACCCGAATATCTGTATCGTTTGTGGCGTGCTACGAATGTCCACATGCTTCATGGGCGTATGGCGTCGGGACATTTGCAGGGACGTCTGCTGAAGATGCTCGTCAAGATGGTGAATCCGCAGAATATTATAGAGGTGGGCACCTTTTCGGGTTATTCTGCCCTCTGTATGGCAGAAGGATTGAGTGAGCAGGGACATCTCTATACCTTCGAGATAAATGATGAACAGGAACCTTTTACACGCAAGTGGATAGAAGAGTCTCGTTGGGCAGATAAGATCACATTCATCATTGGTGATGCTGCTACAGAAGCAAAAAAAATAGGCAAGTCTTTCGACTTTGCCTTTATGGATGGAGATAAGCGCACTTATGTGGAGACTTATGAAAGCCTTCTTCCGTTAATGAATAAGGGCGCCTTTATACTTGCAGACAATACCTTGTGGGATGGTCATGTGACAGATGCTGACTATGACAATGACCAGCAAACGGTTGGCATCCGCCGCTTTAATGATTATGTGGCAGCTGACAAACGGGTGGAAAAGGTGTTGCTGCCACTCCGCGACGGGCTAACCATTATTAGAGTGAAGTAACCGGCTTTGCTGCTTCGCTAGTCGAAGAATAGCCTCCAGCCTTGACCTTTGACCTTACAAATTAACCAGAGCGTCAATTCCCAATCGGTAGCTGTCTAACCCAAAGCCGCATATCACACCCTTACAAACAGGGGAGAGGTAAGAGTGATGCCTAAACTCCTCACGTTGGTGCACATTGCTGATATGCACCTCTATAACCGGAGTAGTAATAGACTTGATACAATCAGCCAATGCCACACTGGTGTGAGTATATGCTCCGGCATTCAATACGACTCCGTCATAGGAAAAACCTACCTCCTGGAGTTTGTCTATCATCTCACCTTCGATATTGCTTTGGAAATATTCCAAATCTACTTCTGGATACCATTCTTTCAACATTGGCAGATAGCTCTCAAAAGAACTGTCACCATAAATTCCCGGCTCGCGAACTCCCAACAGATTCAGGTTGGGACCATTCATAATAAGTATCTTCATTTTTTATTATTGAATATTGAAAATTCTTTAACCTTTAACCTTTAACCGTTAACCCTTAACCGTTAACCCTTAACCGTTAACCTTTAACCGTTAACCTTTAACCGTTAACCGTTATTTAATATCTCCATCAGTTTCTTCACTCCTTCGCTGGCTCCACACATCAGGTGTTGCACATCGGTTTTTGCGGCAACAGGTTTTGGATCGATGAGATATATCGGAGTGCCCGGCTTTACATATTGCACCAATCCTGCGGCAGGATATACATTCAGCGATGTTCCGATGATGACAAAGATATCAGCCTTTTGGGCTACAGCTGCAGCATCATACATATTAGGAACCGCTTCGCCAAAGAATACGATATAAGGTCTTAGCAAAGAGCCGTCTCCAGCCTTCGTGTCGTGGGGCACTTCCAATCCTGTCTCGCCAAAGCCCTCATGGGGTAGGGTGACATGATAGCGAGGATTGTCAACATCATTTGAAGAACACATCTTCATCATTTCTCCGTGCAGATGTATTATCTTGCTTGAGCCGGCAGCCTCATGCAAGGCATCAACGTTCTGGGTGACAATGGTGACATCATAGTCTTTCTCCATTTCTGCAAGCAGTTTATGACCCTCACAAGGCTGTACATCTTTATATTTTACGCGTAGCATGTTGTAGAAGTCATTGACATAGTTGGGATTTGCTTCCCAACCCTCATGGGTAGCCACACGCTCTACGGGATAATTGTCCCACAAGCCTCCAGCATCGCGGAAAGTGGTCAGACCGCTTTCCACAGACATACCAGCACCGGTTAAAACAACAATTTTTTTCATCTTGCACTTAATGTTATGTAAGCTATTTGGGCGCAAAAATACAAAAAAAATATAAAATACAAAAAAACTTTATTCTTTATTCCTTATTCTTTATTTCTTTTTGTAAATTTGCACGCGAATTTTATGTTTTAAAGCAAATTATAATTTTTAGATATATGGATAAAGTAAGTTATGCCTTAGGTTTGAATATAGGCAAGCAATTAGAAAGTATGGGTGCGAACGATTTGAATATCGATGATTTCGCACAGGCAATTAAGGATGTTCTTGGTGGAAAGGCACAGATGACAATGGCTGAGAGCCAGAAGATTGTTCAGCAGTTCTTTCAGGAGCAGGAGGCTAAGCAGCGTGCAAAAGCTGCCGAGATGGGTAAGGTCGCAAAGGCTGAAGGTGAGAAATATCTTGCAGAAAACGCTCAGAAGGAAGGTGTAATCACAACAAAGAGTGGTCTTCAGTATAAGGTTCTTACTGAAGGTACCGGTAAGTGTCCAAAGGCTACTGATAGTGTGAAGTGCCATTATGAGGGGTTCCTTATCGATGGTACTGTCTTTGACAGCAGCGTACAGCGTGGCGAGCCAGCTACATTCCCATTGGGAGGTGTTATAGCAGGTTGGACAGAAGGTCTGCAGCTGATGAAAGAGGGTGGTAAGACACGTTTCTTCATACCTTACAATCTGGCATACGGAGAGGCTGGTGCAGCAGGTTCTATACCTCCTTACGCAACCCTCATCTTTGATGTAGAATTAATAGAAGTAAAATAATAACATTTAAAAACAATGAAGAAAATCTTTTTTGCAGCTACAGCTGCTATCATGGCCGCAGTATTCACTTCTTGCGGTAATGGCACTCCAAGTGCAAATCTTAAGGATGATGTTGATACCCTCAGCTACGCTGTAGGTATGGCTCAGTCAGATGGTTTGAAGGAATATCTCGTTCAGCGTATGGGCGTTGATACCGCTTATATTGATGAGTTCATCAAAGGCCTCAACGAGGGCGCTACAATTGGTGACGACAAGGCAAAGGCAGCATATATCGCTGGTGTGCAGATTGGTCAGCAGGTAGGTACTCAGATGGTTCAGGGCCTTAACTATGAAATCTTTGGCAACGATTCTACTCAGCAGATTTCTTCTAAGAACCTCATCGCAGGTTTCGTTGCAGGTGTTACTGGCAAGAAGCAGCTGATGAACCTCAATCAGGCTCGTATGCTGGCAGAAGAGAAGATGCATACTGTAAAGGCTGCAGCAATGGAGAAGCAGTTCGGTGACTATAAGAAGCAAAACGAGAAGTTCCTTGCTGACAATGCTAAAAAGCCAGGTGTGGTAACTCTTCCTTCAGGTCTTCAGTATAAGGTCATCGCAGAGGGTAATGGTGCAACTCCTGCCGATACTTCTCTTGTAAAGGTTAATTACGAAGGTAAGACAATCGACGGAAAAGTGTTCGATTCAAGTTTCAAGCGTAATGCTCCTGTTGAGATGCGTGCTAACCAGGTTATCAAGGGTTGGACAGAGGCTCTCACTCACATGAAAGCGGGTGGTAAGTATGAGATTTATATCCCACAGCAGCTGGCTTATGGCGAGCGTGCTCAGGGAGAGCAGATCAAGCCTTTCTCTACTCTTGTATTCACAATAGAATTGTTGGAAGTAAAGTAAGAGTTAATTAAGATTTAGGAATTAAGAATTATGAAAAAAATATTTTTCGTAGCTCTTGCTGCAACTCTTTGCATCGTTTCTGTTGATGCAGCAAAGAAAGATAAGAAAGACAAAAAGGAGACTGCACAATGCACACAGTTAGATGTTAAGTGCTTAAAGTCTTCAAGCGACTCCCTCAGCTATGCTGGTGGATATGCTAACACAAATGGTTTGATACCTTTCCTGCAGCAGCAGTATAAGGTTGATACGGCTTATATGGCAGATTTCATTCAGGGTCTCAATGATGCTAGGGAGAAGGGTAATGACCCTCGTTTCGTAGCATATAATGCAGGTGCTCAGATACAGCAGATGCTTGAGCAGCGCATGATATCCGGCATTAAGACTGCCCTGCAGGATGCTGATGATTCTCTTGATGTAAACATCTTCTATGCAGGTTTCCTCGCTTCTTTGAATAACGACACCACATTCTTCAAGCAGGAGGATGCTGGAAAGTATTTCGAGTCAAACATGAAGCGCAACGAGGAGGCTAAGAAGGAAAAACTCTATGGCGAGAATCGTCGTAAGGGTGAGCAGTTCCTCGCCCAGAACAGCACAAAGGACAGCGTCGTTACTCTGCCTTCAGGACTTCAGTATAAGGTTCTCACAATGGGTACAGGTCCTAAGCCAAAAGCTACTCAGGAGGTTTCTGTTAAGTACGAGGGGCGTCTCGTTGATGGAAAAGTCTTCGACAGCAGTTATACCCGCAAGGACCAGGTAACAAAGTTCCGTGCTAACCAGGTTATCAAAGGTTGGACAGAAGCTCTCACTATGATGCCTGTTGGCTCTAAGTGGGAATTGTATATTCCTCAGGAGTTAGGCTATGGTGACCGTCAGTCAGGACAGATTCCTCCATATTCAACATTGATATTCACTGTTGAGCTGGTTGATATCACTCCAGATGCCACAGCAAAGCCAGCAGTAAAAGCTGCTCAGGCAAAGAAGGCTGCCAAGAAGTAAGTATCTATGTCATGTAGAGTAACAATACTACAGACTAATATCAAGTGGGCTGACCCCGATGCTAATCAGAAAGCGTTGGAGTCAGCCCTCCTTAGTTCTGAGAAATCAGACCTCTACGTCCTCCCCGAGATGTGGAATACCGGCTTCATGGCAGGCCAAGAGTCATTCTTCACTCTTCACTCTTCACTTTTCACTCTCAAAGAGCTTGCCCAGCGCTTTAATGCTGCCATTGCCGGCTCTATGGATGTCGAGGAGGAAGGGAAACGTTATAACCGCTTTTATTTCGTAACACCGACAGACATCTATTATTACGACAAGCATCATCTCTTCTCTTATGCAGGTGAAGACAAGAGTTTTACGGCAGGTGAGGGGCAAACAATCGTCGAGTGGCGAGGGGTAAGATTTCTTCTTCAGGTGTGCTACGACCTTCGCTTCCCTTGCTTCTCACGCAACAGAATAACGAAAGTGAATGAGGAGTTAGGAGTTAGGAATGACTCCCTCCCTTGGGAGGGTCGGGGTGGGGTCATTTTATACGATGCCATCATCTATGTTGCTAACTGGCCTGCCAGCCGACGAAAGGTGTGGGATGTGTTGCTGCAAGCCCGCGCTTTGGAGAATCAATGCTTTGTGATAGGAGTAAATAGGGTAGGCGATGACCCTAATTGCCACTATGATGGAGGTTCTGCCATCATAGATGCTAAAGGAAAAATCCTTGCAAGGGTGCAAGACGATACCGTTGCATCCGCAACAGCCTTGTTGGATATGGATTCTCTCAACACTTTCAGAGAGAAATTTCCAGTCCTCCGAGATGCAGATAAATAGAGACAATAGATAAGATATTGTCATAATAATGCCCAAAAATAAAAATAAGTTCTTATTTTTTTGCATTATTCATAACATAATTGTATCTTTGTACCCGAAATATATTGCTAACTAAATAATAACCAATAATTTTTGTGATTAGTATTATGAACATGAATTATAAAAAGGGGATTTTTCTCGCATTGCAGATTCTCTTCTCGTCTCTATTCTTTCAGACGCAGGCGCAGGTGCAGCTGAAGCTGAAGTTGTTTCCAGATGAGTATGGAAGTAAGATTTCTGATGCCCAGTATGGTATTTTCTTTGAAGAAATCAACCACGCTGCTGATGGTGGCTTGTGGAGCGAGATGATTAGTAACCGCTCCTTTGAAGATAATGACACCTATCCAGAAAGATGGTGGTATGAGGAGAACACAACATTATCTATCGCAAATGACAACCCCATGAACACTGCCCAGCAGCAGTATCTTCATGTGAAACCTTCTGCCGATGGTGCCATTTTCGGCAATAATGGTTATTGGGGCATGAGACTCGACGAACAGTCATCATACACCCTGACATTCTTCGTGCGTGCTGATAAGGCCTTCTCCACCACTTTGACGGCCAGCCTCTTGCAGTACTACCAACACAACACTCTTATTGAGGCTTCCAAGGACATCAGTATCGGTACATCATGGAAAAAAATCACCATGACCCTCCCGGATAATAATTCCCTCGTCAATATAGCATATCTGCAACTGCAGACGACATCGTCGAATGAATTTGACATCGATGTGGTAAGTCTTATGCCTGCCGAAACCTACAAGGGGCACGGATGCCGCAAGGACCTTGCACAGATGCTCGAGGACCTCAAGCCACGCTTTATGCGCTTCCCTGGCGGATGCTACATCGAAGGAGAATACAGAAACGGTGACAGAAATCGTTTTGAGTGGAAAAAGACCATCGGCAATATCGAGGACCGACCAGGACACTGGAACATCAACTGGAACTATCGCAGTTCCGATGCCTTTGGATATCACGAGATGCTGCAGCTGAGCGAAGACCTCGGGGCAGTGCCTCTCTTCGTGGTCAATGTTGGTCTGGGACATGGATGGTATCAGAACATTAATTACCTTGACGAATTCATACAGGAGGCTCTTGACGCAATAGAATATGCTAATGGTGACGTTTCCACAACATGGGGAGCCGTTCGTGCTGCCAACGGACATCCCGAACCTTTCGGACTGAAGTATATCGAGATTGGTAATGAGAACTATAACTATAGCATGGGGAATAATAGTGACCAGAGTTTCCAATACCCTGAAAGGTACTACATGTTCTATCAGGCCATAAAGGCGAAATATCCCGATATCGTATGTATAGGTAATGTAGAAGCATGGAGTACAGACAATCCTACATGGCGAAATTCATATCCCGTTGATGCCCTTGACGAACACTACTACCGAGATCCATCGTGGTTTGTGAACAACTATGAAAAGTACGACACATACGACCGCAATGGACCTAAGATTTACCCAGGAGAATATGCTGTGACATCAGGTTATGGCACCACAGGTAGCTTGGCTGCAGCACTGGGCGAGGCTGTTTATATGCAGGGTATGGAGCGCAATTCCGACATTGTCACGATGGCTTCGTATGCCCCTATTTTCGTAAATGTCAACGACCAGAAATGGATGCCTGATATGATACGTTTTGATGCTACATACAGCTATGGCACACCATCATACTACGTGCAGAAACTGATGTCTCAGAAGCTTGGAACGCAGAATATAACATGGTCGGAGGAGAATAACAGTGAATCTTCTTCTGTAAATTATGGAGGTCTTTCCACTTGGCTCACGTCGGCAACGTTCTCTGACTACAAGATATTGAAAGACGGCAAGGTGGTTTACTCTGCCCCCTTTGACGGTACTTCTAACTGGACAGACAATGCAGGAACTTTCAGCGAGAGTGGTGGCATATTGACACAAAGCAGTACAGCAATGGAAGGTCTGCTGTACGTCAACAAGAATATAGATTTGGGTGAAAACTACACTATACAAGTTAAAGCCACCAAGACAGGCGGTCAGGAGGGCTTCCTTATTGCCTTCGGTTATGAAGACTCAAACAACTACTGCTGGTGGAACCTTGGTGGTTGGGGAAATACCCGATTCTGTATAGAACGTGCAGTTAATGGAACAAAGTCTCAGTATGATACAAAGTATATGTCACTTGCTACAGGTGAAACATACGATTTGCGTATTGAGGTGCAGGGGAGTAATATAAAGTGTTACATAGATGACGAACTATGTCATAACATCACATTATCCAAACCACGTAAGGTATATACCTCTGCAAGTCGTGATGGTAACAAACTATATGTAAAACTCGTCAATCCGTCAGGAGAGGATTATGCTACGACACTCTCTACTGTTGGATATTCGGCATCCAACATAAAGCTGACACAGATGAAGGCAGACAGTGGCCAAGCAGAGAATACAAATAACAATATGTATAATGTTGTTCCGCAAGAATCAACACTTTCTGCTTATGGTACCAATATCATGATTAATGTCCCGGCATACTCGTTTAATATCTATGAGATGGATATTACAGAAGGAGAGATGACCGATGTTGGCATTATGCCCGAAGAGGGTACCTATTACCTTAAAGATGTTGATAGTGGACTGTATCTGGCACGCGGTGCTGACTGGGGCACACAGGCAACGCTCTCCACGCTTGGCATTCCGGTGGCTATTACCAATATACAAGATGATATATATACTATAAGGTATCGCGACCTAAACGCTAAATTACTAGGTAATCTCAATTATCCGTTTACCGACGTGGACGCAGGAGAGAAAACTCAGTGGCGTTTCCGTGATGCCGGCAATGGTAATGTATATCTTGAAAGTACTTTTGACGGAAAGTATTTCACTGCTTCTGCTACAGGAACCGGAGCAGAGTTTACCGATGACATATCCAATGCAACACCATTCGCATTTGTGAGTAACACAGCCTACGAGAAATATATCTCTACTATGAACCCTCTCAAGGAGGAAACTCTCTACAATATAGGTGCCGATGTTACCAGCCTCGTTACGAATGCCTCTATGGCAACAGGCATAGACGGATGGGAAAATACCGTCCATACATATGTGAATAGCGGAACTATCCCTGTTGGCAGGACACCGGCAAACAGTTTCTCCATCAATGAAACCTTTGAGTTGGAAGGCGGTATAACTCAAACCATCACAGGTCTGACTCCTAATGGTATATACCGCCTCACCATCCCAGCATTTTTCCGTCCCGCTGACAGGAGCCTTTGCATTGCTGCAGATAATGAAGGTCTGAAGCCTGGCAATGCCTACATAATATGCGGTGATGCAAAAGTGCGTATGAAGACATGGGCTGAAGAACGCACCAGCAATACATATCCCGACGATATGGAGGGGGCGGCAAAATGCTTCAATAACGGACTATACCAGAATGTCGTTACGGGTCATGCCGACGAAAATGGCCAACTGACCATCGGTCTGGGTGTAGCACACCGTAAAGCTAAACAGTGACTCATCTGGGGTGGAGTAAAATTGGAAGAGTTGCAGGAAGCTGTTGATTATACTGATAATATTGTTAATCCATCATTCGAAAATGGATTTACCGGATGGACAAACAACGGTATGCAGCGTCAGAACAACAACGAGACGAGTGCTGCAAAGACCGGAATATACTACTGCGAGAAATGGGTAGATAAATCCGGCTCACTTCCTGATGCTTCCGTCACACAGGTTGTCTCAGGCCTTGAGAATGGCGAATACCTTGTTACTGCCACTTGCCATGCAGAAAGACAGGGTAGCAGCAGAGCAGTCGGTGGGGTATATCTGATGGCAGGGGAAAACAAAACTGCTGTTACAACAACGGCAACATATAATGTTATTGCTACTGCTATAGGAGGTGAACTGACTATAGGCTTCGGATGCGAGAGTACAGATGCTAACTGGATTACCGTAGATAATTTCCAAATAAAATGGATAGGATCGTCGGATGAGAATAATAAGAAGATGTTGGTTACCCTTATTGACAGGCTTCAGAACCTCATAGACACTAAAACAATTCTTACTCAGGAGTTGAAGGACGAAGGAGCTAACGTTATCTATGAAGCTCAAATGGCTGAAACACCTGAGGAGGTCTTGCAGGCTATTTCCGACGTGTCAGCAAAATATGCGGAATTGGATGCTTACCGCATACCAGTCAAGCGAGACGATTTTTGTAATGCATATCTATTTGCCTACTTCCCTAATAATAGCGATGAGAATCTCTACTATGCCATTTCCACAGACGGCTTCAATTACACACCTCTGAATAATGGAAATAAGATTTTGAATTCGTGGGACTTTACTATTAGTGGTGGCATCCGCGACCCACATATCCTTCGTGGTGAAGATGGTGTCTTCCGTATGGTAAATACAGATATGAGAAGTGCTCTCGGATGGGCCAGCAACAGGGGTATCGTAATGAGTAAGAGTACCGACCTCATACATTGGACCCATAGCACAGTACACTTCCCAACACGCTTCCCAAATGGATGGAGTAGTGTTACCAGGGTATGGGCTCCAGAGACTATATACGATAAGGAAACAGGAAAATACATGGTATATTTCTCATTGTTAACAAGTGATGATGGTACATGTAACTATGATAAGGTGTTCTATTGCTACGCCAACGAGGACTTCACTGACCTTGAAGATTATCCTGTTCATCTTTTCGATAGAGGTAGTGCTACCATTGATGCTGACATAGTCTTTGACGAGACTGATCAGCTCTATCACATGATTTACAAGAACGAAGGCATCAATTCTATCAGTCATGTCTCAGCTTCTCGCTTGACAGCGGAAGAAGGAAAGCCTACAGGCAGTCAATGGGGCGACTTAGGAGGTGGTATCCAGCAGACAAGCGTAGCTGTTGAAGGTGGTGGCATATTCCGCCTCATAGATACCAACACTTATGTAGTTATGTATGACTGCTATGGAAGCGGCTATTACCAGTTCTGTACAACGACGGATTGGAAAAAATATACATTGGTTGCACAAACCACTACATCAGGAGCATTCACTCCTCGTCATGGAAGTGTTACACCGCTTCATCCCGCTGAGACTCGTGCTTTGTTGGAGGCCTTCCCTACGGTTGGCTTGGAGATAGGCCCTGTTCGTGGTGATGCAAATGGCGACGGAGTGGTAAATATGCTGGATGTGTCGTTTGTTGCAAATGCTATCTTGGGAAAACCTGACGCAACGTTTGACAAACTGGGAGGTGATGCCAATGAAGATTGCAAAATAGGAATGCCTGATGTAATGTATATTGTAAATTACGTTCTTAAAGGTAAATTCCCGAGCAAATAATACATATATGTATATATAATAATAACAATCATTATGAAAGTAAAAGTAGGTTATACCAATGAACCTTCGTGGCGAGTTCTGACAGTTAAGGCATCTCTGCCTGAGAAATTGAAGTGCCTGTATGAGATTGCGCACAACATGTGGTGGGTATGGAACTTTGAGGCGCGCGACTTGTTCCGAGACCTTGATCCGGAGATTTACCATGATGTAAATCATAATCCCGTGATGCTATTGGAACGTCTGACCTTCGCTCGCAAAGAGGAAATTATGAAGGACAAAGCCCTGATGAAGCGCATAAAAGACGTTTACGACATGTTCCGCAAATATATGGACGTAAAGCCTGACGCCAAGCGTCCTTCTGTGGCTTATTTCT
This sequence comes from Prevotella sp., assembly GCA_017475005.1. Taxonomy (GTDB): domain Bacteria; phylum Bacteroidota; class Bacteroidia; order Bacteroidales; family Bacteroidaceae; genus Prevotella. Next base: position 71,029 of record JAFVGI010000039.1, on the reverse strand, counting down.
GCATGGAATATGGTATCCACTCTGCACTGAAGATATATAGTGGTGGTCTTGGCATGCTTGCTGGCGACTATGTGAAAGAGGCATCCGATTCTAACGTGGATATGTGCGCCGTAGGTTTCCTGTATCGTTTCGGCTACTTTACACAGAGCCTATCAATGGACGGACAGCAGATTGCCAACTACGAGACGCAGAACTTTGGTTCGCTGCCTATAGAGCGCCAACTTGATGAAGAAGGCAACCCCTTGGTGATTAACGTTCCCTATACCAATTATCAGGTTCACGCTTATGTATGGCGTGTAAATGTGGGCCGTGTAAAGCTCTACCTGCTTGATACTGACAACGAGTTAAATTCCGAGTTTGACAAGCCTATCACTCATTCCCTCTATGGCGGTGATTGGGAGAACCGCCTGAAGCAGGAGATTTTGCTCGGTATCGGTGGCATGCTGCTGCTTAAGAGGCTGGGCATTAAGAAAGATGTATATCATTGCAATGAGGGTCATGCTGCGCTCTGCAACCTGCAACGTCTGTGCGACTATATAGAGGAAGATGGATTGAACTTCAACCAGGCTCTTGAACTGGTTCGTGCCTCAAGTCTCTATACTGTCCATACCCCTGTTCCTGCCGGTCACGACTACTTCGAGGAGGGACTCTTCGGAAAGTATATGGGCGGCTATCCTGAAAGGCTGCACATCTCTTGGGACGAATTCATAGGTATGGGACGTTCCAATCCAGACGACAAGAACGAGAAGTTCTGTATGTCCACCTTCGCTTGTAATACTTGTCAGGAGGTTAATGGCGTATCATGGTTGCACGGTGAAGTATCGAAAAAGATGTTCGCTCCTATTTGGAAGGGTTATTATCCAGAGGAGAGCCATGTAGGCTATGTTACCAATGGCGTACACTTCCCCACATGGGCCGCTGCCGAGTGGCGTGCTTTGTACAGCAAATATTTTGACGCTAATTTCATCTTTGACCAGTCAAACGAGGATATATGGCACGGAATCTACAACTGTCCTGATAAGGAGATATGGGATACTCGTATGACCTTGAAGAACAAACTCTTCGAATATGTGGAGCAGCAGTTGCGCAATACATGGCTCAAGAATCAAGGCGACCCGGCACGAATAGTGAAACTGCTTGACCGCTTCAACCCCGATTCTCTCGTTATAGGTTTTTGCCGTCGCTTTGCGACATACAAGCGTGCCCACTTGCTGTTTACCGATTTGGAGCGACTTGACAAAATTGTTAATAATCCTGAACGACCTATCATCTTCATGTTTGCAGGTAAGGCTCACCCAGCCGATGGTGCAGGACAGGGCTTGATAAAGAAGATTTTCGAGATTTCGCAGATGCCGCAGTTCCAAGGTAAGATTATCTTCGTTGAAGACTATGACTTCCTGTTGGCACGTCGCCTCGTATCAGGTGTTGATATATGGATGAATACTCCTACACGTCCGATGGAGGCTTCAGGTACATCAGGTGAGAAGGCCGAGATGAATGGCGTCGTAAATCTCTCCGTTAAGGACGGCTGGTGGCTCGAAGGCTATCGTGAGGGCGCCGGATGGGCGCTGACAGAAAAACGCACATATCAGAATCAGAACCATCAGGATCAGCTTGATGCTGCTGCCATATATTATATGCTTGAGAACGAGATTGCTCCACTATACTATAATAGGGACAAGAACGGCATTTCAAAGGATTGGATAAAAGTCATCAAGAACTCTATAGCACAAATTGCTCCGCACTACACTATGAAGCGTCAGCTCGATGACTACTATTCCAAGTTCTACGAGAAGGAGGCAAAGCGCTTTAAGGAATTGGCTAAGAACAACTTCAAGTTGGCCAAGGACATCGCTCTCTGGAAGGAGAATGTAGCAGAGCGCTGGGATGGTATCAATGTAGTCAGTTGCGAATGGGACTTCCCCGCAAACGGTTGTGAGGCAGGACAGTCATATAAACTGAAATATGTCATTGACGAAAAGGGACTTGATGATGCTGTAGGTCTGGAGAAGGTGAATCTGTTTACCGACAAGGACGGCAACGAGAAGATATTCTCCGTAGAGCCTCTGAATATGGTGGGCCACGAAGGCAATAACTATATATTTGAGGCAGAACTGACACCACGTCAGTTTGGAGAATACAAGAGCGCTGTTCGCATGTATCCGAAAAATAAGAACCTGCCTCATCGTCAGGACTTCTGCTATACTAAGTGGCTGGACCTCCCCAACCTCTAATGGTTAGGGTTCACAAGCTTACGATTTACTTGAAAATGGAATGCACGCAATGCGATTGAATTGCGTGCATTCATTTTGTTAACTTTGAATTCGTCCAGGTTGCTTGCGTTCGAAAATACAAGCAATAATGAAAAAAAAATAAAAATTCTTCACTCTTCATTCTTCACTCTTCACTTTTTTTTGTAATTTTGCACTTTGATAGTAAAAAAGTTATATAATGAAGACATTTTTTCACCCACAAGACCTTGGCGACATAAGAGCAGCTCTTGCTGAGGCACAGTTAGTAAAGAAAGATCGTTATGCTTTTCAGCAGCTTGGCAAGAATAAGACATTGCTGATGGTGTTTTTCAATAACTCCCTTCGTACCCGCCTTTCTACACAGAAGGCTGCAATGAATCTGGGTATGAATGTCATTGTCCTTGATGTCAATGCAGGAGCTTGGAAGTTGGAGACAGAACGTGGCGTCATCATGGATGGCGACAAGTCGGAGCATCTGCTGGAAGCAATTCCTGTGATGGGATGCTACTGCGATGTTATAGGCATCCGCTCTTTTGCTGGTTTGACAGACAGGGAGTATGACTATGCTGAGACAATAGTAAATCAGTTCGTGCAGTATTCTGGTAAACCTGTCTTTGCGATGGAGACAGCAACAGTTCACCCTCTTCAGGCTTTTGCTGACCTCATCACCATTGAGGAACATAAGGCAACAGAGCGTGTGAAGGCTGTCTTGACGTGGGCTCCACACTGTCGCGCTTTGCCACAGGCTGTACCTAATTCTTTCGCTGAATGGATGCTGGCAGCTCCTGATGTAGATCTCGTCATAACACATCCGGAGGGGTATGAGCTCGACCCTCAGTTTACAAAGGGTGCTACAATAGAATATGACCAAAAGAAGGCCTTCGAAGGTGCAGATTTCATATATGCCAAAAACTGGTCTTGTCCAGGTGTTACAAATCCTGCTGACTATGGCAAGATTCTTGTCGATTACAAGAAGATGGCACATTGGACTGTAGATGCAGAGCACATGTCGTGGACTAACAACGGCAAGTTCTTGCATTGTCTGCCTGTTCGTCGCGGACTCATCGTTACTGATGACGTCATCGAGAGCAAAAACTCTCTCGTAATACCAGAGGCTGCTAACAGAGAGATTTCTGCACAAGTGGTGATAAAAAGAATTCTTGAAAGCCTTTAATAATTAAGAATTTTGAATTAGGAATTTCATTCTTCACTCTTCACTTTTCACTTAATATATGTCACATCCTAAAGGTTTATACCTCCTCTTCGTTACTGAGATGGCAGAGCGCTTTTCCTACTACGGAATGCGTGCCCTCTTTGTGTTATATCTTGTAGCAGCTTTCTTTACCAATGATCAAGCCAGCCAGATATATGGTTCTTATACCGGCTTGGTATATCTTACCCCTCTGTTGGGTGGCTATATAGCAGATAAATATTGGGGTAACCGTCGTTCTATCATCTTTGGTGGTATAACGATGGCGATAGGTCAGTTCCTGATGTTTGCTTCTGCATGTTTTGTTAAGCAGAGCATCTTTACAGAAGGTGGCACGATCGACCCTTCTATAGATAACAGTTTCTCCATGTGGCTGATGTTTGGCGGTTTGGCGATGCTGATATTCGGAAATGGCTTCTTCAAACCAAATATCTCCACTATGGTGGGTGACCTCTATGAGCCACAGGACCATCGAAAGGACTCTGCCTTCACCATATTCTATATGGGCATTAACTTGGGCGCCTTCATAGCACCTTTGCTGTGCGGATATCTGGGCGATGGCAACTGGATGAATCCTCATAACTTCAAGTGGGGCTTCTTCTGTGCTGGTGTTGCTATGGTGGTATCTGTAGTGGTTTTCTCTACACTTAAGGACAGGTTCCTCGTAACTCCGGAAGGACTTGGTATCGGTCTTGCGCCATCGAAGTCTGAACTCTTGAAGCTGAAGGAAATCCAGGAAGAAGAGGATGAAGCAGTCTTGGAAGGTCATCTGATGCAGGCATCGGAAATCCGCTTGCCAAAGAAGGTTGCCAAGAACTCTCCTTTCCGTCTGTGGGGATGCATCGTGGGTGCAATGGTTTTCTTCTGCTTTCTCTCACAGGATGTAGCAAGTTTCAATGACTATATCTCTAATGCTATATATGTCATAGCAATAGCTCTGCCACTCTTTATCATAACCGATCGCAGCCTTACCAGTGTTGATAAGTCACGTATAGGAGTGATATATATCATTGCACTTTTCGTGATATTCTTCTGGAGTGCCTTTGAACAGGCTGGCTCATCGCTGACCCTCTTTGCGGAGCAGCAGTGTGACCGTACCATTGGTAGTTGGGAGATGCCTACAACATGGTTCCAGAGCATCAATCCTATCGTTGTAGTGGTCTTTGCTCCTATTATGGCAACATTATGGGAGACATTGGCAAAGCATAACATGGAACCATCCAGCCCTCGAAAACAGGCTCTCGGTTTGGCGCTCCTCGCTTTGGGATATGTAGTGATAGCATACGGCACCTATGGCATAACAGCTGGTGGACAGAAGGCTGCGATGTGGTGGCTGGTGGCTCTGTATTTCATACATACAATCGGTGAATTGTCATTGTCGCCAATAGGACTTAGTATGGTAAACAAGTTGTCTCCTGCTCACCTCGCATCATTGTTGATGGGTGTATGGTTTATGAGTAATGCTGCCAGCAATATCCTGGCAGGCAGATTAGCAACACTATTGCCGGAACAGGGGGTAACAAAGCATTTCTTGGGTATTGAAATCGCTACCCTTACAGACTTCTTCCTGCTCTTTGCGGTAATGGCAGGTGTGGCATCGGTATTGCTGTTCCTGTTGTGTCCACTGCTTAAAAAGATGATGAAAGGAGTGGAATAAGAGTTAAGAATTAAGGTCGATGAATAAGGATATCTTAGTTTTTGCTACCAACAATGCGCATAAACTTCAGGAGGTGCGCCAGATTCTTGGTGAACGCTTTGAGGTTCGTTCGCTGAAGGAAATAGGTTGCTATGAGGAACTTCCTGAGACTCATGACACTCTTGAGGGTAATGCTCTCGAGAAGGCTCAATACGTAAATCAGCATTATGGCTTTGACTGCTTTGCTGACGATACAGGTCTTGAGGTGGATGTCCTGAATGGAGAACCAGGTGTCTATTCTGCTCGCTATGCCTCAATTGATGGGACGGATCATGATTCTGAAGCGAATATGCAGAAACTGCTACGAAATATGCAAGGTATTGATAATCGTAAGGCGCAATTCCGTACTGTAATAGCATTGATATATCATGGTGAGACACATCTGTTTGAAGGAAAGGTGGAAGGATGTATCGCAACAGAAAAACATGGAGCGGAAGGGTTTGGCTATGACCCTATTTTCTATCCGGAAGGATATTCACCTGATGAGACAGAGCATCCACTTACCTTTGCTGAGATGTCTGCAGCAGAAAAGAATGGTATGTCACATAGGGGTAGGGCTGTAGAGAAATTGTCTACACTTTTGCAAGGAAAGGTGTTATAAGCCCAATAAGTTATATGAGTACTAAAAAGCTTTCCCTTCTTCGTTCGGTCATGAAGCGTGAGAGTATTGATGCTGTCATCATTCCCTCATCTGACCCTCATAACAGCGAATATGTCGCCCCTCATTGGCAGGGACGCAAATGGATAAGCGGCTTTACGGGAAGTGCCGGAACTGTTGTCGTGACAATGGATGAGGCTGCATTATGGACTGATTCCCGCTATTTCCTGCAGGCAGAAAGTGAATTGTCAGAAGAGTGGCAGCTGATGAAGGAATACATGCCCGGAACTCCCACTATTGCGGAATGGCTGAAGAGAAAGATGAGCCTGTTGCCAAATGGCGGTATCGTTTGTGTGGATGGAATGGTGATGCCATACGAGGAGATAACCCGACTGACAAAGGAACTGCGCACCATCGGATGTACCATGAGGACGAACTATGATGCCTTGTCAACAATATGGGAAGAGCGTCCTGCAAAACCTGCAAACGAGATATTTCCTGTAGATGAGAGTATCATTGGTGAGACAGTTGCGGAAAAGCTACAGCGCCTGAGAGCCGCAATGGGTTCTTGTGATGCCTATGTGATGACAGACCTGACAGAGATTGCATGGACATTGAATCTTCGTGGTTCTGATGTGCTGATGACTCCTGTCTTTATAGCATATCTGTATATAACCCATAGTGACGCAACAGTCTTTGTCAACGGCTCTTGTACATCAGAAGCCCAAGCTATGTTGGCAGAAGCAGGAGTGGCTATTGAAAAGTACGATGAATTCGCGAATTTTTTGAGGAAGAAATCTTCAAAAAATACTTTGACACTATGCTCGGGTAAATCGACAAACTATACAATATACAGTATCGTAAAGGAACATGTGAGAGACTGCGATTCTCCTGCAGGAATGATGAAAGCCATCAAGAATGATGCTGAGATAGAAGGCTTCAGACGTTCTATGTTGCGTGATGGTGTCGCTATGGTTCGTTTCCTGCGTTGGCTGAAGCCTGCTGTAGAAGCAGGAGGACAAACAGAACTGACTGTTTCCGATAAACTGGAGGAATTACGCAAGGAGGAAGGTGCAAAGAAATTTATGTCTCTTTCCTTTGGCACTATCTGTGGCTATAATGAAAATGGTGCGATAGTACACTATGCTGTAACCCCAGAAACAGCAAAGGCTCTAAAGGCAGAGGGGCTGCTGCTTCTCGATAGTGGAGCACAATATACTGACGGCACAACTGACATCACTCGTACTATTGCCTTAGGCTCTTTGACACCTGAGATGAAACGCATCTATACCCTTGTCCTCAAGGCCCATATAGCATTGGCAAGCATCTCTTTCCCTGAAGGTACTAATGGCACAAATCTTGACACAATACCTCATTCGGTATTATGGCGTGGAAAGGTGGACTATATGCATGGCTCAGGTCATGGGGTGGGAGCCTGCCTGTCTGTTCACGAAGGACCTCAGTCAATGAGGCAAAGATGGTGTCCCGCTCCCCTGCAAGAGGGTATGACACTGACAATTGAGCCTGGTGTGTATTTGGAGGGAAAATTTGGCATCAGGATAGAGAATACCATGCTTGTAAAGAGCGACAATTCTGTTCCTGTCAGCGAAAAGAAATGGCTTACTTTCGAGCCGCTTACGCTATGTCCTATTGATACTGCTCCTGTCGAGAAGGATATGCTGGAGCAATATGAGAAGGATTATCTTAATGATTATCATGCTCTTGTGAGAGAAAGACTCCTTCCTTTGCTAAGCAATCCGGATGATAAGACTTGGCTTGTGGAAAATACTAAAAAAATATAAAAATGACACAGTCGTCTAAATCCACAATAATGAATATCAAAAAAAAACATTACCTTTGTGGCGAAGTCATTATGATGGGCATCCTCAATGTGACGCCTGATTCCTTCTATGCTGCTTCTCGCAAGCAGACAGATGAAGAAATTCTTTCACGTGCCAGAGAGATACTCACTCTTGGTGGTGATAAGGCTATCATAGATGTAGGTGGCTGTTCAACCCGCCCAGGCAGCGCCCCGGTAAGCGAAGAAGAGGAGATGCATCGTGTGTGTCATGCTTTGGAATTGTTGCAGAAGGAGTTACCCAATGCCTTGATTAGCGTTGACACTTTTCGTCCCGAGGTTGCCCGAAAGGTAGTTGAGGAGTATGGTGTCAGCATCATCAATGACATTTCTGGCAATGTGGCATGTGCTATGCCGGATGCCAGTTATGTGCTTACCTCCAGCGAGGCGGATATAGATGCTATCATACGCGATTTTAGGAGGAAGATAGAAGAGATACACTCTTTGCAGCCATCCATAGAGGTGATCCTGGATCCAGGCTTCGGCTTTGGTAAAACACGGCAGCAGGAGTATGACATACTACTAAACTTGCACAAGATAAAACAGGAATTCCCTGACAATTTGCTCCTTGTTGGTGTCAGCAGAAAGCGTATGATATACGAGATACTCGGTACTACACCAGACAGTGATGCAACACTCGCAGGCACAAGGTTGATTAACCATATTGCGATGCTTCAGGGGGCTGATATAATTAGAACTCACGACTTACTATAAATGTTTTTCACTTTCGGCATAAGGGATGCAATTGACATATTGCTTGTAGCAATGGTTCTTTATTACGTCTATCGCTTCATGCGAGAGACGAGAACCCTTAATATGTTCGTCGGCACCCTCACATTTATTGTGATATGGCTCTTCGTCAGCCGTGTGCTGGAGATGAAGATGATGGGCGCCTTGTTCGATAAATTCGTAGCAGTAGGTGCTCTGGCGATATTCATCATCTTCCAGAAGGAAATCCGCAAGTTCCTCTTCCGTATGGGTGAACGTCGTACAAAAGGGTCTTTTATCGGATGGCTGGTAAGTAAATCCAATGAAAACGAAAAGGTGGCTCATGCTAACACAATGCCTATCGTTATGGCATGTATCAATATGGCACGAAATAAGTGCGGAGCATTGATAGTCCTGGAACGTAACAATCCCCTTAACGATATCGTTGAGACAGGCGATAAGATAGATGCTGCTATCAATCAGCGCCTCATTGAGAATATCTTCTTCAAGAATTCTCCCCTCCATGATGGTGCTATGATAATCAGCAATAATCGCATCAAGGCAGCAGGATGTATCCTTCCTGTAAGCCATAATCTGGATATTCCTCGCGAGTTAGGCTTGCGCCATCGTTCTGCAATGGGTATTTCGCAGCATTCGGATGCTATAGCAATAGTAGTTTCGGAAGAAACAGGCCGCATCAGTGCTGCGATAAACGGTAATTTCCGCTTGCGTCTTTCTGCAGAAGAATTAGAAAAGATAATAAATTCATAAACATAATCAATACAATAAACCACTATGAGTCTAATTGAAAAAATCATTGCTCGCGCTAAGGCAAACAAACAGCGCATTGTACTTCCTGAGGCAGAAGAGGAGCGTACTCTCTGTGCTGCAGACATCGTGTTGGCAGAAGATATCGCTGACCTCATCCTTATCGGCAATCCAGACAAGGTGCATGCTCTGGCAGCAGAGAAGGGCCTGAAGAATATTGACAAGGCAACCCTTATCGATCCTGAGAACTATGAGCGTTCAGAGGAGTTGGCACAACTTCTTTTCCAGTTGCGTCAGAAGAAGGGCTTGAGTCTTGAGCAAGCTCACGAACTGGTGAAGAATCCGCTTTATCTCGGATGTATGATTATCAAGACAGAAGGTGCTGATGGCCAGATTTCTGGTGCTCTCTCTACTACTGGTGACACTCTTCGTCCTGCACTCCAGATTATCAAGACAGCCCCTGGCATCACTTGTGTTTCTGGTGCAATGCTTATGATTACTGACAAACCTGAATATGGTGAGGATGGTGTCCTCGTCTTTGCTGATGTTGCTGTAACTCCTATGCCTGATGCACAGCAGTTGGGACAGATTGCCGTTTGTGCTGCTCAGACAGCCAAGAGCGTTGCAGGCTTCGCTGAGCCTCGAGTTGCTATGTGCTCTTTCTCTACCAAGGGTAGTGCAAGTCATGAGGTTGTTGATAAGGTTGTCGAGGCTACTGCTGTTGCAAAGCAGCTTGATCCTACTCTTAAGGTTGATGGTGAGCTGCAGGCTGATGCTGCTCTCGTACCAAGTGTTGGCTCAAAGAAAGCTCCTGGTTCAGAGATTGCTGGTAAGGCAAATGTCCTCGTATTCCCTAACCTCGAAGTCGGTAATATAGGCTATAAACTCGTACAGCGTCTTGCTGGTGCTCAGGCTCTCGGCCCAATCCTTCAGGGCATCGCCCGCCCAGTTAACGACCTCTCACGCGGCTGCTCTGTAGAGGACATCGTAAACCTCGTCGCTATCACAGCATGCCAGGCAATGGATGCTAAGAAGTGAAGAGCGAAGAATGAAGAGTGAAGAATGTTGCACGAACTATATGATACATTATAATAGAGAAGGCGGACCATTACATACAAAGAGTTATGCATTTGCTGTTAGAATTGTGAATATGTTTATGCATTTCACGAGTAATGATTGGAAATTGCAGGCTATATACACGCAAGTGTTAAAATCGGGGACGTCAGTATCTGCCAATGTTCATGAATCAGAATTCGCACAAAGCCCTTCAGACTTCGCTTCAAAACTTCATATAGCTCTCAAAGAAGCCAACGAAACCATGAACTGGTTAAATCTGCTTCATGATACAGGAGTTTTGGATGAAAAAGGATTTGAGAGTATGGCATCAGATTGTAATGAGGTTATAGCCTTGTTAATATCATCGATAAAAACTATAAAGAAAAAAATTAATTAACTAAAAGAGTTGACAGTGTGAGTGAGTGGCGTAGGTATTCTTCACTCTTCACTCTTTACTCTTCACTTAAATTATGAAAATATTAGTTTTAAATTGCGGTTCGTCTTCCATTAAGTACGCTTTGTACAATATGGATGACAAGAGTGTTATGACCAGTGGTGGTGCTGAGAGAGTAGGCCTTGATGGCGCTTTCGTAAAGGTGAAGCTCCCTAATGGTGAAAAGAAACAGATTATGCACGATATCCCAGAGCATACAGAAGGTGTGAAGTTTATCTTCTCACTCCTTACTGACCCTGAGATAGGCGTCATAAAGTCTCTCGACGAGATAAATGCTGTTGGTCATCGTATGGTGCATGGTGGTGAGAAGTTTACTGAGTCAGTTGTCATCACTCCTGAGGTGATTAAGGCTTTCGAGGCTGTTTCTGACCTCGCTCCTTTGCACAACCCAGCAAATATGAAGGGCGTAAATGCTGTATCAGAACTGATGCCAGGCCTCCCACAGGTAGGCGTCTTTGATACTGCCTTCCATCAGACAATGCCGGCAAAGGCATATATGTATGCTGTTCCTTACGAGTTGTATGAGAAGTATGGTGTTCGTCGTTATGGCTTCCACGGAACCTCTCATCGCTATGTCTCAAAGCGTGCTTGCGACTTCCTCGGCATACCTCAGCAGGGCTGCAAGATGATTACAGCCCACATCGGTAATGGCGGCTCTCTTGCTGCTGTTGTTGATGGCAAGTGTGTTGATACCACTATGGGTCTTACACCACTTGAGGGTGTCATGATGGGTACTCGCTCTGGTGACATCGATGGTGGTGCTGTTACCTTCATTCAGAAGAAGCTCAACCTCGATGCTGATGGTGTTAGCAACCTGTTGAACAAGAAGTCAGGCGTTCAGGGCCTTTGTGGCTATTCTGATATGCGTGATGTAGAGGCTGCAGCCAAGAGTGGCGACAAGAAGGCTGAGGTGGCTCAGGCATCTTATTTCTACCGCATCAAGAAGTATATTGGTGCCTATGCTGCTGCTATGGGCGGTTGCGATGTCCTCGTATTTACTGCTGGAGTAGGTGAGAATCAGACCGGTATGCGTGAGGCTGCCTGTGAGGGCCTTGAGTTTATGGGCATCAAGATTGACAAAGCTGTCAATGCTACTGTTCGTGGTAAGGAAGCAGTCATCTCTGCTCCTGACTCAAAGGTGAAGGTTGTGGTTATCCCCACAGACGAAGAGCTGATGATTGCTACAGACACAATGGCTCTTGTGAAGTAGGTTTTAGTTTCGCATGCGCTCAACTTCTAAGGGAGTAATAGAGGAGTAATCCCTTTCCACTCCCCTTTCACTCCCTTTTCACTCCCTTTCCACTCCCTTATATATTATATATAAATAATGAGAGGAGGCTGCGAGTACCTCCTCTCTTTTTTTTTGTTTCTATAAAAAAGAAACTAATCGTTATTTGTTTTATTCTGCTTGCGATATTGTGTTGCAGTAAGTCCCTTTATCTTTCTGAAGGTGCGTGAGAAGTATTGTCCTTCTCCGAATCCCATTCGCATAGCAATCTCTATAATACTCTCGTTGGTATTCTTCAGCAGCAGACAGGCACGATTTATCTTCATTCTCAGAAAATATTCCTTTGGTGCCATTCCCATTTCTTTGGTAAAGATATGCGTAAAGTGACTTCTGCTATAGCCGCATTTTGCTGCCAAGTCGTTTATTGACAGAGTCGATTCTATGCGTTCTGACATATATGAGATGGCAACATGCACGAAGTTGTCAGAAGGCCTGCGCCTGTTTGTCACCTCTAAATACAAATCTACATATGACAATGTTGCCAGCAGGTGATGGAAGCAGAGACTCGCATATATCATTCGATTAATGTTGTGTCCGTCACCAAGCATGAAATATATCTCCTCAAATAGTTCTATACGGTAAAAGGCATGATAGTCAACAATTGATGACACTCCTTGTGGCTTGTCAAAGTCCTTGCACATCAGTTTTGCCTTTGCTCCGTCGAAGTATATCCAATAAATGGTCCAAGGGTCTTCGTCATCAGCTCCATAGGAGTATTCTTCACCACTTGGTATCATAATAAATTGGTTGGCCTCTAACTGCTGCTTGTGTTTGTTGCCCACTTTAACCCATCCTTTGCCCTCTTTGCAAAAGATGAGCAAACAACGGCTGATACTTTCTTTGCTATTGTTCTGGTGATATTGTGCCAAAGGGAAGTACCCTATGGCGGAAATGTAAAGGTCAGAGATTCGTGGGTCAGCGGCTGCCATCTCAAGCATTTTGGATGGCACGATAGTAAATCGTTCGCCAACAAATCCGGATTTCTTCTTTAGGTTAGGTTTCGCTGTCATTATAGTAGATTATACATTGTGCAAATGTAAATAAAATTTCTCAAATTCTGTACGTTTGTATAACAAAAAAGTACACAAACACACATTTGTCCACGCATTTAGACAGCAAAAGATACTTTTGTGCTGCCTTACGGATTAGTTTTGAAACAAAAACCTCAAAAAGAAAAACCTAAATTTTGTGGTTCACCTGCATAAACTTGTGTTTGATTTTAAACAAAAACCTTTAAAACCCCTGTCAATGGCATAAGTCTTTTCTGACTTTTGTAGTACTTCAAGTATGAGTGCCATTAAAAGTAAACTTTTATGTCCCTTTTCCTTAAACTCCTACACCTTCCTTTGTCAGGTTATACCCTTGCCAGGCGAAGAACCTCGGTTTGTTCCAAACCTGAAAAACAGGATTATGTATTTGACTCCTTGTGTTTCTTATAGGTCTAACAGTAAATTTGGTTTTTGTTCTAAAGCCCTACGCGCGAGCTAAACACAGAGAATTATTAGTTTTTGTTATAATACAAATAACAAGGGAAAAGTGTTAAAGAAAGCTAAATTTGAGGCGCTAGTGTTAAAAACCAGCAAATTGACGAGTATCAAGAGTATTGGATATAAAATTATTTTATAATTTTGCGGCGCAGTTGTGAAATTGCCTGACCCTTTAGGGTCCTTTTGAAGATTCGATAAACATTATTTTTATATAAACATTTAAATTAACTAATTAAACCAAAACAATGAAAAAAATTTTATTGCTAACAAAGACGCTCCTCGCAGTCGCTCTCCTCTGCGTAGGACAAAACGCGTGGGCGGATTTAAAAAAAACGAATGTCATAAATTGTGACTTCGAAAATAGTGAGACTGTATTTACATTTACAGGTCGTGGTGGCGTTGCAAATACAGAGTATCCTGCAGAATCAGGTAATCACGCCGTGAATTTTACCTCTGCAAGTAATGCAGGAAACGCTGTTCCTGGTGCTTTTGCTTATTATGATTTTAGTGCCGAAGCGAAGACTGCTGTTAAAGTGGATGTGTCTTTTGACTGTTATCTTCCAACGACTTCTGGTCAAGTTAAGGTCTCTATAGGCGATGCTACTTATCGTACTTCAAGCATTTTTAATACAACAGGAGCATGGAGTTATAATGGAACAGGAGCTATTTTTGTTTTTGGTACGGAACGTGGAAAACTTAATGGAAAGACAAATGAGAATTATGCTTCAGTAAATGGGAATCCAATAGGTTCAACTACCGCATTGAAAGCTAATGAGGTTCTTGACTTGTGGGTAACTATCAGTGCTACTATAGATGTTACGAACAGTAAGATATCTTATACTATGAAAAATAAATCAACTGATGCTGTTTTGGTTTCTGCTACAGATGCAGACTTCTTTAACGCGACAGCATCAGCATGTACTCAGATTGATATACAAACAGGTGTAAATAGTGTATCTGCAGTATATATAGACAATCTATGTGTAGATGTCTATACTGACGCTAGCGAGAAATATGCTGACTATACGATTGAGTACAAGTATGGTGAAACCGAAATCAAAAGTGCAAGAGTAGTAGAAAGTGCAAAGGTTGGCAATACAACTACTATCGTCGATTCGGATAAGAATCCTATTTGGTATGGTGAACCTTCTGAGAAGTACATGTATAGCTCGGATGATGCAAGTGAACAAACCGTAGCTGAGGATGGCTCTACTGTTGTAACTGTCAATTTCCGAAAGGCTACAGTAGAATCTTACACATTAAATGCAATTAATTCTGCTAATTTAAGTGTACTAGAAGAAATCGCTTCGGGCTCTATCGTAGAAGGAGAAAGTGCAAGAGTATATTATCATAAGGCTGTTAAAAAGGATGGAGTTTGGTATATACGCAACCAGAATGGTGCAGAACCATATTATGGTATAGACGTGGTAGCAGGAACAAATACCGTTTCTTATACAGCGAATGAAAATGTGAAATATTTCTTTGAAGTAGAGGGTTTGCCTGTTGTCCAAGTTGGCAGTTATGGTGGATGGAGAAATGACGGTTTGGCAAATCGTTCTTCTAATGGAGTAGCTCCTCGTCATTATGCAAAGAATTATGCTTATACAGAAGCTCTTGCTGGTGGTGTATATACTCTTAGTATGAATGCACGAAATCAAAGTAGTAGCGTTTCTGATAATATAACAATAGCTATTATGGATGAAGGTGGAACCATTACTCCACTTGAGATACAATTTGAAGATTGGGCGAAAGCATCAACTGCTGAAAAAACAGTTAGTGTAAGTATTCCTGATGGAGCAAAGTTTGTATTGAAAGCAGGTGATAATAACTCTAACTTGAACATGGACTTCCTTATGTTTACTCGTACAGGTGATTATACTGTTTCTATCACTCCTGCTACTGCTAAGTCAACTTATGTAACAACAAAAGCTCTTGATTTCACAGATGTTGAAGGTCTTGATGCTTATGTTGCTACAGCAGCTGCTAATGGATCTGTAACACTTGAAAAGGTTGGTGCTGTTCCTGCAGGAACTCCACTTATGCTGATTGGTACAGCAACCACAGAGTATAAAGTTCCTGTAGTTGCTTATGCTTCTGCACCAGAAGAGAATATGTTTGTTGCTGGCGATGGTACTACAGAGTTCGATGGCTCAACATTCGACTATATCCTCTATAGTGATGGTTTGTTCTATAAGATAGGTAGTGGTACCGTAGCAACAACCAAGGCTTATCTGCACTGTGATAACGATCCAACAGCTGCTGGTGCTCGTGGTCTCCGTATCTCATTTGGTGGTAACATCACAGGTGTTGCAAATGTTGAGGCTGCTGCTGAAGCAGGTCAGAAGGAAGGTAAGTTCTTCAAGGATGGCAAGCTCGTTATCCTCAAGAACGGCAAGAAGTTTAATGCAGCAGGACAGATAGTAAAATAAAATACACGACCCCACCCCGCCCCTCCCAAGGGGAGGGGGTAGGGAGAGTGAAAAATACAAGAAATTAAAAACAAGCCCCTAATCCACTCCTCCCATTTGGGGAGGCAGGGAGGGGGCCATAAATTATAAACAAGACCTTACTCCCTCCCTTGGGAGGGCAGGGGTGGGGTCGTAAATATTACAACAATGAAAAAGACATATATGATTCCTACCTTGAAGGTAGTAAAGATCCAGCCAGCGCAGTTTATAGCAACATCAGACTTTGGTGAAGGGGAAAAGGACGGCTCTCAAGCAGCAGCTCGTCGCAGTCGCTTCTCTGGATGGGAAGAAGAGGCGGATTACGATGAGTAATCCGATGTATGAAGGAAGAGGTAGGAAGTATGATGTATCGCTGACGCGAGTAGGAAGGAAGAAGTAAGATGTAAGAAGTACTTCAACCATCAAACATTAACCTCGGCGAAAGCCGATACATCAACCATCAACCTTCTTAATTCCTCTCTCACTCCACTCTAAAATACAATTCCTGCCCCTGCGAGAGAATTCTTGCAGGGGCAGGTTTTATTTTTATAGTCAAAAATTTGGTAGTCAAGAATAAATTCCTTAATTTTGCACCCAGAACAAATATAATAGAATAAGGTAAAAATATACAATTCTATGATTATAATAAAAGAACCTGTCAAGATTAGCGATATTATAGAAATGGCGAGTAATCGTTATGGTGATATGGTTAAGGCAGTGGCTGATGTGAAGAGAGAACTAGTAGCCCTAGATTCAGACTTGCATTCGGACTTGGAAACTCTCTTGCTGGAGGATGGGTCAAATCAGGAGGATTTGTGGGGGTATAACATTTATCCGGAATTAGATGGAGAGGACTTTATAGAATTTGATTCTCTTATAAATATTCGTCCACGACAAAACAATTTCAGTCGCGATGTTGAGGATGTCCAGATTCAGAAGTCCATTATAGCTATTACAAATAAATATATCCAGCGATGAAGCAATTACCAGCTCGGCCAGATGCAGAGAGATGGGCCATGATGTCTTTTAATGGACAAATGGCGAACATAGGCAGTGAGGTCGGTCGTACTGCTAAGTGGATTTCTAAGGGAAAATCCGAACTTGCGGAAGGCGCATTCATTCGTGCACTCGATTTGTATGATTTGACAATACAGCACGGACGGAAGGGGCAAAAAGGACGGTTCCCGATGCTTAGAGAACTCTGCCTGAACAGATGTGAATTTGCTGAAGCATACTTGAATAAAGATTCGACAAGCCTTGCTGGCATAGAGAAATACTTCTCTCATTTCGCTATCGCTTATGCCAAGGAACACTTAAATGCATAACCATTATGAAGCTACAATATCTGCCCCTGCGAGAGAATTCTTGCAGGGGCAGGTTTTTTTGTTATAAAGGGCAAAAACTTTTTCTCCCGAGGGAGATTTTTTCTTTCCCCTAGAGATATTTTCCATTTCAGGGCCTGAAACATATGTCCAAGGGCTTTGGACAGGTGTTTTAGGCCCTTGTACATATGTTCAAAGGCCTTGAACATAAATTTCCCCTAGGGGGAAAAATCTTTTTCCTCGGGAGAGAATAACTATTACATCTCCGAATCATCTTCGAACCATCTCCGAGCCATCTTCGAGCCATCTACGAACCATCTCTATCTTATTTTAAACAAAAACCATAAAAACCCTTTTCGAAAGTTTAGCACTTTGTGCTTATGTCCTGCTTTTGTCATGAATCTGATTGTAAGTAAACTTCCACCATCTTCCTTCCAACATCAGTACCCATCCTGTACGGATATTAAACTTTCAAAAAGAAAAACCCTGCTTCGCAGAAAAAAACATTAATTTTGCTTACAGCTTATATCTTCGCTCGGCTTGTCCGCTTTCTTCGGCTAACGAAGCGTGCCAAGCCCGATTTCACAAATAGTTTGTACATTGTTCGGTTTTCTAGGCCGGCGTTGAGCTCAGGCCGGTGTTTTTGCCTTTAGAAGTTCGTAGGCTTGAGCCTGTTGTGAAGGTTGGGCTGTCTGTCGGTAAGCTTGCTTGCCAGCAGGCAGTACGAACCTTGCAACATTGGTGCAATCAGCACCTCGAACTGTGTAAAGGATGTTTTTATGGTTTTTTTCTATCTAATCAATCCGGAGGACAAAACACAACTAAATGCAGGATATACTTATTTGTAAGTTGGAGATTACAAAAATGACAAAAAACTATAAAAAATCGCCATAATGCATTATTTTTAATATATGTATCCCTATATCTAATATTATAAATGCTTAAATTTGTAGCACATTTAAGACTTTAAAGTACGAATTATTGGCATTAATGCCATCAGTGAAATAAGGACCTTGTGACAAGGTTTTCCCGTCGGATTTTTTTTACTAACAACTTTATATTAACTAAAAAAAATTTCATTTATGAAAAAACTAAAACTACTTTTCGCGACTTTCGCCCTATTACTGGGTGTAAGTAATGCAATGGCGCAAGTTGATGTAACGAGTACGTATTTGACGAACGCAGATTTCTCGTCAACTGATGGGTGGACACAGACTCATTCAGCTGATTATTGGTCATTAGGCAATGGCTTGATTGGTACGTATGCAGTAGCAAACAACAAAACATCAACTACCGATGATACTCATTTGGCAACAGAGTATTGCTTTGGTATTCAGTGCCGTTGGAGTACTAACTACGCTCAATTTACACAAACGGCAACTCTGCCTGCTGGTAATTATCTTCTTGCTTATGACGTAGAAAATACGAACAGTTCTACAACAGTTTCTGATGTATACGATAACAGATTTTATGTACAGGTTGGAGAAACGAAGTATGAAGACACAAGTGTAGAGTGGATGATGGGAGAGAGAGGTTGGACGCAACATATTATTTCTTTCTCGTTGGAATCCGAAAGCAGTGTTACTATTAGTTTGGGATATGGTACGGGGTCTAATAATTATGGGTCTGGCAACACTCCTCACCTGTATGTAAGCCATTTGGAACTTATCTATTCTGCTTCAAATGCGCTAGATCACACATCAAAGATAGCCAACAACTCATTTGAATCAGGAGATACAGGCTGGACTCACGGATCTAGCTCTGATACTGGCGTAAAAGATAATTCTGGAAACTACGCAACAACAGGTACTGATGGAAGCAAACTCTTTAACACTTGGTGGCAAGGTGTTCCTATTACTCAAACTATAGAAAACGTTCCTAATGGAAAATACGTTATAAAAGCAGCATTGGCTGGTAGTGATGATAATGATGATGCCAAACTCTATTTGATAGGTCCATCTTCTTCTACTCATTCTGATTTAATCACTATTTACCATGGTACAAAAGGAACTTTCCATGACTACGCTTTTGAGGTCTTGGTAACGAACAAGAGCATAACTCTTGGTGCGGTAGGTGGTAATGCCGACGGTACATATAATGCCAATGGTCACTGGTGGTATAAAGCAGATAACTTCCGCCTCTATTATCTTGGCGAGGATTTATCTATGTATGAGACACCTTTTGCTAATGCTCAAACGTATGCGAAAGGCATAAACCAATCAGCACCAATGAATGCAACGGTTCTCAGTACTCTTCAGTCTGCTATTTCAGATTATGGTGATAAGGCGTTCTCAACGTTTGAGAGTTCTGATGATATTATTGCTGCAATTGACGCTTTAAATAATGCAGCAGATGCTGCTACCACAAGCATCAGTAACTATGTATCTGCTTTGGCTATTCTCGATGCTGCTTCTTCGTTTGATGCTACGGGACAAGCCTCTTATGATGCAAACGGGACTGTTGCTGCCATACAAAGTGCCTATGATGCCAGGACATTAACTGCTGTAACGTCTGAACAGGAAAGTAACTGTGCTGCAGCTTTGCGCACAGCAGCTTTGGCTCAAACAACAGAAAACTCTGATATGACTTTGGGTATAGCGAATCACAGTTTTGAAACTGCAAGCAGTGCAGGATGGACAATTGAAAGCACAGGTAGCAATATCAATTTGGTATTTCCTAATACTACAGCATTTACAAAAAAGGAAGGAACCTATTTTGCTGAAAGATATCAGCCAAACGGAACTATTGAAATCAATCAAACATTGAATATTGTAACTGCTGGCGTCTATAAAGTTGAGATGAGTGCTCTTGCTCGTGGTGATGTTTCTTCTGCAAACTTTTACGCAAACAGCGTATCAACGCCAATTTCTATAGTTGATGCTGCAAATGACTACTCTGTTAATGTTGCTCTTGATGCCAATAGCGAATTGAAGATTGGACTTACAGTTGTTGCTACAGCATCTGGTGGTACAAGTTGGTTGGCATTTGATAACTTCAGACTTACATATCTCGGAGGATTGCCTGATGTTGTTGCTGTTGAAGGTAAAATGAATGCAACAGTTGCTGCTGCTCAGACATCAGCTATAGCAGCATATGAAGCAAGCAAGACAGTAGCCAATTACAATGCTGCTTCTGTAGCAATTGCTGCCGCTCAGGCATCAAAGGATGCATATACTGCAGCAAATGTAGCAATCACAAAAGCTGAGGAACTGCAAACTGCTAACACGTTCGTAACTTCAGCAGCAGCTACTACTTTCGCAGAAGCAATAGCAGCTATCAAAACTCCTTATACCAATGGTACATTGTCTGACGAGAATGCCGCAGCAGCAGGAGCAACCTTAGGTGTTGTAGCTGTTGGCTGGCATTCTGAAGCTACTAATACTCCAGCTTCTAACTATATTGGCAGTACTTGGGATGGTGCCTATACCATCAACGACTGGTCTGTAGAAGGTGAAAGTGATGGTAGTAACTATGTAGTTCCATTCTTCCAAAACTGGACAAATGATGGTAACAGTCTTGGAACTACCACGATGACTGGTACACTGACGGGTCTTTCAGCTGGTATATACAAGGTTTCTGCTTGGGTTCGTGTACGTGCAAAGAATGGTGTAGCTGCAACTGAAGCTACAGGTATTACGATGGATGTAAACGGTAGTACTGCTGTCGATGTTACAGAAGGTGTTCAAGTTGGGACAACGCAATTCCAAATGAAGGAATACGAGGCAACAGGATATGTGATGGATGATGGAGTCCTCAATGTAAACTTCAATATAGCTGATGGCAACAACATCTCTTGGCTATCCTATAAGAATATAACTTACACTCGAACAGGTGATGCTTACGCTTCTGTAACTATCGGTGCAACAGGTTGGACAACATTTGCAAGTTCTAATGCCGTTAACTTGTCAGATCTTGATGGTGCAACTGCATACTATGCTTCTGCTGTTGATGGAGAAACTGTTACTATGACTTCAACTGATCAAGCAGCTGTAGCTGAAGGCGAAGGTATCATGTTGAAGGGTACTGCTGGTGCAATAATCATTGTTCCATATGTACCTTCTGGTAGCGCAATTGATGGTAATCTGCTCGTAGGATGCCCAACAGCTACTACTATCACTAATGAGACTGCACACTATGCTAACATCTATGTACTTGGTATAAAGTCAGGAACATCAGATGTTGCTGAGTTCCAGAATTTGGAGAATTACATTGACGCTGGTAATTCTGTTGAGATCCCTGCAGGTAAGGCTTACTTGGATGCAACAGCAAGCAATGGCGCTCGTGGTCTCCGCATAGTAATCGGTGCCGACATTACTGGAATCGACGAGGCTAAGGCATCTGTTGAGGCAGTTCAGAAGGACGGCAAGTTCTTCAAGAACGGAAAGCTCTTCATCTTCAAGAATGGTAAGAAGTACAATGCTACTGGTGCACAGATAAAATAAATTAAGAAAGGAGAAATAAGATATGAAAAAGACATATAAGAATCCAACCTTGATGGTCGTTAAGATTCAGTCAGCACGATTATTAACGGAAACCTCGCAGATAGGAACAGGTGACTATAGTGGAGGTGGAATACAAACCCGCCGCAGTCGCTTCTCTGGATGGGATGAAGACTTTGATGATGAAGAGTGAAAAGTGAAGAGTGAAAAGTGAAGAGTGAAGAATTCTTTTAGTAGATTGACACTTTAGGATTTCACTTTAATATAGGCTTTTGGCCATTAGCCTTTAGCTCACAATAGATTAAAGCTCACACAGATTTAGATGTCTGTGTGAGTTTTTTTCTTGAAAATTTGGTGGTTTGATTTTTTATACTTAATTTTGCAACTGGAAAAAAAGAAAGAAAAAGATCATGGTATCAGCAGCATTTAAAAACCGTACCCGCGATGAGGTGATTGCCGCTTTTCGTGAGTCCATTCGCAAAAAGCATGAATGGGAAGCACACACACAAGAAGTGTTTGAAAGAATTCGTGAAGAACGCAGACAGTTGAGTCTCTGAAGCATGAATGCCCTTGACTTGGCGTACATAAATCGTCTCGCTCCATATAAGGTGTGGACAGAGAACGGGCGTGACTACCTTATTGAAACCAAGTATGACTTGTTGTTCAGAATTGGTTTCATGGATGACTATTCTATTTGGCCGACAGGAGCCTATCAGTTTACTATTAATAACGAAAGAAATCAGCCATCCCCAAATGATGATGATTTAAAGGCTACAATCTTCCGTATTATTGAGGCTTTCTTTGCCTCAAATCCTGACATCCTTTTGTATATTTGCGAGACAGGTGATGGGAAACAGGCTTTCCGTAGTCGTCTGTTTGTTCGCTGGTTTAATTCTTATGCAGGACGCGATGCTTATATTATGGAAACTGCAGAGGTGCAAGATGGGAATACACGTAATTTTGCTGCCCTTATTGTACAGAAGAGCAATCCGCGCTTGAAAGAGATTCTTACAGAATTCGACGAAACAATAAGTATATTGACTAATAAACCGAACGAGTAAATAAAGCTCACACAGATTTAGATGTCTGTGTGAGTTTTTTGTTTGAAAATTTGGTGGTTTGGAAAAAAAGATATACCTTCGCGGACAGATATGATACAATGCTTAAGAAGATATCCCTTTTCAAGCACCTTGCTGGTGGCGATATGGGTGGTATGCCTGCTACCTATCCCAGACATTGAGCCGCTACATGGATTTAACCTCTTGGACAAGTGGACACACTTTGTGATGTATGGGGTCTTTTCGCTTGCGGTATGCTATGAATTCAGACGCATCTCGTGGCACACTGTGGTGCTGCCAATAGCGATGGGAGGGATGATAGAATTGGCGCAGGCTTATCTGACAACATGCAGAAGTGGCGAATGGGCCGACCTGCTTGCAAACTCCATCGGAGTCGTAATAGGAAATTTATTCTTCACTCTTCACTCTTCACTCTTCACTAGAATATGAAAGTCCTCATACTATCGACATACGAGAAAGCAGGTGGTGCTGCTATTGCTGCCAGCAGGCTGATGGAGGCTCTGCAGAAAAACGGTGTGGAGGTGAAGATGCTGTGCCGTAGAAACATTAAGGTTCCAAAACTCCTTCATAAACTCTGTCCGAAGCTGGCGCTGAAACTAGAGAAACAATCATGGACAAGCATCCTTGAGCGAGCAGTAATCTGGGCATTGAATGGTTTCTCCACGAAAGATTTGTGGGCAACAGACATTGCCCTCTTTGGTCAGGACATCACGAAGACAAAGGAATATCATGAGGCCGACGTGATACACCTGCATTGGATAAATCAGGGTTTCCTCTCGCTCTCACAAATAAGACAGTTTATAAAGGATGGCAAGAAAGTAGTGTGGACCATGCACGATGCGTGGAATACCATGGGGGCATACCATATTGCCATACAGTTCAGGGAAACATTTCTTGAACGCTGGACATGGCGACGCAAGAGGGCACTGTACTCCCTCAACAAAATACAATTCGTAACATGCAGTCAATGGCTAATGGACGAAGCTCTTAGTAGTCCGCTGATGGCATTATTACCTATAAAAACCATTCCGAATCCCATAGACACCTCGCTTTTTGCACCACGCCAAGACAAGACCTATGGTCGCCGTGTGCTCTTTGTAGCACAAAACGTGAACAACCTTATGAAGGGTATGAACTACTTGGATGAAGCAGTAAAGAAACTCGACGGCGACGAGAAAGTGGAACTTATAGCCCTTGGACGCGACATTCCATACATAGAAAACATGGAGGATATGGTTATGCTTTACAATAGCGTTGATGTCTTCGTGTTGCCGTCCTTATCGGAGAACCTTCCCAATACCATCATGGAGGCTATGGCTTGCGGCACTCCTTGTGTGGGATTCAAGGTCGGAGGCATACCTGAGATGATAGATCATAGGGTTAATGGCTATGTGGCGCGATATAAGGATGCGGCAGACTTGGCTGATGGTATCGGCTATGTGATGGAGAATCGCAAGATGCTGGGAGAGGCAGCGAGAGAGAAGGTGCTGGCGACTTATAGCGAAGAGGCGGTGGTGAAGAGATACCTTGAAGTTTATAGTGAAAAGATTATAGTTTAAAGTTTACGGTTTACAGTTTAAAGTTTAAAGTTTTGTTGTCGTCATTTAAGATAAGGAAAGAGGAGCGCTGGGGCACTATTGTGGCTTTCTTGGTGGCCTTGATGCTTAATATTCTCAACATAGTGCGCTATGCTGGGGAGTTGAGCGTGAAGAGTGGCGATACTTGGGGGCTTTTCTTTAAAACATGGCGCATATCGGGCTTTGACCCTATAACTTATGCTGTCATTACGGATTGGAGGGTAGGGTATAACATTTATCGCCATCCATTGCTGCCATACTTTATGTGGCCTTTCACGAAGATTAACGAGGGGCTGATGTGGCTGACAGGATACAACTGCGTGATGTATGTGACAGCAGCATTGCTGATATTCTGTAGTGTGTATTCTTTCGTATTCCTGAATCGCATTTTTACCGATATCATCGGCATAAAGCGCAAGGAAGGCTATATCCTTTCTGCATTAACATTCTCATTTGCATACATTCTGCTTGCCTCCTTTGCACCTGACCACTTCATCATGTCGATGTGCTGCCTGCTGGCAACCTTGTACATATTCGGAAGGGAAAGGGCTATAGTACCAGAGAAACAGAAAAAGGCAACTGTTCTGGATGCCTGTCTGCTGTTTGTAGTTACTGCTGGAGTGACACTGAGTAATGGTCTGAAGGTAATAGCTGTAGCATTTCTGTCGAAGGGCAAGAAGTCCTTCCCGTATTATTTCATCACTCTTCTGGCGCTGTCAGGAATGGTGTGGGGAAGTGCCCGACTGACGTATCATTATCTCGTGAGACCAACAGAGGTTGCCAACAAGGAGAAGGCTGCCAAGAAACGGGAGGCACAGCTGGAACGACTGGTAGCGAAATATGGAGAGGCGAAGCGGGACAGCATCGAGAAGAAGTTGAAGGAAAAGAGAACTCGCAGATACCAAATGAGTGCCGCCTATAAGCATACAGGTAAGCCGATGGCAAAAGGTGAATTCATTGGTTGGACAGATGTCACAACAAATCGTTGGGATGTGGCAGTTGAATGTCTTTTTGGTGAGGGCATCATGATACATGAAGACTATCTGCTGATGGATGTGCTGGTAAACAGACCTGTAATAGTGCGCTATATCAACTGGTTCAATTATATAGTAGAGGGCTTGCTGGTATTGCTGTTCGCTGCGGGAATATGGATGGGACGACATAGCAGATTCCTGGGGTTGTGTCTTGCATGCTTTGCTATCGATATGGCCTTGCATCTGGGACTCGGCTTTGGCATCAACGAAATGGCGATAATGTCTGCCCACTATTTATGGGTGCTGCCAATAGCGATGGCTTTTATACTAAAATACTCAGAAGGAATAAGAAGAACAGTATTTTCGTCGATTTTATCGGTTATATCAATATATCTCGTAATATGGAACGTAATACTCACCATAGAATTTATGTATTTCTGATAGCATTGCTGGGGTTATGTATCTTCGGTGCTATGAATGGGCTGATGCTGATGCATAGCCCAGAAGCATGGACGTCACAAAAACTTGGCGCATGGACGGCTTTTCACAAAGAATTCGTCTTCTCAGGCTTCGACCAGTTTACATATGTCGTAGTGACGAAGTGGCGCCCTATATTTGAGATATATCGTCATCCAATGCTGGCATTCATGATATGGCCGCTAACATGGATAAATTCGGTTCTGTCGGATTATTTCCATATGAATTGTGCCATATATGTAGTGGCTGTCACATATACATTGATGAGTACTGCTACATGGTGCCTGCTATATGCCTTGTTCCGTAGAAGGATAGGTCTATCAAGGGCTTTGTCTTTGCTCCTGTTGCTTTTCTACTTTGGCTTTGCCTATGTGCTACTTGTCAGCTTTGTACCTGACCACATGATATGGACGCAATTCCTGCTCATACTGACAATATATCTTGCCAGCAGCAAGAAGGGAATGAAATGGTGGCAGGCACTGGTGATATATTTCATTGCTGCAGGAGTAACGTTGACAAATGGCATAAAGGTGTGGCTGATAGATATGGTTGCAGCATACTCTAATGCTAACTATATAAAACTGTTTAGACGCAGCCTCTTGTATTTCATTCCCACAATATTGATGGGGTGTGTATATCTGTGGCATCAGGATGTTTACGATGACAAGGAAGTTTCATACCGGGAGATGATTCGCCAGCGGGCAATAGAGCGTGATAGTGTTGGTGTCATGAAGAAATTTACGCGAGACAGTCTGGCTTTGGCAAAAAGGCGTGGGAAGCAGTCCGTCGATAGCCCCTTCTTTGCCTTTACTGATAATACCGTAGATAGAGGACAATTGCTATATGAGAATTTCTTTGGCGAAGGATTTATATTGCATAGAGACCACCTAATGGAGGATGCCAATGCCAAGAAGAATTCCCGTCCTGTGATAGTGCATTACAAGGATTGGTGGAACTATGTTGCTGAGGCAGGAATATTAGTCTTGTTTGCGGGAGGAATATGGTTTGGCAGGAAGAAACGCCTGTTGTGGCTTGCCATGATGCCATTCCTCTTTGATGTGTGCCTGCATATCGGCTTGCGCTTTGCTGCTGCAGATGTGTATATCATGACAGCACATTGGGCATATGTCATACCGATAGCAATAGGACTTATGCTGAAAGAATGCAAGAAAGCCTTCCTGCAGAATGCTGTTATGGCTATACTTGTTGTGTTAACAGTATTCCTTTGGTGGCACAACCTAAACCTGCTTGTGCCTTATATACTCCCATGATTGGCGCAGAATCTTGGCACCACTAAGGTATATTATGCCAAGATATATGATAGCGGCAAGGAATATCTTTACCAACATTAGGTAGAGCGGAATATCTGTTATTAGGAGGGAGATGTGGTGAGTTACAGCCATTGTAAATGCTGCAACAATGAAGAAAGGCAGTATGTCTTTCAAAGCTTGATACCAGCTAAACCCTATTTCGCGATTGACAAAGAAATGCCAGATAAAGGTCCATAATATTACAATAATGACATAAGCTATTACCATATCCGTAATGCTTCCGCCAAGATAATGTACCGTTAATAGTGATCCCAGGATAACACAGCCTTGTATGATGACATTCCACATGTAAATGTCGCTCTTTCCACGACTGATTATCATATTATAATATAAGGTGGCAAGAGGCAGAAAGGCTCCTGCTATGCACAGCAACTGCATCAGGGATGCTGAAGGCAACCACTTTTCTGTAACCGTGATGATGATAAATTCTCGTGCTATCAATGCTAAACCCATCATTGCAGGGAAAGAGATGAAGCATGTGAAGCGCAGCATCTTGGAGAAAGCCCTGCGGAGACGTTCCATGTCATCTCCCATCTGTACGAAGGTGGGTTGGGCTACTCCTTGCACCATTCCTGTTATGGTGTTGCTTCCCATTACATTCCATTTCTGTGCCTGAGAATAGATACCTGCCTCTGTCTTGTTGTACAAGCGACCCAAGAGAAGCGAGAAGATGTTGTTATTGATGTTGTTGAAGATGTATGTAAACAGCATCTTGCTGGAGAAACCTAAGAGAGGCTTTAGGGGAGTGAAGAGTGAAGAACTATGAATTGGAGATTTGGGTTTCCATTTGGAGAAATACCAACTAAGGATAGTGATGCAAAAATTAAATACAAGTGATTGGGTCGCTATACCCCAAAACGCAAAGCCGTTGGCGGCAAGGGTGATGCCCACAGTGCCGGAGATGACGAGGGAGGTGAGACCCATAATGGCGAGCTCGCGCTGCTTGAGCTGGCGGAAGAGGATGGCACGAGGTACTATGGAGAAACTGGCTATGAAGAAACCAAGGAAGAAGTATCTCGATAGGGATGTCAGTATTGGCTCATTATAGAAAACCGCTATCCAAGGGGAAACACTAAACAGGAAGACATAGGCTATAATGCTAACCAGAATATTAAACCAGAAGACGGCATTATAGTCTTCATGTGTGGCATCGCGCTTATTTGTCAAGGCGATTACGAAACCACTGTCCTGAAGGGCTGTAGCAACAGTAGAAAAGACAAGTAGCATGGCGATAAGACCATAGTCGTCAGGAGAAAGCAGACGCGCGAGCACAATGCCGAAGATGGCATTGAGCACCTGAGTGGCACCGGTGTTGATGCCTCCCCAAACGAGTCCTTTGGCTGTCTTGTCTTTTAGTTCACTCATTGTACAGTTTTATATATTGTTCCTGCATGTGGCTTAACGAAAACTTACTATCGGCATAGCGGTAGGCTTTCTCTGCCAATGCTGTGTAATCTATCGTTGGCAGTATATCGCGAAACAGGTGTAGCCATTGCTCCGTATCATTGTCTGTTACCATCAGTGGCCAATCATGAGGCAGGGTTTCTGTCAGTCCAGACACCTTGTTGGCTAATACTGGCGTGTGAGAGAGAGATGCCTCTACGGATAGTATTCCCAACCCTTCGTGTATGGAGGGCATGAAGACATAATCGAACTGTCTCAGGCATGTTGCGATATTGCATACTGGTCCGTGGATGCTTACGTTTTCCTGCTGTCTAAGGTCGTCAAGCAGATGACTTAGCGTTCCTTCACCGAAAATATAAAAGTGGTATATTGTATCTCCGCTCATTTTCTTCAGCACCTCATATAGCGTACGCACACCTTTCTGTTCCTCCAATCGTGCAGCAAAACAAACGGAGATGTTCCCTTTACTGGCCACTCCCAGCAAGTCCGGGGATGAGAAGGGGACGGCAGGAACTTCCACACCATTATATATTATTGGAGACTTTGTTCCGTAGGTCTTCTCGTAAAAATGGCTCACCGATTCGGATATGCTGATATTCGCATCCCACTTCTGCATGAAGTTTTCAATGCGCCTGCCGAGGCTTTTCATGCCTGTCCACAATACGGTGTTGTGAATGGTGCGAACTATCTTACGAGGTTTGACGAACGGAAATATTCGCAGTGTGGCATAGAGCCCTATGTCAGGAATTTCGGTATGGGAATGCAAGATGTCGGGGCGATAGCGTAACCACAACCATACAAACCATAAAGGGAATAACCAGGCTAGTGCTTTCTCTGCAATATAATGCCAATGGAAAAGTATAGGAAGCGGTGCCCGATGCACTATGATGCCGGCGTTGCGCATCTCCGCAATCATGGAGCGTGAGATGGGTGAGGTGCCGCGAGTAACCTCAACTACATGCATTTCTATGCCGTGAGACTTGCCGCCTTTGGCAATGTTGATGGCTACACGCTCAGCACCGCCAAGATCAATGTGTGTTATGATGTGGAATACAGTCATCAGTCAGCCTTGTATGTGCCCATTATCTTTGATAACCTTATCTTTACTGCTTTCGTTATGCCGCTAAAGTCACCATAGCGCAGGTGGAGAAAGAGTTCTTCGAGGCTATGTGCCACTTTGTGCAACGGACGGTCTAATCCCATACGACAGAAGTATGAGTCAAGATATTGTGGCCAGTCCTCCACCTGTGCAGGGTGTGTATATGGCGGCCACATCTCATGGCGTCGCATTGTAAATATCTGTCTTTGACAACGAGGTTTTAACCGCAGATCGACATCATAGTGTGTTCCTCCCTGCAGCCCGATATTATTTATCATATTTAGTCGAGGCATTATTGCCAGTCCATCATGCATGAACATGTAAGCCCAAAAGATACTCTCGAAGTGTGCTCTGCCCGAAAGAGCATGGTCTGTACAGACTTTTGGCATCCAAGTGAAAATCTTCTCACGCTTCACTTTTGCGCACAGTTCCTTGAATCGTGCCTGATCTTTGACAAAAGCGTAGTCGCCCTCCCATTGATTTACTACTCGTGCCCATGAAGCCCAACCCCATATTGAGAATGCTCGTGTGAAGAAGTAACTTTCCTTTTGACCAGCGCGCAATGGGGTGGGGGAAATTTCATCGGTATTGAACCCTGCAATCATCGTGATGCGCTCATCGTCTTCATAGTGGTCAAGAAGCTCCTTGCAGAAGGGGAAGAAACTCTGGGAGGGTACGACATCATCTTCAAGTACGATACATTTGTCGGTCTGCGAGAACGCCCATCGATGTGACATAAAGCCAGAAGGGTCGCATCCGTAGTTCTTTTCCTGATATAGGCGATGTACCTCGCATTGCCAATCAATATTCTCGTCTTTTACTAACTCACGGCATGCCATAATGCCCTCCATATCGTTGCTATTCTCACGTGGACCATCCTGATAGAGGAAAAGGCGTGAGGGACGGGCTTTCTTTACCTCAGCCCATACTTGGCTGAAGTGATCTGCTCTGGCATGAAAGAGCAAAAGGACGCTAATATCTGTTTTATAGGTTTTCAATGGGTTCTACTAATTTACTGCTTTTCTTATCTGGCAGATATGAGGTAAGCGATGTTCATAGTTCCGGAACGTAGAAGATGGCATGTACATCGCGTTTATCTTCAGGAGGTAGCTGCATATAGTTACCATATTGCTCCGTCAGATATATGTCAGGATTGTTGGGACAAGAGAATTCCTTTCCCTCAAAAGATATCGTGCTGAGTGGGAAGACTGCATCTTTGCGATGCATGAATCCTAAACCGTTGTTTTCAATCAATGTAGCATAATATGTACCCTTCTTACAAAATATGTTTGCTATCCTCCATAGCAGAGAGGTGCAGGCACGTTTCATGCCAAACCAGAATAATTCTGCGACAGAGCGTATAGAATACAAATGATGCTTGTGTAGAATAGTGTTAGACTTACAATAACCGCCTGTGACCCAATGACAGAATTTCTTGGAAACATTAGGATAGTCTGTCATTGGAAATATATCAATATAGATTCCCTTATGGTAAGGGCGTGTGAAGTCATCACAAAATTCTATGAATAGCGAATTATTATCGCGTATTTTCATTATGCTGAGGTTATAATAGGCATCTGTTTCACTCGTTTGTAAAAACAAGTTCTCAGGGAGTTCCCTTTGCATAATCTCTATGAAACGCTTAGTGTCAGTATCTTTTATGCAAATATCAATATCGTCGTCCCATGGAATAAATCCCTTGTGACGGACAGCTCCTAATAGAGTGCCGCCATCAAGCCAATATTCTATCCCGTTACGATTACAGATATCAGTGACTATACATAATATGTTCAGTTCCTTTTCTTGAACGTTATGTAGGTTGCGTTGCAAGTATGCTTTTTGTTCTTCTGTCATAGTGCGCTTTTAATTGTTACTTATAACAATATCCTCCGTTTACCTCTATTATACTTCCGTTGACAAAGGCATTGTTGATACAAAATCTTACTGCATCTGCTATTTCGTCTGCTGTGGCAAAACGTTTAGCAGCTGTTTTGTTACAGATGTTCTGCTTGATTTCTGGATTCTTTCTTGCTTGCCATTCTGTTTCAACGAAACCTGGGGCGATAGCATTTACTGTTGTGCCGGTATTCTCATAGAACTTTACTAAATTTTGTGCTAAGGCATGAACAGCTGATTTTGATACACCATACGCCAATGATGTTCCGTGAGGGTAGATACCCATCTCTGAGCCAATAAAGATTATTCTGCTATTGTGTGGAATCATTTCATGAAGATCTCGTAACATAAACACAGGGATGTTTACATTAACATTCATGACATGTAACCATTCTGCATCTTCTATATCTGTCAAACCTTTGCGTAATGTTATGCCAACGTTGAAAACAATGCAGGAGAGTGATGGATAGCTCTTGACAATCTCCAATAACGAAGCATATTGCTCCTTATCCCCTTGGTCGGCTTTGACAATCCTAAAGTTTGGAGATATTAAGGATAATTCTTTACGACATACTTCCATAGCAGAATCATCGTTGGAATAGGTGAGTATGACGAAGTATCCTTCCTTCATTAGCATACGCACGATAGCAAGTCCTATCCCTTTTGTTCCACCAGTCACTAATGCATACTTCATTCTTGCTCTCTGTTTATTACTATGTCTGGATTTACTTTCGTTTCATGACCTTTTTTCATCGTCTCATAATTATTCAGGATATCTTCCTTAATTTTTGTTGACGTGACGCCTTCTCCATAAGGAAAGTAAAACACTGTAACTCCTAAATCCCTTAGATAGTCATATTTCCCTGTCCAGTCGTCTCCGACAACAAAGACATCGATGTTTAATTTCTTTACTAATGCGCTGTGGTCTAAAGAGCGCTGTGGTATTACAACATCAGGATATTTGAGGGCACGAATGATTTCTATTCTTTCCTCAAATGGAATAACAGGAGGACGTTTGTAGCTACATACTAACTCATCGGTACTAACGCCAACGATAAGTGTATCGCCTAATCCACGGGCGTATTCAATCATCTTCAGGTGATTGCTATGGAACATGTCAAATGTTCCGCTTGTATATACAACAACTTTATTATTATACATGGCTGTCTTAAAAATAGAGTGAACGATAGATTAATAACTGACTGTGACTATACCACTCTGAAAGAATCGATGACACCTACGACACTTTCATCCTTGTCTGTCACCACAAGGGCATGGATGTTGTATTTCCTCAATATTTTGTCTACTTCATTCAGCGTTGTCTCTGGGCGGACGGTCTTTGGATTTGGGGTCATTATATCCTTGACAGTGAGTTCGAACATCTTGTTCTGATATTTTTGTACGGCACGGCGAACATCACCATCGGTAATGATTCCTTTGAGTACTCCCTTTTCGTCGATTACGATAGCTAACCCGAGCTTGCCATTGCTGGCTGTAATGATGGCATCAAAGACTTTTGTATCTGGAGTCACAATAGGCAGGTTGTCTTTAACCATATAATCCCGTGCATGAGAGAGGAGACGCTTGCCGAGTGAGCCTCCAGGATGGAATTGTGCAAAATCATTAGCTTTAAAGTCACGCATCTTTACCAGTGCACAGGCAAGTGCATCTCCCATAGCCATCGTTGCCATTGTTGATGATGTAGGGGCAAGATTCAAGGGGTCAGCCTCATGGTCAACATGTATATCCAAATGACATGAAGAATATTGTGCTAACAAAGAGTTCTTGTTGCCTGTAATGCCGATGATGGGGATATTGCGTTCCATCAGCAATGGAATAAAACGTAGCAACTCGTCAGTATATCCGCTATAACTTATAGAGATGACTACATCTCCTTCTGAAATCATTCCCAAATCACCATGAAAGGCGTCAAGGGGATTAAGGAAGAATGAAGGCGTGCCAAGAGAAGCAAGCGTGGATGCCATCTTCTCACCCACATGTCCGCTCTTGCCGACACCTGTTACAATAACTTTTCCTTTGCAGTTGAATATCATTTCTACTGCCTTTGTGAAATTGTCGTCAATGCGTGGTATTAGATCCAGAATGGCTTGTGCTTCATCCTGGAAACAACGCATTGCGTATGATTTTATATCTTGCATTTGTCGAATAAAAAACTTTCTTAATAATAAAGGTATGAACTCTCTTAAGAACAAAGCAGGGTGCTTTCCTAATAATCAGGCTGGAGGCTTTCTTAGTAATCAAACCGAGGTCTTTATTTTTACTCCCTTCTTCCTGGTCCGTTTACGTTCTCTATTTCCACTCCTTCCGTATCTTCAAATCGGAGCATCGGACGCTCTTCCGACCTCTCGACAGAGAAGTTTATGTTTGTCAGTTTCAAGCCCCTCACGTGGCGTGCAAAAACACCATATGACGGTGTGAAGCCTGCGAACTTCGGTTCTGGATAGTTAGTCCCCTGCTCGCGGTATTCGCGATTTGCATATTCTGCCTTGCCGCCTCCAGCATACTGGACGGTGATATTTTTCAAAGAAATGTTCTCGAGTGGAGCGCCTGGCATGCCCGTTATTATGATGCCTGCAATAGAGTCTGCATGCAGACATGTTACATTCTTTATAAAGATATTGCGACCTGTTGAGACATCTGTGCGCTCCTTGGGACCTCTGTTGCGGCAACCGGTAGTGATATAGATAGGGTAGTGGTGAGTGTGGTTTATCACTACACCATCGACATAGATGTTCTCCATCAGTCCTTGGTCAACAGATTCAAAGGCTAATCCGCTAGAATATTCTCCTTTACAGTTCTTGATATGGATGTTGCGATATCCTCCATTGCTCTCTGTTCCAAGTTTTATGCGTCCGCAG
The DNA here is from genome assembly GCA_017475005.1 of Prevotella sp. Classification (GTDB taxonomy): domain Bacteria; phylum Bacteroidota; class Bacteroidia; order Bacteroidales; family Bacteroidaceae; genus Prevotella. The sequence goes on along the minus strand of JAFVGI010000039.1, from coordinate 36,730 downwards.
ACCCAGTTAACAGGCTCAGGAATCTTCGTGCCGTCAAGATATGTACCACATTTATATCCTGTTACTGTGCAATTTTTAACTGTTACATCTTCACATGGAACAACGCTCTTTAGCGCGTAAGAACTCTTCAGGACGATGCCATCGTCGCTTGGGGTGTTTACAATGCAATTGCGTATTACGAGGTCTTTGCAGCAGTCGATGTCAACACCATCACGATTAGTGTCAATCGTAACACCGTCAATCAATGTTTTCTGACAGCCTGTGACAATGATTGCGAAATGACCTCCACGATATATTGTAATATCCTTTATTTTTACGTTCTGGCATAATTTGAAGGCGATGGCGTTATCACCAGTATCTACTCCACCACCTTCGACAATGCCGCCTTTTTCCTTGTCTTTCTTTGTCAATCCAACTCCATCAATAAATCCTTTGCCTGTAATTGAAATATTCTTCTCTCCATCTGCCCAAATCAGGGAATTATGAAAGAATGTGTGGCCGCCATCCTGGTATTGCGGACCTTCCCACGGCTCACGTTGGTCATAGGCTTGATATTTCTCTGGAGCGGCAATAATCTTGGCACCATCTTCAAAATGAAGTTCGGTATTACTCTTCATACGTATTGAGCCACAGAGGTATTCTCCTGCGGGAACAATAACACGACCTCCTCCATTAGCGGATGCAACTTCAAGAGCCTTGTTGAAAGCCTCATTTGTCAGCGTCTTCCCATCAGAGACTGCACCATAAGTTTTTACATTATAGTCTTTAGCCGAAAGGGAAAGATGTAAAAGTGTAAAGGTGAGTAGAAAGAGTATTTTTTTCATGTTAGCTTAGTTAGTAGTAGTTTTATATGATACTTATTCGCTGAACGTCAAGGTCGTCATTCAGGAATTTCGTTCCAATCTCCTTGAAACGCTCTTCTGATTCTGTTGTGTAGTATTGTATCGTTCCACCTTTGGAGCAGAGGGCATCCATCTCAGGATGACGTTTAAGGTAGTCCTTCAGCGAGGCTGCAACAAGGTCGCCCTGCGAAACAAGGGAAATACCCTCTGGTACAGCCTTGTCAAGTGCTTTCATCAGCATCGGATAGTGTGTACACCCAAGAATGATGGTGTCAATGTCAGCATCTTTGGCGAGTAGCTGGCCTATTCTTTTCTTTACGAAGAATTCAGCCCCCTCACTGTCAGCCTCTCCTGCTTCAACGATGGCTGCCCATAACGGACAAGCCTGCCCTGATACCTTTATGTCAGGGAAGAGCTTGTTGATTTCCATGTCGTAGCTTTCAGAGCGTATGGTACCTTCTGTGGCAACAATTCCTACATGGCGTGTATGTGTGATATTGCCGATAACCTCGACGGTAGGACGTATTACTCCCAGCACCCTGTAGCCTTGCTCTTCAAGTGTCGCACTGTCATCGAATGGAGGTTGTGAGAACCTCTTAGTCAAGTCATGCTGCTGTATAGTGCGCAGTGCCTTGGCCGATGCAGTATTACAGGCCAGGATGACGAGACGGCAGCCTAATGAGAAGAGTTTCATGACAGCTTGGCGTGTAAATTCATATACCACGTCAAAGGAACGTGAGCCATAGGGAGCTCTGGCGTTGTCGCCAAGATATACGAAGTCATACTCCGGAAGTGTTTCCCGCAGTTGCTTGAGGATCGTCAGACCTCCATAGCCGGAGTCGAATACGCCAATCATATATTAACGAAGTTTTGCTAGTAGGGGTTGTAATTATGGATTAGACAGAATAAAGGATATTCTTTCTGTAAGATCCTCTGAAAAGTTCGGGTTGATATAGGGACATGTCTCGCTATCACTGTTCACAATGACAAGATAGTCTCCTTGTGCTGCAACTTTCTGTATGGCCTCAGATATGCGTATCTTAGCTGCAGAAAGAGCTTCGTCTTCAGACTTCTTAATAAGTTGCTGTGTTTCTTTCCTGAAGTTCTCAGTACGCTCCAGAAGAGACTGTAGGTCGCTTTGCCTTTTTGCACGTATTGATTTGGCAAGGTCTCCTTGTTGTTCAAGGAAAAGTTCGTATTTCTCCTTAAAATCCTGTTCTGCTATTCTCTGCTCATTTGCATATTGCTGCTTTAGGACTTGAGCATTAGCAATAGCCTCCTGATATTTTACATCAGTATTGAGCAGGTCTTGCATGGAGAAAAAACCAATCTTCGCTTGTTGTGCCATGATTGTGGAACAACAAGCGAAGCATATTGCCATTAATATGATTTTCTTCATTACTTAATCTTATTAATTTCAGCCTTGACAGCTGCAGTAACATCTGTAGAGCTAGCGCCAATGTAAGGGAAAGAGCCTGCTGGTACGATATAGGTGTAGTTACCAGCCTTACCAACGTTCTCAATAGCCTTCATAATCTTTTGGTTGATTGGAGCCATCAGTTCTTCCTGCTTTTTCTGGATGTTCTGCTGATTCTGCTGATATGTCTCCTGCAGCTTGTTGTAGAGAGTTTGCAACTCCTGCTCAGCAGCCTGTTGGTCTGTAGCATTCATTGTTGACTTCTTCTTGTCATACTCGTCTGCCTTGCGCTGAATCTCTTCTTGCATGGTCTTCAATTCATTCTCATACTGCTGTGCAGTAGCCTGAAGCTCACCATTAGCCTTAGTTACCTCTGGGAGACTCTGCATTATTGACTGTGTATCAACATGTCCGAATTTCTGTGCGTTAACATTTACTGCAACACCGAGCACTGCGATGAGTGCGATAATAATCTTTTTCATTTACGATTTTTACTTTATGATTTTTACTATAAAATTATTTGTCAAATAGAAATTGCTTTTAATAGCCAAGTTTTTGTAATACCTCGTTAGAGATGTCTATCTTTGGAGAAGCAAATATTATTCCAGCCCCATCGGAAGCTCTGTCAAGAACCATTTGATATCCACGTAGTTCTGCCACCTCTTTTACGGTATTGTATATTTCATCTTGTATCGGAGCCATTAGAGATTCGCGTTTCTTGAATAATTCTCCGTCAGGACCGAAATACTTCTTCTTTAAGTCTGCTGCCTCTTTTTCTTTTTGCATGATGGCTTCCTGTTTCTTTTGCTTCTGATCCTGAGACAGGAACACTACCTCATTCTGATAATTCTTATACATCGTAGAGGCCTCTGTATTGAGTGCTTCTACTTCTGCTTGCCATCGTTTGCTAACCTGATTGAGTTGCTCGTTTGCACGCTCGTAGGCTGGTATGTTTTTAAGAATATATTCCATGTCTATGAGAGCATACTTTTGTGCCACAGCACATGTTGTGAACAACATATACGAGAAAAATACGATAATCTTTTTCATAGCGTTTTCTTTTTTGTGGTTTAAAATTCTTGTCCAAGTATGAAGTGGAAGTTGCTACCTCCTTTTTTGCCAAATGTGGTGTCGAAGCCATAAGCCCAGTCAATACCCATGAGTCCCACCATGGGAAGGAAGATACGAACGCCTGCACCAGCCGAACGCTTCATGTCAAATGGATTGAAATCTCGAGTGTTTGCCCATGCATTACCAGCTTCTAAGAATGTAAGTCCGTAGATTGTGGTATTTCCGAGTAGGAATGGGTAACGCAATTCTACTGTGAAGCGGTCGTATGCGTAACCAGCATATCCAGATGGGGTGAGGGAACCATTCTCATAACCGCGCAAGCCGATTGTCTCCGTAGCATAGCTGCTGGAATAACCTGACATACCATCACCACCCATGTAATATGTTTCGAATGGAGACTTCTTGTCCTTGTTATAGTATCCTAAGATTCCGAATTCTGCACGTGTCATGAGTACGAAACACTTTTGTCCGCTTGTAAGCGCTGTAAAGGTGCGACTCTTAAACTTCCACTTATGATATTCTATCCATCTATGCTTCTCCTGCAGTTGATTCTGATAACGTACATCGAGAGGGTCGTTGGCAAGTTTAGAGTAGTCTTTGCCATCAAAGACACTCCATGGTGGAGTAGCGGTAACGCTAAGTTCAAATTCTGAACCATGACGTGGGAACAACTGATTGTCAGTAGAAGTACGTGACAAAGAAATTCCGAAGTTTATATTGTTACAGTTACCATTGGTGACAAGGAAGTAACTCCAGTTCTTCAGCATATAGCGTGTATAGCCAAGGCTCAAAGAAAGATGGAAATAATCATCTGGCCAACGTAATCGTTTGCCCCAACCAACAGAACCACCTAACAACTGTACATATTTATCCGGATCGTAATAGTTTTCATAATTATTATAAGTAGAGTAGTTTCCAACTCCTCCGATGTAGTTATAATAAGAATTCTGCCAGTTGGAGTTATAGTAATTGCTGCTTACGTCAGTCTGCTTTGAGTAGAATACACCAACATTGAACATGATAGGGCGTTTGCCACCAAACCATGATGTTCCGTATGATATATTGTATGCCTGATAGTAGCGGCCGTTTGTTTGCGCACCAAGAGATAAGGTTTCACCGTCTCCGACAGGTAATATTCCACGATGCTCCTTTTTCCTATGGAAGAGATTCGACATAGAGAAGTTGTTCAGTTTGAGTCCGATGCGTCCTATGACGCCTGTTTGTCCCCAACCTAAAGAGAATTCAACCTGGTCGTTAGACTTCTGTTCCAAATCCCAGTTTATGTCAACTGTTCCGTCTTCGTAGTTAGGACGTACATCAGGATTTACTTTCTCCTGATCGAAATGTCCCATAGATGCTATCTCACGTGCAGAACGCATCAAGGCATCTTTTGAGAATAGATCACCAGGCTTGGTGCGTAACTCACGACGTACTACTTTCTCGTATAGGCGATTGTTACCTGTTATGCGAACGTGGGAAATATGTGCTTGTGGACCTTCCTGTATACGCATTTCAAGGTCTATGGAATCACCGACAATATTTATCTCTGTAGGGTCTAACTTATAGAAGAGATAACCATTATTCCAATAAAGGTTTCCTACAGCATCGTCATCATCCTTCAGACGTTTGTCCATAAGTTTCTGGTTATAAACATCGCCTTTTTTCATGCCAAAAACAGATTGCAGGTAATCAGTCTTATATACGGTATTACCTACCCATGTGACATTACGGAGATAATATTTCTGTCCCTCGTATATATTGAAGTGTATGTCAACATGTCTGTCATCGTATGTGGAAATGCTGTCTTTTACTAATTTTGCATCGCGATAACCATACTCATTGTAATAATCAATAAGGTTATTCTTGTCCTCTTCGTATTTCTCTGGCTTGAATTTCTTGGATTTAAGGAATCCACGAAGAGTGTTTACCTCATGAAGTTTCTTTAGAGCACCGCCACCAAAAATCTTACCTTTAAGTTTGTTGGTCTTTATTTGCTCGTTGCCATCAATGTATATGCGGTGAATCTTTGTCTTGAGTTTCTTATCTATTTCAACATCAAGGATGACATGATTCTTTTCTGCCACATCATCACGCTGGCGTATTGTTACTTCACAATTCTTGAAACCTTTGTCTGCAAAATATTTTTCTGCAAGATATTTAGCCCTGGATATCATATTCGGGGTTACTTGTGACCCTCTTAGAAGTCCGAGCTTTGATTCCATATCTTCACGCTCGCTTTTCTTCTTAATTCCAATATAGTTTATCGTACTGACGCGAGGACGTGTGCGTAAATAAAAATGTAGATAGATGGAATCTAAAACAATAGAATCTGCTGCTATCTTAACTTCAGAAAATAATCCGTGTTTCCAGTAGTGCTTTACAGCTTCTGTTATTTCGTTTCCTGGCACACTGATCTCTTGACCAACGGATAGGCCGGATATACCTGTGAGCATAAAATCTTCATATTCATCAACACCACTGACTGCTATGTGGGCTATCGTGTATTTCTTGACGGCACCAACATATGAAATGTCAGGATTGATTATCTTTTCCTGACCATATATGGCTAAGAATGATACAAAGAGATATATGAATGTGAAGAAAAATCTGTTTCTAAACACGGACATTAACTATTAACAATTGTATATAGATGCTATAGACCTTTCTCTACCTGCTCTTCGGTCTTGCCGAAACGGCGCTGTTTGGTGTTGAAATATTCTATGGCTTTTTTAAGTTCATCTTCATTGAAATCAGGCCAATATATCGGCGTGAAGTATAATTCGGAATATGCTATTTGCCAAAGCATGTAGTTTGAGATACGAATATCTCCTCCTGTTCTTATCAAGAGGTCAGGGTCTGGCTGGAAGCCACTATTCATATTATCTATGATGGTTTGCTCTGTAATATCGCTGGCTTTCAATGTGCCGGCTTCTACTTGAGCAGCTATTTTCTGCATACAGTCAGTCAATTCCCAGCGTGAGGAATAACTGAGGGCTACAGTGATTGTCATCCTCTTATATTCTTTCGTACGTTCTTCAAGGCCCAGCAGAGTGTCTTGTACGTCCTTTGGAAGGCGTTTCCTGTCACCTATGCAGCGGAATCGTATATTGTTATCATCAAAAAGAGAATTGTCTAATGATGAAATGACTAGTTCCATCAATAACCTGACCTCTTCTGCCGGACGATTCCAGTTTTCTGTAGAGAAAGCATATACAGTGAGATATTTTACTCCTATTCGAGCACATTCGGCTGTTATCTTGCGTAGGGAGTCTACACCAGCAGAATGGCCATAATTGCGTGGCTTTCCATGCTGTTCTGCCCATCTGCCATTACCATCCATGATAATAGCTATATGCTCAGGTATATTCATTCTTTGTGACATGTTCTGCATTTTTCGAAAAATGAGTAAGTAAAAGCAAGTGTTAAGGTACTGTAGCAATCTGTGTTCTTGAACAATCCACTGCTACTGATACCGTATGGATCTTTTATTCCATCAAGTTCATCAGACAAGGAGAAATGCATCTGCCAATCTAATGAAAAGTTGTATCTGTCTTTATAACGATATTTTACACCTACACCGATAGGTATATTGGCTGTGAATATATTCTTTTTCTCGATTTTCATCGTCTCGTCAGCCTTAATCATGGCATAAGTCGCTCCGATACCAATAGAGATAAATGGTGTCAGACGCTTGGCACCTCGATAGTCCTTTCCTGTTCCATAAGGCCAGAAGTTGTATTCGTATGTTGCACTAAGGTCTGCAAGAGTGTTATTGAATGTATAAGTGTTTACATTCGGATAATAGGTCTTGCTTGGTTCATATGATCCTTTTACCTTTGTGTACATAGCGGAAAGTCTTATGGCCATGTGTGGATTTAAGACATCACGAAAGACTATGGCTGCTGCTGGCTGAATATTCTTAGTGGGTGAGGCATTGAAATCACCGTAATATGTCGTTGCTCCCACACCTGCGCCAATATCCATGCGATATTCAACGTCTTCTTGGGCAAGGACGGTGAATGGTAATAACATTGTTATAAAAAGGATATATATGCGCATCTTTATTTTTGTTTTTAATAAATCTTCTGTCCTCTCCATACTTCACCGGTATTACCTCCGATAAGGTATATATAGGTGTCATTGGCTCCAATTGCTACCTGCTCAGTGCTTTGAAGTTCTGATGGAATATTTATAGAGCTTTTTGTTTCCCATGTGGTTCCCCAGTCGTTGGAGTAATAGAACTTCCGGGTGTTGGGATAACCTCCAATGGCAATGATTCCGTCAGCATATGAAGTAGCAGATAGGTATTCCATACGTGGCAAAACCTTATAGTGATTGTTCCATGCAGGAGTTGTGAGACACCAATTCTGTGGGACATCATCAATGATTTTACTCCATATTACAGCCTTATCAACGTTTGGCGCTTGGATGTTTGTTGCATCTTTCTCCTTATTTGCCAATATGATGGCACGACCCATTGACGGATCTGTAAGCAGGCTCGTTGCAATGAAGTTATAGTCTTTGTAAGGGAGACTGTCTCCTGTGACGTATGGCATTTCTTCCATACTGTCGCTGGTGAATGATGCTGTCATTGGATTTCCACCTGTTGCTACTTCTATCTTCTTTTGGTCGTTTACTCCATAGAAATAATTATCAAAACCTCCAAGAATAGCTCTCAAGTTGCAAGATGTGCTGCTTGTCCAGTTATCAGAACATCTCAACTGACCATCGTAAAGCAGGTATATCTTATTTTTGTAAACAGCCATTGTTGGCCGTATAAAATCTGGAAATTGTGCAGATGGTATAATCTTTGGTGGCACAGGGTTGTATTCTGTGCTCCAGGTATTCCCGTCTGTCGTCTTTAATACCTGTATGCTGCAATATATATCGCCATTTGATGTGTCAACAGTGGTGTCTGCAGCCAAAACATAAAAAGCATCATCGTTGGAAAGTGCTTTCAAAGTAATTAGTTTCTTTCCTTTTATGGCATTGCAAACATTCATGCTAGTCCATTTTAATGAGTCAACGCTAACTTTGTGTATTCTCACATCAATGGTATAATCTCGTGAATGTTCCCCATCGGAAGATATTACTCTTATCTTGCGTGGCTTGGAGAAGTCAAGTGTGTCCGTAGCATAATAGGTCTGCACAAAGGAGTCTTCTTTCTCCAAGGATTCAAGAACTCCGAAAGAGTTGTTCTTGAAAGATAGCGTAAGAAGAACCTTAGACGGGATTGTGCGTACTGGTAATGAGTCAGGATTGTATATCTCGCCCTTTATGTGATCAATGAAGATAGGATAGGTTGCTGAGGATGGAGTATAAGTAGAATACGAACTGCCCGTCGTGTTCTGTCTGCGAAGCGCTCCAAATGTTGCAGCTGTAATACCTACCTGATCACTTGGCGTGATTTCCTCGTCACTTGACTTACACGATGCTGTCAGCAACATTAGCGTTGCTGACAACATTATGATTATGGAATTAAATCTGTACAAAAGAATTGTAAATTAAGATTTGTTTTTAAGATGGCTGCTTTCCGATGTATGCGAGGATACCGCCATCAACATATAATACGTGTCCATTCACTGCATCAGAGGCATGAGAAGCCAGGAATACAGCTGGACCACCTAGCTCTGAAGGGTCAAGCCAACGTCCGGCTGGAGTCTTTGCACAGATGAAGCTGTCAAAAGGATGACGGCTGCCATCTGGCTGCCTCTCACGCAGTGGTGCTGTCTGAGGAGTAGCGATGTAGCCAGGGCCAATGCCGTTGCACTGGATGTTGTACTCACCATATTCTGAGCAGATGTTACGTGTCAGCATCTTCAAACCACCCTTGGCAGCTGCGTAAGCAGATACTGTCTCACGACCCAACTCTGACATCATAGAGCAGATATTGATAATCTTTCCTTCCTTACGCTCCATCATTTCTGGCAGAACTGCTGCAGAGCAGATGTAAGGTGCAACAAGGTCGATATCTATAACCTGCTGGAACTCTGCACGCTTCATCTCGTGCATAGGAATACGCTTGATGATGCCTGCATTATTAACGAGGATGTCAATCTGACCAACTTCCTTGTGAATAGTGTCAACGAGTTTCTTTACGCCTTTTTCGTCAGTAACGTCACAGACATAGCCTTTTACGTTAGTTATGCCTGCTTCCTTATAGTTGTCAAGTCCGCGTTGCAGTGCTGCCTCGTTGATGTCATTGAAAACAATCATGTTAGCACCAGCGGCAACAAATGCCTTAGCGATGTTGAAACCGATTCCGTACGATGCGCCTGTTATCCAAGCGTTTTTCCCTTCGAGGGAGAAATTTGATAAGTTTGCCATAGTAGTAATAAATTGGATAGTTATTCTTTGATGTATTCAGAGAAATCCGTCAGATGCATATCACCTTTCCTGCGGAGTGTGTCATGCATAGCAAAAGCACATGGCAGGTTGTGATGTGTTTGTCCACCAGCTGCAATCTTTACGTACTCACGTAAGATAGGACGATAATCTGGATGTGCACAATTCTCTATTATCAGCTGGGCACGCTCTATTGGTGCCTTTCCACGTAGATCGGCAATACCTTGCTCTGTGATGATGACATTAACATCGTGTTCAGAGTGATCCTGATGGCTTACCATAGGAACAATAGATGAAATCATGCCGCCCTTTGCTGTAGAAGCACAGGTGAAGATGGAGATATAGGCGTTGCGCTCGAAGTCGCCAGAACCACCAATACCGTTCATCATCTTTGTTCCGCTGATGTGTGTAGAGTTGGCGTTGCCATAGATGTCAACCTCAATAGCAGTATTGATGGCAATAACACCAAGTCTGCGTATTACCTCAGGAGAGTTGCTTATCTCTGACTGACGGATTACGAGATGCTTAGAGAATAGGTCGAGATTGTCATATACCTTCATCAAGCATTCATTGTCAACGGTAAGAGAACAGGTGGATGCATCCTTCACACGACCTGACAACATCATGTCAACGATAGCATTCTGGAATACTTCTGTGTAGATGTTGAAATCAGGTACGCTCTTGTCTTTGCCGAGAGCTGCGAGAATAGCATTGGCTGTTGTTCCTACGCCACTCTGTAATGGCAAGAACTCTGGAGGGATGATGCCACGTTTCATGTCGCCTAACAGGAAATGTGCTACATTTGCACCAATCTGGTCTGTGATAGGGTCTGTTCCCTTGAAAGCACGTGCTTCGTCAGGGATGTTACACTCTATAACACCGACAACCTTTGATTTCGGAATAGACAGATATGGCTTACCAATCCTGTCTTTAACCGATGTAATCATGTATGGCTGACGATAAGGGGGATTCTGTGGCTCGAAGATATCATGCAGCTGGCCTGCTCCTTCATTGTGGAAGCTGTTAAGCTCCAGGATGATTTTTTCTGCCATCATCGCTACGGTAGGAGAGATGCCTCCTGCAGCAGTGAGGGAAACATTGTATTTGTCTCCAGCGTCTTCAATCTTACAAACCTCTATGATACCCCAGTTCAGTGGGCCATAGAAGCCATAGCGCAACTCCTGTGCCATGTGGCTGAGATGTAGGTCGTTGTATCGAATCTCGTTTTTGTTTACGCAAGAACGGAAATCGGGATTTGTGGTATAAGGAGCACGGAAGTCTATGGCCTTAGCTAATGCCAAGTCACCATCAGTGCTCTGTCCGGTTGAAGCTCCTGTGAATAAGTTAATCTTGAAAGGATTGCCATTTTCATGTTCTTTCTGGGCAATCTTTGCTAATTCCTTTGTTGTGGCTTTTGGCGCTCCTGCAGGTGTAAATCCTGACAGGCCTATTGAGTCGCCGTTCTTGATGAGTGAAGCCGCTTCTGCGGCAGTGATAGTTGTGTACATATGTGTTACGCGTAAATATTCAAATCGTGTGCAAAGATATAAAAAAAAGGTGAGAGCATGATAGAAAGCCTTCCTTTTTCGTGTTTTTTTACTAAAAAAATATAAAAATTAACGATATTATGGGGCGTGACGGGAACTTTTTGTATCTTTGTACCGAAATTTAATGAGATATATGCGACTCTGAGCTTACTCGGGGTTGTTGTTTTTTTGTATAAATACAGATAAAATATGGCGTACATGTCAAAAGAGGGCTACGAAAATATGGTAGCCGAACTTCACCGTCTTGAGGCGGTAGAAATGCCCAAGGTGAGTGCTGCTATAGCAGAAGCACGCGATAAGGGCGATTTGTCAGAGAATTCTGAGTATGATGCGGCAAAAGAGGCGCAGGCTAATCTGGCTATCAAGATAAATGCTTTGAAGACTCAAATAGCAGATGCCAAAATTGTAGATAAGAGTCGCCTTTCTACTGATGCTGTTCAGCTTCTCAGCAAAGTGGAAATGACAAATCTAGGTAATAAGGCAAAAATGTCTTATACCATAGTTAGTGCTAATGAGGCTAATCTTCGAGAGGGAAAGATTTCTATCGAAACACCCATCGCACAGGCATTGCTCAACCATAAGGTGGGTGATGAAGTAGAAGTAAAGGTGCCAAATGGTATTCTGAAACTCAAAATTGAGAATATCAGTTATTAACCTCCAAACGTTATTAGTTCAAGAACCTATAAACTTTAAACTCTAAACTCTAAACTTTACAGTTATGGATATTTTCTCAAAAATTGCTGCTGGCGAGATTCCTAGTTATAAGTGTGCCGAGAACGACGAGTTCTATGCATTTCTTGACATTAATCCTGTGGTAAGGGCGCATGTTCTTGTAATCCCACGTCGAGAGATTGATTATCTTTTTGATATGGATGATGAGGAGATTGCTCGCTATTTCGTATTTGCCAAAAAGGTGGCAAAGGCTATCAAAGAGGCTTTCCCATGTAAGAAGGTCGGCATGAGTGTCTTTGGCTTGGAAGTAGCACATGCTCATATCCATCTTATGCCAATGGATACCGAGGGTGACATGGATTTCCGCAGGGAGAAGTTGTCATTGCCGGCAAATGAGATGGAGGAGATTGCCAATAAGATATATACAGCTTTCCAGAATCAAAATAATTAATAAACCTTTTTAGGGGAAATCATTATGCAAGAAACACGACAAAATAGAATATGTAGGCTGTTACAGAAAGAGTTGAGCCTTATTTTTCAAAGCCAAACACGTGCCATGAGGGGTGTTATGGTGAGTGTTACTCGTGTGAGGGTATCTCCTGATTTAAGCATCTGTACAGCATATTTGTCCATTTTCCCTTCCGAAAAAGGTGAGGAATTGCTGCAGAATATACAGCGCAATAGTTCTCAGGTGCGTTATGACTTGGGAAAACGTGTTCATAACCAATTGCGTATAATCCCGGAGCTACGCTTCTTTATTGATGACAGCCTTGATTATATAGAACGTATAGACGAGTTGTTGCAGAAGTAAAAACACCATGCGCCAGTCAACCTCTTCACTACGCACATCATTATATATTGCTCTCCGATATCTGTTCTCCAAGAAGAGTACCAATGTGATAAATGTGATATCGGCTATCAGTGTAGTGGGCGTTATGGTGGCTACGATGGCACTCGTGGTTGTATTAAGTGTCTTCAATGGCTTCTCTGATTTAGTAGCTACCTTTTTTACCAGTTTTGACCCGCAGCTAAAGATAGTACCTGCTGTTGGCAAGACATGTGCGGCAGATAATCCGAAACTTGTTGAGATAAAGAGCCTTGACGAGGTGGCTGTCGCTACCGAATGTGTTGAGGAACAGGCTCTGGCACTGTATGGTGACCAGCAGTCTATGGTGTACATAAAAGGTGTGGATGATTCTTTCACCAAACTGACGCATATTAATGACATCTGCTATGGTGACGGGAATTTTGCACTTCAAGCTGCAGATTTGGAATATGGTACTCCTGGCTTGCGCCTTGCACAAACATTGCATATGCCGGCCCGCTATCAGGGATTCTTGTATATCTATGCTCCAAACAGAGTGGGGCAGTTGGATTTGATGAACCCTCTTGAGGGTTTTGTTGTTGACTCCTTGATATCCCCGGGTGTGGTGTTCTGTGTGCAGCAGGCTCGATATGACAAAAACTATATTATTACTTCCCTGCGTTTTGCAAGGATGTTGTTCCAATGTGATGGTGAGATAACATCGTTGGAACTGAAGTTGAAGCCTGATTTGTATATTCCTGATGTGAAAAAGAAAATTCAGGGAATATGTGGCAAGGACTTTAAGGTGTTGGATAGATATGAGCAACAGTCAGAAACCTTCAATATTATGAAGGTGGAAAAGTTGATAGCATATATCTTCCTTACCTTCATTCTCGTTGTTGCATGCTTTAATATTATTGGTTCTTTGTCGATGCTTATCATTGACAAGAGGGCTGATGCCCAGACCTTGCGTGCCTTGGGAGCACGTGAGAGCCTGATAAAGAATGTATTTCTGTTTGAGGGATGGGCGATAAGCATCCTTGGCGCTGTCCTTGGTGTTGTATTCGGCTTGCTCCTATGCTTGTTGCAACAGCAATATGGCATAGTGACTCTTGGCGATGCCGATGGCTCATTCATCGTCGATGCCTATCCTGTCAGCGTACATTATATTGATGTCTTGGGTGTCTTTGTGACAGTCGTTATAATTGGATTCATAAGTTCATTGGTAACCCTACGTATTCGTAAACATGGTTAATATTGATGTTTTTACCCTTTGTCCCGGTAGCCCTGGGATTGTTTCTTCAGAACAAATGACCGCAATAGCGGAGCAGATAAAGACTGAGTTTGTTCTGTTGTCACTAAAACCTACTCCTTATGTACTCGGTCAGAATGCACTGGCCCGTATGCAGCGTGTTATGCGTGAGACGGCTTCTGTTCTTGTCTATGCCGATAGATACCAAGAGGTAAATATTGATGGCAAGAAAGAAATCCGTAAGTGTCCTGCTATCGATTATCAGGAGGGTTCTATTCGTGATGACTTTGATTTCGGCCAGTTGGTGCTTGTGCGCTCCAGCTTGCTGCGTTCTTTCCTGAAACAGCAGAAACAACAATATGCCTATGCTGCATGGTATGCTTTCCGTCTGTTCCTGCAGCGTAGTGGCGAACTGTTTCATCTGAATGAGTATCTGTATACCGAACAGGAACGGGACACTCGTGCGAGTGGAGCAAAACAATTTGATTATGTCAATCCTCAAAACCGTAGCCTCCAGATTGAGATGGAACAGGCTGCAACAATACATCTTACTGCTATAGGCGCTAAGGTGGATACTACCAAATTGTTGGAGGTTGACTTTAACGAACAGGACTTTGAATATGAGGCATCTGTCGTAATACCTGTTTTCAACCGTGAGAAGACCATTGCCGATGCAGTGAAGAGTGCTCTCTCTCAGGAGACGAAGTTTCCGTTTAATGTCATCGTTGTCGACAATCATTCTACAGATCAGACACCATTTATTCTCGGTAGCATAAGTGATAAACGTCTGATACATATCATTCCGGAACGTACTGATTTGGGTATTGGCGGCTGTTGGAATGAGGCCATCCATTCTGATTACTGTGGACGTTTCGCGGTTCAGTTGGATAGCGATGATATATATTCAAGTCCAAAGACTCTTCAACGTATAGTGGATGCTTTCTATCGTCAGAAGGCTGCTATGATAATAGGTACATATCGCATCTGCGACTTTAATCTCGAAACCCTTCCTCCTGGCATCATAGACCATAAGGAGTGGACGGACGAGAATGGCCCTAACAATGCTTTGCGTATCAATGGTCTCGGTGCTCCCCGTGCCTTCTTTACACCGCTGATACGTCATATCGGATTCCCCAATACCAGCTATGGAGAAGACTATGCTATTGGTCTTGCCTTTTCTCGTTTCTTCAGAATTGGTCGCATCTATGATGAGTTGTATCTGTGCCGTAGATGGAGTGGTAATAGTGATGCAGCGCTCAGCATAGAGAAGGTGAATGCCAACAACCTTTATAAAGACCGTCTGCGCACAATAGAGATAAAGGCCCGTCAGCAGGTGAATGAGGGCTTGCTGAAGGTGAATATGGGCGATGCCTTGCAGCGTTTCCATAACCGTCAGCTGGAGCGATGGGATGCTGCTCGCAAGCGCTATGCAGATCTTGCTAATGTGAAGGTGAAGGAGTTGGATGAACTGAAGGTGCAGTATAATCCTGCCCGTATCGTGTCAACAGGGGCTAATATTGAGAAGTCTGCCCTGATGAAGCGTCGTTGCTTCCTATGCAAGGAAAATCGTCCTGAGGAGCAGCTCTCAAAGCTGATAAAGATTGATAGGGATTCTCCGTACGAACTTCTCGTCAATCCATTCCCTATCTTGCCGGAACACTTTACTATACCTTTGGTGGCGCATGAGCCACAGTCTATATACAAGCATTTTGGCACCATCCGTCAGTTGCTGCGTCGCAATTCTCGCATTATGGTGTTCTATAATGGTCCTTTATGTGGGGCGTCTGCTCCAGACCATATGCATTTCCAAGCCGGTACGTCTGGTGTTGTGCCCATTCAGACGGCATGGAAACGTCTCAAGAATACCATGCAAGTAATTCTTGATAATGATGAGGGTGAGAAACTGGCTCTTATCACTGACTATGTATGTCCTGTATTTGCCATCGTAACAACTGATGCGAAGACGGAAGAGAATTATTTCCATCGACTCTATCGTGCAATGGATACTGGTAAAGGTGAACCGATGATGAATATCATTGCGTGGAAGCAGGACAGTGAGTATATCACCCTTGTGTTCCCACGTAGCAACCATCGTCCGGCTGCATATCCTAATCCAATGGTGTCACCTGGTGCTCTCGATATGGCTGGACTGATAATAACACCGAGGGAAGAGGATTTTAATGCCGTGACGGTAGAGCAGGCAACGGCTATCCTTCAGGAGGTGAGCATCACTATGCGGACAGCAGAGGATATTTCTGATAGAATAAAGAAGGATGTGAATACTCCTACTCAGGCCCCTCTTCCTGCTACTTCTATCACTCGTATGGCACAGGCACCTAATGTTAAGGTGGGCATCGTTCGGGCTATAGAAATACACTTCACTCTTCATGGCGATTATATCGCAAAGGGACAAACCGTAACAGGTCAGCAGACAGCAGAGTATGCTGATGGTGCTATCCGATGGAATGGTACATTATATAAGGAACTGACATTCACTCCTGCTGAAAATGGAGGTACTGATTCAATAGGTGATAATAAGCCGGGAACCTTCTCTTTGGAGAATGTGATGATAGGCATTGGCTTCCATTGGGAGCGTCAGCAGACACAGACCTTCGTCGGAACTCTTCATTTCGTGGTGGAGAAGGATGGCGTAACGGCGATAAACGAGTTGCCGGTAGAGAAGTATATCGAGAGTGTCATAACCTCGGAGATGTCTGCTACATCGTCTCTCGAACTCCTTAAGGCGCATGCTATTATCTCGCGTTCGTGGCTGATGGCGACGTCACGTCCTGCAACACATGAGTTGTATGATGTGTGTGCCGATGACCATTGTCAGAGGTATCAGGGAATTACTTCTTCAGTAAATCCTACGGTGGCACAGGCGGTGAGAGAAACATGTGGTCAGGTGCTGGCTTATCAGGGTGAGATATGTGATACTCGCTATTCCAAGTGCTGTGGCGGTATTACTGAGGAATTCCAGTATTGCTGGGAGAATATAAAGAAGCCATACCTGCGTTCTGTTCAGGACCCATACTGTAATACCCAGGATAAGAAGATACTTTCTGAGGTGTTGAGAGACTATGACCAGGAGACGTTGGATTTCCATGATTGGCTCGTAACATATACCCAGGAGGAACTGGCGTCAATCCTGCAGGATAACCTCGGAATAGACTTCGGACATATCCTGAGCCTTGAGGCCCTGGAGCGCGGAAAGAGTGGTCGTATCTCTTCATTGCGCATCGTGGGCGATAAGGCAGAGAAGGTGATTGGTAAGGAACTTGCTATTCGCAAGGCCCTGTCACGTTCATGTCTCTATAGCTCAGCCTTCACTGTTGCCACTTCACAGAAGAGTGATACCTTGCTCGGACAGGCAGGAGAACTGAAGGACAGGCTTTTGGGACATGCCGATAAGACCAAGAATGCATATCCGGCCCGCTTTATATTAAATGGTAAAGGCTGGGGCCATGGAGTAGGGTTGTGTCAGATAGGAGCCGCTGTAATGGGCGCCAAGGGAATACCTTATGACGATATCCTGAAGTTCTATTATCAGGGAACTGAAATTGAAAAGGCGTGGTAATACATATTCATATTTAAAGGAAAAAGGCTAGCAAAAAACTGCTAGCCTTTTTATGTTGTCCTAGGCGGATTCGAACCACCACAAACAGAACCAAAACCTGTTGTGCTACCATTACACCATAGGACAATCCAATAGACAATTTTTGAAAATTGCGCTGCAAAGGTACGAATAAGTGAGCAAAATACCAAACAAAAATAAGATTTTTTTTTATTTTGTTTGTATTTTCGAACGAAAGTACCTTCGACCGTCAGGTCAAAGGTACGAATAAGTTATGAGAAATGCAAGAATAAGAAACTCTTTACTTCTTGCCTCCGAATCGATATGTCATGCCCACTGTCAGAGCTCGTTTGTTATAAGCATTAATCATTTCCAGGGATGTCATTGTCGGCATACCTGCTAAATCATGGAAGTCGGCAAAGACATTGAAGTGACGACCGAAGTCCTTATTCACCTTTACTGAAGAATAGAGGTGTGGATGTATGTCATGCAACTTCTGACGACTGCAGTAAAGTAATACAGAAGACACCCTAAATCCTTTGCCTAACAGGAGCGTTGGTGCCAGTTTCAAAGTGTAATAATTTTCGTGCTTGCCACCTTCGGTCGGCGTAGCATTGACATGATAATGGTAGTAGTTGACACCTGCAGTAAGTCTCAAAGGCCCCTTGTTCCATGTAGCAGATGTCCTGATGCCTGTTGTCTGCTCATTAGGACCAGGCAGGTCGTTCATCCATGTGTGGAGTACGTTACCAAAGAATACGAAATTCTCATTTTGGTATGTGTAACGTGCTTCTGCACGCCAGATAAGATTGGTCTTGTAGTCGGTGTTGTAAGTTCTCTTTCCGTCTATCTTGTCTCCAAAGAAGTCTAACTCTACACTAGGGACGTAATGGTCGCGGTCAAAGGCTGCCTGTATAAAGTGTCCTTTGGTCTTATAGCCAGCGGAAGCAACAAAGCCGTGGTTATTACGATTGTGTGACCACAAACCATTGTCATTAGGGTCAGCCAGACGATTCCAATAGTTGAGGTGCCTGAAACGGTCACCCAGGGTGAATACCCAAGGGCCATGGGAATAGTCGAATTGCAGGTATATGTTGTTAAACATGTACTGTTCTCGGCTAACGCCTTTGTACCATGAATTGTCATAGTCAATTTCCCAACCCAACATTATCCACAGCTCATTATTCAAAACAGGGTAGTTAGTCTCAATGAAGAAATAAGGAGCAGTCTCTCTGAAAGAATTTGTGTTGCTATCGAAGGCTCCAAATTCAGAACTGGTGCTTAGATAATCAACTCCGCCTTCAAATATCAATAATGCCCCATTGTCGTTTAATGTGTGCTCGTACGTTGCAACCATGTCGCTATAACGGTTTATCATAGGAAAAACCATCGTGCTATTGGTGATATCTGTTATCTTATCCTTATAATCAATAAACTGCTGATAGAGTTTAATCTTGAGATTGTCTTTCTTGCTCATGTTCCAGTCGATAAGAAGGTGGGCGGCCTCTGAGGTGTTGCGTGATTTTAAGGTGCCACCATCAGTGGGGTATCCCTTTGTGTATTGCTGGTTGGTCATGGCATATCCTGTCAGGGTAAGGTTTTCTGATACTTTTGACTTAATGTCAGTATAAAGCTTACCATTTCCATAGGTGCTGCCTTCGATGGCCACCTTGCCTGATGTTCCCTCTTGTGGCTTGTAGTATATGTCAATGACACCACCGCCGCCATTGACACCTTTTGCAGCTGATGTGTAGTTACAAATCTGCACATACTTCAGTTCACTCGCCTTGATGTTCTCAAGAACGGTTTCCTGATCAACAGCAAGGGCTGTGTTGTTTATACGCAGCCTGTAGCCGTTGGTGATGTTCTTACCGTCATAGGAAATTAATTCCGGACAAAGATGCAGAACATCCAATAAGGTCATCTCACTGTCAGGATTTAGGGCTTCTACGTGAATAACGTAGCGATCGCCTCTATGTTCAATGATGTCATCTGCCGAAATGGTCAGATTGCCCAATAAGAAAAGGGCGCTAAAAAAGACTAATTTTATTTTTTTCATAATAAATTTTGGTAATTGTGGCGCAAAATTACAAAAAAAAGATGTAAATTTGCACCAAAATATATAAAAAATGGAAAATAAAGAGAAAAAAGCACCAAATCCATTGATTTCGGCACTGCCGTTACTGACTCTTATCTCATTAATTGTTCTTATCCTGGTTTATTTACCTGATGATGCCCTGAGTGGCGCCAGTCAGTTGGCATTGATATTCGCAACAGCAGTCTGTGTGGGTATCTCTATGCTTGTCTATAAGGTGTCATGGTCATCATTTGAGATGTCTATACAGGCGACTGTCGGTGATGCCGCAGTCTCAGTCCTCATCCTGCTGATGATAGGTATGATGTCAAGTACATGGATGATAAGCGGTGTCGTCCCCACCTTAATATATTATGGCGTGCAGATAATGTCTCCTGCTGTCTTCCTGCCGTGCGCCTGTATCATTTCCGCACTAATCTCTGTAATGACGGGAACCTCATGGACCACCATCGCAACAATCGGTATTGCCCTTCTGGGTATTGGTGAAGCCCTTGGCATTCCGTCTGCCCTGTGTGCCGGTGCCATAATATCTGGCGCTTACTTTGGCGATAAGATGTCTCCAATGTCTGATACTACTGTTCTGGCATCATCAATGGCAAAGGCTGATTTATTCTCGCACATCCGGTATATGATGTACACTACAGTGCCGAGCATCACTATTTCTCTGCTGATATATCTTTTTATCGGATTTCAGTTTGGTGGAAAAGATGTAGAGATATCTCAATATACTACAGCTCTTGACGGTACTTTCAATATCTCATTATGGACAATGCTGGTACCATTGTTTACAGGATTCCTTATTTACAAAAAGGTGCCGTCTATTGTTACTCTGGTCCTGTCATCTTTTGCTGCTTGTCTCTGTGCTTTGATTCTTCAGACAGATGTGGTGTCTTCCATAAGTGGTGAGGGCACTGTTACAGCAGCAAGTCTCATGCAGGGCATTATGAAGGTATGCTATACTTCTACTCATGTAGATACTGGTTATGACTCTATCAACAGTCTTGTTGCCACACGTGGTATGGCTGGTATGTTAGATACTATATGGCTCATCCTGTGCGCCTTCTGTTTTGGCGCTTGTATGGTAGTCAGCAGAATGCTCGAAAGCCTGACAACTGTTTTGTTGCGCGCTGTTCGCAATACTGTGAGTCTTGTCGCCTCTACAGTCGTTTCTGGTGTACTTCTCAATATGATAATGGGTGACCAGTTCCTCTCTATCATCATGAATGCCTCCATCTTCCGTAAGGAATATGAGAAACGTGGCTATCGACCGGAGTTGCTCAGCCGAAGCACAGAAGACTCTTCTACTGTGACATCAGTGCTAGTGCCTTGGACAGCATGTGGTATGACACAGAGTACGGTATTAGGAATTCCGACAATTGTCTATCTGCCATTCTGCTTTTTCAATATAATAAGTCCTATTATGAGCTGTCTGGTGGCAGCTTTGGGCTTCGTTCCTACCCCAAAACAACAAAAAGAGGAATAGTTTTTCCGACCTTTTTGCATAAATGGATATTTTTTTGTATATTTGCACCCAAAAATTTGTAAAATGACAGAACAGATACAAAAACTAACAGAAACAGCCGTAAAGGCAATAAAGGATAAGAAAGGTCGTGGAATCAGTGTCATCGACATGCAGGGCATGGATGGTGTCATCTGTCAGGCCTTTGTAATATGTCAGGGTGGCTCTCCTTCTCAGATATCTGCCATTGCCGATAATGTCGAAGAGGTGATGCGTGTAGAACTGGGTGAGAAACCTATCAAAATCGTCGGTATGGAGAACTGCTATTGGGTTGCAATGGATTATGTTGACATCATCGTACACATCTTCCTCCCAGAGGCACACGATTTCTATGACATTGAGTCACTATGGCAAGATGCCACTGTGACCGAAATCCCCGATGAAGAGTAACTCTTAACTTTTAATTCTTAACTCTTAATTCTTAACTCTTAACTCTTAATTCTTAACTCTTAACTATAATAAATGCCATCAAATGCTTCAATGAGTGGTAAAAGACCACCTCGGATGCCAAAATTCAACATGAGTTGGATTTATCTTGTTATCATCATAACACTTGGCGTCATATTCTTTACAGATGGAGATCAGTCGATAGGCCAGAGTGCCGTTCGTCGTGCATCATATTCTAATTTCAAAGCATACGTCGATCGCGGCTATGCCAAGAGTGTTGTTGTCAACAAACAGGAATCAAAACTCCGTATGTATGTGCGTTCCGAGAACGTCAGGGACTTGTTCCATCAGGGCAAGGACCAGACGGGTGATGCGCCATATGTGGAGGTGTTCTATGGTAGTGTTGACCAGGTGGAGGCTTTTCTGGAAGCTGAGCGTGCGAAGGGTAAGTTCAAGGGTGAACTGGTTTATGAAGATCCTTCTCGTAATGGCATTCTCGACTTCCTCATCAGTCTCGCACCATGGGTGCTCTTTATCTTTATCTGGTTCTTCCTCATGAACCGCTTCAGCAGTGGCGGTGGAGGCGGTGGCATCGGAGGCATCTTCTCCGTTGGACGGTCCAAGGCACAGATGATAGAGAAGGGAAATACCCTCGGTATCACCTTCAAGGATGTCGCTGGTCAGGCAGGGGCAAAGCAGGAGGTGCAGGAGATTGTCGACTTCCTCAAGCAACCACAGAAATATACCGAACTGGGTGGTAAGATTCCTAAGGGAGCCCTCTTGGTAGGCCCTCCAGGAACGGGTAAGACATTGCTGGCAAAGGCAGTGGCAGGAGAGGCTGGAGTACCATTCCTCTCAATGTCCGGTTCTGACTTTGTCGAGATGTTCGTCGGTGTCGGAGCTTCTCGTGTGCGTGATACTTTTGCTCAGGCAAAGGCAAAGGCACCAAGTATCATCTTTATCGATGAAATCGATGCCATCGGTCGTGCACGAAGCAAGAATCCTGGCTATGGTGGCAATGATGAGCGTGAGAATACTTTGAATGCCTTGCTAACAGAGATGGATGGCTTTGGCACTAACTCTGGTGTCATCATTATGGCAGCTACCAACCGTGTCGATATGCTCGATAAGGCACTGCTGCGTGCTGGCCGTTTCGACCGTGAGATACATGTGGACCTCCCTGACCTTACCGAGAGAAAGGAGATTTTTCAGGTGCATCTGCGTCCTATAAAGGTTGACGAAAACCTCGATATAGACCTCTTGGCTCGTCAGACTCCGGGTTTCTCTGGTGCTGATATCGCAAATGTATGTAACGAGGCGGCCCTGATAGCAGCCCGCCATAACTCAAAGCTCGTTACCAAGCAGGACTTCCTCGATGCTGTTGACCGTATCATCGGTGGCTTGGAGAAGAAGACCAAGGTGATGACGAATGACGAAAAGCGTGCTGTTGCCCTTCATGAGGCAGGACATGCTACCTGCTCATGGTTCTGTCAGCATGCTAATCCGTTGGTAAAGGTGAGCATCGTACCTCGTGGCAGGGCTCTTGGTGCTGCATGGTATCTGCCGGAAGAGCGCCAGCTCACTACTAAGGAACAGCTGCTCGATGAGATGTGCTCACTACTTGGCGGACGTGCTGCGGAAGAACTCTTCACGGGACATATCTCAACAGGTGCCATGAATGACCTCGAGCGTTCTACGAAGATGGCACAGAGCATGATAGCTGTATATGGTATGAGTGATATCCTGCCGAATATCTGCTATTATGACAACAATGACTATAACTTCACGAAGCCATATTCGGAGGAAACAGCAAAGGTTATTGATTCCGAGGTGCTGAAGATGGTCAATGAGCAGTATGCTCGTGCTAAGGCCCTGTTAGAGGAACATCGTGAGGGACATAATGAGTTGGCAGACCTCTTGATGCAGCGTGAGGTGATATTTGCAGAGGATGTGGAACGCATCTTTGGCAAGCGCCCATGGGCTTCTCGTGCAGAGGAAATCATTGAGAGCAATGAGAAAATAAACCAAAACACCGAGCAAGCGAGAGCAGACGAAAGCTCGCTTTCAGTATGCCGAGCGGAAGGTGCTTCGATCGAAGATCAAAACCAAAACCAAAACGAAAACGAAAATAAGGCCTAACCATGTCTAATTTCATAACTAGAACCATAACAGGAGTACTCTTCGTACTCGTTATCTTAACCTGCTTCCTTCGTCCTACGTCGATGACATTCCTCTTTGCCCTCGTCACAGGACTCACGGTATGGGAGTTCACAGGTTTAGTAAATCAACGTGAAGATGTCAGTGTCAACCGTTTTATATGCACAGCGGCGGGAGTTTTCCTCTTCATCGCTATGGTTGGCTTTTGCAGTGGCATGACACCATCATCGGTGTTCATCCCTTATCTGCTGACAGTGATATATCTGTTCTGTAGCGGATTATTCACACGCAATCCTGACCCAATTCACGATTGGGCTTATGCTATGATGTCGCAGATGTATATCGCCCTGCCATTCTCGTGTCTTGCAATCCTCGCCTTCAGGGGATATGCCGACTCTGGCTTGGTGATGTATAACATGCTGCTGCCTGTCAGCATCTTTATCTTCCTTTGGATGAATGATACTGGTGCCTACTGTACTGGTTCACTCTTGGGTCGTCATAAACTCTTTCCTCGTGTCAGTCCTGCCAAGTCATGGGAGGGTTCTGTCGGTGGTGCCGTAATAGTGCTTCTGGTGGCCTTCCTGATATCATATATTGATGAAAACGCCCTCCTGTCATCTTTGGGCGCTATGCCAACAGGACTCACTACTATGGAGTGGATGGGGCTCGGACTGACAGTCGTTGTCTTCGGAACCCTTGGAGATTTGGTAGAGTCATTGTTTAAGCGTACCCTTGGCATCAAGGATAGTGGAAATATCCTGCCTGGTCATGGCGGAATGCTCGATCGCTTCGACTCTTCCCTTATGGCAATACCGGCAGCAGTAGTGTATATATACACCCTGACGGTGGTCTGACCCCATCCCGTCCTTCCCAAAGGGAAGGGGTGGTAAGAGATGAGGGGTGAAAGGAAGAAGGGGGAAAGTTTAATACCAACTACCCCACAAACAAACCTTCATCCTTCATCCATAAACCTTCACCAAAATAACAATGTTCAATTTTCAATGTTCAATATACTGAAATGAAAAAGTTCCTCTTTACTCTAAGTCTTATTTGTATGTCTTCTGTGCCATCAGTAGCACAGTATCCTATCAACCCAGTTCCCTTTACGTCTGTAAAGGTTAGCGATGCCTTCTGGTCACCTCGTCTGAAGGCTTCTCGTGATGTCACTGTTCCTCTGGCTTTCGATAAGTGTGAAGAGACAGGTCGTTACACCAATTTTACTAATGCCGCAAAGTGTATGGCAAATCCGGCACAGGAATATCCTGATACCGCTTGGACCTTCACTTTCGATGATACGGATCCTTATAAGACCATCGAGGGTGCCAGCTACTTGCTGCAGACCTATCCAAAGGCCCTCTATCATGGTCGCCCTCTCGATAAGTATGTTGACAGCGTCATCACTGTCATAGCAAGTGGTCAGGAGCCCGACGGCTACCTCTATACTGCTCGTACCAAGGCGCCTCATAAACCCCACTCATGGGCAGGAGATAAGCGTTGGGAGAAAGTGGAGATAGTATCTCACGAACTCTATAACCTCGGACACCTTTTGGAAGCTGCCTGTGCACACTATCAGGCAACAGGAAAGCGCAGCCTTCTCGATATCGCTATCAAATATGCTGACTGCGTTTGTCGTGAAGTCGGACCTAATGAGGGACAGGCTCATGTAGTGCCAGGTCACCAGATAGCTGAGATGGGACTCTGTAAGCTGTATGTCCTCACCAAAGACAAGAAATACCTCGACGAGGCAAAATACTTCCTTGATATGCGTGGCAAGACACAGCGTCGTGATGCATATTCACAGGCTCACAAACCTGTCATCGAGCAGGATGAGGCTGTAGGACATGCTGTTCGTGCCGGATATATGTATAGTGGTATGGCAGATGTGGCTGCTTTGACAGGTGATACTGCCTATATCAGTGCCATCGACCGCATATGGCAGAATATCGTTGGAAAGAAATACTATATCACAGGTGGAGTAGGGGCTCGCCATGATGGTGAGGCATTCGGCGCAAACTATGAACTCCCTAATGCTTCTGCTTATTGCGAGACATGTGCACAGATTGCGAATGTATATACCAACTATCGTCTGTTCCTGCTTCATGGCGAAGCAAAATACTATGATGTCCTCGAACGCTCTCTCTACAATGGCGTTCTCTCAGGCGTTTCTATTCAGGGCGATGGCTTCTTCTATCCAAATCCTCTCTCCTGCACAGCAGAACAGCAGTATGCCCGTAAGCCTTGGTTTGGCTGTGCGTGCTGTCCAAGTAACATCTGCCGCTTCATACCGTCAATCCCTGGCTATGTATATGCCACAAAGGATAATACTCTCTTCGTAAACATGTTCATGGGTAACACTGTTACCATGAAGGTAGGTGGAAAGAATGTCACCCTCAAGCAGGAGACCCTCTATCCTACTGATGGCGATGTGAAGATGACCCTCGTAAAGGGTGGAGGAGAATTCACCATGAAGATACGCATCCCAGGATGGGCACGTGGTGAAGTAGTGCCAAGCGACCTCTATTCTTATGTCGATGGCAAGAAACTCAACTACACCATCAAGATCAATGGACAGGATTCTTCACTTTTCACTCTTCACTCTTCACTCAAAGACGGTTACGCCGTTATCGACCGCAAGTGGAAGAAGGGTGATGTTATAGAGATTCACTTCGATATGGAGCCACGCTTAGTAAAGGCAAATGATAAGGTTGAGGCAGATCGCAATCGTCTTGCAGTAGAGCGTGGACCACTCGTTTATTGTGCTGAATGGCCAGACAATAGTGCTGATGTATCTACATATCTTCTCAATGCCCGCCCACAGCTGGCAATGGGACAGAATGTCAAGATTACACCTGACCATGAGGTGAAGAGCATCACGACAGAGGCACAGGTGCTCTCTATTGGTGTTGATGGCAAGCTGAAGACAACAGACAGCAAACTCACCCTCATCCCATACTATGCTTGGGACCATCGTGGTCAGAAGGGCGGCATGGATGTATGGCTTCCAGCAAGCGTACAGGCTGCCTCCGCAACCCACGTAACAGCAGAGAAACAAAAAGACAACGGATTCTTTAAATAATAAAAACAAAAACCACAAAAACCCCACTCCAGTATTAAAGTGCTTTCAACACTACCGATATAATCTATCTATTTTTCCTTGTGTGCGAGCACTCAGATAAAAATACTTATCTTATATCTCAATACTCTTACAGAGTCTTTTAATACTGTCGCGGAAAAACCCTCGGCTGTGCCGAGAAAAAACAGTTGCACATTAATAACCTTATAAAAAAATCTGTGAATATCTGTGCAATCTGTGTGAGATTAAAATAAAGTCAAATGATTAGTGTAGAAGGCATTACAAAGAGCTTTGGCTCTATACAAGTACTGAAGGGTATCGACCTCCATATCTCCAAAGGAGAAGTCGTCAGCATCGTAGGTCCCTCTGGAGCAGGCAAGACAACCCTGCTGCAGATTATGGGTACCCTCGACAAGGCCGACAGCGGCAGCGTCGTCATCAATGGCGTCAATACCACTTCCCTCTCGAAAAACAAATTGGCAGACTTTCGTAATCGTAATATCGGATTTGTCTTCCAGTTCCATCAGCTGCTACCGGAGTTTACGGCAGAGGAGAATATCCTTCTTCCGTCACTCATAGCAGGCACCAAGCGCAGCGAAGCAGCAGCACGATGTGCTGAACTGCTGAAGTTCCTCGGCATGAGCGACAGGGCAGGCCACAAGCCAACAGAGTTGTCAGGGGGTGAGAAGCAACGCATCGCAGTAGCCAGAGCCCTCATCAATAACCCTGCTGTAGTATTCGCTGACGAACCGTCTGGTTCCCTCGACACTACCAACAAGGCAGAGTTGCATCAGCTCTTCTTCGACCTCCGCAACCAGTATGGCCAGACCTTCGTCATCGTAACCCACGATGAAGGCCTCTCAAAAATCACCGACCGCACCATACACCTCCGCGACGGATTGATAGAACAGGCTTTGTAACGGTTAACGGTTAACGGTTAACGTTTAACGGTTATAGTTTATAGGCAGTGGTAAGTGTATAGTTGAGAGTTGAAAAGATGGTTTTTCTCGGCAGAGCCGAGGGTTTTTCCATGACAGTATTAAAAAGACTCTGTAAGAGGATTAAGATATAAGATAGTTATTTTAATTTGGGTGCTTGCACACAAGGAAAAATAGATAGATTATATAGTTAGTGCTGTAAAGCACTTTAATACTGGAGTGGGGTTTTCTTGGTTTTTTGTTTTTAAAAAATATTTGTGTGAATCCGTGCGATTCGTGTTCTAAAATAATAAAAAAGTGGAAAAACTAAAATTGGGACGCACCAATCGCCTGAAGGCGGTATGGAAAGTAGATTTCGGAATGTACCTTAAGGCTGAAGGATATGAAGAAAAAATCCTCCTCCCTAAGCGCTATGTACCCACCTTCCTCGAAGTAGGTGACGAGATAGACGTTTTCCTCTATCTCGACAACGAAGAGCGTCTCATTGCCACTACCCAAACCCCAAAGGTACAGGTGGGCGAATTCGCCACCCTCGAATGTGTCGATGTCAATAAGTATGGTGCCTTCCTCGACTGGGGGCTTATGAAACAGCTCTTCTGCCCCTTCCGCGAGCAGAAGCAACGCATGGAGGTAGGAAAGAAATACCTCATCTATTGTCTTATCGATGAACAGTCCTATCGCATCATGGCATCCTCAAAGGTCGAGAAATGGCGCAAGCCGGAAGATGCCCGCCGCATGGTAACCAACTTCTCTGATACCCTCCTGCGCTATCTCCAGACGCAAGGCGGTCGTTGCCACCTCAGCGACAAGAGCAGCCCCGAAGATATCGAAGCCCAGTTTGGCGTCTCCAAACGCATCTACAAACAAGCCATCGGCGACCTCTACAAACGCCGCCTCATCACCATCACTGACACCGGCATAGCACTCGCAGAGTAAATATCGCAAAACATATCAGGCCTGTAGTCACATCGACTGCAGGCCTGACTCTTCACTCTTTAACCTTTAACCGTTAACCTTTACCCGTTAACCTTTACCCGTTAACCTTTAACCTTTAACCTTTAACCTTTAACCTTTAACCTTTACCCGTTACCCTTTAACCTTTAACCGTTAACCGTTACCCATTAAATCACCAACAGCGTTGTCATGTCGATGTCTTTGAACTGATCTCTGCCGTGGAGTCCTTCGTCTGTTATCTCTACGATGAAGTTTACGTATGTCTTCTTGGGATGGAAGTACTGCACTAACTTATATGCCGCCATCGCAGTACCGCCTGTTGCCAGCAGGTCGTCGTGTATCAGCACTACGTCGTCTGGCGTAATGGCATCGATGTGTACCTCTATCGTATCTACACCATATTCCTTTGAGAACGACTCCCTGATGACTGTTGCCGGCAACTTACCTGGTTTGCGCGCCAGTACCACTCCGCATCCCAGTCGTGCAGCCAGAGCTGCTGCCATCACAAAGCCTCTGCTCTCTACTCCCACAATCTTGGTGATGCCCTTATCCTTATAGATCTTCTCCATCTCGTCGAGCATAATCTTCATACACTCGGCACTCTTATAGAGAGTCGTTACATCCCTGAAATTGATACCCTTCTTTGGGAAGTCTTTAATCCAACGTAAGTTTTCAAGTAAGATCGGATTGTTCATACGTTTTAGTTTTTATTGTTGGTTTTATATATAATACTATATTATTATTAACGTCTGCTTACCATAGGTTAGCAACTGCAAAATTATGAATTTGTTGTCAAAACACCAAACAAAATACATTTTTTTTCACTTTTGCCCGTATTTTTGACCTTTCACCTCTCACTTTTTTTGACCACAGATTGTCCTGATTCACACGGATTATTTTTTTGAAACAAAAACCTAAAAGAACCCTCACTTTGTATGTGTCGGGCCTTATTGCCCTTTACGATGCAAGTCATCTATTTTTCCTTAAAAACAAGCTTTTAGATAAAAATATCTTCCTTTCATCTTTGTCTCTTACAGAGCCATCACATACTTCGTGAGCCAAAACCTCGATTGTTTCACAATCTAAAAAACATAACTTCGTACCAAAACCAAAACTTTTTCCTGTTCTACAAGAGAAAAAAAATGTTTTTTTAGGACCAAAGGTCCGGTGTTTTTGCCGCGACAATAGTATAAACCTGAAGTTAATCAGGTGCAGAAGTTCAAGGGATAAGGATGTATAAGCTCGCTTATAAAATACTTAGAACTTGAAGTGCTGCGATAGTCTGAAAAGACGTTATACTATTGGAGTGGGGTTTTTATGGTTTTTGTTTAAAATAATCTTTAACCGTTACAACCGCCGGCACATACCATTTTTCAACCTCTTCTGCTGTCGGTGTATGCCCTCCTGGGAAGTGCAACGAATGGCTGTAGAATTTCAGGAACAGCGGCTCAAAGTGGGCCAGCGTATCCTTCTCCCCAAAAATCCCCCAGATGAGGTCGCGAATCTCTGGTCTCCATGCATCAAACTGTATTGCCTCCAGTTCCTCAAACTCCCTTATCAACGCCTCGTCGATGATGAAATTCTGTTTCCCATTCTTTCGTGGTGCCTTATACTGATGCTCCCCGATGCGCTCCTTCAGAAATTCCGTCATCCGGAAGTGCGGATTCCCCAACAATGCCGGCATCCCCAGCTCCGCTGCCACCATCTGCGCATAGAACGAGCCGCAGCTGTTCCCCACCAGGATGTCAGGTTTTTCGTCGGAGACAAGCTGCTTTATCATCGCAAGCGCCTCCTTTGGATGTAACGGCAGGTCAGGTGTCAGCACCTCCGCCTTCCCCGCTAAAGCACTCCGCAGCGCATTAGCAGGCACACACTGCCCACTCGCAAAAAATCCATGTAAAAACAATACCTTCATCATCGGGTGCGAAGGTACAAAATTTTCAAAAAATATAATCGTTTTTTTGCAGATGTTGGAATTTTTTTTTACTTTTGCTGCCGTAGATCCTAAATTTAATATTAAACAAAATGAAACAGAAGAATTATTTCATTGCCGTACTTACAGCCCTGTTGTTGATGGTACCAGCAATGGTTCAGGCACAGTCAAAGGGTAATGCTAAGACCCTCGAAGTATCGTTCGACTATCAGAAGCAGCCAGGTCCTGGCTCCAACCAGTATGCTGTATGGATAGAAAATGAGAAGGGAGACGTTGTAAAAACACTTTTCGTTACATCATACACTACCAAAGGACGCGTACGCGGCAACGAACAACCTATGCGCGGCTATGTCAAGCGCCCTAACTGTGTACCTACATGGGTAAAAGCCTCAAAAGCCAGTGAGAAGACCGACCAAGAACTTGATGCCGTAACAGGAGCGACACCACAGGCAGGAGGTAAGCAGACCTTCTCTTGGGACTTCACCGACCAGCAAGGTAAGAAAGTAAAAGATGGCAAATACTGCGTAAAAGTAGAAGCGACGCTTTATCAGGCAAGCACCATACTTTATACCGGAAACTTCTCAATAAAAGACAAAGCCGGTAATATCCCCCTCACCTCAAAACTCACAGAACCAGCCGAAAACCATAAAGACATGATTACTGCAGTACAAGCAGTACTGAAGTAAAAAAAACACAATAAAAAAACAATTCCGGAAAGATGACAACATCCTTCCGGATTTTTTATACAATAACCCTTAACCAATAACCTAATACAATCTCACCTCTACCGATGTGTGCCTACACAGAAAATTTTCCTCTATTTTTGTGAGTAAGTTCTCTTTTAAAAATGGATTTTTTTGTACATTTGCAAACAGAAACTAAAACTCAAAATATGAATAAGAAATTTTCATTACTATTACTTATTAGCATTTTTAGTACTTTAACCATCAATGCAGAAGTTTATGAAGGCTCATGTGGAGATAATGCCAGTTACTCATTAAATACATCAACAGGAGTTTTCTCCATTACAGGAACAGGAGCAATGAACGATTATAGTTCCTCCAGTTCTGTACCATGGTATTCTCAAAGATCTTATATCAAAACCGTTAGTATTGCTTATGGCATAACATCGATAGGCAACTGTGCTTTTTATGATTGTTCCAAACTGACATCTGTAACTATCCCTAACAGTGTGACATCAATAGGTGAACTAGCTTTCTATAGCTGTTCTAGCTTAAAATCTATTACCATCCCCAATAATGTGACATCGATTGGCGGTAGTGCTTTCCAGTCTTGCTCCAGTTTGACATCAATAACAATTCCTAATAGCATAACAACAATAAAAGGTTACGTTTTCAATGGCTGCTCGAGCCTAAAATCTATAACAATCCCCCAAAACGTGACATCTATAGGCAGTAGTGCTTTCCAATCTTGCTCCAGTTTGACATCTGTGACTATAGGCGATAAGGTTGTTTCTATAGGGACAAATGCATTCTCGGACTGCAAAACATTAAAATCATTTACCATCCCCCAAAGCGTGAAAACACTAGACAACTATGCTTTCCAAAATTGCTCGAGCCTAACATCTGTGGAAATTCCCTACAGCGTGAGAACAATAGGTTATTATGTTTTCCGAAACTGTACCTCCTTGACAAAAGTTGTATTAAACAGTAATACGATAGCATCTAAATCATATAGTGTAGGTAATTCATTCAAGTACGTTTTTGGCTCTCAACTTAAAGAGTTCATTCTTGGGAAGGATGTAACATCAATAGGTGAAAGTGCATTTTATGACTGCTCCGGCCTTACATCGGTGACTATAGGTAATAACGTGACTTCTATTGGGAAAAGTGCTTTCGCTAACTGCTCGAGCCTAAAATCTATAACAATCCCCAAAAACGTGACATCAATAGGAAGCTGGGCTTTCGCCGGTTGTTCTAACCTAACTTCTGCCAATATAACGGATATAGCAGCATGGTGCAAAATTAGTTTCAATAGTGGTGATTCCAATCCTTTGTTTTATGCTAAACACATTTTCATGAATGGCAAGGAAATAAAAAACTTAGTAATCCCAGATAACGTGACGAAAATTGGAAACTATGCATTCAATGGCTGCTCTGGTCTAATTTCAGTAACAATCGGTAATGCTGTGACTTCAATAGGAGAAAGTGCATTCTCTGAATGCACCAGTCTGACCGATATATATTGTCATGTGGAAAATGTTCCAACGACAGGTAGTAATGTTTTTAAAAATACAAATATGTCGAATATTACATTGCATATTCCATCTGCGTCAACTAGTTCATACAAAGGCATTGCCCCGTGGAGCGATTTCGGTACAATTAAAAGTATAAGTGTAGGAGAAATTTGTTTTGTAGACAGTATTTATTACAAAATGATAAACAAAGCGAAACAAGCTATAGTTATTTCTGGAGGTAACTACACGGGCAAAGTGGTCATTCCTGATACGATAAAATACAAAGGCGTAACCTATAGCGTTACATCGATAGAAGAAAATGCTTTCAAATATTGCTCAACTCTAACTTCTGTAGTATTACCTGTCAGCGTAAAATCAATTGGCAATATGGCCTTCTTAGGTTGTTCTGAACTTACAGACGTATATTGCTATGCAGAAAATGTTCCTACTACAGAAAATGATGCATTTGCAGACTCATACATTGAATACATCACATTACATGTACCAGAATCATCTATAAGCGAATATAAGACTACTTCACCTTGGAGCGGATTCGGAACTATCAAAACTATTCCAGTAGAAACGCCAGAGACACCCAAGTGCGCAACTCCGACTATCAATTACGAAAACGGTATACTTACATTCAACTGCGATACTGAGGGTGTGGAGTACCATTATGACTATTATTCTTCAGACAGCGGTAGCGGAATAGATGATAAAGTAATAATACCTCAGGCAAGGAATATTACAATAAATGTATATGCCACTAAAAATGGCTATCAACAGTCCGACACAGTAACCAAAGAGATAGACCTTGGTACGGCTGGCCTTCGTGGCGATTTGAATGGCGATGGTGTAGTAAATATGCCTGATGCTATGTTTATTGTCAACAAGGTGCTCAAAGGTAAGTTCCCGGATGAGTAAAAATAATACATACTACTAAAAAAAAGAGGTGTAGCCATCGGCTGCACCTCTTTGCTTTTAAATCAATAGTATCCTTATGAAATTTCCTTAATCAATTGCTCTATCATCGGGCGCAATGAGGGAATGTCTGTTATAATGGTTTCCCACAATTGTATAGGACGGATTTTATAGTAACCATGAACCAAGACATGACGCATTCTCTCAATATCGCTCCAATTAACTTCGGGATGGTTTGTACGAAATTCAATAGTAAGCTTGTAAACAGCCTCACCAATAATCTCAACATGTTTTACCAAACCGAAATAGATTACAGGATCTGACTGTGCTTCTTCCAAGGTGTGATGTTCTTTAAAATTAATAAGAACATCCATCGCCTGGAGCATATGCTGCAGGCGCTCGATATCTCTAACTTCCTCTCTCATAGATCAACTTTTTATCACGATTGGCAGAATCAACAGCAAAAGGCAGCAGGCAGCCATTTTCGATTAGATCTATTCGTCTGCCAGTACTCTTCTCCAAATCTCCCATCATGTGGCTAATAGTCATGAGTGAAATACGAGCGTCCTCATCATATTCAACTAATATGTCGATATCACTGTCAGGTGTTTCCTCTCCACGAGCAAAGGAGCCGAAAAGCCATGCTTTCCGAACTGGCTGAGTTTTGAAATAGTCAGCGATAGTCTGTTGTATAAGTGGAGTACTCATATGCAAACGTTCTTGAATTCTGCTGCAAAGGTAAAAAAAAATCCGCACTCTCCAAAGAAAGTACGGAAAATTTTTGTCTTTAACCTATAACCATTATTCAGACGGCGGCTTTGCCGACTGCTGAATCTGTTTCACGTAGTAGTCCAGTCCGAAGATAGAACCTGCGAGAAGGAACGCTTGCGCTACATACATGAGTAGTCCGTTAGCCACGTCAGCTATGGTAAGTACTTGGTACGCCACCATCATTATAGAAGAAATTATTAGACATACAGCGCAAGCATATTGTATTATGGAAAAACTTTTACGCATTATATCAACTGGCTACCTCCAACACCGCCAGCAATTCCAGCAAGGATGCAATAAGCTATACGGATAAGAATTGATTTAAGAGTACTATTCATTTTCATAATCGTTATTTTTAATTTTTAATATTAACAAATACCTAAAAGAACCCTCACTTTGTATGTGTCGGGCTTTACCGCCCCTTACGATGCAAGGCATCTATTTTTCCTTGTAAGTAAATTTCCAGCTAAAAATATCTCCCTTTCATCTTTGTCTCTTATAGAGCAATCACATACTTCGTGAGCCAAAACCTCAGTTTGACTTTGTCCAACTTGCTCACGTTCGGCATAGTTCAAAAGCGATTTTGACTCTGCACTCTCTTAATCGCAACTTTGTCCCAAACTTAAAAACATAACTTCGTACCAAAACCAAAACCAAAACTTTTTTATGTTTCTCTTCTATGTGGTTGAACAAGAAAAAATGGTTATTTAGGTTCGAAGAACCGGTGTTTTTTGCCGCGACAATAGTATAAACCTGAAGTAAAGCAGGTGCAGAAGTTCAAGGGATAAGGATGTATAAGCTCGCTTATAAAAGACTTAGAACTTGAAGTGCTGCAATAGTCTGTAAAGACTTTATACTATTGGAGTGGGGTTTTTATGGTTTTTGTTTAAAATCCGTTTTATCCGAGTTATCCGTGGTCGTTAACTTTTAAACTCTACACTTTCCACTGACTATAAACTCTAAACTCTACACTCTCAACTATTTCCCAACTCCCTCCCCCCGAAGGGGGAGAGTTCGGGAAATTTAGTTCTCAGTACCGCCGTTGCCGCCGCCACCGTTGTTGTCACCACCAGGGTTTTCGTTTTGGTTTTGGTTTTCGTTACCGTTAGGGTTAGTTCCTCCACCGTTTTCGTTTTGGTTTTCGTTTTCGTTGTCCTCTTCCACTTCGCCAGCATCAGAAGTGACGCGCTTGATAACTTCACCATTGCGGTCATA
The DNA here is from genome assembly GCA_017475005.1 of Prevotella sp. Classification (GTDB taxonomy): domain Bacteria; phylum Bacteroidota; class Bacteroidia; order Bacteroidales; family Bacteroidaceae; genus Prevotella. Next base: position 1,045 of record JAFVGI010000039.1, on the reverse strand, counting down.
ACAGGTGATGTTGACAGAAGTCTGCTTGAGTTCCTGCTTCAGGTCCACAGATGGAGTGAACACGATACGACGAGAAGTGATGAGCTTTGATGCTACGTCGTTCACGTCAGCGACACTTTCAGAGCGGAGTCCGAAACGCATTGTTCCGAGTCCAGGGATTGCCACAGAGTGACCTTCAGTAGCCCATGCCTTGATTACCTCGCCAGCAGCCTCCCAGCATGCAGCCATGACACCCTTTGCGACGCCACTACGCAGAGCCGCCTCTGCAATGACCTTGCTGTCAGTGAGTTTGCTGTAGAGTTCTGGCTTCAGGACGTAGCGGAACCCCAGTGAATTACCTTGTTTGTCTTTGAAATGACTGAGATCAGTCTCGATTGCTTTTACTTTAATTGACATGATTTTGTGGTTTTAAAAAGTTAATAATTTAACATCTTTCATGGCACCCATCTTCTTATCCACAATCATCAATCTTCAGTCTTCAAAATTTTCTATGCCCATGAAAATTTTTTTCTATGCTCTAGAAACGAAATAGCTGCGCGCTTGCTGATTTCTGATGCAAAGGTACGACAATTATTCCCCTCACGGAAATAAAGCGTGGGTTTTAACATTTTTGTTTTTTTGGGGGGGGTATCAAAAGTATCAATGGTATTAAAGGTATCAAAAGTATTTTCTACCCTCGCCCGTGCACACGCATATATATATAAAATCACTATTACTCTCCCCAATATATAATAATTATATATTTCCCCCCTCTCTCTTTCTTTTTATAGTGGGGTGAAAGTGGAACAGATGCTTTCTGCCACCAAATTTCGAAATCCCGAAAAATACAAAAAATACTTTTAATACTTTTGCTACTTTTATGACCTTTGAGGTAACTTTTTTTTATAAAAATTGTAAGAATATTTGTATTTTATTTGGTGGTTTACTTACTTAATCGTATCTTTGCAACTGCATTATAAGGTTTGTCCTTTATAGTGAAGAGGCGGCAAGCGTGCTCGCTTCGCAATTTTAAGGGTTAAAAATAACGGCAATAGCTGGTTATCGA
>JAFVGI010000038.1 GCA_017475005.1 Prevotella sp. | reverse complement strand
TACCTGACTCAAAATACTCACTAAGCATTTTTAAACGATAAGACTCATCATAACAACTGTGATGGCCTTGAATTACTTTTGTCATAGTTATACACATTTTTAATTGTTACTAAATGTGTCTACCTATATCAGTACAAGTCATCAAAGATAATACAATAATCCCTGACAAGATTTCTTGCCAGGGATTATTTGTTTTATTAACTTCAATTATATTTCTACATCATCGCTTATTCTTGTCCAGCGTTAGGATCGTCAGGAACGAATACGAAGCCATAGTAATAACAAGACTTGGATGCTGTAGGAGCAATCTTGTATCTACCATCAACAGCACCTGAGAGCTTCAGTTTGGCAAACTTGTAACATTGCCTTGTTGAACCTCCCTCGTCCTGAATAGGAGTCTTATCATCCTTCTTGACAGTAACTTTCTGGATACGCTCCCACTGATCATTATCGTCATCATCCTTACCTATAAACTTTGATACCTCATAGGTTGTCGGACTTCCATTTGCATAGAGATAGAGGCGACCACTCTCTGGAACCTTAACTTCCAGCGTATTGGTATTCTTGACTTGTACGCGATAATTAGAGATATAAACCTTCTTGTCCGGAGTCTGGCAATAGTATTTTTTATTGTCACTTGGACCTACATAGTTTGAATTAGCAGCAGATTCTTCGTTAAAGGTTATAGAGAAGTAGTTGTCCGGATCATATACCACCTTGGATTCTCCCTTGGCACCGATTACGTCCTCCTTTTTCCATGCTAGGATAGAGTGAGCAAGAGACATGTTTGGAGCATACTCTGTACTCTGGGTTATGGTTTTAATAACATTTCCTGCAGCATCGAGCAGAGAGAAAGTGTATGCTTTGTTGACTTCCAAGCCTTCCCACTTATAATACCATACCTTGACCTTTGTGTAATCTGTATCCTTAGTAGCTTCAGAAACATCGTGTTCAACGTTTGTTGTTTCATTGCGTATTTTGGCAACAGTTATATAGTCCGTTTCATGCCATCTGGTGGTAAGGGCGTCGGGATCAATTTCGCTGTCGTCAATCCACAATATTGAGGGAGTTTCCACCATGCAATAGGTGTTCTCTGTCATTCTCTTTGCAGTCTGTGCATTTCCTATATCACCAGAGTATAGCATGCCGTTGGTGTACCAGTTACTGATTGTACCATCCTGGCCGATAGCACGAACGCGGAAGTAGTAAGTGTGGTCTTCTTTAAATTCACAGTACTCATTTTGGCGTTTAATTGATATTTTTCCATCAACGAACTGATCCTCAGTAATGTTATTGATAGTATATACCGTACCTTCAACGGGAATATCTTCATTACTGGTCAACGGTGATTCACTCATTTGCAGCTCATAATAAGCTGCTTTAGCAATAGTTCCAATCTGGATGCTCATGTCCAATGTGGCACTATCTACCTCAATAGTAAGACTCGATGGCGGACGCTGCTGGATGACAGAAGGGTCTGTCGTCCAGTCGTTGTTAGAATCCTTGCACGAAACGAGTTGCAACATACTTGTCAGTATTATTGCCGCTGCGATTATATAATTATATGTCTTTTTCATATTCTTTCTTGTGCTTTAATGATTAGTAGCCATAGGAATTGTATAGACGTCCGTTAGAGGAACTTAATACATTATTGTATATAGGCATGAGATAGCGGTTCTTTACTTTCAATCCAGAATCGTCACAATCGGTGCCATCCCAAGTTCCTACAAGTCCACCGCATATAGTAGAGAACTCTGTATCGAAGTTTGCATATTCCTGACCGAATGAGTTCATGACGTAACTCTGTGCGTTAAAGTCTTTATGATCTTTTCCAAAACCAGGATACTTATATCCGGTTTTTGCATAGCGATAGCCGTTGTCGTTAATCCAATCCTTATCTTTACTTGGATCAGAACCGAGAGGAGGCATGTTCGTACCGTCTGTTCCATACCATGTTACAGAACTCCAGTCAATCCTCTTCTCAGGTGCCATAAGTTTTACGACATTTCCATTTTCGTCGGTAACTTCTTCATAGTCCTTATACTTGAAATATACCTTTTCCTGGAATACCTTTGGAGCTACCAATATGCCTTTTTCAGTATCAACTTCTCCCTCTCGTTTTGCAATATAGTCCTTCTTGAACTGTACGATAGCATCATGGAGTTTGTTCCAACGGATAAGGTCCCACTTGCGGAAACCTTCGCCACAGAACTCCAGCGCATTCTCCTTGCTGATGAGTTTTAGGAATTCATCCTTAGTGGAAGCATTGTCAACATCATTATTGAAGTCAGATAACTCATCGTTTGCGGTTATTCCAGTTTTGTCAAAATTATATGCATGTTCTGGTGCGTCATTATATGCTCTTGCATGCACTGCTTTCAGCGCATCCTTAGCAGCTGTAGTAGGGCCGTTTAGCTCGTTTTCACACTCTGCATACCATAGCAGAATCTGTGGGTAACGCATACGGACGGTATTGATACCATAGCCGAACTTTAGAGATGCTGTGCGGTTTTGTATCTTCCAACGGTCGGACATCTTGCGAACATCCCATTTGCCAAGATATAGTCCCCATGGTTTGTTCTTGACAAGGCTCTCTGCTGTTACGGCACTACCGGTTTCGGTCTCTACAGGAACGGTAACACCACCGATTTCTTCTTCCATATTTGACGAAGTGAGGCCTGTACGGTCGAAGTTCTTCAGTTCGAATGCTATGCATGAGATGTCACGGCGGGTGTCACATGGAGCATAGCTGTACAAGTGAACTGCCGTCGTCTTTACCTTGCCGGAAGAGTTGGAGAAACCATAGTCAGTAGTGACACCATTCATACGGACGCCAATAGAGTATCCTAACTCGCCAGAGATACCGAAGCCCATTGGAATCTCGAACATATTCTCATAATATGTTTTGTCAAGTTCCAATTTGTTTAGTTTATCCCATTCATCGGCAAAAGAAGGGTTCATTTGGTGTACGCCCTTGTCGATAACAGCCTTCAAATGCTCGAGAGCTTTGGTATATAAAGCAGCGCGGTCAGCGTCTGACGGACGAAGCGTCTGGTATATATCATCAGAGTAGGTGTCTGTGCCGGAATATGGGTCAGTCTTGACATACCCTGCTGCTATTTTCTTTGAAGAAGAGTAGCCGCCAGCCTCTGCATTCGCATTGTCGTTCTCACGGAGTGCAAATCCAGCGCGGGTCATATAGATATTAGCCAATAGGCCTCTAGCATAACCCATGTTAACATGCTCAGAAGTGACATCGTTACCGCACCATGGAAGTTTGTCCTCTGCTACAACCTTTTCGAGATCTTCGATGAGTGCATCAAGAATCACGTCGCGGTCTGTCTTGCTGACATTGACATTGGAGAGGTCGGATTTGGCACCATTCCACTGGAAAGGTATGTCACCAAATACGCGTATCAGGTCTAAATAAACCATAGCACGAATGACGCGAACCTCTGCGGAGTATTTCATAACTTCAGGATCTGTGGCCAGAGAGCTTGTTGCAATGCCATCGGCAATGCGGTTGCAGTCCTCAATAGTCTTGTACTGTTTCTCCCATAGGGTGCCCAACTTAGCCCATGAGGTGGTGGCATTGTAGTTCAGACCACCACGCTCATTGTCACCGACAGCGGTCTGGCCGATACCGTCAATCAGTTCAATGTCTGTACCTGCACCCTGATGTATGGTCATCAACTGTGTGTATGGCTCGTCACACAGGTCTGCATAGACACCATATGTGGCCAACTTGATATCTTCAATGCTGGAATAAAGTGCAGACTCTTCCAGCTGAGAATCTGATTTCGTGTCGAGCCAGTCATTACAAGAGGTAATGGCAAGCGCTCCTACACATATTATTGTTGTTCTAAATAAATTTTTCATGCTGTATGTCCTCCTTTAATTAAAATTGTACATTAAGTCCCATAGTGTATGAACGAGACTTTGGATACATTGCAAAGTCTATACCAGGACACATTGGATTGGAACTTGCACTAACCTCTGGATCATAGCCTGAATACTTCGTCCAGCATGCTAGATTATGACCAGTGAAATAGATTCTTACTTTCTGCAGATGGATTTTCTTCAGCCATAACTTCGGCAATGAGTAGCCGATAGTAATGCTTTGGAGACGGAGGAAACTTGCATCTTCAAGAGCCCAGTCAGAGATGACCATAGCAGTAGTAGCTGATGGGCACCATAGTGCTTTTCCTGCATTAATCTCACCCAGACGATCTATTACAGCACTGGCACCACCGTAGGCGATGATTGTGTTAGGACTTGGTCGGCCGAGATTCAGACCTGTTGCCGGGTCAACCCATGCATAACGGTTGTCAACATTGAACTCTGAAACGAGGTTGTAGCCTGCGCTTGAACCTGCATAGAAAGAGTTAGCGAGTTTGGTACCGTTCAGAATCTTGTTGCCGAGTGAGTAGTTGAAGAAAATGTTGGCATCTATAGTACCCCAACTATTCTTCCATGTAGCGTCAAATCCGAAACCTCCAGTCCAGGTTGGAACAGTGTTGCCTAGGCGAACCTTGTCGTTTTTGGCATCAATCTTGCCATCACCATTTTGGTCAACATATTTAGGAGCACCAGGGTATAGGGTTGCTTCACTATAAGTGTAGTTGTTACCGTCCTTAGTGGTCCATTTGCCGTCGCCACCGAGTACCAGTTCGTCGGCGGTATAGTAGCCGTTGTACTGGAATCCCCAGATTTCACCGAGACGACCTCCTTCTGTAATGTAGAAGTCGTTGTATTCAGCAATAGTAGAGCCAGCAAAACTTGAACTTTGATATGGATCGTCGTTGGTCAGTTTGGTAATCTTGTTTTTGTTATAAGCTATGTTGAGATTGCCGTTCAAAGAGAGACGCTTATTCTCAATGATAACAACGTTCGTAGTCAACTCAACACCTTTGTTAGATGTTGAACCAAAGTTCTGATACTGGTACAGGTAACCTGAAGAACTCTGTACGCGAGACCGCATCAGTAGGTCGTTGGTAGAGTTCCAGTAGATGTCCAAGCTACCATTGACACGTCCATTGAAGAATCCATAGTCGATACCGAAGTTACGAGTGATGGTAGTCTCCCATTTCAGGTTTGGGTTATACAGGTATCCGTTGGTCTTCAGATACGTGGTGCGATTCTCATCAAAATAAGGTGCTGCACCTGTGGTGGATGACTGTATGTACTGAGTTACCTGCAGACCTGGGTCGATACGGTTGTTACCTGCGGTACCCAGAGAGAGACGTAATTTCAGGTTGCTAATCCATTCGTACTTCTTCATAAACTTCTCTTCAGAGATACGCCATGCAAGCTGTGCTGCAGGGAACCATCCCCAACGATTGCCCTCACCGAACTTTGAAGAACCGTCGGCACGCAGGGTAGCGTTCAGATAGTACTTGTCGCTGATGGTATAGAGTACCTGGCCAAAGAATGATGCCATGCGATCATCGGGATATGTGTAGTTCCATGGAGCCATAGGCTTGGCTGCTTGAGTATTGTCGAAGAGAAGGTCGAAGGTGTTGTATTCGTTGGCATAGCCGGTATATACATCTTCTGTCTTTGTCTGCTTTGTCTGCTTCCATTCCTGACCTAAGAGCGCTGTCAGCTTATCATCTTTGAGGAAAACTTTCTTCTTGTCATAAGTGGCTGTATTGGTGTTGGTAAGGGACTTCTTGTAATCAGTCTGGAAGACAGTAAGACCCATACCGGCATTCTCATACTTAGAGTTGTTGTTGGCACGTGCCAGCCATGCCTCGTCAGTGTCCTTATTATCCCATCCCATAGAGAACTGTGTCTTGAACTTCCAACCCTTCCAAGGCTTCCATGTCAGACCGAAGTTGTAGTTGTGTTTCAGCTGCTTGGATGTTTTGGATGTTCCTTGTACACTTGTCAGCGGGTCAACACGTGTGCTGTACTCCTCGTCAAGGTCTGAACCATCGTTGGAAATTGCATTAATTGGAGCGTAACGAATACTTCTGTTTGACCACGAATTAGTGGCATTGCTCTCATTGTTATCCGTACCCTTTGCCAAACCTTCAACTTTTGTGTGTGAGAGAGCAAACTTGAAGTCAGCAGATAACCACTTGTTGATATTTCCAGTGAGCTTGGCAGTGATGTTATTACGTACCAAACCGGAACCAAGCATTATGGCATCCTTATTGATGTGAGCATAAGAAACATTGTAGCTTAATTTCTTGTTACCGCCAGCAACGCTGAGGTCTATGTTTTTTTGAGTTCCGGTACGACCAAATATCATGTCCTGCCAGTTCCTGCCTTCAGCACCTTTCCACTGATCCATCTCTGAATAGATACCGTAACTGCCCTTGTCTGTACTAAATTGTGTTCCAGAGGCGAGTTCGTACTGATACTGAGCGAAGTTGTATGGGTCCATAACACCGATGTCCTTTACCACCTTATCCCATCCGAGAGATGCGTTGAGGTTGATTTGCACGCTACCATCGGTCTTACCACTCTTAGTTGTGACGATGATGACACCGTTAGCACCACGAGCACCATAGATGGCTGTGGAAGCTGCGTCCTTCAGGACGTCGATGGTCTCAATGTCTGAAGATGGAATGTCATTAATTGAAGAAACCTCGAATCCATCGACAATATACAGTGGTGAGTTGTCCTGTGAGATAGAACCGCCACCACGCACGCGAATGTTGATTTCTGCATCAGGAGAACCTTCCGTTGTAGTAACGTTCACACCTGCCATCTTACCTGTCAAGGCCTCTGTGACGTTGGTAACAGGAATGTCCTCAATCTGCTTGCCGTTAACTTGGGCAACAGCACCTGTCAGGTCTTTCTTACGGACTGTGGTGTAACCGATGACAACAACATCATTCAATGTGGTGTTTTCATCTTCTTCCAGCACAATGTCAACAGAGGTTTTTCCTTTCACATCGACTTTCTTACTTTTCATTCCGATGAATGACACCAAGATGTTAGTACTCTTTCCTGTGAGTTTAATCGTGTAGTTACCGTCAAAATCGGTAACACCGCCGTTTGTTGTTCCTGCTTCCAGGACGCTGGCGCCGATGACTGCCTCACCTTGCGAGTCTTTCACGTTGACCTTAACAGTCTGGGCTGCTATGCTGCCCACAAACATCAGTAGGGCTAACAGTAGCATCGTTCGAATACTCTTTTGTTCTAGTGACATAAATTAAATCTATTTAAGTTAGTAATAAAAATTTTTGCAAAAATACACATTATTTTATTATTACGGGAGTTCCTTTTTGTCGTTTTAGGGGGTATTTTCTTTCAATATCTTCATTTTTTACCATGAAATCGTCATTTTTCCTCATTTCCAAACAAACTTTCCACCTACACATTATTTATTATTATTATCTTTGCGCCCGAAATAAGATATTATTCAACTTTCGGAAGCTCTGCTTCCTTTGGAGTGTAATGGGAGTGAAAAGGGAGTGAAAAGGACAAAACATAAGTCCTCACTCACAAAACCTCCAATCAGCAAATCTTAATGTCCCTATCACTACACTACCACTCCTCTATCACTCCCTTAGAAGTTGAGTGTATGCGAAACTTAAAATATTATATTTGGATACTAAACCGATGAAAAGGCCTTTTCTGATAACATCTTTTTTACTGCTGCTCTGTGCGACTGCCTTACAGCTGAATGCTCAGATAGCATTTTCTATAGCAGAAGAAGCAGTTGATAAAAATACGCCGGAAGGGTGGAAGGCGGTGGAACTGCCTCAGGGTCTGCCTGCTATTACGGCAGCCAATACTTTCTATATCACGGCATCTCCCTACAATGCCTCCACTTCATCAGAGGACAATACATCTGCCATTCAGGCTGCCCTCAATGCTGCTGCCTCTGCAGGCGGTGGTATGGTGGTAATACCCGCTGGAACATTCTTGACAGGCTGTCTCCAGATGGGCAGTAAGACGATATTACATCTCTGCGAAGGAGCTACGCTGAAGATGAAGGCCATTGGCACCTTTCCTACAGATGCTAATGGTTATCACCAGATGTCATCACCGTTTATTACCGGTAAGAGTGGTGCGTCTGACATCGTGATTGAGGGTGAGAGCCGTACCACATCAATCATTGATGGACAGGGTGCCCCATGGTGGGATCAAGTAGAGGCAGCGAAAACAGCAGGCAAATCGACTACCCGCAGCGCGATGATTCGTTTTTGGCAGGGCAGTCGTTATCTGTTCCGCAATTTCTGTGTGCAGAATACTCCTAATACCAATATCACCATTGGCCGTAATGGTAATGGCAGCAATACAACTGTTCATGACATTACCATCAAGAATCCTTCCTCTTCTGCTACGGACCCTTCTCATAATACCGATGGCTTCCCTATCTGGACGCAGTATGTTAACATCTACGACTGCGAAATAGATACTGGTGACGATAATATTGTTTGCGATGAGGATGCTCAGTATGTGCATGTATGGAATTGTCAACTGAAAGCTGGTCATGGTGCTTCCTTCGGCAGTTATACGACAAATATGCACGACATCATATACGAGAATCTTACCTTTACGGGTACTGACTGCGGCTTCCGCCTGAAGAGTAACCGCGACAGGAGTGGCGATGTATATAACATCATCTTCCGTAACTGCTTTATGTATAACGTGCCGAGTCCTTTCGTCATCACCAGTTGGTACGATACACTTCCTGATAGCCCTGCAGCAGCTGCGGCATCTCCTGACCCACTGATATCAACGACACCTCGTTTCCATGATATCTTGATACAGAATGTTTATGTTTCTGGTCACACAACCTACAAGAGCAGCGATAAGAACTACTATGGCCTCTTCATTTATGGTCGTCCTGAGAGCAAGGTGAAGGATGTTACCTTCGACAATGTGCAGATTACCCACAGCAAGGGCATTAAGATGGATTTCTGTGAGGGAATAAAATTCCTCGACAACTGTAGCTTTGAGGTTAAGAACACCAACAAGACGTCAAAGAATGCTGTTGCAACGACCAGCCTTGAGAATGTGATGGAAGAGAAGTATGACGGCTCATATAGTTGGAAGGAGGAAACTGGTGTGCAGGGCTTGATATTCAATAGTAATACATATAGCAGCAGCCAAACCGTAGAGAGCATAACGAGCTATCTGTTCAAGAATGGCTATTCAATCAGTAATACTGCAAATAAAAGATATGGCTATGGCAGTTATAATACCATAAAGTATAGTAAGGACGTGGAATACACCATCAATATCCCTGCAGGAATGGCTGTCTCTTCACTCACGTTTACGGGATATAGCAATTCCGATACCGGTGACTGCTGGCTGGCAAATCTCAATGGTACGGACTATAGTGAAGATGCGTATCACTTCGTTACGAGAAAGAATGGCTTCACGAATATATATACGCTGACCTTTGACAAACCTGTTACCCGTAAACTTACTTTTATGCCGGGTGGCAACCAGGCATGTTGGGATATAAGACTCACTGCAGAGCAGTCATATCTACGTGGCGATGCTAACGATGATGGAAAAATCGATATGACAGACGCAAATTTAGTGGTAGGTTACATCCTCGGCATCTCTGCCGACTATTTCAACCTAGAGAATGCTGATGCTAATCTCGACGGTAAAATAGGGATGCCCGACGTAATGTTCATCGTAAATTACATCCTCAATGGCAAGTTCCCGGACGAATAACCAGAAAAAATAGATTTCAAATTTATGAATAATAAAAAAAACAGAAAAAACCCCGATGAGGTCAGTTAAGTCTTTTGGACTCATGTATCCATTTAATATCTTAATCCTTTATAAGCGAGTTTATAAGTCTTAATCTCTTAAATTGATACTCCTGCTCACAGCAGTTTACTGCCCTCATCGGCAAAAACACCGCTTCGCTAAAAAACAATAACTTCATATAAAAACTCTTTTATGTTTATCATAATATTATAGAACAGAAAAAATGGTTAAGGTTAACGTTAAAGTTATGGTTGAATAAAGTGTTTTTCAGGTTCGTAGAACCGAGGTTTTTGCCTGGCAAGGACATAACCTGACAAAGGAAGGTGTAGAAATTCACGGAAAAGGGAGATATGAGTGCACTTATAATGGCACTTTTACTTGAAGTGCTACAAAAGTCTAAAAAGACTTATGCCATTGACAGGGGTTTTTATGGTTTTTGTCAAAATATGAACAATCGAATGTTTAATTCAATTCTCAATACAAATGAAACGACAATTTTTTAAAGTACTTAGTTTGCTGTTACTTTGTGCAGCAACTCAGCAGTTGAATGCCCGGATTGCTTTCTCGATGGCAGAAGAAGTTGCTAATCAGAATACTCCGGAAGGGTGGATTCCTGTGCAACTGCCGCAGGGTATGCCTCTGTCATTCATGGCAGCCAATACGTTTATCATTACGGCTGCTCCCTTCAATGCCTCTACATCGTCTGACGACAATACTGCTGCCATCCAGGCTGCCCTCGATGCTGCTGCCGAAGCTGGCGGTGGTATGGTAGTGATACCAAAGGGCACCTTCGTGTCTGGTAGCCTCCAGATGGGCAGCAAGACCGTGTTGCACCTCTGCGATGGCGCTATGCTGAAGATGAAGGCTTTTGACACTTTCCCAACAGACGAAAATGGCTATCGCATGATGGAAGCGCCATTTATTACAGGTAAGAAGGAGGCTTCTGACATCGTAATAGAGGGTGAGAGCCGTACCACATCCATTATTGATGGACAGGGTGCCCCATGGTGGGATCAGGTGGAGACAGCAAAGGCTGCAAAGAAATCTACCAAACGCCATGCAATGATACGTTTCTGGCAGGGCAGCCGCTATCTGTTCCGTAATTTCTGTGTACAGAACGCCCCCAATACCAATATCACCATTGGTCGTAGTGGCAAGGGTGGTCATGCAACAGCTCATGGCATCAACATAAAGAATCCTGCTTCTACAGCTGACGACCCATCACATAATACTGACGGTTTCCCCATCTGGTCGCAGTATGTCAATATCTACGACTGTGATATTGATACCGGCGATGATAATGTCGTGTGTGACAATGATGCCCAGTATGTGCATGTATGGAACTGTCAGCTGAAAGCTGGTCATGGTGCTTCTCTTGGTAGTTATACCAAGAATATGCATGATATCATATATGAGGATCTTAACTTCTTGGGCACAGACTGTGGCTTTCGTCTGAAGAGTAACCGCGACAGGAGTGGCGATGTGTATAACATCGTGTTCCGCAACTGCAATATGTTCAATGTTGCAAGTCCTTTTGTCATCACCAGTTGGTATGACAAGATTCCAGGAACTCCAAAAGATGCTGCTGATGCTCCTGACGAGTTGTTGGAGACAACACCGCGTTTCCATGGCGTACTCCTCCAGAATGTTAGAGTTATGGGATATTCGAAATATAGTGGAAGCCCGAAGAACTATTTCGGCATCTTCATTTACGGACGTCCCGAGGCTCCGGTGAAGGACGTTACCTTCGACAATGTGCAGATTACTCACAGCAAGGGCATTAAGATGAATTTCTGTGAGGGAATAAAATTCCTCGACAACTGCAGCTTCGAGGTTAGGAACCCCAAGAAGAAAGAGTTGAATGCTGTGGCAACCAAAGACCTTGAGAACGTGATGGTGGAGAGATTTAACGGCTCCTACACTTGGAAGAATAAAACAGTACAGTAAAATTTCCTTGAAAATATTTTTTAATCCTAATTAAATAAAACTATGAAGAAAGTATTTATTTCCCTACTGACATTACTCATCGCAGGAGTAATTGGGGCAAGTGCCCAGACTTATACAGATGAAGATCTGAGTGTTAAATGGAGTATGACAGACGGCGCGACAAGTACTGCTGTCGCAAGTCCTGCCGCAGCAATTTCATCGACATCATGGTCGATGGGCAGTAACATTGTTGTCGATGCAACGGCTACAGGTACCTATTTTGGCAATACCTATACTCGCTTCACAAATAAAGAAAAGAAAGATAATGTTCGCACAAAAATTGACGATAACTACATTGAATTTTCTTTCGCTCCTGTTGCTGGTGTTACGGTAACACCGACTGCTATTGACTTTGATATCACGAAGGTCGGTACAGGTGATCCGAAAATCTGGGTTGAGGTAATACAGGGCTCAACGACCACGTCTGTAGCTGAGGCTGTTGTTATCAGGAAGAATAGTGAAGATACTCCTAGCGAGCATCAGTCTTTCGATCTGACTACGATAACAGGGATAACCGCAACAACTGGTGAGACTGCAGTTAGAATATATATTGGTAAATTAGCTACCAACAAACAGGTGGCTCTTGCTAATGTAATTATTTCAGGTAAGGCGAATGGCGCAATCCAGAATTTTACTACGATATATAACCTTGCTGCCTCAATGATGGAAGCACCATCGAATTTTGAGGGCAATACTGCTACTGGCTCTTTGGCTCCAACAACAGCAGACGAGGCGGCTAACGCACCACTGCTGGGAGTTGATGCAACCAAAGGTAAATTGGGAAAGAATAGTGCTGACTGGGCACAGCTAAATTCTGGTACAATACTCACTATCCCTGGTGTGCCAGAGGGCGCAACAATATCATTCGTGCTATACAGTACGACAGCTCTTACCATCAATGGAGTTGCATATACTAACGGACAAACCTATACCACTACCAAAGACGAGAATGTCACTATGACATGTACAACAAGTGGCTATATCCAGAGTATTACTGTAGATGGTAAGGCATTTGTCGTTATTCAAAACGGCTATTCTAATACATGGCAGTTTGGCAAGGGCAATGGTGCTGAGGAGTTCGCACTTCAGAAGAGTCCTGAATATACCTATACTGTCGGTGATTATTCTTTGGTTATCAATACTGATGCAGGAAAGTTGGATAATTCAAAACGCACCGACCAGTGGGCTCAGTGTAATAATGGTACAATGTTCAAAGTGCCCGTCTTTGAGGGTGCAAAGGTAACATGGGGAAAATATGCTGGTGGTAGCGAAACTGGTTTCACCATCAATGGAGAACTGTACAACGAATACTATGTTGCAACAGAGGGGGACACTGTAGAGATAACTGCTACGGGCATTAGCTATCTCAGTAACATAAAGGTTAATCCTGTGTCTGTATATGAGGTATCTGGTACTATTTCTGGTGGCGACATCAATGGCAAGGCTATTATATTGAAAGCTGCTGGCAATGGTCAGGAGTTTTCTGCAACAGTTGCTGATAATGCTTTCAATATGAAACTTCCTGCTGATGTATATACAATTGGAGTTGGTGCTGATGTACCATTCATTGTCAGCGCTCCTGAGTCAGTTGCGGTGTCAGAGGATGGCGAAATTGGTGTTATTACGATATCAGAGGCTTCTGCACAGACGGTATCAGGTACCATCGCAAATGCTCCTGCTGAGGCTTTCATACTGACTTTCACTGGTGCAAAAAATGTAGAAACAGTTAACTGTGAAGCTGGTGCTACATCATACACAAAGGATCTTATGCCAGACACTTACACCATCAGCTCTAGCGTGGGTACTTTGTCACCACTGTCTGTAGAGAGCTTCAAGGTTGTCAATGCTGCAGTTTCTCACAATATCTATTTCCCAGAGCCTGCTGTTCCTGCTGCTACACAGGCAGAAATTACTGTTGACAATACTGCTGCTGTTGCGGCTAACGTCTATAATACCATCACAGACGCTCTGGCTGCTGCCAAGGCGGGTAATATCTCTAGTCCAGTTATCATCCTGACCAGTGGACAGACCTATCGCGAGCAGGTTATCGTTGACCAACCTAACGTAACATTGAAGACCAGCGGAGCTGAAAAGGCTACCGTCACATTCTACTATGGCATCGGTTACAGTTACTATAGTTTGAACTCTGATGGTTACTATGATAAGGACCGTGCAATGACTCGTAACAGTCTTAAGAAAGTTAATCCTGCACGTTGGGGCGCTACTGTGCTTGTCAGAAAAACTGGTAATAATTTCAAGGCAGAGAACATAATCTTTGAGAATAGTTTCAATCAGTATTACACTGAAGAAGAGGTTGCAGATGGAGTCCAGGCTACTCAGGTAGGTGATGCTTCAATTACCTATAATCGTACTTTGAAACCAGGCGAAACAGGCTATAAGGATGCTGACGCCAAGGATGTTACAGAACGAGCTGCTGCTATTGGCTTTGAAAATAGTCCTACAGGTTGTCAACTTTATAACTGTCGCTTCATAGGTTCTCAAGATACTTTCTATGGCAGTGGAACACTGTATGTCAAGGATTGCGATATCGTAGGTAATACCGACTATATCTTCGGTGGTGGTCAGGTGGTATTTGACAACTGTAATCTCGTAATAGGCGGGTATAGCGATAAGAAGACATCGGCTTATATTACAGCTCAAAAGGGTAACTCTGGTGAAGCGTTCATATTCAGAGATTGTACTGTGAAAGCTACTGACCGTGCTTATGTCTCTGCAAATCTCGGACGTGACTGGGGCGGTGCTGCTGCAACGGTTTATTTCTTCAATCTGAAGAACGAAATCGGCGATAATCTGGAGTATAAGTGGACTAATATGGGTGGTGGCGTTTCTGCTGGAACAGCAAACCTGCATATCTATGATTTCGATCCTGTTGTCAATGCTAACTACAATACAACTGGTGCTACAGGCGCTAACGTCAATGGTCTGCTTAGCGACGATGAGGCTCTCAGTCTCTATGCAGGCGTGGTTACCCGTCTTGGCTTCACTCCTGAGAAGATATATGATGGCAACCTTGAACTCAGCGAGAATAGCGCATATAATGTATGTCGTATTGCTGCCAACAATAATGTTCAGCGTAGCGTTGTCCTGAATCGTGCTATTGCAGCAGGCAGCTGGAACACTATCGTACTGCCGTTTGCAGTCAGCAAGAGCGACCTGGAGACAGCCTTTGGCACTACTGCTACGGTGGCACAGTTCAAGAGTGTTGAGAGTGATGCTCTGAACTTCTCTACAGTCAGTGAGTTGAATGCTAACGAGCCTTACCTGATAAAGATTGATGCCGATGTCAACAGCGTCAAGCTTTTCAGCGGTGTAACCATTGCAAATGCTGACCCACAGATTACTCTTGAGGGTTTCACCTTCCAGGGAACATACGCCAGCGGCAACGTTCCTGCTGATTCTTATGTCCTGACTGATAATTCTCTCTCTAAGGTAACAGGCGATGAGACAACTGTAAATCCTTTCAATGCATACTTTACCGGAGACTCATCTGCTGCTACCATCGCAGTAAAGGTAGATGGTGAGATTACGGGCATCAAAGATGCAGTTCAAAGTTCATAGTTCAAAGTTCAAAGTTACTACGACCTGCAGGGTCGTCGTGTAACTAATCCTCAGAAGGGAATATTCATCGTTAACGGCGTGAAGATGGCTAAGTGACATAAATGAGACAATAAGAACAAATGGAGGTGTGCCAGCAAGGCGCACCTCTTTTTTGCTGCATAAAAGTCCTCTTTCCACCATTTGCGGTAAAAATTCACCCAAAACAAAGATTGAAATTAAGTACATTTGCACACGAATTAAATTCTATTAGTACTATCCGATTACTCACTATATTAACAAACAAACTAACAAACAAACTAAAATTTCAAACTTATGAAACAAACGTGTATTCGTATTTTGTTTGCTTTTATGGCATTGCTGACATTCAGCAGTGTCCATGCAGCAAAAAAAGTACACACCCTTGGTGATTCCACGATGGCATTCTATGATGAGGCTGTCACTAATACTCGTGGTTGGGGTATGTACTTCGGGAATTTCTTGACCAATGGTTGGACAAGTGTCAACTATGCCAAGGGAGGACGTGACTCTCGCGGTGGCTACAATGAATTGTGGCAGAATGCCAAGAACAACGTTGAGGCAGGTGACTATGTACTTATCCAGTTCGCTCACAACGACGGGAAGTATAATGGTATTGACAACCTCGAGTTGCAGGAGTATTACACCAATGCTGGTGATGCTACGAATGCTGCCGCAGTCAAGAGCGACGGACGTGGCACTACGCCATCTACTACCTACAAGCAGTGTCTGAAGCAGATTATTGATGCTGTGAAGGAAAAGGGAGCTACTCCTGTATTGGTGTCTGCAGTTTGCCGTTGCTATTTCACTAGTGGTGCTGCGCCTATTACTCGTCCAGGCCGTCATGACTTGGGTGATAAGTATGATGCCATCGTAAATGGTGAACTTAAGACGGCTCAGAAAATTGCTGCTGATGACCATACTATGGACTACAGCTATCACATGCAACAGTTGGCAACAGAGGAGAATATCGCTTTCATCGACATGACCACAGCTACTAAGAATCTCTATGAAAGCTACGAAACATACGACAAGTGTTATGCCGCTCTTTTTGACAAGGGCGCTGAGACTGACAATACACACTACAATCTCACAGGAGCCTTGATGGCTGCCCGCCTCTGTGCACAGCTGATGAAGGATGGTGGTATCTTGGCTGATAATATAGAGATACCAACAGACCTTTCTTTCTCTCCTTCTGCTGCAGATATGGGCGATGTATATGTAGGACAGTCTGCCACAAAGGAACTGACTCTTACAGGTTTGGGACTCGATCCTTCTGCTGGTAAGATTACTGTCAGTGCCTCTGAGGGTATTCTACTCTCTCTTGACAAGGAGAACTGGATGGATGCTTTGGAGGTTAACTATGAGAGTGGAACAGTCGTAAAGACTTTCTATGCAAAGGTTGCTGCAACTGCTGTTGGTAAGTTCTATGGCACAATTACAGCTACTCTGGGTAATAAGGCTGCTGTTGCAGATGTTACGATGAATGCCATAGAGCTTGGTGGTGGCGATCCGTTTACTGCTACCTGGGCTCTGTCAAGCGATGACAATGCTGTTGTCGATGGCAATGCCACAGCAGCAGCTGCTAAGGTGGCAGGAATGGTGAAGTATGGCAATACTTCTACTAACGGCCTGTTGGTAAGCACCGGTGAAGGCGGTGCATGGGTAAAGGCAGAGGATGACTCTCCTAATCAGTATGTGGAGTTTACTGTCACATGTCCTGAGGGCAAGAAGCTCGATATCAGCAGCATAAACATGAAGATTGGTGGAAGAGGTGGTGGCGGTATGCATTGCCATGCATACTATTCTACTGACGGCTTCGTAACGCGTACTACGTTCTATTCTCCTGCCTCTATGACCAGCAATGTGATGAACGAGGTAGCTGCTTCTCCTGTCGTACAGCTTGAAGAGGGTGAACAGTTCCAGATTCGTGTATATCCTTGGTACACTTCTACTGCAACAGGCAAATACCTTTGCGTGCAGGATGTCGTTGTTGAAGGACAGTCAAAGGATGCTGCAGGTGTGAACATCGAAGGCACAATTTCCTATGCACTTGATAAGGGCGGTCTGAATCAGGGTGACGATGCTGTGATGGAGCCTAATGAACTGAGTGCTGGCTTTGCCGGCAAGACATGGACTGCTGGCAGTGCTCTGACTGTTGAAAACACTAAGAGCTATCGTGGCGCTTCTGGTGAGGCTAATATCCCTCAGACTCGTATTTACAATGGTACTGGTGCTTCATTCCCAGCTACAGCAGGTGCCGACAATACTCTTACACTGACCCTCTTCCCTGAGGAAGGATTCTCATTTGTACCAACAAGACTCAGCTTCCAGGCTGCCCGCTATGGTACGGACGGCGGTAACATCAGTGCTTCTGTGGATGCAGGCGATACCCACGTAGGTCTGTTGGACAATGTTGGCGTGAACCGTGACGGCAAGAGTCTTACCGTAGCTTCTTTCTCTGAGGAAATAAGTGGCGTGACAGCTACTGCAGAGAAGCCGCTGAAGGTGAACTTCTCATTCTTGGGCTTGGGTAAGACTAAAGAAATGGGTCTTTCTAACCTTGTCATCGAGGGTACTCTCGTAGGTTCTGCTTCTCAGGTTACTAAGTATGTCCTGAATACTCAGGTAGTGCCATCTGCTGAAGCCGGCTCTATCTCTCGCACTCCTGATATGGAACAGTATAAGGAAGGCTCAAATGTAACCCTTACGGCTACCAAGAACTTTGGCTATAAGTTCAAGGAATGGCAGGATGAGACAGGTGCTTCTGTTTCAACGGATGCTGAGACAGTTGTCACGATGGATGCAGAGAAGACCATGAAGGCTGTCTTTGAGGCTGTTCCTGTTTATACTGTTAAGACAAGTGTTACCAACGATGCAGATCGTGAACTGGGTAGCATTACTCTTACTCCTAACGAACATAATGGTCAGTATGAGGCAGGCACAAAGATTACTGCTACTGCCAATGAACTGCCTATCTTGAAGTTCCTTTCTTGGACTGACGAGAATGAGAATAAAGGTGCTGCGGCTACTCGCGAGCTGACTATCAATAGTGATATGACTCTGGTAGCAAACTATGAGGTGCAGGACTTCATTGCTGCATTTAATGCAAGTAAGACATCAGCGTATGCTGACCGTGCTGGTGATACTTATCCTTTTGCTGCTGACGCAACGTGGGATGCAAACCGTAATGCCAAAGCCTGCGTGGTGAAGGTGAGCGACGGAACTGCCCTGAGGGGGCAAGGCAGTACTCCTGTAGTACGTAATCGTAATGATGGTGCTGTCATTAAAGAGATTAGTGGTCTCTACCAAAACGGATATCGCTCTACCGATATTGCTTTCCAGTATCAGTTCTCGACAATGGGCTTTACGACGGCAACCTTTATGGCTGACATGACGGCAAAGAATGCTTCCGCTAAGAGGTGGAAGGCTCTTGTCAGCCTCGATAATATCAACTATGAGCCGTTGGGTGATGCGTGGGATGTTGAAGCTAACAAGGTGAGTGCCATTATTCGCTCGTTACCTGCCGAGGCCATTGGCAAAGAAACTGTATGGGTGCGCATAACTGGTGAAGGCACAGATGTGTTTGACACGAAGAATGGCGAGTATGACTTTAAGGACAATCAGGTGTTTGAGGGGCTGAACTACAGTACCAATGCACAGGCAGGCGTAGGTAATGTCTATATCCTTGGCGATGCACAGGTGGAAGAGGATAAGGATGCTCCTGTAGTTACTGCTACTGTTCCTGTCGATGGTGCTACAGGCATCAGTGCTACTGGCAAGATTACCATCTCTTATGACGAGAAGATAGAGTCTGCTAACAGCAATGGTGCTGTAACTCTGAATGATATGGTACTGACTCCTACTTGGAGCAACCGTTCTGTCAGCTTCGACTATTCTGGTCTCGACTATAACACGGAATATACCTTCCAGATGCCTGGTGGCTATGTACAGGACCGTTTCGGCAATATCTCTACAGAGCCTGTTAAGATTGTGTTCACCACAATGAACCGTCCGTCTGTGACAAAGGCTATGTATGACTTCGTCGTTCCTGACGATGGTACCATCGATGAGGCTTTGGCTGCTGCCAACGGCCGTGCCGACAAGGCAAGCCGCTATCGTGTGTTCATCAAGAACAGTACAGAGCCTTACGTATTCCATCCTGCAGGCAAGGTGACTGGCGGTGATGGTAATGAGTATGACAATCCAATCTCCGTACTGACTGCTGCCAACACCAGCTTCATTGGTGAGTCTATGGAGGGTGTGACAATTACCAACATTACTCCTGATGCTACATGGGACAATGGTTTCGGACCTGCATGTCCGCTGGAGGGTATCGGTAAGGGTGATGTCCTTCAGATTAAGGGTGCCAACAGCTACTTCCAGAACCTGACCATCAAGTCTTCTATGGGTGATGCTCATGGCCGTGACATCGCTGTTAACGACCAGTCAAACCGCACCATCTTCAAGGATGCTTGTCTGTGGGCTTATCAGGATACTTACGTTTCTAACAACCAGAATGGTAAGTTCTACTTCGAGGGTGGTGTCATCCGTGGACGTACCGACTATGTTTGCGGTAAGGGCGATGTATATTATAATAAGGTGACCTTCCGTCAGGTGAAGAGCGGCTATCTTGCTGTTCCTTCTGTTCCTAAGCAGTATGGCTACATCTTCCAGAGCTGTAAGATTGTTGGCGATACACAAGATGCTGATGGCACTTACACCCTCGGACGTCCTTGGGGTAAGGGAACTCCGATTGCTCTGTTCATCGATACAGAGATGGAGATACAGCCAACAGCTGCCGGATGGAACGAGATGAGTGGTGGCTATCCAAAGCGTTTCGCTGAGTATGGCTCACACACCTCTAAGGGTGTTGTTGTTGACCTCAGCAACCGTAAGACAGAATACGATGCTTATGACAGCAAGGATGGCGACATCTACGTCAACCGTCGCACAGAGTACAACAACCCGATATTGACTGCTGATGAGGCTGCTGTGCCTACTCTCAATGCTGTAATGGGTCAGGACGACGACTGGCAGCCAACACTCCTTACAGAGCAGGCTCCTGTTCCTGGCAATGTTGCTGCTAATGCTTCTACCATCACTTGGGATGACAGCAACTATGCTCTGCTGTGGGTTGTATGCAAGGATGGTAAGGTGATTGCCTTCACAACAGTTCCTTCATATACTGCAACAGAGGTAGGTGAGTATGCAGTCCGTGCTGCCAACGAAATGGGTGGCTTGGGCGAGATGTCTCAGACTGTTACGGTAAGTGAGATTACTGGCATTAAGGCAATTGTTAATGGACAATTGACAATTGACAATTACTACGACCTGCAGGGTCGCCGTGTGAATAATCCTCAGAAGGGCATCAACATCGTTCGCATGAGCGACGGCACTGTCAAGAAGATCGTCATCGGTCAGTAAGAAAGATTAAAAACGTAGAAAAAAGGATGTGTCTCAGTAGGGACACATCCTTTTTTATCCCCTCTAACTCATTGATGAAATCGGGGGGATTTTCTGTTTTTCCCCCTTTCGCGCCAATATTTCCCCCTTTGAGCCCTTATAGAAGGAGTACCTTTGCACCAGAAAACCTAACAACAACATTAATTCATAACACGTATGAAACAGTTCAAAAACATTATGCTCCTCTTTACTTTGGCTACTACGCTGACAGCAGGAGCACAAGACATCAACAGTTTTCCATGGCTCGATCGTAGCAAGTCCTTCGAGGAACGCGCTGCGTTGCTTGTAAAAGAACTTACTTTGGAGGAGAAGGCCGGACAGTTTGGCTCTGTTGTCACCGATCAGGTGGAGCGCAACGGTGTCATCATTCTGCCTCACTACCAATACTGGAACGAGGCTATACATGGATATGCTCGTATGGGTAATGCTACCAGTTTCCCTGAATCTAAGGGTATGTCAGCTACGTGGAACCCCGAACTGGTGTATCAGTGCGCTGATGCCATTTCAACTGAGGCACGTGCGTACCATATGTATAGAACTAATCAGCGCAACTCTCTTGTAAAGGGATGGAAGATAGGCCTGAATGTGTGGTCGCCAACCATCAATATGGCTCGCGACCCTCGTTGGGGACGTGAAGAGGAGAATTACGGCGAGGACCCCTTCCTCTGCGGCGTGCTTGCCACACAATTCGTTAAGGGCATACAGGGTGAACAGACAATAGACAACCCATATTTCAAGATTGTGGCATGTGCTAAGCACTTTGCTGCCAATAACTACGAGCAGGGTCGTCACTCTACTACTTCGTTTGTAACGGAGAAGAACATGCGTGAATACTACCTGCCTGCTTTCGAGATGTGCGTTCGTGATGCTAACGTACAGAGTGTGATGTCTGCATATAATGCCCTTTCTAACGATATCAACGAGAAGACTGCCGCTGGTGCAGGAGCTGTTGACGGCAAGGGAGGTCTGCCTTGCTCCGGCAATAAGATGCTGCTGACCGATATCCTGCGTAATGAGTGGGGCTTCGGTGGTTATGTCACCAGCGACTGCGCTGCCGTCAGTGACGTGTATCGTGCTACCAAACACCTGTATTTCGGCAGCTATACCGCCGGAACCGTTGCAACAGGAGCAGCAGAATGGAAAGACCCATATCAGAATGCTTCTGATGGTGATAAGATGATGGAGGCTCGTGCTACAGCATTGTGCCTGAATGCCGGTCTTAACTCTAACTGCGAACAATACAGTTCTTCTGCCGTGCTGCAGCGTGCGTTGCGCAATGCTTTGTCAAATGAATACAAAGAAAAAGACGAATTGGGCTTTGTCAACCTCACTGAGGAGACTGTTGACAAGGCACTCATCGAACTGCTGACCACCCGTTTCGCCTTGGGTGAGTTTGATGAGGACTATGTGAATGTCCCTTGGAACAATGTATCGGAGAGCGATATTGAAAAAGAAGAGCATCAGGCACTCGCACTGAAGGCTGCACAGGAATCTATGACGCTGATGAAGAACGAAGGCAACTTGCTGCCTATTGCTGCCGACAAGAAAGTGGCTCTCATCGGTCCGTATGCAAACGCTATAATGCTGGGTGACTATTCTGGCACTCCTACTTATACCACTACTCCTTATGAGGCTTTCTCAAAGAAAATGAACTTCGAGTTGGTTGAGGGCAAGGTGGCAAACTCCCTGAATGCTGTTCCTTTTTCTGAGGCTGTTGTCTCAAAGCGTGGCGCAAACAACAACGACAAGGGTGCCGGCAACCTGGAGAATACCGCTCCTGGCGATATCTTCCTGTATAAGGATGTTTATTTCGGAGAAATGGGATGCACCAAGTTTGAGATGTCATGCGGTGCTAAGAGTACGGGCGTAGGTACTGTTAGCTTTATCCTCGACGACAAAGACAACGAGCCGTTCCTGACGGTTGGTAACGAGGATACGGGCAACTGGACGAAATGGACGACTGTTACGGCTGATCTCAGTGCTGATGCACAGACAATCACGAAAGGAACTCACGACTTGTATGTGAAGTTTGGCGGTACCAACAGTTATGTAGGCAACTACCAGTATTTCCACTTCTCTAATCCTGATGAGGAACTGATTCCTGCCACAGAGACACAAGGTCCTCTCTATATGGTGCAGACAAGCAGTGCCGTCAATGAGAAGGCTACCGATGCAATGATTCAGCGTGCTGTCGCTGCCGCACAGAAAGCAGACTATGTTGTCTTCGTAGGCGGTACTGACTATAGCAAGCCAGATTCTCACGAGACAGGTACAGAAGGACACGACCGCTGGGTGATTACCCTGCCAGGTAATCAGGCTGATGTCATCAATGCCCTGCACAATGCCAATCCGAATACTATTGTGGTACTGGAGAGCGGTTCGTCACTCGACCTCACAGCAATCAATACTGTTCCTGCAATCCTCGAAGCATGGTATGGCGGACAGGCACAGGGACAGGCAATCTGCGACGCTATATTCGGCGATATCAATCCTTCTGGTCACCTGACCTCTACTTGGTATGCTGATGTTAATGAACTTCCGCAGGCTTCCGAGTCAAAGCTCGGCAAGAATGGTTCCAACGGACTGATGGAATACAACATCGACGATTGGGGCTACACCTATATGTATTATGGCAAGGCTACCAAGAAACAGCAGAAGGGTACACCGCAGTTCCCATTCGGACACGGCCTGTCATACACCACATTCTCTTACTCCGACGCCAGTGCTACAGCACCAGCATACGACAAGGAGGGAAATGTAAGAGTTACAATAAAGAATACGGGTGAAAGAAAGGGTGCTGACGTCATTCAGATATATGCCGACTTCAATGGTAACACCAACTTCGGAACCTTGAACAAGCGTCTGGTGGGCTTCAAGCGCGTGGAACTCAATCCTAATGAGGAGCAGACTGTTGACATTCCGCTCAGTTACCGCTCACTGTCATACTATGACGAGAGCCGTCATCAGTATCTCGTAGATGGCAAGAATATAACATTGCAGGTTTCTACATCATCTGCCGATGCCGATATTCAGAAGACTGTCAGCATCACTCCTGCAGCAGGAGTAGCACAAGAGACATATATCTCTACTCACATCGACGAGATTCCAGCCAAGACGCAGAGTCAGCTGCTGAAGTCCGACCACATCTACAGTGTTATGGGTGCTTACGTCGGTCCTGCCAGCTGTTTCAACACACTGCCTAATGGCATCTACGTCCTCAACGGAGTTAAGTACATCAAGAAATAAATATATTAGTTATGAAGAGTTTGAAATTTTCTTTCATGTTCCTACTACTTACATTGGTGAAGACTTCCACTCCTCTCTCACTCCTTTTCCACTCATAAGAATACAGACCCCTGCCCCTGCGAGAGAAATCTCGTGGGGGCAATGTTTTTTCTGCATTTTTCTTGCAGAAAAACAAAAAAAATGTAACTTTGACATTTGTCCAAGGTACTTCCGTCATGGAAATACAAATAAAATTAAAAATTTTCTTATTTTTATTTGTATTTCTCATAACTTAATCGTATCTTTGCAGCAGAAAAGCATACGCAATACGACTTCGTATTGAGAAACAAAAAATACTCCCTTACTATCCCCAACAAAATCTATATCAACTCTATACCAACCCTATACCAACTCTATACCAAGTCTATTGCAACTCTGAGGTAATTCCGAAGCAACTCTAACGCAACTCTAACGCAACTCCGATGGAATTCCTACATAACTCCCATGCAACTTCTATGTAACTCCTGCTCATACGTGGGACACACGTGGGACACAGGCAGGACTCAGATGGGACTCATTGCGGAGTATAAAGAAAGACGTACGAGGTAGAAGGTACGATGTGTCGCTTGCGCGATTACGAAGTAAGAAGTATAATGTGCGAGGTGCTTCCAACTTCCACCTTCAAACCTCCACCTCGGCAAAGCCGATACATCAAAATTCTTAATTCTTAATTCAAAATTATAAAAGTTGTGGCAACAAAGAAAAACGGAAATTTGAGCGGAAAGCTCGGTAATGAAATACATAGTTCGTGGAATGGCAGGCCATATACAAGGCGTAGGCCGGAGAGTGTGGCTAATCCTCGGACAGAGGCCCAGCAGGGACATCGTAATGCCTTCGCTGAGATTTCGCGTCTCTCATCAAAGATGAAGGCTGCCCACCTCATAGGTCTGCATTGGAAGGCAATGCGCGAGAAACTCAACACCCATTGTGTCTTCAAGAAAATTAATAAGGACCGTTATAACGAAAACGGCATCGACTATCCCGGAATTGCTGTCAGCTACGGCTCTGTCCCTTCGGCTGAGATAACGTCTGCGCAGATGGACGGGAACGGAGTGCTGAAGGTGACTTTCGACAGCTATGGTACCTCGAAGGATGCGGCAGACACTTTTCACCTCTTCATATATTGTCCGGAACTTCAGGAGGGAGGACTGGCACTCTATGTAAGGCGCAGTGACGGGGTCATTACTGCTGTAATTCCCGAAACCTGGCGTGCTAATACGCTACACTGTTATGCCTTCTTGCGCAACAAGAAAGGTCAAACCTCAGATACCATATATTTCCAACCCCGATAAGAAATTACTTTTGCAAATCAGGAAAAAATGTTTTTTTTTGTTGTAATTGCAATGTTTTTTCATTTTGGGTGTATATATAAGTGAGAGGTGAGACGCAATGCGCATAATTATAAATATATAAAAAGGTGACAGAGAACATATTCATAGAACAGCTGCGAAGGGGCGAGCGTAATGCTTGCCAACGGCTGGTTAATGACTATGGGTATGGTGTCTTCCAGATGGTGCGACGTATAGTGGTGCAGCAGGAGGATGCTGAGGAGGTCTATCAGGATGTGTTTGTAAAAGCTCTGCAGGGCATCGGGAGTTATGACAGCAAGAAGGCATCGCTCGCTACCTGGATTAACCGCATTGCCTACCACGAGGCGCTGAACTTCGTCCGACGACGGCATCCGAACATCGTTTACATGGACGAGAAGGACATGAACCTCGGCAATATAGACGAGACACGAGAAGAGGATATCCACGACAGCCAGACAATAGAGGCCCTGGAGAAAGCGCTGGAGAAGTTGCCACCACATGAACAGGCCATCGTGACGATGTTTTACTATGACGACATGAGCCTTGCAGACATTGCCTACGTTACAGGCTCTATTCCTTCTACCGTCGGCTCACAGTTGTGCCGGATACGCAAAAAACTTTACCAGATTATTAAAACAACCCACCTATGAACGAAAAAGATTTTGACAGAATACTGAAAACTGACAACACCCTTCGCAAGGCCGTCCGCCAACGGGAGGAGAAAATACCCCCTATGCCTGCCGACCTGAACGACAGACTGATGCAGCGCATAAAGGAAGAGGTGCCAGCAAAGCCGGCAAAGACACGGAGGGTGATATGGCCCTGGATTGCTGCCGCCTGTGTAGCTGCCATCATGGTAGTGCTGCTGATGCCGCCAAGAGAGAGTCACGACGGGGTGATGCCTTCGCAGCCGACTGTAGCACAGACAGAAAAGAAACAGACGAATAAAAAGTCAGAGGTGACAATAACGGAAGAACCG
Organism: Prevotella sp.; assembly: GCA_017475005.1. Lineage (GTDB taxonomy): Bacteria > Bacteroidota > Bacteroidia > Bacteroidales > Bacteroidaceae > Prevotella. The sequence continues at coordinate 139,075 of JAFVGI010000038.1, read as the reverse complement.
AAGACAATAGCTGCAGCTGAGACAACACCAAAGGCGAAGGTGTATGAAAGTCCAAAGGCACCAAAGCAGGTTCCTGCAACAACAGTGATGCCTGTCACAACGTCAGCGGACACAATGCCGGCAGAAACGACAGAAGCGGAAGCGAAGGAGGTGGAAGTGATGCGAAACCACGAGCAGCTGAAGCCAAAGATGCTGACAGAAAGAGACATACCTATCACCCGACCTGAGAACTATCAATATACTCCGGAGGAAATAGCACTCATGAAGAAACAGGCTAACGAGGCATACCTGAAATGGGTGGAACTGGAACTGGAGATTGCAAACCATCATTTACAACAAACTGCACAAAAATAAAAAACAACAATATTATGAAAAAGTTACTCACCTTGCTGCTCATTGCTTGCAGCGTTATAACAACCGTTAGTGCCCAGCAGAAGGCAAATAACACAAAGAAGCCTGAAAGCGTCATTGCCGCCCTGAACGCCATTATCAATAAATATGGAAATGACGAGGGCCAAGTGTACTCTGTCAACCGCAATCCCAATACGGGTGGCATCGAGTCAAGCATGAGGATTGTGCCTTTCAACTGTCCGGCAAATAATCAGCAGAACAACCTGTTGAAGCCACTTGCCACTTGCTTTCAGAAAGACGAGCCGCTGTCTTATCAATTCCTGCATGCCCAGCCAGGCAGCACAGAATATTTACTGTTGAATGTCATTACCAACAACAGCGAGAAGAACAGTTCGCTGCATATCCGTACCAAAAAAGAACAGGAGATGTGGTTTATGTGCTGCAAGAACCCTGAGAATCCTCAGCTGCGTGACGCCTATGCCATCGTGTGGGAGCGTACGGACGAGATAAAAGGCACCGTATATATGGTTACCTCCCTGCGTCCCGACATCTATGAGAAGGAACTGGAGACTTCGAAGAAGACGTTTAAGATTGAGGGCAGAGTGGATGCTGACATCAAGGACTCACTCTACAATATCTACATTGCCAACTCTGCCGAGGAACTGGAAAACATCGGCGATGACGACTATGTAGCTTGTGTGCCTGTCATAAACAAACGCTTCGAATGGCAGACGGAACTGGACCATCCAGTCGTTGGACGCCTGCGTTGCATCTTCCCTGACGGCTCGCTGTGCTCTGCATGGATAAACCTCGACTTCGTGCCTGGCGAGACATACCGCATCACAGTACATAACGGCTACTATGACGAAGACAGAGACTACGAGCGCCGCGTAGGACGCAATTCCGGAAAGAGCCTGCTGAACAGACGGCAAAGACAAGGAATTGATGACATAAAGGTTCTGGACAAAGTAGAGATTGACACTATACTGCCAGCAGAAAACGTTCATCGCGCATCAGAATTCAAACCGACGACAGAACAGATGGTAAAGATTATGATGATGTGGACTGCCATAGAAGCACAGATGAAAGGCATGAAAGCCATATACGAAAGCCTGAAGCCTTTCGTCGATATGCGGTCTCTTGAAGGTTCGGACAATTACTTCAAGCAAATCATAAAACTCAACAAAGAAGTGGATGGAAATTTTCAGGAACTCATTAAATATATGAGTTCCATCGAAGCTTCTCCCGAAGAACAAGCTTCTAAACGTGAAGGAATGCAAGCCATTTACTCAGCAATTCTGGATTTCTACACCAAACAGAACAAAGGTTACGCGGAGTTGTACAAGAAAGTGGGAGTCCTGCCAAAGTCTGCAAAAACAGCTCAGGATTACATCAGCAAGCTAACCGAGAAATATATAAAGGAAATAGGGAAACTGTGATATAGCAGTTGGTGTATAAAAAGCAACTGACCACGTCCGATTAAATAATTGGCGCGCACCAACTTAGGAATTGGCGCGCACCAACTTGAGAACTGGCGCGCACCAGATTACAATAAATAGAACTATTCTGCGTATGTATATATAGCAAGGAGATAAAAGGGAGGATATTAAAAAATGAAGAAAACAATCATAACCGCACTGTTTGCCCTCGTCGCAATGACAGGATGGGGACAAGTGAAATGCCACGTCGAGGGAACATTGGAGACCGATGCATGGGGCAACGAAATCATCATCTGCGAGGCAGGGACAGACCTGCGCGTGGTGGACGAGCCACGCCTTCACGTGAAAGCCAAGGACAGACATTTCACTTACGACATCGAGACTGACTTCCCAAAACTCTATGAGGTATTCTTCTTGAAGCAATATGAGACGGGACGCAGCTTCACGGGCAAGTTCATCGCCGAGAACTGCAACGTGAATGTCACGATGTATAAAGACAAGAGGCCACGTATTGTTACCAGTGGCGAGGAAGGCCGTAAACACGCGGTGAAGGACAGCATCGAGGACGTGCGCTTCCGGAATCCCGTCGAGGTTATAGACAATCAGATAGACGACGAGAGCCGCAGGGCGGAGTTCTACAATGCGGGCTTCATATCCACTGTTACCAAGGCACGATCTTTGAATGTGGATAGTCTGCCGCAGACGTATGTCGATTCTATCCGTCAAGTGTACGATTACTATATGCAGAATGAACGCGCAAGATATACCGACGCTGGCTGGCAGTTGAAACAGCGTCGCGACAGCATTACCGCCGACTTGGTTCCCTTCCGCTTTGCCTACGACGCAGAGCACCCCATGCTTTGGACGCTATACGATGTGCTCGATGCCATCCGCGTACTCAAACGGGCGCATATCTATGTGAAATTCAATCCGTCGCAGTGGGAACCGTACTTGACGCTCTATCATGACAAACTCATCAATTACTATCCTGACCATCCCGTTCACGACCAGATTGCCACTGCTGAGACGGCCTACCGCCTACAGCCAGGCAAGCCCTACATCGACTACACTGTGCGCAACAACGACGGCCAGCTCGTGCCTATTTCCACCCTCACGAAAGGCAAGGTAACACTCATAGACCTCTGGGCGTCGTGGTGCGGCCCTTGCCGTCGGCATAGCAAGGCCATGATTCCTGTCTATGAGCGATACAAGGACAAAGGCTTCACCGTCATCGCCATTGCCCGTGAGCGTAACCGCCAAGCGATGGAAAATGCAGTGAAGAAGGACGGCTACCCCTGGCAGAGCCTGTTGGAAATGAACGACGAGAACGGTGTGTGGCGCAAGAACGGAGCTGACAATGCCGGCGGTGCCATGTACCTCATTGACCGCGACGGCACCATCCTCTCCACTTCCACCGATGCCGAGGAACTGGAGCCACTCATCAAGAAAGCACTAAACATAGAATAGAATAGAATAAATGAACAAGCAAATCATTATCACCGCACTCCTTGCCCTCGTTGCAATGACGGGATGGGGACAGAAGGTTTGGACTAATCCGGGGTATCGTAACGTACCTAAAGGATTTCAGTTTGATGTTAACGAAGTGGAGTTCCGTCCTGACGAGACGGTGCTTCACATCACAGTCAGGAACCGTCCTGACGCATGGTTCTCTTTCGGCAAGAGCACTGTGCTAATGACGGAGGATGACAAGTCGTACCCCATCATCAGCGCAAATAAGACACGCGATGGCGAGACAGACCTTGCGCTTGACAAGCATATCCCTCTTCCAAAGTCTGGCAAGACCGACGTGGCACTCCACTTTCAGCCATTGCCGCAAGATGTCAGGCAGTTTGACCTTATCGAAGGTTATGCACGCAACTACTTCAAGATATGGGACATCACCGACCCTGCATACAAGAAGAAGGCGTCGCTATTCAACAGCAGCTGGAGCAACACAGAGACGGGTGAATGGGTCATCAGTCTCTTCAATGATTATGCCGTATATGACAGTAAGGTCTGGCAGTATGACAAGAAGTCGGACAAGAAGGTTGTGCTATCCTCCGGCGATGAGAAGACAGCCATCACTATCGGCAAGGAGAAAGACGGCAAGCGCGTATTCAAGATTGGCGGTAAGAAGCTGACGCTCGCTGCTATTACCGCCACCTCTGTTGCCGACTATCCTGTGGCCGACGATACGGCCTTCAGCCCAGAGTTGAAGGAAGGAAACGCCATTGTGAGCGGTTGGCTGAGGTATCCTAAGGAGATTCTCAAAAAAAGTCTGACAGTAGAGGTATCTCATGGTGACGTAGCTGTCGATGACTATGCTCATTTCTCTACTCAAACCGACTCTCTGGGACGCTTCAAATTGAATGTTCCGCTCGTTGGCACACAGGGGGTCTCCCTGCTTATACGAACCACCGGCAAGAATGAAGTTTTCGACGGCGTTAGCATTGTACTGACTCCCGGCGAGAAATATTTCATGCTGAAAGACTACAAGTCATCGCAGACACTCTTTATGGGTAATGACGCCCGATTGCAGAACGAATTGCAGGCGGAGAGTCCGAGCGTAGATTATATGGGATACATTGATAACCCTGTTAGCGATGACTCTGTAAGGGTCGTGGCACAGAAGTGGATGAACAGTTATGAGCGGTGTCTGGCTAAGTACAAGGGTTTCCTGGCTCAGCATCCCAACATGAGCAAACGCTATCGTGACTATTTAAGCGAGAATTATCGCACAAGCGTCTGTTCCTCACTGCTGATGATGCACTATGATACCTATAGCCGCGTATTGCCAGCCGACATCATGCAGTGGGTAGAAGAGCACTCTGCCGTTGACACTTCACTGCCTGTCAATCTCATTAGCGGAATGGCTTCGATGCTGAGATACCAGCGCGAGTGCTATATACAGTCTGACCCGCGAATACATGTGCTGCAGAGAGAAGTCTCTGCCCTGCCTTGGCTTGCATCGAAAGGTATGCTTCGTCTTAGCGAGGAAGACAATGTCGCCATCAGTCAGATTGAGAAGATGAGAAGAGAGATCTATACCCTGTATTCTCAGATAACAGACCGCCGTACGCTCAGGGATTCCATCAGCAGCATTCAGGAGAAATACACGGAGTATATCGATGCTGTCGTTAAAATCCAAGAGAGTGATGACTATCAAAAGGCGGTGAGCACACTGTGCGCCGGCGGACAGCAAGGTATTGCCAATGACATCATCGACTCGCTTGTCACCGACCCAATCGTCAACAGCATTCACCACGCACAGATTCTCAACGAATATATTGACCACGAAAGATGTGCACTACCAGAGGAAATGGAGCCATATATCGCACTCATCAAGGAGCCTTACTTCAGGAATGTCATCATCAAGAAGAACAACTACTACAAGCAGGTGATGAAGGAAAAGGCAGAGGCGGTGAATTCTGTCATCCATCCGTCATCCGACGTGGAGGGCCTCACCGACGGCAAGGCTATCATCGCCAAGATTATCGAGCCGTATCGGGGTAAGATTGTGTATCTCGACATCTGGGGAACGTGGTGTGCGCCATGCAAACGCAAGTTGAGCAAGGCGCACGAACTCAAGGCAGAGCTGAAGGACTACGACATGGTATATCTCTATCTGGCAAACCATTCGCCTGAGCAGTCGTGGAAGAATGTCATTGCGGAGTATAATCTCACAGAGCCCAACTGCGTTCACTATAACCTGCCTGCCGACCAACAGCATGCCATTGAGCAGTATGTCGGACTGACAGGCTATCCGACCTATCGTCTTTTCGACAAGCAGGGCAATATGCATCACCTCAATTGGACCGATGACGAGAACCTGTCCGAGTTCAAAAAGAAACTTGATACGATGAAGTGATAACGGTTAAAGGTTAACGGTTAAAGGTTATAGACGATGGCGCAGGATGCTTGATGATTGCTTCTTGCGCCATTATCGTTATCCATTTTTTGTGAAAGATTTGTATAAATGCAAAAAAAGAAGTACTTTTGTCACCACTTATTGCAATGTTATTTTATTTTTGGTGTATATATAGGTAGAAGGTGAAAGGTAAGAGGTTAGAGGTCAATGTTCCGCTCGGCACTTGTGACGCTTTTCTTGCGCTCCGCAGGTGCTCAGGCGTTTCTGTCCCCCGCGAAACGGGGGAACCGAAGGGGGTGTAAAGACCATTGACCAAGCTCGGAGTCCAAAGGCTTCAGCCGACTAAAAGAATTAATAATTTATGATGAAGGTGGCCAAATCGGCTCAAATAAGGTACGATTTACGCATTTTTTAGCTCATAGTGAGCCGATAATTGAATAATATTTATTATTTTTGCACCGATTAAACACTCAAAGTTATGGATTCTACGAACAAAACAATCTGTACGCCTTCAAGCAGATATTCATCGACCAGTTTGAGTTTGCGGTAGGAGAGTATTTTTAAAGTTGAATAAATTGAATTGAACAATGAATAAGCAATCAATCATAACCGCACTGCTTGCCTTCGTCGCTTTGACAGGATGGGCGGCGACTGTGGAGACAACGGCGAACCTGAATATTTACTATCCTGAATATACGAGGATTGACCTGGTGTGCGGAAAGATGCCGACGGCGGCGCAGAAGGATGTGGAGTTCTGCTGCGAGGCTGCTTTCACGGGAGAACTGCTAAATGCCTTCAAACACTCGAATATCGCCGACAACCATATATGCAGCGGCGTAATGATGAAGGGTTACCGCTGCAGAGCGAATACCGGAGGATTCGTATGGGATGGGGGAAAATGGAAATTTATGCAGAAGGCGGACTATCCTACCTCTGCCAACGGATGGAATATGGGGTTCTGTCAGATTCTGCTCATTCAGGATGGTACCATTAGACCCATCGAGGCGAAGATGAGAAGGAGCAGAAGCATCTTCAGGGCTCTGTGCGAGAAAGACGGCAAGTTGTGTGTCATTGAGGCAAGGAAGGTGATGTCGTGCGAGGCTTTCGTAAACTGCCTGAAAACCTATGGTGTCACGAATGCCCTTTATATGGATATGGGCAAGGGTTGGAACTATGCCTGGTATCGTGACAAGGATGGTAAGGTAACGGAGATTTTTCCTGAAAGCAAAACGGCTTCAAGCTACAAGTACAGAACCAACTGGCTGACGTTCTATAGGTAACCAATTTTGAATTTTGAAGGTTGATGTATTCTCGCTTAGCTGCGAGGGTGAAGGTTGAAGTACATCGTACTTTATACTTTGTACTTTTTCCTCGCGTAGCGATACCTTCTACCTCTTACTTCCTACTTCTTACTTCTGCAATATTCCGTTGCTCCGAGGAGGAAGCAGCCTAAGCCGTAGTCGTCGAAATCGGGTTCCCTGACGTAGGTGCAGGGTTGTGATGAGGCTGGTCTGTCGCCGGAGCCTTGCACATATCCCAAGAAACCATCATTATGAACGCATGAGGCGCACGCCTTCCACGCCTTGTCGAGAAGAGGTTGATATTTGCTGCGCTTAAGGAGCCCGTTGTTCACTCCCCACGCCATACCGTAAAGGAAGAGTGACGTGCCGCTCAACTCGGGACCTGCATAATCCTGTGAGGCGAGGCTGGCATTCCAGAAGCCGTCTTCTCTCTGCAGCTTCTCAAGGGCAGCAGTCATAGCGAGGTAGTCTTTCTTCAGAAGCTTATAGTATTTGTCTTTCTTGTCAAGGGTACTCATGGTGCGACACAGGGCGGCATACACCCAGCCGTTGCCTCTGCTCCAATAGCAGTTCTTGCCGTCGCTCTCCTTGTATGGCGGCACGAAGTTCTTGTCTCTCCACCATAACCCTTCTTTGACATTAAAGAGTCCTCCGCCACAGCTGTCGCGTGTCCAGAGATATGACTTTATGGCGTAGTCGAGGTATTTTCTGTCGCCCGTGATTTGTGTCAGCATTGCGTATGCAGGCATCGCCATCTGTATGGCATCAATCCAGGTCCAGTGATGGGTGTTGCCCTGCGCTATCTGATAATCGAAGTTCTTCTGAACAGTTGTGTATTTCTCCGTTCCACCAACCATATTATAGCGGGCAAAATATGTCTGTGCGCAGCATTGGTGGTCGGCATCGACTGTTGTGTATTTGCCTCCATAGACATCCCACTTGTGGAAAGCGCCCCATTTGTCAACATACTCCATATAGCGGGCTTCAGGCGCCACTTCGTTAAGGGCCATCAGACCTTCATAATACACGCCTCTCGTCCACAGGTTGCTGGGACGGTACTTCTTGAAGTTCGTAGGAGCAGTCGGGTCGCTCCACTTCGCCATGAAATAGTTGTTGGCACGCTGCGCCAGTTCTATCGGGCTTTGCGCATAGGTGCCGATGGTAAGGAGTAGTACTGTTGTAATAGTTAGTAGCTTGCTGTACATGGGATGTTGAGTTGTTTTATTCTTTCACATATCTGATCCAATACGGCTGGTTCTGCTTTCTTTAATCCCTTTGTCGGTGTCTCTCTGTCAATAGTATATATCATCACCTGCTTAGGAGCAATCTCCTTGACAGCCTCTATCCAAGGCGCAACATATTCCTCGCCGGTATTGTCAACGCCTTCTCCGCGCATGAAGATGGTCTGTATTATTACCTTACCGTCATAAGCCTTTAGATGTTCTATGACTTTTCTTATGTCATAAGAAGGAGAACAAGGTCTGTCAACCTTCGTGATGTATGCCATATCGACGGTATCGAGTTTCTGTATGTTGTTATCCACTTTCTTTAAGGCTTCGAAGACGTCTGGCTTATGCAGCATTGTGGCATTGCTCAGCACGGAAACCTTTGCATAAGGGAAATACTTGTCTCTTACCGCTATTGTATCATCTATGATGCCGGCAAAATCGGGATGTCCTGTAGGTTCTCCGTTTCCGGCGAATGTGATGACATCCAGAGGCTCACCTTTTTCATGACGTTCGCGAAGTACTTTCGTTAATCCTTCGCAAACCTCCTCGCGTGTGGGCCTCTTGCTTTTTGTCTGGTGGTCGCCATTAAGGCCGCATTCACAATAGATGCAGTCGAAGGAACAAATCTTTCCGTCGGCAGGCATCAGGTTTACACCTAACGAAACACCAAGACGTCTTGAGTGAACGGGACCGAATATAGGGCTGTTATATAGTATTGTCATATTATCTTTTCAGCTTCATTTCAATGCGGAAGGTCGTTCCTTTGCCCCTTTCTGAGGACAGAACATATATCTTTCCGTTGTGATATTCTTCTACGATACGTTTTGCCAACGATAATCCCAGGCCCCATCCACGTTTCTTTGTCGTGTATCCAGGAGTGAAGACATCCTGCAGATTCTTGCTTGTGATGCCCTTGCCGGTATCTGTTACATCTATTATGGTAAGGTGCTCGTCAGCATGTGCGGAGATATGTATTGCCCCCTTTCCTTCCATAGCATCAACGGCATTCTTGCAAAGGTTTTCAAATACCCATTCGAAGAGCTGCGGATTGACCTGAACGATGATTTCGGGGGTGGAGTAGGTTATCTCAACCTTTTGTGAGGTGCGACGGTTCATGTATTCTACCACATGCTGGAGCAGCTCTCCTAATTCTACATCCTGAATCTCTGGCGCAGAGCCTATCTTTGAGAATCTGTCAGCGATAAGTTGCAGACGCTTTACGTCTTTATCCATCTCCGGTATCAGCTCATCATCAGGATAGTTCTCGCGCAGTATCTCCGTCCACGCCATCAGGGACGATATAGGAGTTCCCAATTGGTGCGCTGTCTCTTTTGACAGTCCTACCCACACTTTATTTTGCTCAGCACGTTTAGATGTCAGCAGGGCAAAGATGGCAATGATAATGAAGAGCATTACTACTGCCAACTGTATATATGGATAATACTCCAGCCTTGTTAACAAAAGAGAGTCGTCATAGCACACCTTCAGGAATTCGTTATCCCCAATCTGCACCTTTATCACCCTTTTCTGCGCTTCCATACTCGCAGCCATTCTCTTCAGCGTTGCTATGCTGTCGCTACCTGTGGTGGTTGAGGGCATCACTATGTTTCGTGATATCTGTACTTCGCCGTTGTCATCTGTCACGATGACGGGAATGTTATGGTTTTGCTCCAATACCTTCAGCACAAGATTCAGGTCGGCATTCTCGTCAGCTGTATTCAGTGTATGCATCGCTTCGGCCCATATCTCCATCCTTGCACGCTCCTCGTCCTCAAGGTCGCGTACAAGGTAGTGGCTTACCACCAATGATGCAGCAGCGATGACGATTGCTGCGATTATCAGAGCTATTTTCAGTTGCCGTTTCACTTCACTTAAGTAAAAACACCTGCTATGCTGACATCATAGCAGGTGAGTAAATACAGATCGATTGTGTTGTCGGGATGACCGGACTCGAACCGGCGACCACACGCCCCCCAGACGTGTACGCTAACCAACTGCGCTACATCCCGATAATGCTATGCAGCATGGCTTGAAATTATCAGGTGCAAAATTACTTAAAAATAACGATGCGCACAAGTGGGTATTGTCATTTTTTCGTGAAAAAGTGTGAAAAAGCACGCTTTTTCTAATTAATGTTTGTGTAACACAGATAAAAAAACTAACTTTGCAGTATGCAAGTTTCTATATCAGCTCCAAAATATATTGATTCAATTATCACTCTTCCAGCGTCGAAGAGTATTAGTAACAGGGCGTTAATTATCAATGCATTGGCCGGAAACAGCGTTGTTCCGGAGAACCTCAGTTGTTGTGATGATACCGATGTTATGATAGCAGCTCTGCGTGATATGCCTTATGAAATAGACATCAAGGCATGCGGTACGGCAATGCGTTTCTTGACAGCTTATCTGTCATCAACACCTTGTGGTGAACATATCATCACGGGTACAGAACGCATGAAGCACCGTCCGATAGGATTACTCGTGGATGCTATGCGCAGCCTCGGAGCAGACATCTCATATCTTGAGGAAGAAGGTTTCCCTCCATTAAAGATTGTCGGACGTAATCTTGAAGGTGGACATATCTCCGTGCCAGGACATATTTCGTCACAATTCATCTCAGCCCTACTGATGGTAGGTCCTGTATTTACCAACGGCTTGACGATACACCTCACCAGCGAGATGATTTCGCGACCATATATAGACCTTACTATATGTACTATGCAGGAGTTCGGGGCAGAGGTAGAATGGCTTGATGCTGCTACTATCGCGATAAAACCAACACCATACAAGGCTGTTCCTTTTGTTATTGAGAATGACTGGAGTGCTGCTTCTTATTGGTATGAGATTCTCGCTTTGCGAGAGAGAGTAGCAGATGCTGAATATGAAGGTATGGGGAAGGTAGCGCTACCAGGTCTTTTGGATGGTTCAAGGCAGGGAGATTCCTCAATACGATATATCTTCAGCATGCTGGGTGTTAAGACTCATTTTGAGGATAATGCCGCCATATTGACTCCACATAAGAGGATGCTGCCTCGTTTGGATATTGACTTTATCAATCATCCTGATTTGGCACAGACGGCAGTCGTTACGACAGCTCTGATGAATATACCTTTCCGCTTTACCGGGCTTAAGAGTCTTCGCATAAAAGAGACAGACCGTATAGCAGCCCTAAAGACAGAGATTGCAAAACTGGGGTATGTGATTGACGACTCTCAGGAAGGGGTTCTCTCTTGGGATGGTACAAAGTGCGAGCCAATGACGGACCCAGTGATAGATACTTATGAGGATCATCGTATGGCTATGGCGTTTGCCCCTGCATGTATTATGTTCCCTGGGTTGAAGATTGATAATCCAGGTGTGGTAACCAAGAGTTATCCAAACTTTTGGAATGATTTGAAACGAGTAGGATTCCAGATTGAAGAGATTAATTAAAGATATTGCCATTATTTGTCTGGTACTGTTGACGGTTGTCTCTTGTTCTACGAAAAAGAATACGAGCATAACTCGCCAATGGCACGCTTTCACGGGCCGTTATAATACGTATTATAATGGTACCGTGGCATATATTGATGCTTCGCTTGAGAAGGAAAAGGGCAATAAGGATAACTTTACTGAAAGGATACCTCTATATACTGTTGGCAATAAGGCTTCCAGAGATTTGGGTAAGTCGAATTATGATGTTGCTATTACCAAGTCGCAGAAGACTATTCAGCTCCACAGCATAAAGGCGAAACCTACGTGGAACAAGAATCGTCGCAAGACGGAGAAGGACATAGAGTGGCTTTCGCGAAAAGAATACAACCCCTTTATCTGGCGTGCCTGGATGCTGATGGGACGCTCACAATTCTATAAGGGTGAGTTTGAAGAGGCTGCTGCAACATTCTCGTATATGTCCCGACTCTACAAGGGACAGCCAGCCATCTATGGTAAGGCGAGAGCCTGGTTGGCAAAATGTTTTGTAGAGAATAATTTCCTTTATGATGCTGAAGACGTAATCCGCAATATGCAACGCGACAGCATTGCCTGGAGAGCGCAGAAAGAATGGGATTATACCCTTTGTGACTACTATCTTCATACTGAAGAACTTGATAAGGCAGCAGAATATCTTCGTAAGGTTATAAAGCACGAGATGCGAAGCAAACAGCGAGCTCGTGAGTATTATCTGCTGGGACAGATAGAAGGCAGTATGGGGCATAAGCAGGAGGCCTATCAAGCTTTTAGGAAGGTGCTTCGTCAGAGTCCCCCTTATGAACTTGCCTTTAATGCCCGCATCTCTATGACAGAGGTGATGGCTCAAGGGCAGGCAAAGAAGATGATATCCCGACTGAAGCGAATGGCTCGCAACAGAAACAATAAAGAATATCTTGACCAGGTATATTACGCTATCGGAAATATCTATCTCGCAGAAAAAGATACAGCAAATGCGATATCAGCTTATGAGAAAGGTAATGAAAAGGCCACTCGTGCGGGAATAGAAAAAGGTGTCTTGCTTCTTCATCTTGGTGACCTCTATTGGGCGAAAGAGAAATTTGCAGATGCCCGAAGATGTTATGGTGAGGCGATAGGTCTGTTGGATAAGGACCGCCCAGATTACGCGCAGTTATCAAATCGTTCTAAGGTGCTCGACGAATTGGTGCCATATACTGATGCTATAGAGTTGCAGGACTCGCTTCTCGAACTTTCTGTAGCGGATGAGGATACTCGAAATGCTGCTATTGACAGGGTGATAGCGGAACTGCGGAAGAAGGAGAAGGAACAGGAGGCTTTGGAAGCCGAACAAACGGTTTCGCAACTGCAGCAGAAATATTCCAACAACAGTAACCTTAACAAGAATACTACTCCTACGATGCCTGTCATGAACCAAGGTGGTTCTACAACATGGTATTTCTATAATCCTCAGGCTGTATTGCAGGGAAAGCAAACATTCCAACGCTTGTGGGGTAAGCGTGAAAATGTTGATGACTGGCGACGATACAACAAGACTGTTGTAGAGAATGTTTTTGAGACAGACAGTCTCGAAATGATGACTGATGAGCAACGCGACTCCCTTGCTGCTGTAGAAGAAGCAAAGCAGAAGGAAGAAGAGCGTTTGGATTCGGCTGTTAATGATCCACATAAGCGAGAGTACTATCTGGCGCAGATACCTTTCTCTGACGAAGCGAAGGCTGCCGCTCATGAGGTGATAAAAGACGGCTTGTATCATTCTGGTGTCATCTTTAAGGATAAGCTCGATAATCTGACTCTTAGCCAAAAGCAGTTCGACAGACTCATGAATGACTATCCGGAATTTGAACCAAAGGATGAGTTGTACTATCATCTGTTCCTGCTTTACTCGCGAAAAGATGATCCTGCGACAGCACAAAGCTGTGTGGACAGTTTGAGTCAGTACTATCCCGAGTCGAAGTGGACAATTCTTCTTACAGACCCATATTATGCTGATAATGCACGATTCGGAAAGGAATTGGAGGACTCTCTGTATGGCGCTACTTATGATGCCTTCCGAGGTGATAGATTCAAGGAGGTTTATGGTAATGCGGAGGTTTCTGAAAAGCGCTTCCCACTTGGTGACAACCGAGACCGTTTCATATTTATAGAAGGTCTGACAAAACTTAATGATGGAAATCCGGAAGGCTGTCTTGAGGCTATGCAGTTGGTGGTGTCTGAATATCCGCAGAGCAAGGTCAGCGAGATGGCTGGAATGATAATAAATGGTGTGAAGGCCGGACGTCAGTTGAGAGGCTCCAACTTCGATCTCGCAAATATGTGGGACAGGCGAAATATCACCCTCAATGAAGGTGATAGCATCGCTGAGGCAGGATTGTCGAAAGATCGTGATGTGGATTTCGCTTTCCTCTTTGCTTATGCTCCTGATTCTTTGGATGAAAACCGTTTGCTCTTCCAACTGGCACGATATAACTTTACTAACTTCCTCGTCCGTAATTTCAATATCAGCATTGAAGACTCTTATGGTATGCATCATATGATAGTCGATGGATTCAGGAATTTTGATGAGGCTCGCCTGTATTCTCGTATGCTACTGCAGCAGGAGAGTATCAAGCAGGCATCGCAAAAGGCTCGTCCGATTGTCATCAGCCATTCGAATCTTGCCCTCATAAATGGCAGGTATTCATATAATGATTATGATTCATTCTATGTTGCCAACTTCGAACCTCTGGCGCCAGTAAATGCAGAAAAACTCTATGAGCCTTTGCCAGTAGAGGTGAAGGAAAAGAAGTCTGATGCTCCAACAGACGAGCGCGAAGCAGAACGAAATGCGATGAAGGAAGAAGAGAGGGATCCTGTGAAACCAATACTTCCAACAGAAGATGTGGCTCCTGGTTTGGCTTTGCCTGTAGAACCAAAGAATGAGGAGGAAACAAGAGATGATGACAATACTATCGTAGCTCCAGCACAGACGGAAATAACAGTTCCAACAGAAGCTGCTCCAACAACTCCTGCAACAGAAGAGATGGAAATAACAGTTCCAACGGAAGCTGCTCCAACGACTCCAGCAACTCAAGAGATGGAGATAACAGTTCCAACGGAAGCTGCTCCAACGACTCCAGTAACACAAGAGATGGAGATAACAGTTCCAACGGAAGCTGCTCCAACAACTCCTGCAACAGAAGAGATGGAAATAACAGTTCCAACGGAAGCTGCTCCAACAACTCCTGCAACACGAGAGATGGAGATAACAGTTCCAACGGAAGCTGCTCCAACAACTCCTGCAACACAAGAGATGGAGATAACAGTTCCGACAGAATCTGCTCCAACGACGCCTGCGACCCAGGATGAGTTTATCATTGAAGATAGTAGGACAACAACAAAGCAGACAGAAGATTTTGAGACAATAGAGATAGAAGATACTCAGACAGAAACCCCAACTCAAGAGGTGGAAGAGTTTATCATCGAAGAAGAGAATGATGACAAAAAGAAGAAATCTACTCGAGACTTGGAGGATGAATACTTCGAACTCGATGGTTTCTAAGACATAATGAGAAAATCATATTATTAACTTTAAAACATTAAAATTATGGAAGTAAGAATCACAAACGAAAACTTCGAAGAACTGAAGAACGGTCAGTTGCCTCTCGTAGTTGATTTCTGGGCAGAATGGTGTGGCCCTTGTAAGATGATAGGCCCAGTTATCTCTCAGTTGGCTGAAGAGTATGACGGCAAAATGGTTGTTGGCAAGTGTAATGTAGAGGATTGCGAAG
Source organism: Prevotella sp. (assembly GCA_017475005.1). Taxonomy (GTDB): domain Bacteria; phylum Bacteroidota; class Bacteroidia; order Bacteroidales; family Bacteroidaceae; genus Prevotella. Next base: position 123,671 of record JAFVGI010000038.1, on the reverse strand, counting down.
ATATCGCTATGGAATTAGGAATTCGCAATATTCCTACACTCATCTTCTTCAAGAATGGTGAGATTGTTGACAAATTCGTTGGTGCTGGCAACAAAGCAACCCTTCAGGCAAAATTCGAGGCAAATCTGTAAGTCTTCTTACAGCAAAAGCAGATAAAAAACATCCCACACATGAGTTCAAATGTGTGGGATGTTATTATATATAAAGGTGTCCCCCAAAAACTATTCCTTATTGACCTTTTTTATCCAGACCTTGTGGGAATGACTACCCTGAACAGCAATAGGAGAATCGGGAGAAGCAACAATCTTCTTCAGGTCATTGGAAGCACCACTGCGACTTTGCTTCGTAGCTGATGTGTAGTCAGGCAGAGTCATAAAGCCCTTCTTCTTTATGATGTCCAATGCTATCGCTATTCTTTCCTGAAGGTTATATTTCTCTTTCCTTGGAACAAGAACTTCGGGAGTAGCACGCTCGAAGTCAGATTTTTTATTCATTTCAGCTATCAACTTTGCGTCAGGCTTGAAGTTTATCTTCTTTATTCTTACATGACGATAGCTGGTCTTCGGATCATCGTTGGCATCACCTTTCTTCTGTTGCTTTGCCTCTTTGTTCTCGGAAGGAGTAGTGGTGTCAAATTCCAAAGAAAGAGAGAAAATACCCAATCCGTCAATCTTCATAGAGTGTCCTTCTGGCAGCCAGGTTATCATCATTTTTGTGAGAGCATCCAAAACGTTTCGGATAGTGCCCTTATGTAATGTGCTGTCCTGATTGCTTATCTCTTCCAGGACTTTATCATATTCAAGCATGTTGTATGCATCCATTTTAGGGAATACAACCTTCTTTCCGTCAGACATTCCCGCTGGGAGTTCCTGTAAAATGTAATTTGCCATAGTCTTTTATTTGTTTTTAGTTGGTTATAGTTTTTTTCTTCCCCCTCGGGGGATTTTCCATTTCAGGCCCGTGAACATGTGTCCAAAGCCCTTGTACAGTAGTTTATAGGCCTTGGACAGGTGTTTTAGGCCCTTGAACATAACTTTTCCGCCTGCAAAAATAAAAAATAATTTTGAATCAACAAAATTTTCCTCTCACTTTTTTAGAAAGTTTCTCTGCGATGGGTACTTCAGTATGAAGTAAAGAAGGCGAAAATCGACGAATAAACGCCACAAAAACTACAATATGTGCAAAAAAACGAATAAAGATTTTGCCAGTTCATTTTTAATTTGTAAATTTGCAAGCAGAAAAAAAGAATTAACGAGAAGTAGGTCATCGCTACAGACAAATATAACATATGAGCAAAATAGAGGACGTAAAAATTATAGAGCTTCCAAAGTTTCTGGACGCACGTGGAAACCTCTCTTTTATAGAGCAGTTGGATCATATTCCTTTTGAGATAAAACGAACATATTGGATATATGATGTTCCTGGTGGTGAGGTGCGAGGAGGACATGCCTTCAAACAGAATCAGGAGTTCATAGTAGCCCTTTCTGGTGCATTCGATGTGATTGTTGATGATGGAAATATGAAGAAGAAGTTTACATTGAGCCGTTCTTATTATGGTCTATATGTTCCAGCAGGGTTGTGGCGTGAGATTGAGAACTTTTCTACCAATTCTTTAGCGTTGGAATTTGGCTCCATGCATTATGATGTAAATGACTATGTTCGTGATTACCAAGAATACCTAACATTGAAAGATAATGGAAAAATATAATGTTTTTGATTGCTCAATAATAGAACTGAATCGTCATCACAGCGATCGTAAAGGTAATCTTTCAGTGGTAGAAAATGGAGTGACTCTCCCATTTGACGTAAAACGTGTGTATTATCTATATGATGTTCCTGGTGGCGAGAATCGTGGTTCGCATGCTCATAGGGATTTGGAACAATTGATTGTTGCAGCCAGCGGTTCATTTACAGTAACACTTGATGATGGGAAATGTAAACGGAGTTTCTTTCTGAATAGACCATATCAAGGGCTTTATGTTAAGCCTGGAATGTGGCGTAATCTTGGAGATTTCTCTTCTGGAGCAGTTTGTATGGTACTTGCCTCGGATCTATATAATGCTGAAGACTACATTCGTGACTATGAAGAATTTCTGGAATATCGGAAATCTTAGTTCCTTTTTTAGTGGACTATTTTACCGAGTCTATCGGAGTAAATATTTTAAATAGAAAGTTTATGATACATAGATTAGCAGATTGTATGTGCGATAATATCCCAGAGTCAACAAATATATGGCAGTTCTGTGTAGTGTTCCCTAATGCTAAGATTGGTGAGAACTGTAATATTTGTTCTCATTGCCTCATAGAAAATGAGGTGAAGATAGGTAACAACTGTACCATAAAGTGTGGTGTGCAGATTTGGGACGGTATAGAGCTTGAAGACAACGTGATGATTGGTGCAAACTGTACCTTCACTAACGATCTCTATCCTCGAGCAAAGAATAAGGACTGGAAGCTGCTTACCACAAAGATTTGTAAAGGTGCATCTATTGGTGCAGGTTCTACCATTCTTCCAGGCATTACCATCGGCAGTCACGCTATGATTGGAGCAGGTTCTGTTATCACCAAGAATATCCCAAAGAACACCCTCTGGATGGGCAATCCTGCTCAGATGAAGGGATATATTACCAAGGACAACAAGACCCTTGATCTTCAATTCCGCGACAAGGATGGTAATGTACACGACAATTCTGAAATCAACTATTAAACAATAAAAAATCAATCATGATAGAGATACCTTTCCTGTCCCTCAAGGAAGTCACCGCTCTTCATGGTGAAGAAATTACCGAAGCTGTTACTCGAGTGGTAAACAATGGCTGGTACCTTCAAGGTGCTGAAAACAAAAAGTTCGAGAAGGACTATTCAAAGTTTGTTGGTACAAATTACACCATTGGTTGTGCCAATGGTTTGGATGCCCTCATATGGATATTTCGTGCATATATCGAGATGGGAGTAATGAAACCAGGCGATGAGGTAATTGTCCCAGCCAACACATACATTGCAACCATTCTTGCCATAACAGAGAATGATTTGGTGCCAGTACTTTGTGAGCCAAAGGCAAACACTTTGGAGATTGATGACGATCTGATTGAAAGCCTGATAACACCAAAGACCAAAGCCATCGCTATAGTACACCTGTATGGACGCATAGCATATACGGAAAAGATTGGCGAGTTGTGCAAGAAGTATAACCTGAAGTTGGTTGAAGATTGTGCACAGAGTCATGGATGTAAGTTCAAAGATGGGCGAGTAACTGGTTCTATAGGTGATGCCGCTGGTCACAGTTTTTACCCAGGTAAGAATTTAGGCGCACTTGGTGATGGAGGAGCTGTTACAACAAATGATTCGGAACTCGCTGCTGCAGTACGAGCATTAGCCAATTATGGCTCTCAAAAGAAGTATGTTTTCAAGTATGCAGGACGCAATAGTCGTCTTGACGAAATACAAGCTGCTGTGCTGGATGTGAAACTAAAGTACCTCAATGAGGACAATCAACATCGAAAGGAAGTTGCTCACTACTACTATGAGCACATCAATAATTCTCTCATCACCCTGCCAGATCTCCTTCCTGACGAGCAGAACGCATATCACCTCTTCCCAATCATTGTGAAAGGTAAGGAGAATCGTGATCGTCTGCACGACTATCTCGAAGAAAATGGCGTGGGTACTGTATGCCACTACCCAATCCCACCTCACAAGCAAGAGTGCTACAGTAAGGAGGCATGGAACATTCCTCAACTCTCGTTACCTGTTACAGAACGCTTGGCTGATGAGGAACTGTCTCTGCCTATCGGCCCAGCTATCGATTTAGAGAATGTGGCACGGGTTGTGGAGATTATTAATCGGTTTCAGATGTTGTAATATTGTATTTTAACTTAAATTTGAAAATAGATAATGATTATTATACGATGAGAAAAGAAAATACCTGTTGCCCATTAGTTTCAATTGTAGTTATCACTTATAATTCTATGCCTTATATTATTGAAACTCTTAATAGTATAAAAGCACAGACATATAAGAATATCGAACTAATAGTTTCAGATGACTGTTCTCCAACAGATAACACGGTAGAATCTGTAAAAGAATGGATAAAACAGAATAAAGAACGTTTTGTCAAAGCCGAATTAATTACAACACCTTGTAATACAGGTATTTCTTCTAACTGTAACCGAGGTTGTCGTATCGCTGAAGGTGAATGGTTAAAGGTGTTGGGAGGTGATGATATACTGAAACCGACATATGTTGAAGAAATCGTAAACTATTGCTATAAAACAGGTTGTGATATAGCTTGTTGTGATATCGAACTTTTTGGAGAAGGGGCTTCTGCAATGGTAGATTTCTGGAATGTATCAATTGATAAATTAAGGATTCTGCAAGATGCCTCGTCACAAAATAAAGCTTTATTACAGGGTAATTTTATTCCAGCAGCATCACTTATATATAAAAGAATAATATGGAATCAAATTGGCGGATATGACGAAGAATGCAAATTGCTTGAGGATTATCCTTTTAATATCAATGTAACTTCTCTTGGATATCATATTGGTTTCTTAGATAAAAAACTGGTTATGTATAGAGAGAATTCCAAATCTGTAAGATGTAATCCTGACTATTTGTATACAATAAGAGACTTTGCTGAAAAATATATTTATAAGGTAAATTCTGATGCTTTTGATGGCACAACAGTAACAACAATAATTTTAGCTCATAATAATAAGGATACAATTGCAAGAACCATTGAATCTGCACTTTGGCAAATAGGAAACTTCAAACATAATATTGTAGTTATAGACAATGTGTCATCAGATAATATTCAGATGATCATTGAAGAAATGATGTCGCAATATCCTGATCGCATTGTTTTTGTGAAAGACTCTTTTGAAGAATATCTTACTAATATAGATAGCCAATATATCTCTATTTTATACGGGAATGAAGCATATGAAGATAATCAGGATTTATATAGAAGAGTAATAAGTATTCATGTTAATATCCTTGCTTTTCCTTACAAGTTAATACCAGAGAATTCTGATGATACGTATCAAAAGAACATAAGGACATATCGTTTTTACACAAATACAAGGAAAACCCACAGTATTATAAACGAATTGCAAACTCAACTTAAGAATGCTTCAGAATGCCTTTTGAGGAAAGATAGAGAAATGGAAAGCCAAAATGATCATATACAGGGACTGTTGAGACACAATCAAGAATTAGAAGCACGTGTAAAAGAATTAGAGGCACGTGTAATATATTATTTGAAGCGGAATAAATTCTATCGTAAACTTTTTCTTGTAACTTGTGTTTTGCTTTCAATTTGTATTTCACTGTTGGTATATGTGTATTTATTATAGTAATAGGGAATATGTTGTTTTTTTTACTAAAAAAGATATAAATATTAATTTTTCACGAAATAATTTGTTATTTTCATAATTTTTTCATAATTTTTTTGTAATTTTGCAAAAACGAAGTACAAGATGTTAGAAAAAGAATGAATATTTTGAATTTTTCATATTGATTGAAGAATGAAGTTTTATAAGAAAATAAGGATTCACAAGCCAAACTATGTATGTCGGAAATATAAATTCTGTGGAATAACTCTTTTTAAAAAAGAGATTTCTGTGTATGTTTCTATGTGGATTCTGGGAATAAGATTCGCAAAATTTAAGAATAAAAAACATATACAGAATATCCCAACTTCACAGGAGAATATTCGGCTCTTTCTAGATTCTATATCTCCTCAAAAGAAAACAGTGTTATGGATAGATCATTCTTTAGGTGGTGGAACAGATACCTATTCGCGAAATGTTTTTGAGGAAGGGCTTTCTTCTACAAATTTTATTCGCATGCAATTTTTTGCATATAATTTTTCATACCAACTTTCGAGCATAAATATAGAAGGTGAAAAAAAACTGGTATTTGCTTCATTGCAAGAGATTTGGGATTTTCTAGGAGGACTAAAGATATCTGAGATAATAGTTAATAATCTTGTTGGCTATCCGAAATCAACAGACATCCTTGAAAAAGTTAAGGAGTTTAAAGAAACGCATAGGAAGACGAAAGTGTCATTTAGGGGACATGACTATCATGCGATATGTCCAAGTTTTTATTTGCTTGATTACAACGATATTTATTGTCGTCTTCAATCTCAAAACTGTGAGACTTGTCTTAGTAAAAAAAGATTTCATGAGTCTGATTGGGAAAATGGAATATTACGTTCTGGTGCTACTACATTGGCGGAATGGCGACATGCCTGGGGGGATTTTTTCAGTACAACATTAGATGAATTTGTGGCTTTTTCAAGTGAGGTTTCAAAATTATTTATATCAATATATCCTCAACTTGAGAATAAGACAATAATAGTTCCACACAAAACGAGAGAATATCCTACAGTTGAAGTTCCTTCTCACAAAGGCATTAATATTGGTTTTCTTGGAGATATGGGGCAGATTTGTAAAGGTAGAAGTATCGTTATAGATTTGCTCAATTATATAGAATCATATGATAATGATATAAATCTTAAGATTATTGGTACTTTTGATGTTTCGCACCCTAAATTACATGTGACAGGTAGATATACTCCAGATAATTTACCTATGCTAATCCAGAAGGAGAAAATTGATATTATTTTTATTTCCTCGATTTGTCCAGAAACATTCTCGTATACGACTTCAGAAGCAATGTCGATGAATATACCAATTGCTTGTTTTAATTTTGGCGCTCCATACGAGAGGGTGAGCAAATACTCAAAGGGTTTGATTTTGGAAAGTTTTAATACAAAATATATAGTTGATAACATAAAACAGTTTCTTAATAAATAATTTTTATACTATGCATTTCTTTACGTCTATAACAACATGCTATCTGCCTAAGGCACGTGTTTTAGCTTATACCTTAAAAAGGTATAATCCTGATGCTGTTATGCATCTTGTCGTTTCTGATAATCTTCCAGAGAACTTTGACATAGATAAAGAAGATTTTGACTATGTTTGGAATGCTGAGGATTTTATTAAAACAGATAACAATAAGAAGTGGTTTTTTGAACATTCTGTGGTAGAATTGTGTACTGCAGTGAAAGGTGCTGCAGCTTTACATATACTCCAAGAAACAAAAACAGATAAGATTGTGTATCTAGATCCTGATATAGGTGTTTTTGATGACCTTACTCCACTTAGCACCATGTTGGATTCTAATAGTGTATTACTGACTCCACACCAGACCGAACCTGCTACAACTCGACAGAATGTCATGAATGATGAGATTTGCTCTTTAATGCATGGCGTTTATAATTTCGGTTTCTTTGCTGTCAAAAATGATGAAAATGGCCTTCGCTTCTTGAATTGGTGGAATGACAGACTTATGGAATTCTGTTATGATGATATTCCACACGGATTGTTTACTGATCAGAAATGGGGAGATATAGCACCAGCGCTTTTTGATTTTGTTAAGATTATTCATGATCCTGAATACAATGTTGCAACATGGAACCTCTCACATCGTAAGTTGACAGGTGATGAAAAAGATGGTTGGAAAGTAAATGGACGTCCATTAAAATTTTACCATTTTACAGGATTTGATTCAGGGGATCATAGGGTAATGTTAGCTTTGTTTGCCAAAGAAGGTGACCCTGTGTGGAATCTGAGTTTAATGTATGAGAAAATGATGTTCGACATGGGGCAGGAAGAACTGGGAAAGGTAACATATAAGTATGCATTTTACGAAAATGGAGAAAAGATAACGAATAAAGAACGACAAGTTTTTAGAGAAAGACTTGATGTATATAATTATTTTGACAATCCGTTTGGTAACGAATGCTATCTGTGGATGAAGGCGAATGTTACTGAGCGTAAAAAAACAGAAGTTGGCGATATAGTGAAATTATGTGTTAAGCGCTTACTTTATAAATTCCTATATAAGATTAGTCTTTTTGGGGTGCGTAAGAGGCTTAAAGCAAAATATAAATCTATTGTCATGCAGATTGATGAAATAGAGAAAATCATTAGTGTCCAATAAAAATTGGACACTAATGATTTTGTATAAATAATGTTAGTTTCTGTTATCATACCTGGATATAATCATGCACCATATCTGAGGGAACGCATAGAGAGTGTGCTGAATCAGGAATATCCTGATATGGAAGTGATATTGCTGGATGACTGCTCTACTGACAATAGCGCTGAAATAATGCAGGCTTATGCCTCAGGCAAGTATAATTGTCAAGGCAGAGAGGTGCGTTTTGTAGCAAATGAAAGCAACTCTGGGAATACTTTTAAGCAATGGGCGAAAGGAATATCTCTTGCAAAGGGTAAATTTATATGGATTGCAGAAAGCGATGATGTGGCAGAACCTTCATTTTTAAGGGAGTGTATGGCTCGTCTGTTGGCTAATCCTGATGCTGTAGCAGCGTTTACATGGAGTGAAATGATTGCTTCGGATAGTAAGGTACTTGATTATTCCTGGGATGAGACATGGCGCTATAAGGCTCCAGGAGTATATGAGGGAGAGGATTTTTGCCTGCATCGTTTGGTATATAAGAACTTGATGTATAATGCGTCGATGATTGTATTTCGTAAGAAATATTATGAGAAGGTATCCCCTCATTACATGCAATTCCGCCATAGTGGGGACTGGCTGTTCTGGTTTGAGATGTGTATGCAGGGTAAGGTATGTGAGGTGCCGCAGAAATTGAACAAATTCCGGCAGCATCCTAATAAGGTGAGTAATGACTCACGGTCTTCAGGGCGGGATTTTGAGGAGATGGCTGAAATTCAGACAATCATAAGCAATAACCTTAATTTGTGTTCTTACAATAGAAGATGTCTTAGAGGGCGTCAAACAAAACGTATTGAAAAAGCACTTAGACGTAGTTCCGATGCTATATATACAATATATATAGAGGAACTAAAAGAAAGGTTTCCACACATATATGGTGGAAACACTGTTGATAAGATACTATATACTATCGACAAGGTATTAAACCTCTCTCATATGAATAGATAGTATTCTTATAAATGAGAGAATGGTTTAAGGAATTAAAAATCACATTAATCGATAATGTGTAGTTTACGTAACAGCTTACGTAGCCAAGTATTCGTATGCTCACGTCCTTTGTAGTTGCGCAACCAATTACGCCCCAAAATATCCTCTTTCCGTCGGAGTATTATTTTAGCATTTTTCGGTTCGCGCCAATTAGCAGGCTTGCCCATGTCGCGATACATAACTTTGACACGTTTTCCGATAAGAAATCGATTTAGAACGGATTCGTCGTGCCATATGGGCATAATACCATTACGCAGTTCTGTATCAACAATGTCATCGCACGCCTCTATCAGTTGAATAAAGGGCTCGGTTTTCCCTCCATTCAAGGCACCGGAAAAATAATATGGTGTTTCTCCATCTTTTACGTAGCACGCAGACACAGGACGTCGCTCGAAACCTGAACAATTAGGGCTTTCATCAATGCACATGGCTGAGTAATCCTCATCTTCTCCTGGTAATAAGTCATAGGTAGAAATTGGAAACAGTATTTTTGCGTTGGAGTTGAAGAAAAAAAGGTAATCGTTATTATTTACAAAATCTTTAATGCGACGGAACATTTTGAAGCGGAGTAGGGAGTTGCACGGCCACCCCATGTCATCTTGATGGAATATGTGAATCCGCTCCGATGATTCGATAGAATTTTCATTGTCGGTGAAAATGTAGTAGTGTTTCTCTGCTTCTGGTATCAAAAACTTCTCACAGCTATCATAAAAATCTTTCCAAAAACAGATATAACGTCCAATGCCAATGTATAAGATACCTATTTTCATAATGATAATTTAAAGTTTGTTTAATATTCGTTTTCGTTCTGTCTCTGGGTAGAGAGCATTGAATTCTTCTCGGGTGCGCTTCCACCGATTATGACTCCATAACCAGAATTCCGGAGCCCGCTTAATACTGTTTTCCAATAATCGGTAATATTTTTCAGTCAAATAGAATTTTTCTTCTTTCTGAGCTTCTTCGCTCATTTTTATTATTTTGGCAACATAATAACCTCTTTGAGGACGATAAATATCAAGATAATATACTGTAGTATTCAATATGTGAGCAATGCGCTCTGCTCCCGTATATGCTGGAGTGTCGTGATTGAGAAAAAATGGCCAGTAGTGCATGCTACTATATCCTGGTACTTGGTCAGAAATATAACCGGTAATAGATGTAATTCCTGTTTTTTGCCAGTTTCGTAGAATTCCAAATGCTTCTTTCATCTCTAACGATTTAGCATGGAAACGTCCCCTCGAATATAAAAAAAGTCGATCCATTGTTTTATTTTCTATGGGATGATATAATTGTGCTCCAATGCTATCTCCTGCGAAATGTAGGGGGAGGGAACTTATCCATTCCCAATTGCAGTAATGACCTAAATAAACGGTAACAGATTTACCTTTGCTGATATCCTCATTAATCTGTTCAAGACCTTCGAATTGCATCCTTTTGCGCATTTGTGTCTCTGACATAGAAAACATTTTTATTGTTTCTACGATATAGTCACAAAACCAGTGATAGAAGCGTCTCTCTATTTGTCGTAATTCTTGAGTTGTTTTTTCCGGGAAAGAGGTGGATAAATTGTGCCTGACAACTTTCAGTCGATATCTAATAACATAGTATAATATAGTGTATAGTATGTCAGAAAGAACATAATGTATGCGTAGGGGTAATAGCGATAGCAAATACCATAATGTGAAAGTAATATAGTACATCTGATTATTTTATTGAATTAATATATGAATTATATTGTATGTGCTTGATATTGTTCTTTTAGCTTCCCCATCATGATGATTTGATACATCGCATCGAGACATGCATAAATAAAACCTGGTATCCCATCACGAAATCCGCCTTTTATAAAGTAACTTTTAATAAACCTATGTGTAGGTCGGAATAGAAAAGCAAGTGTTCCGTAATGTTTATTTGCCTTTTTTATGCACTCATTGTCTGTATATATATCCGTCTTCTTCAGTCGAGTGGATATTGTGTCATTAGCAAGATGCTCGAAAGAAGTTTCTGCATTCTTTGGGGCATAAATGACTTTACCCACTACATTTGGTTGAACATGTATTATAGGAGGCCAGTCAACACAATCTTTTTTAAAAAAACGAAGAATGTAATCAGGATATAGTGAGTGCATGAAAGTTCCCATGAAATAGTTGCGGCGTGGAATATAAATACCGTGTATATCTGACGTATTGTCAGATATGATGTTATAGAGATATTCTTTCAAGGTTGGGGGAACAATCTCATCAGCATCTACTACTAGAACCCATTCGTGTGAGGCATTCTGAATAGCAAAGTTACGTGCAGGCTCAACAATAGTATATTCTCTTTTAGGGAAGCAAACAGTTTTACACCCATATTCTTTTGCTATTTCAAGGGTGCTGTCTGTACTTTCCATGTCGCATATGACAATTTCGTCAAAACCCTTTACCGATTCAAGAACTTTCTTGAGATATTGTTCTGCATTATATGTATTTATGACAACGCTAATCATATTATCGAATGTTATTTTAGAAAAGTTGTTCAAGAGCAGATATACTATTTTCTGCCATAAATAATTTTCTGTGTTGTCTTAATTCTGTTTGAAGGGACTCTTGAAGAGTCTTATCTGAAAGAACTCGTTCTATAGCATCTGCAAATCCCACGATGTCTCCTACAGGAACAAGAATTCCCGCTTTGCCATTTTTTAATATTTCAGCAGGACCTGTGGGACAATCACTTGAGATAATGAGTTTGTCAAGCATAAGAGCTTCTATTAGTACTGTCGGTAAACCTTCAAATTTTGAACTATGGACTATAGCTTGTGCCTTTGCCATCCAAGGATAAGGATTTTCTATAAAACCAAGAAGAATGACATGTCCTTCAAGTTCTAGTTTGTGAATGTGTTCTTCTAATACTGACCGACTTTTACCCTCACCAATAATGAATAATTTGGGTAAATTATGGATATTTCTTTTTGTTAGTTCCTTGTATGCATCAATAAGAGATGTAAGGTCTTTTTGTGTTTCCTCAAGGCGCTCTACTGCCAAAATAAATTGTTCATTGATACGAGAATCAAAGACCTCTTCTTTTGCTTGTACAGTTATGCGATTAAGATTTATAGAATTATATATTCGTATCAATTTATTATGCAGATTTGGGAACATTTCAAGTGCCTCCTTTTGCATATCATCACTTAGAGTTACTACATAGTCATAGTTGTTCATGTTTTTTACTCTTCGTTTCATATGTCGTGGCTCCCTTTCATATTCTTTTGCAAAACTGAAATGAAAGAAACAGATTTTTTTCGCTTTTGAAGAGAAATTTATAAGAGAACCAAAGGTGGAGTCAAAGTCTATTATTACATCGTGTCCTTTTGTAAACTGGAATAGACGAAAAGCTGTTAAAATACGTCGTATCGGATTTATAATAATCTCGTCAAGAAAACTGAAAGTGTGTTTATGGTTTAATATTTTGCTGCGTTTGTACCATGTTAAATATTTATTCTGTACGAGATAGTAAATATTGATATTCTTTGGTAATCTGTTAGCGAAAACTTCATATTCAGGCATCTTCAACATAATAGCCAAAGATACTCGATGTTTGGTGAGATTACATAAATTATTAATATATTCAACAAGGACGGTATCTATACCTCCATCTAAAAATCTGCTTATTAGGAATAGTACTTTCTTTGGTGGTTGAGGTGGGTTTACCCAAAAATTGTCAAATGTTGTAAAGAGGTCTTCAAATGTCTTGAATGAGGTTGAATCTATTGTTCCCATATCTTCTACCATCCAATGCAATTTTGCTTTGCCATACATAGATGCAATAAGAGAGTACGAACTGGGAGGTCCAATAAGGTAGTCGCATTTTGACAATAGACATAAATCTTCTCCTGCATTGCCATTCGGAAATACGACTTGAGCATTGGATAAGCCTTTAATATAATAATCTTTCTTCAGATTATTATCATTTGAACAAATGTATATGGTGAATCTCTTATCAGGAAAGAGGTTCATGGTTTGGCGAATATAATGAATGAAGGAATAGTCATAAAAATAGTATATGCCATTAAAGAATGTTTGGTAATCACCTCTTCGAATGTGTACACCAATTTTTATAGTATCCTCATTACTCGTAGTTGATATTATTTTATCAACTTTATGATGTATTTCTTGCTTAAAATCAAACAGTTCTAATATTTCAGATTTATATTTTAAGAATAAATCATAGTGTCGTACTCCCCAACCTTCAATAATGAGATTATGATGTGAGAGCGTGAAGTTCTCTTTCTCTTGAGTACTTGTCTCTATCAGTCCGTAGGTGACTGTAGGCAATATTTTGTACTTTGCGGCATATTTGCCAACAAGGTACATAAACAAATTGTGATTTTTTGAATCGCAGATTTTAAAGAATTGGTATTTGTATGCAAAACGCATAGACATACAATGTCTGTGATTCTCTCTGGCCCAAGCATAAACATGGGCATATTGCAAAATGTTATTACACATTTGCCCCTTGTCTCGTACGAATATCATGTTAGAAAAAGATAAAGACTCGTTATGTGAATTTCTGCAAATTTTAATATAGTGACTGCGGTATTCTCTCTTTGGCATTCTGAAAGTCTTCGACAGTGTCCAACTCGCATGAGAACAAATCTGTCACATCGAGCACTTTGAAGGTATGCCCTTTCGGTATGAGACGTTCAAATGCTTTCTCGTAGAAAACATTCTCCAGATGTTCTTGGTTCATCATTGGCTCTAATTCTTTGTATAAAGCAGAGGTGTATGATTTTCCCATCTTTTCAATACCAAGGCTTTCACCGATGGCATCGGTGGGAGAACAGGTTTTGCTGATTTCTGTGATGTTACCCTCCGAGCCCCCGTCTGTTACAACCTTCATTTCCTCTTCACCAAGGTCGTGACGTATGAGGGTGAGAATATTCTCTGCAGGTGTGTTGAGAACACGTGTTATAATCTCCGGGTCATACAACAGGTCGCTGTCAAGGAGCAGTATTTCTTCTCCATCGGCTTTTGGACCTGCTAGCCATAGTGAGTATATGTTGTTTGTGGAATCATATACATCATTATGGATAAATGACACGTTTATATCGGGATATTGCTCCTTAACGAAGTCCTCTATTAGGTTATGCAGATATCCTGTAACAATTACGATTTCCTTAATGCCATTACTTGTCAGGGCATCAATAGAACGTTGCAGTAGGCTACGCTCACCAATCTTAAGTAGACACTTTGGAGTGTTGTTTGTTAAAGGACGAAGGCGTGATGCCATTCCAGCTGCCAGAATTATTGCTCTCATATTGTTATTATTTTGAAAGATAGTCGTATAGTTTCTGCAAGTATGCCTTTGCCTGATTCTCCAGTTCTTGCGTTCCTTGCAACTGATTGTTGTTATTGTCATAGACCATAAAACTCCCGTCTTTTACCATTCCCATAGCATCAGGGAAACTGAAGAATGCAAAGTGTGGCGCATCTGCATCACGCATGTCTTTGGAGAAAAGGAATTCATGGTGGTCATATCCTAGAATGCTTAATATCGTGGCGGGAATATCTATCTGGCCGGCTATGACATTGACGTCAATGTCCATATCCGCATTCAATATAATAAAAGGTATATGATATCTCCATTGTTTGTAGTTGTCAATATCTTCAGGATATGCTCCAAGGTGGTCTGCTACAATAACTACTATCGTATTGTCCCAACAAGGCAGAACCCTCATTTCGTTGATAAAATCACCGAGGCATCTGTCAGAATAGGCAAAAGCGTTAAGTACATCTGATGAGGAAATATTTGTGTTCTTGCTTTTGTATGGTACATCGAACGGTTCATGGCTGCTTTCTGTAAGTATTGCCTTGAACCACTTCTGCCCTTTGCCATAAGTCTCTTCTTTGATGTCATGGAGTAGCCTGTTATATACATATTCATCGGGGGCTCCCCACTTGCATATTAATTCTTTGGTAGGGAAATCAGTTTCACTTGTTACCTTCTGAAATCCAGTTGCCATAAGATACGACTGCATATTGCTGTAGTTTGTATCTCCGCCATAATAGAAATGGGTGGCATATCCATGTTGCTTGAGCGAACTTGCAAGCGATGGCAGCCTATTGCTGATACGCGGGACATCCAAAATGGTCATAGTGGGTTGAGCAGGAACTCCACTTAATATTGAGGCTAATGCTCTGTCGGTCCTTGTACTGTTAGCATAGAAATTGGGAAAGTAAAGGCCTTCTGTGGATAATTTATTGATTTGCGGTGTAGCACCAGGAATGTGCATGATAGAATCAGAGAAACTCTCAAGTATGATAAGAAGTACGTTTTTTGCATTTCTTGTCCCCTTAATACTTGCAGTCTTAATCATCCCTTGAAATATCTTTTCAGCATCTTTGTCTTCCATAAAACGATACATCGTCGAGAGGTCTTGTTTCTGGTGAGAGACAGACTCAAAAAAGCAGAATGCAGGATTAACAGATGCATGGTTCAGTTTAATGTCTGATGAGAAATAAACGGAGCCTGTATGGTTTGTTCCTGTGCTGAATCCTCCTCGTATGGGAATTATCAATGCAAGAGTAAGAATTAGTAATCCTACAGCATAATATAGGCGATGTATAGGTGTATGGGGAGACTCTGATTGTTTGGTAACTCTGACGAATATCTTGTATATAATCCAAGCAACGAAAAGGATGACGAAAAATAAAAATATTGTTTGCCATGCAGGGGCACTTGCGAAAGCATCTTTGGGTGATGTCCTGAGATAGAGTAGGGGCGTGTTGTCAAGTGGAAACCCCCAATAGCCATACAATTCCAGATTGGCAATTATGGCAAGGGAGTATAAAAGTGACGTGATATAGAAATATGCTTTCCATAGCCAATAATACCATCTATATGCCCTAATCTCCTGAATTATTAGTATTAATCCGGGAATCATACTGAGGTATCCTGCTATTGCTATGTCCAGCCTTAATCCATGCCATATAACGAGCAGTCCGTCGGTACTAACGGGGGCATTGTACATTAGCAGGAATGGAATCTTGCTCGCAACTCCTACTAACGTCCATAAGACGAAGATAGTTATAAGGGCTTTAATGGGTTTCATTGTTGATTATTCTCTCAGCGAAATCTTTGTATGTTCCGAACTTTTCTCCCTTTGCCTTGAGGCTCAGAATAACATCTTTCAGCCTTTCATACATTCCTTGCCCAGCGTTGTGTCGGATGATATATGGCATCTTAAGCTCTGGGTGCTCTCCAAGCGGATAGAATTCCCATGGGTGGAAATATGTATTGAAATAACCATCATGCTTCAGTATGCGGAACATCAGAGCCTTATATAGCCATATTGGGAAATTATGTAATGATAGCCAGAACATAGGTATTCTTAATATCGGTGAAACAGATGCCGGTATTTGTAGCACTCCTTTCTCCATGAAGTATGTGCGTGGAGTTGTAAGGTGCATATATCGTCCTGGGATAAATGCGGGGTTAAGACTTGCGTTATATAAATACCCCTGCCGTGCCTGCTCTGCAATGTCAACCTTGAACATCCTGGGCTGTCTGTAACCTTTGATTGATTGTCCTGTGATGTCCTCGAGAATGCGTTTGGAATTTATTACGTCGTCTGCCTTAGGGTTCCAGTGGTCGCATCCGTGTGCTGCAACTTCGTGACCCCCATTGATGATGCGCTGCATCACTTCCGGAGCGTGGGTGGCGAAGTTAGTCGTGCAAAAGAATGTACCCTTTACTCCGCATTCTTCCAGGCAGTCGAGTATGCGGTTGGTACCATATTTCGATACCTCCATACCCTCCTTCAGCGTGTCATAGTCAACGTCATGCTCACGTGGTACGTCAAATTCCTCTGTGTCAAAGCTTAGCAGTATCATTTGCGGATTGTGGATTAACTATATAGGACTTACATATTATCTCATATGCCTGCTTCAGCCATATTATAGTTATGGGCAGAGCCTTGAGGGCATAAGGCTGAATCCATTCTTTCCTGATGTATGCAGGAAATATGTCAGATGGCGACATGGACGTAACGAAAAAGGCAAATATCATCAATGCGATATCCCAACGGGTCCTTTGCCAGGGTACGCAGCAATACCATATACATATGCCGACGAATGGTGTGATGTAGCCGCTCGATTCGGAACCTGTAGAGAAAAGCACTACGAACATCATAACGGCAGCAAGTATCTGTATGCGGAACAACTGACTTTTCCATTGACATATCCTGAAATAGCCTATTGCCATCAGTAGCATGCCAAGAAGTATAATCCAAGAAGCATCATGAATTATCTTTCCTCCGCTGATGCCGTAGGTTATCTTTGTTATCATTCCCATTAATGATATGTTCTGTGCTCCAGAAAGAATATTTTCTGCATTTTTATCCATTAGATTGGTAAACCATTCCTGATACTGCTGTATTTGGAATTCTGGGGAAGATATAAGCATCGGAAGGCAAAAGAGCACTACTGACCAAATAATAAGCGATATCAGATAGCGTACTTTGTGCTTTGAGAAGAAAAAGAATACTAAGCCTACAATGCCATACAGTTTCACCAAGGTACCTACAACAATGAAGAATGTGGCATACTCGTCACGTTCTTTCTCCACGAAGTAGAATGACAACATTATGATTGCTGCAATGGCTATGTTAAACTGCTGCATGAAAAGTGCAGTCAGCAATTCGTGTGCACAGAAGTAAACAATCAGAATGTTAAGGTATGGCTGGAATGTCGAGGACTCTATCTTGAGGCTCGTAAGCCTTGCTATTGCCCAATAAAGAAATACTGTCAGGCAGGTGTTCCAAAGTATCAGTCCTAACCATGTCGGAATGACTGCAAAGGGCGCAATAATCATTGAGAAGAATGGCCCGTAGTGGTTTATGTCCCAATGTCCCCCGTCAGTGTTCTCCGCATATAGCGATGTCTGGTTCCAAGTATTATAGAAGACATAGCGGAAGATGTCAAAGTTGTTGTGACGTGTCAGTTTTGTCAGGGCACTTATAATCCCTAACAGGATCCACAAGCCGAACATTGTTCGTCTGTCAGACAGGAATATTTTGATTCTTCCGATGTTCATAATATTCTTTATTATATTAGTTTTTCTTTCCCATTACGACTTTATTTACAAAATATCCGGGTCTTCTCTTCACTTCATTGAATACTCTTCCAAGATATTCTCCTACGATGCCAATTCCGAGTAACTGTATTCCACCAAGAAATAGTATGGTCACCATTATAGTCGGATAGCCAGCAACTGGGTCACCATATATCCATGTTGTGATGAGAATATATAACAAATATGCGAATGCAATGAGTGATACTAATAGCCCAATAACAGATACAATGCGCAAAGGGGCAATGGTATAGCTCATGATACCGTTTAATGCTAGATTAAGTAAACTCATAAAGCTCCATTTTGTGTTGCCTTCCAATCGCTCTTTTTGTTTATAGGTAATGCCTTTTTTATGGAATCCAATCCATGAATACATGCCTTTTGTGTTACGTTCTGTTTCACGCATTTGTTTGAGAGCTTCTATACATGAACGATCCAAAAGCCTAAAATCACCTGTGTTTCGTTGTATGGGAACCCGAGTTAAATGTTGAAGAATTTGGTAATACCATTGTGAAGATTTCTTCTTGAACCATGTTTCTTGTGAATTCATACGCTCTGCATAAACATCATCGTAACCTTGTTCCCACCATTTTATCATCTCTGGGATGACTTCAACTGGATGTTGCATGTCTGAATCCATAATTATAACAGCATCACTTGACACATAGTCAAATCCTGCCATCATAGCAATCTCCTTACCATAATTCCGTGATAGGTCTATGTAACTATAGTGAGAATCTTCATTATGTAAGCGAATGATTTGTTGTAAAGTATTGTCCGTACTTCCGTCATTTATGAAAAGGAACTCCCATTCATATCCTGGGTTATCCTTCAAAACTTGCGCCATACATTCCTTAATCATGGAAAAGGATGGCTCTTCATTGTATGTGGGTAGAAGAATCGTTATTTTCTTCATTTTGGTACTTTATAAAAATGCCTGTATTTTCTTCAGCGTTTCTTCTTTTGCTTTATTTAAATCATCATTAATGATGACGGTGTCGAATTTATCTGCGAAGGTAAGCTCATATTCTGCTCGGCCGATTCTCTTCTCAATATCTTCTTGAACCTCAGTACCTCTGTCTGTGAGGCGCTTGCGTAATTCTTCAATTGATGGGGGCTGAATGAATAAACTTAAAGCTTGTTCAGTATATGCTTTCTTGATGTTCATAGCGCCATGCACGTCAACGTCGAAAACTACATTCTCACCATTCACCAGTTGTTTCTCCACTTGACTCTTCAAGGTGCCGTAGTAGCGGTCGGTATAAACTTCTTCGTATTCTACGAACTCGTCATTGGCAATCTTCTTGCGGAATTCCTCTGGGGTGAGGAAAAAATACTCTATGCCATTTTGTTCTTGACCACGTGGGGGACGTGATGTACACGAGATGCTAAACTTCATGTTCAACTCTGGATGTTCTTTCATCAACCAGTTGATAATGGTGGATTTCCCACTACCACTTGGAGCAGAGAAAATAAGTAACCTCCCCCTGCCCCTCCCAAGGAGGGGGGCACCGCCATCTGGCTTGTTTTGTATTTCTTGTATTTTAGAATTAATCATGTTAATAACTCTTTGTGTGTCTTGAATCACTTCTTCGTTCGTATATCTTAAAATGGTATAACCTGTTCTTTTTAGAATATCCTCTCTTTCGATGTCTAATATTTGTTGTTCCTTGTTTTTGTGGTATCCACCATCAACTTCAATAATAAGATTGAGGGGCAAACAGAGAAAGTCAACAATGAAATCACATATGGGATGTTGTCGCCGAAACTTTACGCCAAGTTGTTTTTCTCTAAGCACATTCCAAAGAACTGATTCGGCTTCTGTCATGTGCTTCCTGTTTTCTTTTGCCAGGTGTTTCAGCAGGGTGTAGTTCCCTGTTGTTGAGGTTATGTATGCAAAATTATTTTTCATTACTCTCTTCCCCTCCTTGGGAGGGGGTAGGGGAGGTTACATCATTCCCAGCCATCTCAGTATGTCATTTAGATTTGCTACAACCATCAGTAAAAGCAGTATTCCCATGCCAACATATTCTGCCCTTAACATGAATTTTAGTCCCGGTTTTCTGCGGAAAATCATTTCATAAAGCAAGAACATAACATGTCCTCCGTCAAGGGCTGGTATTGGCAGTATGTTCATAAATGCGAGTATGATACTTAAAAATGCAGTCATCATCCAGAACATGTACCAATCCCATACAGGTGGAAACATACTTCCGATGGCTCCAAATCCCCCCAGGCTTTTAGCTCCTTCTTTTGTTGCTACATATTTCAGGTCGCTAACATAGCCGCCTAACATATCTATTGCATAGCCACATCCTGCAGGAATACATGATAGGATGTCATGCTCAATGTGTGTTATGTTAGCATATTTAGCAATGGTGGTCATGCCGACACCCAATTTTACTTCGTTGTCGAATGTCACATTGACCGTATCTGTTGATGTTCCGCGTTGATAAACAATCTGCTTTGTGAGAACCTTTATTGAGTCTGCTTTAGTATTGCAATCAGTAAGCATGTCCGTCATGCGTCCTGTTTCATAGGTGAATGTATTCCACGAATCAATGGGTTTTCCGCCAAGTGAGATAATCTTATCACCCTTCTTCAAACCAACTTTTGCTGCAGGGGTACCAGTCAGAATTGTATCTACCTCAGCCGGAACAAATGGTCTGCAGAATACCGGGTCTGTTTTCAGCATTTCCAACAGAGACAGATTGCCTGGTGTGGCAATTGCTGTTTCCTTGCCATCGCGTATTACGTTGACAGACTTTGCTGCTGCGATGTCTCTAAATAATTGTGCACCAAATTCGCGGAATTCTATTGTTTTTCCATCGACATCAGTGCATCCTGTCAAAATGTCGTTGTCCTTGAATCCTAATGCTTTGGCATCCTCATTGAATTTCATGCCATAAGGCATATCTTTTACTGCGATATAGTCTTCACCCCATGCAAAGAAGACTGCACAATATATCACCAAGGCGAGCAGGAAATTTACCAAGACGCCACCTATCATTATCAATAATCTTTGCCAACAAGGCTTACTCCTAAATTCCCAAGGTTGTGCAGGTTCTTGTAATTTAGCGACATCATGTTGTGTCTCGTCTATCATACCCTCTATCTGACAATATCCGCCAAGGGGGATCCATCCAATACCATATTCTGTTCCTTCGTATTCGTAAGAGCCGTCTTCTTTCTTTTTAGCAGGAGGCAGACCGCGTAGCTTTCTCCACCAATTGAACTTTGTTGAGAAAAGTTTGAACTTATAATCAAAGAAAACGTAAAATTTATTTACTCTTACGCCAAAGAGTTTAGAGAAAAAGAAGTGTCCTCCTTCGTGGAGAGCCACGAGGATGGTAATGGCGAGAATAAATTCAAGTGTTTTAATTAAAAATGGACTCATCATAGTAGTTCTTCTGCTATCTTTCTAGCTTCGTTATCACTGTTAATATAATCTTCGTATGTTGGTTTCTTAATTACTGTTGCACGCTCGAGTGTCTTCTCTATAATATCTCCCATGTCTAGGAATCCGATGCGCCCTTGTCTGAAGGCGAAGTTAACTATTTCGTTGGCAGCATTTACTACACAGCATGCGTTACCACCTCTCTTGATTGCTTCAAAGGCAAGAGCAAGACATTTAAATTTCTTAAGGTCTGGCTCAAAGAATTCTAACGGCTGCTTAAAGAAATCCAATCTGTCTCCACTCATGTTTAGTCTGTCAGGATATGTGAAGGCATATTGTATAGGCAGACGCATATCTGGTACTCCTAATTGTGCCTTTATGGCTCCGTCTTTAAATTGAACAGCACTATGTACTATGCTTTGTGGGTGTACAAGAACTTGTATTTTGTCCGCATCTACCCCAAATAGCCATTTAGCTTCAATTACCTCAAATCCCTTGTTCATCATTGAGGCTGAATCTATGGTAATCTTTGCCCCCATATCCCATGTGGGATGCTTTAGGGCATCTGCTGCTGTCATGGTTTTCATCTCGTCAAGGGTTTTGAGACGGAAAGGACCTCCAGATGCAGTCAACAATATCTTTTCTATTTCATTACCACTTTCTCCCACTATACTCTGGAAGATGGCGCTATGCTCAGAATCAACTGGTATTATAGAAGCCCCATGTGCTCCACCTCTTGGGACGGAATATTCTTGTATGAGATCGTTAATGAGGTCTCCTGCAACAACAAGAGTTTCTTTGTTAGCCAAGCAGATTTTTTTTCTTGCTTTAATAGCTGCAATTGTAGGTGCCAGTCCCGCAAAACCTACCATTGCAGTTAAAACCATATCTATTGGTCCTGCTTCAACTACTTCGCACAAAGCTTGTGGTCCAGCATAAATCTTTATGTCAGGGCAGTCCTCAAGTAGCGTTTTTAGTTCTTCATACCTGTCTTCATTAGCAATAACTACACAGGCTGGCTTATATTTGTGTGCCTGTTCAGCAAGCAATTCTATTTTGTTGTTTGCGGTAAGGCAATAGGCTTCAAAACGGTCGCTATGTTCTGAGATAACCTCTAATGCCTGTGTGCCAATAGAGCCTGTCGAGCCTAATATACATATTTGTTGTTTCATTTATATGTCAAGCAATCCTTCTGGAATCGTCATTTTTATTTTTCTATTCGGCACATCGATGTCTTCTATCAGTTCTTCTGATGCTGGTACTAATGTGCCATTTTCTAACTCAAACATTATGTTCTCTGTCTGTGTGTCTATATATGCTATTTTTCCGATATCATTCACTTGAAATCCTACCAACATGGGGTAGGAGAGTGACTCTTGTTCAGAAGTAATGTTAATATCTTTTGTGTTGCGGGGAAAATAAACATCGACATTAACAAATTCTTTCGCTCTTTCAAGGGTATCAATACCTTCAAACTTTATTAAAGCAGTTGTATCGGATTTAAAATAATATTCTTCAATGAAGAAAGGTACCATGATATTATCTAGTTCCAATACAAGATAATCAGCATCTGTGCGGTCGAAGATGTCATCTTCAACTTGCATTGTTATTTCGCCTTTTATACCATGAGCTTTACCCAATCGTCCGATTCTATATACGTCGTCTGCCTTTATCACTGCTTCTTCTATTTGTCAGTTTCTTCGTATTCTTGCTCCTAAAGCATTAAGACGCCCTTCGATATTTTCATATCCTCTGTCTATCTGCGCTATGTTGCTTATCTCAGATGTTCCATCAGCAGACAATGCTGCTATCAGCAATGCTATTCCTGCACGAATATCTGGACTGGACATGCGTGCAGCTTTTAAACTCCTGCTATGATTATGCCCAATGACGACAGCTCTATGTGGGTCGCAAAGTATTATTTGTGCATTCATATCAATAAGCTTATCCACAAAGAATAACCTGCTTTCAAACATTTTTTGATGGAATAGTACGCTGCCTTCTGCCTGTGTGGCTACTACGAGTAATACGCTAAGCAGGTCTGGTGTGAGACCAGGCCAAGGGGCATCAGCGATGGTCATTATGGTGCCGTCAATGAATGAGTCAATCTGGTATTTCTCGTGCTTGGGGACGTAGAGGTCGTCACCCTCTTCCTCAACGGTGATGCCAAGTCTACGGAACGTGTCTGGAATGATGCCAAGGTTCTTTGTTGAAGCTTCCTTGATGCGTATTCCATCACCTACCATTGCAGCCATTGCAATGAAAGAGCCGACTTCAATCATGTCGGGTAACAATTTGTGTTCTGTTCCTTTCAATGAATCTACACCTACGATTGTGAGCAGGTTACTTCCGATGCCACTTATTGTTGCTCCCATTCTGTTCAGCATGTGGCAAAGCTGTTGTATGTATGGTTCGCAAGCGGCATTGTATATAGTCGTTGTTCCTTCTGCTAAAACTGCAGCCATGATTATGTTTGCAGTACCTGTAACAGAGGCTTCGTCAAGCAACATATAGCACCCCTTGAGCTTTTTTGCCTTTATCTCAAAGACATCCCGTCCTTTTGCTTTGGTATATGATGCTCCCAATGCCTTGAACCCCATAAAGTGGGTGTCAAGACGACGACGGCCGATTTTATCTCCTCCTGGTTTTGCAACAGTAGCTTTGCCAAATCTGCTAAGCAATGGACCTATCATCATCACGGAGCCTCTCAGTTGGGCACATCTATTCACAAATTCATCGGAAGCAAGGTAGTTAAGGTCTAGTTTGTCAGCTTGAAAAGTGTATGACCTTTTATTTGAGTCTTTGAGGTTATGGCCCTTTACTTTTACTCCAACGGACTTTAATAACTTGATGAGGTTATTGACATCAAGGATGTCAGGAATATTACTTATAGTGACGGGTTCACTAGTCAGTAGGGTGGCACATATTACCTGTAAAGCCTCATTCTTGGCTCCTTGTGGGGTAATGTCACCTTTCAGCCGGCATCCTCCTTCTATGATAAACTTGTCTGTGGTAGTCATTGCTTACGAATACTCTTTAACCAATCATGGTTTCTACATCTTTTGATGTCAGTTGTATTTTTCCATTTGTATAGCGTGCCAGATCACTAGCAACTTTTTCTGCATCAACGGTTCCCATTCCCCATGTCATGAGGTCACGATACATCTGGCATACAGTCAGATGGGTTAGGGCATCACGCTCTTCACCTTCTGGCATATCCATTAGTTTCTCAAAAACCTCAAACAGTAGTCGCCCATAATGGCGTACAGGAATCCTCGTTCTTTCGGTATTATAATCCAATCCTGTTATGTTCATCTCTATAATATTTTTTTTGGTAATTTCGCCTCGTATTCTTTTCCGTAGTCTGGTACATAGTATGCGACATCCTCAAACATCTCCTTGAGATAATGCTTTTCAGCTAACGGCATCATATGACGTGCCAATGGAACTACGTGGTCAATAAAGTGAGCATTAGGGTGCTTGATAACCTCCTTGCATTTCTCGGCTCCATTACCGAAAAAGTAAACAGGATGTTTGTCAAGGAATTCTTTGTAGGTATCTTCTTCCACAATATCCGCTTGAGTCCCACGTAAAGGTTTTAGTGCTCTGTCGTATATAGCGGAGAAGACTTCCATCCTTCTTGCATCAATCATAGGACATAGTAATGCATCATCTTCCAATTCTCGTCCGAGTAGAATGGGTACACACATTATTTCCAGTGTTGGTACGGCCAATAATTTGGCATCCGATCCATATACAATACCCTTTGCCATAGACATTCCTATTCGGAGTCCTGTATATGAGCCAGGGCCTCCACTAATAGCAACTGCATCTAACTTTTCGTTTGATAGCAATTGTTTCATTGCTTCATCTACGAAAGTAGGCAATAGTTCTGCTGCCTTGGATGAATGTCCATCACCATGGTCCTCTTTATCCCAAATGCAGTGTCCATCTTTCGTTAATGCTACGCTGCATACGTCTGTACTAGTTTCAATATGTAATATTGTAGCCATTTTCTATTTTGTTGCAAAGATACAATTTAGTTATGAAAGATGCAAGAAAAAAAGGAAAAAAAGGATGAAATATTAAATTGTTGCAGGGATATTTGGTTTATTCAAGAATTTTTTCCATCCAAATCATATCAAGCCATTGATTAAATTTTCGACCACATTTGTGGAAATGGGCTACCTTTGTGTAGCCGTGCTTTGCATGAAAATGGATAGATGGTTCTGCGCTTGCAGTAATGCTTGCATATAAGTTGCGAATCCCCTGCGCATAAAGGCGATTTTCCAATTCCTTATAAAGGGCTGTCCCGATTCCTCCATGATGGGCATCTTTATCTATATAAATAGACATTTCGACACAATGGTCATATGCCGCTCTCTCTCGGAAACGACTAGCATAGCAATACCCCACGGGAGTACCGGAAATCTCTGCAACGAGATAGGGATAATGTTCCAAGGTCTTTGCTATTCTGTTACGAAAGTCCTCTACAGTCGGACACTTTAATTCGTAAGTTATGGGAGTGTTTTCTACATAGTAAGAATAGATGCCGAGTAAGGCCCCGGCATCTTCTGTTGTTGCTAATCTAATTTTTATATCCATTTTTATATTAATAAAACTGTAAGGCTTTTTGCTGCTTGTGCTCCATACACGAGAGACTGTTCTATGTCTGCTGTTTTGGAAGGGCCACTAATGAATGTGCCAAATCCATAGAGTGACGTTCCTTCCAGACTTGCATCTTTCTCCTTGAGCCATTCATATGCCTCATGCATATTGCTGACAATATTCTCACGATGGACAATGATGACAAGACTCTCTGAAATGAAAAGAATGGCTTTCTGCTTCATGTTCATCGGTACCCATACACAGGCATTCTCTGCACATGCAACGCCTCCTTCTACGACACCGACATCCGTACCGTCAAGGTCTTGCGCGCAAGAGACTGTTTCTGGATTTCTGTCGGCTTTTATGCTTGGCAGATTGCTGGCAATGACACGGGCATCGGGATAGGCCTGCTTAATAAGTTCGTTAAGGTCATCACCGGGTTTCACCTCTATGAGTTTGGCACCGGCTGTAGTAGTGGTTTGCTTGATGAACTCTGCTACAGGGGCAGCGTATGTCGTCTTCTCAAATGACAAGTCGGGCATGTCATATGTTTCACGCACATTTTGTCTCAATCTGTTTAAAATATTTTCTCGAGTACTCATTTTATTTCTCCTTTCTTCCACATCTCGTGGAATGACTTTGACGCAAAGTGGGGCATAGTATGATATTTACACCAGGCATTTAGCTTGATACCAGTAAGGAATGATGGCAAACTGTTTGCTATAGGTGCAAATTTCAAAGCTGTTGTATAAATTTTCGGATTCTGGAAAAGAATCTTCATACCTTGTGACATCGCTTTTTTCATAGGGTCTGCATGCCCAATAGAATCCAGATTTTGTCGCCACTTGTATATTTGTGTTCCTAAATCCACCTGTACTGGACATACATTTTCGCATGAGAGACATAATGAGCATGCAGAACAATTGTGGTAGTTAGCATCCTTGTCTTTGAGCATTCCGAGGTTAATACCAATAGGGCCTGGTATGAAATATGTGTAGGAATATCCCATAGAGCGTCTATATACAGGACATGTATTCATACATGCACCACACCTCATACATTTAAGAGTTTGCCAGTGCTCTGGGTCTGCAAGGAAATCAGAACGTCCATTGTCAACCAGTATGATATGGAATTCTCCTTCGGGACGAGGTTTGCGGAAATGTGAGGTGTACACTGTTGTGGCTTGTCCTGTACCATGTCGAGCTAATAAACGTTGGAAGACTCCCATTGCGTCATAGTTTGGAATAATCTTCTCAATGCCTACAGATGCGATATGCAGTAGTGGAACAGATGTTGACATGTCTGCATTGCCCTCATTGGTGCATACAACAATCTCGCCTGTTGAGGCAATTGCAAAATTAGCTCCTGTCATTCCACATTCGGCCTCCATGAAGTTGTCACGAAGATGGTATCTGGCACAACGGGTAAGATATGTTGGATCTGCTTCTGCCTCAAGTTGCGTTTTATCGCTTACCCCCATACTCTCAGCTCCCATTTTACCATTCTTCTCCAGTATTCCTTGCTGGGCAAAATTGTCCTTTACCTGTTCTCGGGTGATGTGAATGGCAGGCATAATGATATGGCTGGGAGGTAGCCCCATAAGTTGTAGAATGCGTTCTCCCAAATCGGTCTCTACAACATCAATACCATGTTTGATAAGGTTAGAATTGAGGTGGCATTCTTCGGTAAGCATCGACTTGCCCTTTACAACTTTGTGCACATTGTGAGCCTGCATTATCTGCATAACGATTTCATTATATTCGTCTGCATCTTTTGCCCAATGTACGATAGCACCATTAGCTGTTGCATTGCGTTCAAATTCTTCAAGGTAGTCTGCCAGATGAGTTATGGTATGCTTCTTTATATTGCTGGCGGCTTCTCGTAGTTGCTCCCATTCCTTCAGTTCGTATGCAAGGATATCACGTTTTGCCCGAACACTCCAAAAGGTTTGGTCGTGACGTGTTACCTTGTCATAATTCCTTAGAAATTCTTCTGCTGCCTTAGAATGTTTTGTACTCATAGTCCTTGTGCTAAAATTTCTACGACATGAATGAATTTTATTCTCTTCTCACCATCTTTTGCAGCTATGCCACTCATATGCATAAGACAAGAGGAGTCGGGCCCCGTGATATATTCTGCACCAGTAGCGATATGACGTGCTATTTTGTCGCGTCCCATTCGGGCAGAAACATCAGGCTCCTCAACAGAAAACATTCCTCCAAATCCGCAACATTCGTCTGGCCTCTCGGGTTCAACGATTTCTATGTCGTTGACTATGGAAAGCAGGTCACGAATCTTGTTGAATCGTGGTATCGATTTTTCGGAAGGAGATGAGAGACCTAATTCTCGAACCCCATGACAGCTGTTGTGGAGGCTGACTTTATGGGGGAATGAAGCTTTAAAGCCACGGGCTTTCATATTTTCCAATCCTATTATGTCATGTAAGAATTCTACGACATCCATTGTCTTCTTTGCTGCCTCACATTCATGGTTTACGATGCCTTGATGAAAGAATCTGACATATGCGGCACAACTGGCTGATGGTGCAACGACATAATCATAAGTACGGAACAACTCGTCATAGTTCTCAACCAGTTTATCTGCCATACCTTGAAAGCCTGCATTCCCCATTGGTTGGCCGCAGCAAGTCTGTTTTTCAGGATACTCAACCTCTAAACCGAGAGAAGTCAAAAGCCTGTATGTCAATACCCCCACTTCCGGGTAGAGGGCATCGACATAGCAGGGTATAAAAAGTCCTATTTTCATTTATCTTGTCTGAAGATATGTTACATGAGTGCGCAGATATTCCTCAACGCCGTGCTTACCGTCAGCACCTCCAATACCTGACTTCTTAACGCCAGCATGGAAACCTTGGATAGCCTCGAAATGGAAACGATTGATGTATGTCTCTCCAAACTCTAACTCACGAACCATTTTGGAAGCTGTATTGATATCGTTGGTGAAGACAGATGATGCAAGACCATATTCACAATCGTTACACCATTCTATAACTTGCTCAATATTGTCAAAAGGTATGATAGGCAATACTGGGCCGAATGTCTCTTCGTGTATGATATCCATATCCTGGCGGCAGTTGCCTAATAGGGTGGCCTCAAAGAAGTAGCCCTTGTTGCCAACTCTATTTCCGCCGACTATAACCTTTGCACCTTGTTCAATAGCTTTTGCCACCTTTGCCTGAACACTTTCAAGGGCACGCTTTTCTACCAATGGTCCCATATCAATATCATCTGCAGAGAATGGGTCGCCAACCTTCACAGCCTTGAATTTTTCCGTCAGGAGAGCTACCATCTTGTCATAGATGTCTTTATGGAGGTATAGGCGCTCGGCATTGTTACAGATTTGTCCGTTGTTTCCAATGCGGGAGTCGAGAATCGCTTGTGCAGCAAGTTCCAAATCTGCATCAGGGAATACTACTACAGGTGCTTTGCCACCCAATTCGAGAGATACCTTGGTGATATTGTTTGCTGCAGCCTTCATGATGCTTTCTCCTGCACCAACAGAACCTGTTACGCTTACTATATCTATCTTTGGAGATGCTGCGAGGGCATTACCAATAACAGAACCTTTACCGGTAACAACATTGAAGAGTCCCTTTGGTAATCCTGTCTCGTCAACGACTTTTGCAAATTCGCAACAGTTTTCTGGAGTCAGTTGTGCTGGCTTTATAACGATAGAGCATCCTGCAATAAGGGCTGCTCCTGCCTTGCGGGCAATGAGGAAGAATGGAAAGTTCCAAGGTAGGATGCCGGCAACAACGCCGATAGGCTTCTTTGAGATGAGAATAGACTCGCCCCTGTTGTCACTTTCAACGATTTCGCCCTCAATATGTCTTGCAAAAGAAGCCATATAATCAAAATATGCTATTGTGGCACCAACCTCAATAGAAGCCCAGTTTCGTGTCTTACCTTGTTCACGCATAATGATTTCTACGAATTCCTTTTCGCGTTTGCGAATACCTTCTGCCATTTTTGTAAGATAAACTGCACGTTCGCATGCTGGGGTTTGAGCCCAACTCTTTTGGGCTGCACGAGCGGCATCAAGGGCTCTGTCGCAATCTTCCAGAGTGCCTTCTGGCTGACGTGAGATAACTTCCTCTGTTGAAGGGTTTAGAACTTCGATGTACTTTCCATTGCTACTCTCAACGAACTCTCCGTTGATGTACATTTTCAAATCTT
The DNA here is from genome assembly GCA_017475005.1 of Prevotella sp. Lineage (GTDB taxonomy): Bacteria > Bacteroidota > Bacteroidia > Bacteroidales > Bacteroidaceae > Prevotella. Next base: position 93,323 of record JAFVGI010000038.1, on the reverse strand, counting down.
TCATAGTTAGTAATAAATTAGGTTTATAAAAAGAGTTAATAATAAAATCGGTTTATTCTTTTGATTTGGGTTTAAATATTAAATGTAGTATAGTAAACTGTACGAGCATTGCGATGCCCATTACGATGATGGGGGCGATGTAGCGGTTTATGCCTATCTGCATGCAGCACCAGAAGAGGATGACGTGCAGTAGGAAATTTATTCCGTGACTGCCGCAGAATCCGATGAATTTCTTCATGGATGGTGTGGCGTGAAATGTGAAGTAAGTTGTTGTGATATAGTTTATTATGAATGATACGATATATCCGATGGCGTATGATGTGTTAACCTCTATGAACAGTTGCATGAGGAAATATATGCCATAGTGTATGCTGGCAGAGAAACATCCGTTTAGGACAAAACGTATAAACTGCGCTTTGCCGGCATCACTATGTAATATGGTGTCTATTGTATGCACTATCGGATTACTTTCTTACCATTATATATATATATTCCTGGCTGGAACATTGTCGATACCTTGGTGCCATCAAGGCGATATATGGTATCTCCCTGTCCTTTCACCTTTAACCTTTCACCTTTAACCTTATTAATCCCTGTCGGACCTCCGAGGTATGTGAGTCTGAAGTTCGTAAATATTGTCCAGTCGTTGCTGATGACGCTTTCTTTCTTTATTCCGATTGTCATCGTTCCTGATTCGTCAACATCTACATCTGTTCCGAAATCATAGTGGTTATTCAGGAAATATTGTTGCGATTGCTCCATGTTATTTGGGACATAACCTAGAGATGTGGATGCTCCTAGATTTCCCATCTTACCGGCTTCGCTGCATATACTTGGGAGGTCAACGGCCGCTTCGTTGGCATACATCTTTGCATTTGCTGCAAATGTGCCATTATTATATGATGTGGCAGCTTGTGTATATGAGCCGTCACGATAGAATCCCTGACACGATAGATGATATTGTCCTTGTGGCAATCCTGTTACTACCTGTTGGATATTGAATGAGGTACATTGCCAGAATTCCTGCGAATTATAATTGGTATTCTGTGAACCACTGCCTAATGTGCTTGTTATCTTCCAGCCGTCTGTGCTGTTGCCGGCAAAATGTGGATTCTTAATATAACCAGTCATGTCGTCACCAGGCTGAGGGGTGTTTACTTCAGGGCCTGCTACTTCCTCTATCAAGATTCCATTACTTGTGAGGGTGGCTTTGATGGAGGCCCCTTTTGTCATGTTGACATTCTCGGAGAACTTTCCAACAGAACTGCTACTGTTAATAGTGACTCCTCCGTCAGTAGATGCCGTTATGATTATCTCGTTGTCAGAAAGCAACTGTGTTGCGATAGTAGCATAGTTGTCGATAAAGAAACGTACAGGCTTCGCATATGAATTGTTTTGAGACAAAGAATATGTAGCAGTACCACCATTGCTTCCCTCTATTGTCATTGCTGGAGCTATAACGGGAATACCCATGTTAGAAAGCCCATTAACGACTACAGAATTGTCATTGTTGCTTCCGAAGAAGTTAGCCACCATTACATAATAGTCATTTGAAGGGTCTTGTGCAATGATGCCGTTCCATCCTGTTGGTTCGGTAAAGTTCAGTTTTGTTATAGCGTCCGACAGCTCTCTGGTAACCTCTGCTGTTACGTTAGAGTAATAAACCAGATGGCGTGCATCTACATAGTCTCCGGCCTTTACAGAACGACTGTTGTTATCATACATTGGGTATAGCTTGGAGGTGTATATAGAATTGTTTGCATCGCGGTCTCCGAATGCTATCTTCTTGCCGTTATGACCTGCAACACCTATTTCGTTATCTATGTTCACCCAATCTGATGAGAAGGTAGATTGGCTGACTCCGTCTGTCTGTTTCCATGTTATTTCTCCCTCACCATTATCGTAATAGAGAGTACGCTTTTGTTTTGTCAACTCATCGGTAGATATTGCCAGCAAGCCACCCTTTTCCGCTGTTATGGTACAAGCAGAATTTGCCTTTACATAGTCGAGGTATATTATCGCATTGCCTGTTGTTGAATATATAGCGAAGCGATTGTCCAACGCCTTGTCATTAACAGCCAGTTCGCCATTCATTGCCCAGGCATTTCCATCCAACTGATAGATGCCGTTGACAACAGGCGAAGCGTTAAGGCCCTTACCACTTACCTCATACCATCCTGTGATGTTTCCTGAGTTGTTTGCACGATAAGGCACTATGATTTTGTTCTTGTCGGCTTTGTCTGCAGCAAAATATCCTGTATATGACTTCAGTCCTTCTGACCATGAGAAGCAGGAGAAACGTTCTGGAGTATATGCTCTTACCACATTCTGGCATTCCAGTACCATCGCCTTGCTGTGTGCATTACGGAACTCCTCCCAAGATGTTGGGGTGATGTCAGCAGTAGAGTTTGTGAGGTGCATGAGGTATGTCATCATCACACGATGTGCCTCCACACCCATACGACGTGCTGCCACATCAGGACGCAACAACCATGAGCCGTCTGATGTTGTTGTCTGACGAGCCTTTATCTGCTTGTATGCCAGATTCTCCAACATCAGAGCATTAGGGTCTCTTTGGAAACAAGCCTGGGTGGAGTATGATGTAATCTGATCATACAGGAACAACGACCAGTCATTTCCGTTAGGCATAGCAAGTTCTCCATCAGCAAGGGCGAGCCAATTCAAAACATTGTCCATAACCTCTTGGTTGTTATGCTGCAGGGCATTGGAAGCCCATACCTTGCTTCCGCTATTAGCACCTTGGAATAACTTCAATGCCAAAGCTGCCTCACCAAGTTCCTGCATCACCACATTCTGATATGACGTGTGGAAAAGGTTGTGGTTCTGTAGGGTGTAGTCAGAATACAGGTTGTTACCTTTATAAAGGTCTGCAACAGAAGTGGCATTGTAGTCAGGGTCTATTGCATCAGTATTTGAGGCGTCGCTATAGTGGCTGTATGAATTGATGGCAAACAGCCTCATCCTCTCAAACCATTTTTCTGCCAAATCATCATCTGGGAAAAGTCCGAGTGTTGCGGCCAATACATCAGCCTCCCAACCATTCTCTTCTGCCTTCGTGTCTCCAGCATAGCCAGTCGGAACGCTGCGACCTAATTCGTAGTTACATTCCGCTTTCAAGAGAGCATAGATATATCCCTTCTGGTCATCTGAGAGTTTATCCCATTGGAAGAATGCAGAATATGCTACAGACATAGCCCACAGACTTGATTCCCATACTGCATCAGATGTTGATGTGGAGCCCCAGTAGTCATTGCCAGAACATACCTTCAGTTTGTTGGCTTTGTGGGTGGAGTAGGCATATATAAGGCTCTTCATAGCATATTCCTCAAGCAGGTCGTATGTTATGCCGGAGGGTAGTGTTATGCCGGCAGGTTTAGCATACTTTACCAAGAATGCTGCAATCATTGACAGGTCGGCATTAGGACGAACACCTCTCTCACCGCTGGGACATGATGGGGAGTTGCCGTTTTCTGTGTTGTAGAAGAAACCGCAGCTTTCGTTGATGCTGTTAGGGCTGGCACATTGGAACCAATAGTTCTTCATATATGGAGTGAAGCGTGCCAGCATCTTCAGGAGGTCTGTCATCATCTCGCTTTCAGGAACGAAAGTGTTGTCGATAACACCCTCGGTAGGAGAGGGTACATCGCCTTCTGTTGGGTCAGGGTCAACCGTTTCGTTCGTAATATCATAGAGTTTCACGTTGTCTATCATGACACAGGAACCTCCACTAACCCATGTGATGGAGAAACCCAAAGAAATGCTTGTCTCTTCTGTAAGGGTAAACTCAACTTCTGCTGTTGACCAAGACATGCTTGTGAAACAAGAGGCGCTGCCTTTTGTGAAAGGAATGTTGGAATTGCTGCTTCCTGCCACAATCTTTATGCTTGAGGTAGCCGAATTGGCGTATGCTGAACGGATGTCGGCAGTAAAGCGATACTTACCCGCAGGTAGCGTTACGCTTTGTTTCAGGTTAGAAGAACCATTGCTCCATCCCATGCGGAGATAGTAACCTTGTGTGCCATCGGTAAGAGTTGTCACCTTACCAAAGTTATTGTCGGTATAGCAGTCGGCAGTAATAATCAGCTGCTTGTCTATTGTTGAACCGTCATAAGTCCATCCGACAGGCTGGGGTTGGATATAGCCACGCAGGCCGTCAGCACTTTCTGTCTTCTTGGTGAGAGTAGAGATATCATCAGTTTCAAAAGACGGGTTGGTAAGCTTCTCTGTGATATCCACTACACCTGCTGCGTATGAATAACAGTATAACAGGGAGAAGATGGCTAAAAATCTCAGCCTGAAAGAATTCTTTTTCATAGGATAGAGTTGTAAAGTTTATAAATGTCGTTAGTCAGTTCTTCCGGATTAAAATGTGTTGTTGCATGCTCATAGGCTTTCTGTCCCAGATAGGTGCATTCCTGTGGGTCGGACAGCAGTCTGTTTAATGACGATGCTATTGCTTTTATATCCTTCGGGGCTACTTGTATAGCTCCTGCTCCTGCTGCCTCTGATAGTGAAGAGACGTTGCTTGTGATAATCGGACAATGTTGCAGGGCAGCCTCTACTACGGGCAATCCGAATCCTTCATAAAAAGATGGATACATCAATATCTTTGCACATGTGTAGAAGGCCTGCAATACATGACCTTCGTGTATATTGTCTATTATGATGACATCATTAGACAGCCCTTTTTCTGCAATAAATTTCTCGCATAGCTTGCGATATTCGTGCCCATTGCCTATCACGACAAACTTCGGACGCTTCTCCAGCTTTGCGTATGCCTTCAGCATGCCCAGCAGATTCTTGCGGGCGTTGATGCTGCCTACTGTCAGGATGAAGTCGTCATCAACATATTCCTTCACGATATCCTCTGCTTTCTGCTTCTCCATCGGGGTGTAGAAGAGCTGCTGCACAGGTTGATAGATGACGCTGATGCGTTCTTCCGGCACCCCATAGAATCGCATCACATCCCGCTTTGTCGATTCGCTGATACATATCACGTGAGTGGCATGCTTTGCCGACCAGCCATATTTCTGTTCGTATAGAAAGATGTCTATCGGCTTATACATCGTTGGGAAAGTCCTCCATGCTACATCATGCATGGTGACGATACTCTTTATGCCTACCTTGTTGATGTCTCGCGGCAGTTCGTTGGACAGCCCGTGGAATAAAACGCAGCCGTCTTCCTTTGCCTTGTGTCCCATCCGGAAGGTTCGTACCAATGCCTTCTCGTCATATAGTTTCGTATCAATCTTCGGATAGTGGGTATGGATTGCGTTGATAAGGGTGCGGCTGTAATTGCCTAACCCCGTATTGTTATGATAGTAGCGTTTTGCGTCGTAACCTATTTTCATAATTCATAATCTTTATTCAAAGGTCTAAGGTCAAAGGTCAAAAGTATTTTTCTTAACTCTTAACTCTTAATTCTTAATTCTTAACTTTTAACTCCTCTCACCTCTCGCCTCTCAACATCTCCACCATCTTCCTTGCTGCATTGTCGGCAGCAGGGGTGTCGCCAAGTTTTGTCTGTACCTCTCTATACCCCTCCAGCATGGCTTCGCGTCCCGGACTTCCCGGTAGTATGTTGAGCAGTTCCTTGCGAATGTTCTTTACTGAGAAACGTTCTGCAAAGAGTTCTGGTACTACTTCCCTGTCAGCAATCAGGTTTACGAGTGATATGTACGGGCACTTGATGATATGGTTGAAAGCCCAACGTATGATGTGTGGTACCGGTGTCTTGTAACAAACCACCTGTGGCACGTTGAACAGTGATGTCTCCAGTGTTGCTGTCCCAGATGTTACGAGGGCTGCTGTTGAAGAGTTCAGTATGTCGTGTGTCTGTCCGAAGAGTATCGTGTAGCAATGGTGCTCGTAGTCAGAGAACTGATTGTAATAGTCGGCATCTATGCCTGGGGCTCCTGCCACGATAAAGCGATATCCTTCTATACCCTTCAACGCCTCCAGCATAGTCGGCAGATTGTCCTTTATCTCCTGCTTTCGTGAGCCAGGCAATATGGCTATCGTCGGCAAACTGGTTTCGCGTTCCGTCTCCCAATAGGGGTTGGCTTCCTTCCATTTGCGTATCTCGTCGGCAGTAGGGTTGCCAACATAATGGATGGGGTAGTGGTGTCTGTCCTCAAAGAATTCCTTCTCGAAGGGTAGGATAGAGAACATCTCGTCGATGTCCCGTTTGAAGTTCTTTATGCGATATTCCTTCCAAGCCCATATCTTTGGTGAGATATAGTAGAACAGCTTTGCAGATAATTCCCCTTGGTTTACTTTCTCTCGGAGGTACTTCGCTATTTTGAGATTGAATCCTGCATAGTCAACAAAGATGACACAGTCGGGCTGAAACTCCATGATGTCTTTTTTGCAGTTGTCCATCGCCTTGAAGATGGTGCGCAGATGCATCAGCACAGGAATAAATCCCATGTAGGCAATGTCTTTATAATGTTGCGAACACTCTCCCTGCTGTCCTGCTGCCGCTATCATGTTATCGCCCCCGATAAAGCGGAATGTCGCTTCATCGTCAGCCTTCTTCAGCGCTGTGATAAGATGTGAGGCATGAAGGTCACCACTCGCCTCCCCAGCTATTATGTAGTATTTCATCTTAAACTCTTAAACCCTTAAACTCTTAAACTTTAACCTTTAACCGTTAAACTTTAAACGTTATACATGCCGTCTGATCCACCGTCAGTGGTGTTATTGCAGCATATCCCTGTGCTATGGCCCAGGCATCAGTATCCTCTGCATGTGGCTCGTCATTCTGGTAGTAACCTGTCATCCAGTAGTAGGGTTTTCCGTTGCCTGGATGCACCCGTGCATCTACCTCTTGCCTCCAGTGCCCATGCGCCATGCGGCATACCTTCGTCTCTCCGTTCCATTCTTTTGGTACGTTGACGTTGAGGCAGACATATGTCGGCAGCCCTTCCTCCAACACCTTCTTTATCATCTTTCTCACCAGCTGTCGCATAGGTTCAAAGTCTGCTTCGTCGTCAAAGTCGCAGAGCGAGAAAGCAATGCTTGGAATACCTTTCAGGGCACCCTCCATCACAATGCCCACCGTACCGCTATAGTGGCAGTTGGTACTCTCGTTGCCGCCATGATTGATGCCTCCCAGCACAAGGTCGGGCTTGCGGGGGCAAAGGCGGTTGTATGCCATCTTCAGACAATCTACAGGAGTGCCTGAACAGGAGTATATCTTACAGGAATTTTCTTCGGAATCTTGTGGGGTGTCGTTGATACCTCTTATCTCACGTTCCTTCAGCGTCAATGGGGTAGTAGCGCTAAATGCTCTGGAATACCCTGAACGGGTACTCTCAGGGGCACAGACAACGATGTCGCCAATGTCGCGAATGAAGTCTATGAGGCATTTCATGCCCTTCGCATGATAGCCGTCATCGTTGGATATTAGTATTAGGGGCTTTGTCATACGGGCACAAAGATATAAAAAATTAACGAAAACCAAAACGAAAACGAATTTTTTTTTCTTTTCTTTAATTTTATTTTGAACATTGAACGTAATTCTTCACTCTTCACTTTTTTTTATACCTTTGCGGCGTGGTAAAAAGCAAAATACTTCTCATTAGCGATATGTGCGGCTACGGCAAGGTAGCGGCAGCATGTCAGATGCCCATATTCTCGTATATGGGCCATGATGTGTTCAACCTGCCTACTATGCTCATCTCCAATACTTTTCCCTACGGAAAGTTTGCTATTCTTGAGAGCACCGACTACATCCAGGAGGCGATGTCCAAGTGGAATGAGTTAGGCTTCAGCTTTGATGCTATAGTAACAGGTTTTATGGCATCCGAACGTCAGGCGCAGCTGGTGGCTCACTATTGTCGTGAGCAGGCCTCTCTGGGTACGAAGATATATGTCGATCCTGTTATGGGCGACTATGGTAAGATGTACGCAGGTGCCAATGAGGGTACGATACGTTGTATGCGTGAGATGCTGTCAGCAGCCCATCTGTGTTTCCCTAACTATACAGAGGCCTGTCTGCTGACGGGTGTGGAATATCGTCATGAGGGTATCACATGGGATGAGGCCAAAGGACTGATAAACAAACTGAGGCGAATCGGTTCTATGTCCGTCCTCGTCACCAGTTGCATCGTTGATGGCAAACCGGCTGTCATAGGCTATAACCATTTTTCGGCAGAATATCTCCTTCTCCCATACGAAATAATATACACCACCTCCTTCCCTTGGGAAGGTCGGGATGGGGTCAGTGGGGTCTCTTCCCCAGTCCAGTTCCCTGGAACGGGAGACATCTTTTCGTCTATCATTGTAGGCCGTCTGCAGGATGGGGACACCCTGCAACACGCCACCCAAACCTCGATGGATACCCTCCGTCATTGGATAGACCTCAATAAAGACAACGAAGACAAAAACCGCGGCATCCCGGTAGAACGCCACCTCGGAGACCTTTGACCTTTAAGCATTAAGCATTAAGCTTTAAGTTTTAAGCTTTAAGTTTTAAGCTTTGACCTTAGACCTTAGACCCTATATAGACGACGTTCTTGCTGATATTGAGGCGCATGCCGAGTGGCATGACGAAGTCTCTCAAGGCAAGATGTTTGGCATTCTCATCACCACTGATGGGCGTGTCCTGAAAGCCTATTCCGGACAGATATGCGGCAGGAGCGATTGGGAGGGTTATGTGCCGGCCATATTCGACTACCTGCAGCCCGACGGATTTTTCAAGCGTCATGAGGCGGAGATAGTTGCCCTGCATGATGCTGGCAAACCCACTCGCGAACGTTCTGCCGCTCTGCAACGATGGCTGTTCTCGAAATTCGTGCTATGCTCCCCAAATGGCGAAAGACGTTCTGTTCGGGATGTCTTCAGCGATTGGGCTACAGCAAACCATTCCAAACAGACACAGCCACCAGGTGGGACAGGGGAGTGTTGCGCCCCCAAGCTGCTGCATTATGCCAACAGCCATAATATGACGCCCCTTGCCCTAACAGAATTCTGGTACGGCAAATCCCCAAAAGGCGAGATACGCCATCATGGTATGACCTACGAACCCTGTCAGGGTAAGTGCCAGCCCATCCTGCCGTTCCTTCTTGGCGACCGTCAGCAGGAAGTGCTTGGCGGCAGACCTGCAAGTAAGCCGGTGACGCATCTGGAGGTGCTTTATGAAGATGAATGGCTGATAGCCGTCGATAAGCCTGCCGGCATGCTCAGCGTTCCAGGCAAGCGTGACAGCTATTGCGCGGAGAAGATATTATGCAGCCAACTTTCACCTTTCACCTTTCAACTTTCACCTCCCAAGATGGTCCATCGTCTTGATATGGACACCAGTGGCATCCTCCTTGCCGCCAAGACCCCAGAGGTGTATAAAGCAATGCAACGCCAGTTTGCCCTCCACGAAAACGTACAAAAAGAATACATTGCAGTACTTTCGACTGCAGCCCATTCTTCACTCTTCACTCTTCATTCTTCACTTTTAACTGGAAAAATTTCCTTGCCCCTTTCTCCCGATTTTTACAACCGTCCGATGCAGGTGGTAGATTATGAAAAAGGAAAGGAAGCCATAACCGAATATGAATTCCTTTCCTCCAATGTTGTGAAGCTGCGTCCTCTGACAGGCCGCACCCATCAGTTGCGCGTACATTGTGCGCATCCCGATGGACTGGGAATGCCCATACTCGGTGACCCACTTTATGGCTCAGAACCCTCCAATCGCATGTATTTGCATGCAACAAAACTGACTTTTTTGCATCCCGTGACGGGAAAAAAAGTGGAAATTGAGAGTCCTTTGCCGGAGATTTTCCCTTGTTGACATCTCGCTTAGAGGAATTAATATTGCAAAAAACCGCGATTCCATCGAGCTATTATTATGGTGTCGTGGTCAAAGTGGTCAAGGTCAAAATGGTCATTTTCATTTTCGGATTAGGTCATTTGGCTCACTATATATAAATATAAAATATTTATTATATAGTGGCGGATTTTGACAAGTGTGAAATCGATTTTGACCAAAATGACCATGACCAAAATGACCACATTGTTGTTATAATTTTGCAAACCCCTAGAGGAAAAAATTGCAACCCTTAAGGGCTGCAAAAAATACTCGAAAATATTCGTAAGCCGCAATGAGAATGTCGTACCTTTGTGGTGTGAAAATCCTAGTGGCCCTACGGGGTCATTTCAATATATATCAAGCGATCTTTTTTTACTGACACAAATTAACTCGTAGGCGGACGAAATTATTTTTGTAGGCGGACGGAATTATTTTCGTAGGCGGCGGAAAAAAACTGTTATTCGTAGAGGTGGAAGATGCGTTCCATTGGTTGCCATTTCTCGTCGTTGCGAGCGGTAGCGGCGCAGCCCTGGAACTTGGCAACGAAGGCTTCCCACTCCTTCTGACGGGGCAGGGTGGCGAGACGTTGCATGGCCTCTTCCCAGTCGAAGTCGATGGGGGTATCGACAATCATGGTGAGGTGGTTGCCGATGAGGTAGAGCTCCATCTCAAGGATGCCGACAGCGCGGATGCCGTCGCGGATTTCCTTCCAGTGATGTTCTTCGGAATGCCACTTCCGGTACATGGAAATCATTTCAGGGTCGTCAACGATTTCCAGGTACTGAACGTAGCGTTTCGTCTTACCGTCAGAGAGTTTCTGTATGTAGCCTTTCATATTATTCAAAGTCAACAAGGATGCGGAAGACTTTTCCCGGGTTCTGACTCCACCAGCGCATGGTGTCGAGGGCTTCTTCGGGTTTGATGACCTTGGTGATGAGATCGTCCGTAGGACAGGTGCCGCGCTCGAGATAGTGGATGACGGCACGGAAGTCTGAAGGCTGCGCATTGCGGGAACCGCGAATGTCGAGCTCCTTCTGCACGAAATACTTCGTCTGGAACGATACCTCGGCCTTGGCATAGCCGATACATACCACACGTCCTGTGAAGGCTACCTCATCGACAGCCATCTGATAGGTCGGCGTGCTGCCCACAGCCTCGATGACGACATCGGGACCGAAGCCGCTGGTCATCTCAAGGAGTCGCTGGTGGACATCCTCCGTCTTGGTATTGATGGTGTAGGAGGCACCCATCTTCTTTGCAAGTGCCAGCTTGGTATCGTCGATGTCGGCAGCTACGACAGTAGCACCGCGCATAGCAGAACGTACTACGGCACCCATGCCAACCATTCCGCAGCCGATGACGAGAACGACGTCGATGTCCGTCACCTGGGCACGGCTGACAGCGTGGAAACCGACACTCATAGGTTCTACGAGGGCACATACCTTCGGCGTCAGCAGACCTGCCGGAATGACTTTCTCCCAAGGGAGCACGATATATTCCTTCATGGCTCCGTTGCGCTGCACGCCGAGTGTCTCGTTATGCTGACAGGCATTGACGCGCTGGTTGCGACATGAGGCACACTTGCCGCAGTTGGTGTAGGGGTTGCATGTCACCACCATACCGGGTTTCAGACCTTCGGGTACTCCCTCGCCAACGGCCTCGATAGTGGCTCCCACCTCATGGCCTGGGATGACGGGATTGAGGGCCATAGTATTGCGGCCCATGAAGGTATTGATGTCGCTTCCGCAGAAGCCTACATAGTGCAGTTTCAGAAGTATCTCGCCCTGACCGGGTGCCTGGGGCTTTTCGATGTCGATGATGTTCAGCTCTTGGCTGTGTGTGATTTGTATTGCTTTCATTTTATTCTTAGTTTCTTGTAATTATAACCATAGTAAGCGCAGACGGCGAAGCATATCAGGGGTACGATGTAGGCTACCTGATAGAACGTCTCGTTGCGGTGCATGATGTATGCCGTGAACTGCGGTACGCAGGCGTTGCCCACGATGGCCATTACGAGGAAGGCAGAGCCGGATTTCGTCTGGTCGCCGAGGTCGTCGAGAGCCAAAGAGAACTGCGTGGGATAGATGATGCTCATGAAGAACGACACCGCCAGCATGGCGTATATGCCCACATAGCCTCCGAAGCCCATAATCACCATGCAGAGCACTACATTCGCGAGGGCATAGAAGGTGAGCATCTTGGTAGGCTCAACCTTTGCCATAATCATGGTGCCCACCCAACGGCCCACGAGGAAGGCCAGCATGTAGAGGCCGAAGAATGTCGTGGCTGTCTCTTCGTCAATGCCGGCATAGGTGCAGCAATAGACAAGGAAGAGGCTGTTGATGGCCGTCTGACCACCGTTATAGAAAAACTGTGCTATGACGCCCCAGCGAAGGTGCGGACGCCTGAGGGTTGAGAAGTCGATAAGGCGCGCTTTCCTGCCGATTTCTTCATTCTCTTCGTCGCCCACCTTGGGAAGATTGACTATGATGAGAAGTATGGCAACGGCAATGAGCACAAGGGCCAGAATGAGGTAGGGCAGCTTCATGGAGTCGGTCTCCATCTGTATGTACCCCTCCCATCCGCCAGGATAGTTGGCAGGGATGGTGTCGCGTGTGAAATTCTGTCCGCTGAGAACCAGTTTGCTCAGGAACATGGCAGAGATAAAGGCTCCCAATCCGTTGAACGACTGTGCGAGATTAAGGCGTCGCGGTGCCGTCTGTGCATCACCCAGGACGGTGACGTAGGGATTGGCTGCCGTCTCGAGGAAACACATGCCTGTGGCAATGATGAAGAAGATGCAGAGATAGACGCCATAGCTCTTCACCTCAGCCGCAGGGAAGAACAGCAGTCCTCCGCAGGCAGCTATGAGCAGACCCGTAATGATGCCTACACGATAGCTGAAGCGCCGCATGAAGATGGCGATAGGGATGGGACAGACAAAGTAGGCCAGCCAGTAGGCACTCTCGGTAAAAGAGGCCTCGAAGGTGTTGAGTTCGCACGTCTTCATCAGCTGGCGAATCATCGTGGGCAGCAGGTTGCTGCTGATGGCCCAAAGGAAAAACAGACAAAAGATAAGCCCAAGGGCAAGATTGCTCTTTTTCATTCTGACATATTTTTAATATATGGTAGTTCCGGCAGATTCTGGAAACCATAGAAACGCATAGCATTCCCGCCGAGGAAAATCTTTTTCTCATCGTCGGTCAACTCAGAAGACTTCTCGACGAAGTCGTATGACATACGGTAGGTGATAGCGGTTATGGTTCGTGGATAGTCCGAGCCCCACATGAGGCGTTCCATGCCGACCCATTCAGCCGCCTCGCGAATGCGACGGACAGCGGTGGGATAGGGGTAGAACTCCGGATTATACAGCCACGTGATGCCACCCGACTCAATCATGACGTTGTCGCCCTGCCGTGCCAGCATCACCTGACTGCGGAACGACGGTGTGGTAGGCATGCCGAAATGGCCTATTGCGACCTTCAGTTTCGGACATTCCTGAATGACCTCTGCCATCTGTGCTGCCTGCGCTTCATCGTCGGCAAGGCACATAGAGAGTATCATGCCTTTTTCCTCCATAAACTTAAAGACGGGCATGAGCGTCTGCAGCGGCTCGTGCATGCGATGTCCAGGGAAAGCAATACCCCTGAGTCCGGCAGCAGCAACAGCTTGTGCCTCGTCCAGATTCCATGCCATACCCATACAGAAGAAACGGTCGGGATACTGGTGCTGCACCTGCGTGAGGTATTCGTTCTGACATCCGTCGATGACCTCCTGAACGACGACGGCAGCACCCACCTGGGCATAGTTCATATTTGACAAAAACACCTCTGCGGTATTCTTGCCGTCAATAATAAACGGAGGCAACATCTGGACTTCCTCGTCCATGAAGATGCTGCGTCCGTTCTTAAGCGACAGGATGCGTTTGCCATCGACAACCGTATCCTGCCGGAGCCACAAATGTGAATGTGCGTCGATTATGAGTTTGCCCATGTCACACGTTGTTGGTTACCAATTATGTCTTTCACCTCTTTCACCAAATCCCAGTCGGGCTCTTCGTTGGCCCACTGGATATTGCGGCGCACATTATCGGGATTGGCCGAAGAGAATAGGGTAGAGGCGATGCGCGGATTGCTTACGGAATACTGTACTGCCAGCTTCTCGATAGGATAGCCCTTGGCATTGCAGTATTCAGCGGCCTTCTGACAAGCCTCCACAAGAGCCTTGGGGGCCGGATGCCATGCAGGAACACCACGCTGTGAAAGCAGTCCCATGCTAAGCGGTGAAGCATTGACGATACCGACGCCATGCTGTTCGAAGAAGTCAAGGTAATCGGTGATGGCATCGTCGTTGAGTGTGTAGTGACAGAAGTTGAGAATGCTCTCAACGCCCTCACATCTCTCTACTACCCATTTGAGATTTTCCAGTTGCAGGTCGGTGATGCCTACATGTCCCACTACGCCTTTGTCGCGCAGTTCGAACAGGGCAGGCAGCGTCTCATCGACAACCTTCTGGAGACCGCCTGGCAGGGCTGCCTGGAACTCGATGTCGTGGACATTGATAAGGTCGATGAAGTCGATGTCCAGACGTTCCATACTCTCATAGACGCTGTCGGTGACGCGGCGGGCAGAGTAGTCCCAAGTATTCACGCCGTCCTTGCCGTAGCGTCCCACCTTAGTGCTGAGGAAGTATTTTTCGCGAGGAATGTTCCGCAAAGCCTTGCCCAATACCGTCTCGGCCTTGTAATGGCCATAGTAAGGGCTGACATCGATGAAGTTGATACCACCCTCGATGGCTGCCTCGACAGCCTCGAAACTCTCCTTTTCGTTGGTCTCACGAAAGACACTGCCTAACGATGAAGCACCATAGCTGAGGTTGGATATCTTCATCCCCGTATGACCTAATTCTGTATATCTCATTGATGAAAGGTTTTTTATTATAAAAACGGAAGGAACAGCCTTATTATTGTGTCACTTTGCGGCTGTTGCCGTTTTTAACCTCAATATATATGCCGCTGGCGGGAGCCTTGAGAAGGCGCAAGCCGGAGATAGTGTAATAGGCTGCAGGATCAGAGGATGCAGCAGGAGCTGCCGTCGCGTCGCCGATAGCTGTGGGGGCCTCGTAGCCGCCAAGATAATACAGCCGGATGTTGTCAAACTTGAAATTGTTGCTGTTATAGCCAGCCAATCTTACACCAATCGTCAGATTCGTTTTTTCCGTCAGTTCGAAGTTGAGACTGGTGTCGGCATTGCCATCATGCTTCATCTCCGCTGTATTGTCGTCGGCAAAAAGAAGGGCACCGTCGGCATTGCACACACTGTAAGCCGTCAGACGGTATTTGCCGGCTGGCAGGTTGTATATTGTCTGGCTCACGCTGCGGTCGCTCAGTTGGCCGCTCCCCTGCCAGTTGTTCATATAGAGCTTGTTGTCGCAGCCGGAGAGATAACCCTTTTCAATGACGCCCTCTCCCTCAGATACCCATGCGATGGGCTTAGCCTGCTCGTCGTAGCGCTCGAAGCTCGGGTTGTTGATGAGGTACGATATGTTGACGGGGTTGGCCTCCGTCGCCTTTTCTAACTTGTCATACTGCTTCATCCAATCGGTGCGCAATATACGGTATATGTCCATATGCGCTGCTGCGCTTTCCGACTTGTTTGCCGCGAATTCCTGACCGTCTTCCACGACATTGTCCCATGCACCGACATAGGCTGCGGAGGTGACGTTCTTCAGGGTCCATCCTTTTTCTACGTCATAGTTAGGCACAACGAAAGCGAGGGTGCGCTTGCTGTCATTGTCTCCCGCTGAGCCGCCGAAGTCGCTGTAGGTCTGCCACACGGTCTTGCTCCAGCCTTCGGTGCGGAACTGGCGATTTTGCTCTGCCACACAGGTTAGAATCCAGTTTGTCGCTCCGGACCCTACTGCGGGTTTGCCATTGCCGTCAAAGGCTTCAATCATCCACGTGTCGCTGGGATTCTTGCACGGGTTGCCGCTTTTGTCGTAAGCCATCACATACACGTTGCCCCAGTTTTTGCCGTTGTCGGCATGCGCACGAGCTACAATGGGCAACTCCGCATTATGCTCCACGAAGGCGAAATAGTATTCGTCGAAGTTCATGTCTCCGGCAATAGCGTCAATCTGTTCCCATCCCCCTTCGACGAGTTTCTGTCTTACGGGGCGAAGGTCCTCTTCGGCAAGGCTGTAGAAGGCCACCTTGATGGCACGGAATTCCTGCTGTGTGCCGCCGTTGTTCATGTCAGCCTGCCATCCCAGGTAGTAATCCCCTGCCTCTTTGATTTCCACATACAGTCCGTAGAGATCGCTGCCCTCTTTGGCGGTGTTGACCTGATAGCAGGCCAAACTCTTATCGGGAAGGTCGTCTGAGGAGAGCAGCTCGCGGGAAACAAACTGCCAGGCTTTGTTGTTGCAGCCGTAGAGTGAGTTGTAGGCTGCGCCGAAGTAGTATATGCCCTCGTCCAGATGCACCTTACGGTAGATGCGGGCATTGCTGATATCGCCCTGATTGGAACTGCGGTCGTCCCAAACACCGATGGAGATGCCCCTTTTGTTGCCGTAGTTGTCAAGTCCATTGCGCACGCCATCACTGCCTTTATTGATGCTGTAGTTCTCCGAAATCCAGTTGTCGAGCTTGCCGTAGCGGCCCCCAAGCGTTCCGGAGAAGTTCTCCGCCTCAACAAGCACATCGGAGGTGAGGTTCTCGTCTATCGTGCGGTTGAAAAGGCCGCCTTCGCTACGTCCCTTGTCCATGAACTCCTGATAGGCTTCACGCAGAGCAGTCAATGCCGCGCTTGCAGCCTCCTCGTCCGAGGCGTCCACGGTTTTTGCCTGTACCAGGGCCTCTTTCAAGACGGCCAGAGCGGTGCTGCTGTACTTACCTGTACTGAAGTCGCTGCAGTCGTCCTCCAGCGCTGTGCACATGGTCTCCGTCTCGTTGATGGCCTGAGCGAGCAGTTCGCTGCTGCTTTGCTCCCCTTCCTCGAATGTGACGCTGAAAACGGGAGCGATGCTGTTGGCGTGATTACTAGGTATTTCAACGGTGAGCCCTCCGGCATTCTGACTGAATGTTACGTTGCCGTATCCCAGCAGTTTCACGTCCTTCACCTTACCGCTGTAGCTCTCGGCCATCACGGAGAATGCCTTGAAGGTGAAGCCGCCTGCAGCGGGCCAACGCATGATGGTGGCATAGACCTTGCCGTCCTTCTCCACATAGCGCACATCCTTGGCGGAGTAGTCGTTTTTCTCGTTGAAACCCTGCTCGCTGATGGGGTTCACGGCCTCGGCCAAAGGACCCTCGCCGAAGGACTTCCAAGGGCGCGTGCCGTAGATGCTCTCGCTGTTGACATCCATCCAGGCCTTGATGCCGGCGAGCACGTTGCGCTCCTTGTCATCGATGGTACCGTTGCCGCGAATGGGTATGGAGAGAAGCAGGTTACCGTTCTTGGAGACGATGTCCACGAGCATGGACACCACCAACTCAGCACTCTTGTAGTTAGTGTTGTTGATATTGTAGTGCCAGTCGCCGATACAGGTACATGTTTGCCAGTATTTAGCCTGCGGACGATCGGGAATTCCGCGTTCCACGTCCCAAAGGAGAGCCTCCTTCTGAGAGTCATTGAGAATCTTACCCATTGTGACTACCTGCTGTTGACCTCCGTGCTGCTCAGCGCTGCTGTTGTAGTAGTGTTGGAGGATATTCAGACCTATAGACTCGTCGCAGCCATAGAAAGGAAGGACTGTATCATCGAAGTACAACATATCCGGCTTATAGTCGTTGATACATTGCAGTACACGGTTCTGGAACTTCTTCTTGTAAGCCTCCGTAGGCAGAGTCGCACCATTGCCCCACGCCCACTGGCTGTGGATAGTACCGCTTTCGGTCCAACCCGTTGAATGAGGATGTCCCTGTGCATAAAGTTCCTGGGGATCATAGCCTTCCCACCACTGGCCTATGCCGTCTTCCTTCGTGAGACTTCCGTCGAATTCCGTAGAAGGCTCAAGCCAGGTCCACGCGTGGCTGGCATGCATCGACACACCGAGAGGAAGGCCGTTGTTCTTACACGCGTCGCTCCAACCCTTCACGATGTCGCGTTTAGGACCGATGTTCACGGAATTCCACTCCTGATAGGGAGAATCCCATAGGTCGAAATTGTCGTGGTGGTTGCCCAGCGTCATGAAGTAGCGGGCGCCTACGCTCTTATAGAGAGCCACCAGTTCCTCGGGGTCCCACTGCGATGCCGTCCAATCGCGGCACAGTTCCTTGAGTCCGTAAACACTGGGATTACCGAAATGACTTACGTTCCAGTTGTACTGCCCGGTATTCTTGTAATACATGAAACGCGCGTACCAGTCGCCGTCCTCTGCCTGACACTGTGGTCCCCAGTGTGCCCAAATACCAAACTTGGCATCCTTGAACCATTCAGGACACTCCCAGGCGCTGAGCGACTGCCAGTTGTTGGAGAATGCTCCAGTCTTAATTTCTACATCCCCCTGCTGTGCATAGGTGAATAGCGTTGCCATGAAAAGCAACATTGTCATCATAGTTTTTTTCATCATCGGTTTTAATTAAGTGTTGTAGTAAAAAAAATATACTGTTTTTGGAAATCTGGGAGCAAAATTATGGGTATTACTCCAAAAGACAATAAAATAGCAGGAAAAATATCGATATTGTACTATTGAAAAACATTTTTCTACCACTTTTATGCCGATATTTTAAGAAAAATCACTACTTTTGTACCATAATCGAAAAAAAAGATGAAAAACTATACCATAAACGACCTGCATCTGCTGATGCTACATGCAGGATTTGCAGTGCATAACGGTGACTGAAACTGGCAGAATGTGAAGAGTCCTTTTGCACGAATATATTATGTTACAGAGGGTACGGCACAGATTGTGATGCCCGACGGCATTCGACAACTGACGCCCAATCATCTGTATCTGATACCGCCAAACACTTTACACACAGACATCTGCACGGGACGTTTTTCTCATTATTATGTACACATATACGAAGACCCGAGTTATGATACCAATGTCTTCGACGAGGCAGAGTTTCCGTTTGAGCTGGATGCATTGCCGGAAGATGAGCGGCTGATGAAACGGCTGATAGACCTTAATCCGCAGATGCGGTTGCCGCAGTCGAATCCGCGTTCATACGACAACCAGCCCTCGATTTTTACCAACATACAAGTAAGCCTGAGCCGTTCTTTTCCTGACAGATTGGAGTCGCGTGGCATAATATATACCTTTGAAGCCCGATTCATAAGGGAGGCAAAGCCTAAGGAGCAGGCAACGGACGACCGCATAAGAAAAACACAGAAATATATTAGGCATCATATTGGTGAGCCTATTGATGTGGGCACACTCAGCTCGCTGGTATATCTGACAAAAGACCATTATATCCGTCTTTTCCGCAAACAGACGGGCTTTACCCCAAATGTATATATCACGAACAAAAAAATGGAAAGAGCTGAGTTGCTACTCCTTTCCACAGATATGCCAATAAAGCAGATAGCCCATGATTTGGGGTACGAAGACCTGTCGTATTTCATCCGTCTGTTTAAAAAATATGCCAATACAACGCCTCAACAGTATAGGAAAGTCGAGAGTTGAATGAGACAGGTATCATGCGCTTGCCGCTAACCATTCGCCGCCTTGTCCTTCGCGGAACAGGGCAGCGGTTTGTTGGCGTTCTTCGTACTCGCGCTCCTCTTCATCAAAATGTTCGAAGCAGTTGCGGTCGTAGTCATATTTTTCATACCAGAAGTCGTCATATTGACCTTTGGCGACTTCTTCCATGCCTACCTTTTCGGGATGTCCGAGTTTACGCCACAAATCGTCGATACGACGTGCCAGAATGAGGCTTTCTTCTTCGGACAGCACTCCTCTGATGCTGACATACTTGGGGTTTATCCATTCACTTATCCAGTCGTCATAGTCCTTTTCTATTATAAGGGCCATAGCCAGACACCATACTTTCATGGCCCACCAGGGATGGCCTGAAGAGGCGCACAGATCGCCCATATACAAACCGCGTTTATACTTCCAGCGGCAGTCTTTCAGGCTGAATAGTGCATGTATCTGACGATTTATCATGTCGTGAAGCATACGTGCTTCGATATGGGTAATACCATCTGTCGGTGTGCAATGGCACACGCAATAAGAACTTCTTTTTCGCATAATCAAAAAATGAAAGGTTATCGGTTATCGGTTATCGAATAATTTTGAATTTTGAATTATTTTCAAAATCCTATTTTCATTTTGGGCTTAGGAACTTCAATAGGTTGGATGTCATCTGCCGTGATGGTTCGCATCTGGGAGATGTCTTTTGGGATATGGTGTACGCATCGGGCAGCGTGCTGTATGTATATACGGTCTAACTGATTGGCAACAAAGCGGGCATTACCCCATGTGTCGGGGTCGCGCTGTTGGTAGGCCTTTCTCAGTATATCACAATATTTGTCCCACGCCTGGTCGGTGAACTCATAATTGTACTCATCGATGCGACGCAGGGTAATCCTAAGAAGGTCCTCGACACTGAAGTCAGGGAACTCAAACTTATTAGGAAACCTTGAGTCGAGTCCCGGATTGACAGCGAGAAGCTGCTTCATGGGTTCTTTGTATCCGCACAGTACGACAGCAATGTCACGTTGGCTCTCGTCGGCAAGGATGTTCATCAGCAGTTGTATGACGAGCCTTCCCGGGTCGCGGTCGCTTTTTCCGCCCAGCAGGTATGCCTCGTCAATCATCAGCACTCCACCCTTTGCTATCTCAAGCACTTTTTGTAGGGCGCGCTCTTCATCACCCCAGAGAGGACCGATGAAGGTGCCACGGTCGCATACTACGACATGTCCGGAGGATAGGACGCCAGCTTGGTGGAGTAGGGCACCGTAAATCTTGCAGACTGTCGTCTTGCCCGTCCCTGGGCGACCGTAGAAGATGCTATGCAGGGAAATGTCGTGCTGCTTGCTGTCAGGGAAGTGCTTGCGCATGAGATTGTTATAGATGCCAAGCGACAGTAACTCGTCCATGCGGCGTTTTATCTCGTCACATCCCACGAGATTCAGAAGTGCAAGTTGTGGTTCCTGATTGAGACGTAGTATCTCCACATTCACATGAGTGTTTTCATTCATCTCAATATCACTATGGGAGGTGGAGAAGGGACTCTGTCTCTCTTTCCTATCCTCTTCCGCAGAGCGTTCGAGGAAATCTTGGAGGGCTTGGCCGAAGTCGTATTCTTCATCATCTTCATTCTCCTCCTTTTCATCATTGTCATCATTATTTTCCTCTGAAGAAGTGGGACCGCAATATGGGGAACATTCATCCATCCTCTTGATAAAATCATCGAGTTCTTTTTCGAAGTCGTAATCTTCATCTTCTTCATGTGCTTGTTCCTCCTCATCAGGGTTCTCCTCCTCCTCGTCATCATCTTCATCGTTACCGTCATAGTCATCTTCATCAAAGCATTTCTTGACAGTAACTTCATCTGCCTCTGGTGGAATGCAGTCGCAATGGATTATGGCATCGATTACGCTTTTGCCTTTTTCTCCATGTTGTTCATTCACCTCAATAGGTCTTTTGTGGAGGGTGCGGAGGTTGTCGATGACATGGAATGGGAACTCGATGTCTTCCATACATTCCATCAAGTCGTCAAAACATTCGCGATCAGACAGCAGGATGCTTTGAACTTTCGTCTCCGGAGCAACGACGTCAACCCTTCGTTTGATGAATCGGGTGAGGTCGATAACAGGAACCAGGTCATCAAGACGTAAGCTGTAAAATGTACCATTATCTTTGTCGATATTTTCCTGCTTTAAGGTGTATGTCTCCTTAATCAGAATGACAATCTCGTTGCCATCGGAAAATACGTAATAGTCCATAGGGTCAGAATCCTTATAGGGTCCGAAATCAGTAAGGTGGGTGGAATAGATGTCTTCTTCTTGTGCAAGGTGATGTAAAAACGTCCAGAATGTTCTTCTTGTCTGTTTGCAAAACGCATTATACAAACTGATGTCAGTAGTTGTAGTATCAAAAATGTTTTCCATAATCTTTTAAATTGGAATTAAAAAGGAAGTATAAAAAGAATAAAATAGGAGTTAAAGTCCCCTTGACCTGTTGGGACAGGGGGACACGAGAGTATTACAGGCACCTGCTGTTATGCAAATGCCTGAGAATATATTATAGAGTCTTCCTTTAGAGATTTCTCTATCACATAATCGGACAACTGTATCAATAGGTCAAAGAACGCATCGGTAGCGACGAACGCAATGCACCCGTTGAGTCACAAGTCAAAGTGTTAACTTCGCCTTATAACCGCTCGGCATAACATCGTCGTTACTTCTTTCATGTTCTTTTATTACAGTTTTGATTATGTGATAAAAATTTGCGTTTAGCGGGTGCAAAAGTATGCAAAATCCTGATAACTACCAAATAATAACCGAAAAATTTTTAATTTTCTGCTCACAAAAGTCTTTTTGAGCATGAAAAGTTTTGGTTTTCGTTTTGGTTTTCGTTTATTTTTTGTACTTTGACTTCGTCGAAGGTACTTCGTCATGGAAATAAAATCAAAAAAATGTTTTTTTATTTGTATTTCTCATAACTTAATCGTACCTTTGCACTCAAAATAAATGATAAGGTAATGAATATATTAGAACTTTCAGAACAGGAGATAGGTCGTAGAGAGAGCCTACAGGAGTTGAGGAATATGGGTATTGACCCATATCCGGCAGCTGAGTATCCAACAGATGCTTTTTCAACAGATATCATAAAGGAGTTTAAGGACGATGCCCCACAGCGTGATGTGTGTATTGCCGGTCGTATGATGTCACAACGCATCATGGGTAAGGCGGCTTTCATAGAGTTGCAGGACTCAAAGGGCCGCATACAGGTGTATATCACACGTGATGACCTTTGCCCAGGCGAGGATAAGGAACTGTATAACAAAGTGTTTAAGAAACTGCTCGACATCGGTGACTTTATCGGTATCAAGGGTTTCGTGTTCCGTACCCAGATGGGTGAGATATCTGTTCACGCAAAGGAGATGACTGTTCTGGCAAAGTCGCTGAAGCCATTGCCTATAGTAAAGTATAAGGATGGCGTGGCTTATGATAAGTTTGACGACCCGGAATTGCGTTATCGCCAGAGATATGTTGACCTGGTTGTTAACGAGGGCGTGAAAGATACCTTCCTGAAGCGTGCTACTGTATTGAGGACCCTTAGAAAAGTACTCGACGAGGCTGGTTATACAGAGGTAGAGACACCAACTCTACAGTCTATTGCCGGTGGCGCTTCAGCAAGACCTTTCATAACACACTTTAATGCCCTGAACATACCAATGTATATGCGTATAGCTACAGAACTGTACCTGAAGAGACTTATCGTGGGTGGCTTCGAAGGCGTATATGAGATTGGTAAGAACTTCCGTAATGAGGGTATGGATAAAAACCATAATCCGGAATTCACCTGTATGGAACTGTATGTGTCATACAAGGACTATAACTGGATGATGTCATTTACGGAAAAGCTGCTTGAGGAAATATGTATTGCAGTAAACGGTAAACCGGAGACGGAGATTGACGGCAAGGTGATATCTTTCAAGGCACCATTCCGCCGCCTTCCTATCTTGGAAGCCATAAAGGAAAAGACTGGTTTTGATTGCGAAGGAAAGAGCGAGGACGAGATACGCGCCTTCTGCAAGGAGAAGGGTCTGGAGGTAGATGAGACAATGGGTAAGGGTAAGCTTATCGATGAACTCTTCGGAGAGTTCTGCGAGGGTACCTTCATACAGCCTACATTCATTACCGACTACCCTGTTGAGATGTCGCCTCTGACAAAGATGCATCGCTCAAAGGCTGGTTTGACAGAACGCTTTGAGTTGATGGTTAACGGTAAGGAATTGGCAAACGCATATTCAGAGCTTAACGACCCAATAGATCAGGAAGAGCGTTTCATCGACCAGATGAAGCTTGCTGACAAGGGTGATGATGAGGCAATGATAATCGACCACGACTTCCTGCGTGCCCTGCAGTATGGTATGCCTCCAACGTCAGGTATCGGCATCGGTATCGACCGACTGGTGATGCTGATGACAGGTAATGCCTTCATACAGGAGGTGCTCTTCTTCCCGCAGATGAAGCCAGAACCAAAGCAGCCAAAGGCAAGCGAAGAGGAATGGACAGCAATTGGTGTGGCAAAAGAGTGGATACCACTTTTCAACAAGGCTGGTTACTACCTGCTGAGTGACCTGAAGGATGTGAAGGCACAGAAGCTGCAGATGGATGTGTGCGGAGTAAACAAGAAGTTTAAACTGGGATTGGAAAATCCAAAGGTGGAGGAGTTCCAGGCATACATTGATAAAGCGAATAACGGTTAACGTTTAACGGTTAACGTTTAACGGTTAACGGTTATAGGTTATTGACCTGAAACTTGAAATAGAAATGGAATACATAGTATCAGCAAGAAAATATCGTCCGCTGACATTCGATAGCGTGGTTGGACAGAGTTCGCTGACCACAACGTTGAAGAATGCTGTGAGTAGCGGAAAACTGGCTCATGCATACTTGTTCTGCGGACCTCGTGGAGTAGGAAAGACCACATGTGCCCGCATCTTTGCAAAGGTGATAAACTGTCTTACACCAACTGCTACAGGAGATGCCTGTGGAGAGTGCGAAAGCTGTAAGGCATTTGCAGAAGGACGTTCGCTGAACATCTTTGAACTGGATGCTGCCTCCAACAATGGTGTTGAGCAAATCAAAAACCTGATGGAGCAGACGCATATACCACCTCAGACAGGTAAATATAAGGTGTTTATCATTGACGAGGTGCACATGTTGTCAACAGCTGCTTTCAATGCTTTCCTGAAGACCTTGGAAGAGCCACCAGCACATGTCATCTTTATTCTTGCTACAACAGAAAAGCATAAGATATTGCCTACAATCATTTCACGTTGCCAGATATATGACTTTGAGCGTATGTCTGTACAGGATATGGTGAACCATCTGAAATATGTAGCGAAGAATGAGGGCATTACATACGAGGAAGAGGCGCTGAACGTGATTGCCGAGAAGGCTGATGGCGGAATGAGAGATGCATTATCAATATTTGACCAGGCTGCATCATTCTGTCAGGGAAATATAACACGTCAGAAGGTGTTGGAGGACCTCAATATGCTCGATGCTGACAACTATTTCAAGATTATTGATTTGGCTCTTGAAAATAAGGTCAGCGAGGTAATGCTGATTGTTAACAATATCTTCTCACATGGCTTTGACGGAGGACTGATGATAAATGGTCTTGCTTCGCATGTAAGAAACGTATTGATGTCGTCAGATGAGAGGACTACACAACTGATAGAAACAAGTGAGTCACAACGCCAGAAGTATGCTGAGCAGGCAAAACGCTGCACTCCGAAATTCTTGTATAAGGCGCTGAAGTTGCTTAACCAGTGCGACCTCAGTTACAGGCAGAGCAGCAACAAACGCCTGCTTGTGGAGCTGACCCTGATACAGGTAGCACAGATAACGCAGGATGAAGATGGAGAAAGCGCGGGGCGTAGCCCTAAGAAGCGTTTAAAATCCCTGTTTAACCTGCTCACGCTCCCTCAGGGAACGGTGCAGAAGAGAGTAGAGAGAAGTGTTGCTGCAGCAGAACCAACAGTAACGGCAGAGCCAAAGAGGGTTGCTGACGTAAAACCGAAGAAACTTAACATTAACTCACTCGGAGGGTCTTTCTCTTCTTTGAAAGCGAAGAAGGTGAGAAGGGAAGATGTGTACTCTTTGGGAGAAACTGCCAACGAGAATGAGACATTTACTGAGGAGGATGTTAAAAGAGAATGGCTGAGGATGTGTAACTACATGGCTCAGGATGCAAAAGATGTGGCGTTAGCATCTCGCATGCACAATGTCCTTGTCAAGATGACAGAATGGCCAAAGGTTGAGGCTGTATTCGAGAATACCATGTTGAAGGATGATGTGGAGAATATATTACCTCGAGTGCAGAATGAGCTTGCCAAGTTGCTTCATAACGGAAAGCTGACAATAACCACAAGGTTAGCAAGAAAAGAGGAGATAGTAAAGAAACTAACACCTCAGGAAATATTCGACAAGATAATGGAAACCAATCCTGCTTTTGCAAGGATGCAGCAACAGTTGGGATTGAAACTGGAAAGGTAACGGTTAACGGTTAACGTTTAACGGTTATAGGTTATTGAATTGAAACCAGAAACTATCGGAACGAATCGGTAAGCAGTTTTATTTCTACCTGTGGCGTAATGCGCTCATATAGTATGTTGTAAACCGCATCGAGGATAGGCATGTTGACATGCATGTGGCGGTTTATCTCCTTCATACACTTCGTACCATAATATCCTTCTGCCACCATTTCCATCTCCATTTGTGCAGACTTGACAGAATAGCCTTTACCAATCATAGTGCCAAAGGTCCTGTTGCGTGAGAAGTTGGAATAGCCTGTCACCAACAGGTCACCAATATATGCAGAGTCTTCCATCTTACGTTGTGTAGGATGTACACAGGTAAGAAAACGTGACATCTCCTGAAGAGAATTCGACATCAACACGGCTTGGAAGTTATCACCATATTTCAAACCAGCACAGATGCCGGCAGCAATAGCATATACGTTCTTAAGGACAGAACCATATTCTATACCGATAACATCAGAAGACGTCTTGGTCTTGATGTATCGTCCCTTCAGAACATTCGTGAAGGACTCTGCTTTCTCCTTGTCGGAACAGGCCACAGTAAGATATGACAGACGTTCAAGGGCTACCTCTTCTGCATGCGAAGGACCACCAATGCAGGCGAGATTGTCATAAGGTACATCGAAGACTTCATGGAAGTATTCAGAACATACGAGGTTTTCGTCTGGCACAATACCCTTAATGGCTGTTACAATGAATTTGTCACGTATAGGAACGCGTAGTTTGCGGAGGTGATTCTTGAGATAGGGGGATGGGGTTACCAATACGAGGGTGTCGTAATTCTTTACGATATCATTGATATCAGATGTAAAGTATATTTCGTTGATATCGAAATGAACAGACGTTAGGTATGCTGGGTTGTGTTCAAGTCGCTTAAAGTCGTTAATTCTGTCATCACGACGCATATACCATCCGATGTGATGGGTGTTGTTAACGACAATCTTGGCGATAGCAGTCGCCCAGCTGCCGCCCCCTATGATAGCTATTTTTCCGCAGTCGAACATTTAGTACATTAGAGATATTATTTTGTAAGCCAGTGTCTGGGGTACAAGTTTGTTGAGTAATAAGAAGAGGTGATACTTGAATCCTGTTGTGTACATTGCCATAGGGCAACTTGCTTCTGCCATCTTGAAAATGGTCTTGGCAATGTCCTCAGGCTTCATACCGTTCTGCTCGTCATCCTCCATTGTCTTGACAGCTTTCAGCAAAGCAGGATATTCGATGGTTCCCTTTTCATTCTTTTCGCGAGCTCCAGTAAAACCTGTCTTTACGTCTCCAGGGAGCATGCATGATACCTTAACATTGAATGGAGCCATCTCGTTTCTCAATGCCATAGCATAGCCGTTGATGGCAAATTTGGAGGCGCTATAGAAAGCCTGGAAAGGAATAGCGAATACAGCCATAAGACTGCTGACAAAGATAATGATTCCGCTGCGTTCTTTTCTCATATAAGGGAGAACTGCCTGAGAGATGTTTACTGCTCCGAAGAAGTTTACATCCATAATGCGATGCAACTCTTTCTGACTTGTAAATTCCACAGCTCCCGAGATACCCATTCCGGCATTGCTGATAAGGACGTCAATCACTCCCTGTTCGTCAATGACTTGTTCAATGGCAGCAGAGCAATCTATGGGATTTGTGACATCGCAGTCAATATGTCGTATGCCGACATGATCTACACCATGTCGTGAAAGTTCGTAAACCTTGTAACCTTTGTCGGCGAAATATTCAGCAGTAGCTCTGCCAATGCCTGAACTGCCGCCGGTAATAATCATTGTTTTCATATCTTGTGTATGATATTCCTTACGGATATATTAATTTTTTCACTCCCTTTCTTCACTCCCTTTCTTCACTCCCTTCTCACTCCCCTTTCTTCTTACTCCAAGCCTTCAGACGATTATATTCCTTCTTGGTAATGCGCATGAAGGAACCGTGCTGTGGAGCGGTAACACCCTTGATATCCTGTGGGTCGCGGAAGTTGCGCATGAACTTGTCGGCCTTACAGATACGATAATGCTTGGGGTTTGAAGAGTATTCGATGTATGCTATGCGCCAGCCGTCTTCGCCTGGTACCTGGAAAGCGCTTACACCTTCACAGTTCTTCTTGCCTTCAAAGCTTACATAATCATCTTCAACAGGTTCACCCCAAGGACCAGTCAGCTTTGGAGCTGTTGCTGTGAAGAGTCCTTTCTTACCGCCTTCCTTCTTTATCATCATGTGGTACAGACCATCTGCAGGAACATAGTTGATGTCTGCATCAATGGTAGCATATCCCCAGTCGAAGAGCAAGCGTGGCTGTGTCAGCTTTGTGAATGACTTGTCGGCATAACTGTAGTACATGCGGTCATACTTGTCTTCTGCACTGTTCAGGATAGAGTAGTAAATGAAGTAACCGCCTTTCTTGCCGTCAGGCCATACATAGCTTTCATCCCAGAATATCTGTGGTGCCCATACTCGGACGGTTGATGCCCAGTCGGTATATGCGCTGGGAGCGTTAGGGTCGCAGAAGACAGAAGGTCCCTTGCGAAAATCGAAGGTGGTGGACTTCCAATGAATTAAGTCGTCAGAAGTGAGAAGGTCGATGCCATAATTATGCCACTCACTCTGCTTTCCGAGAGCCCTTGTCTTGGAGTTGTTCATGTCGGTTGTCACCATGACATATTTCTTTCCGTCCCATGAACGTGTTATGTATGCATCGCGAGTGCCACCCTCGATGCCTGCCAGCTGGAAAGAAGAGAAGATGGAATCACCGCCAATGATGTCTTCCCAGTTTTCTGCATCCTTGCTGACGGCATACGCTGTCCATTGCCCCTTGTCACTCATGTGGCAATAAAGGAAATAGTTACCCTTCTGAGGATTTACGGCCTTTGTAGTGATGCTAAATAAAGATGTCAGTATGAAAAGATAAATAAATTTTTTCATGTCGAGATACCTTAATTTTTATTATTTCGGTTACAAAGGTACGATTAAGTGAGCAAAATACCAAACAAAAAGGAATTTTTTTCATTTTTTTTGTTTTTTGCATTATGAATTAATTTTCAGTTCCTCCTGCTTTGTTTTAATTTTTTGGTGTTAATAAATAATTTTAGATTCGTGCTACGGTTTTAGCATTTTCCAAATCGTTGATTGAGTTTTTGCTAAGGTTCTAGCAATTTCCAAATCGTTAATTGAACGTTTGCTAAAGCTTGGGCAGAATTATCTTTTTGTTTCATATCGTGAAAACGATATAGATTTTTGTAGCACTATCATAACTATCAAAACAAAGTACCCTTGGCAGAGCCAAAGGTACTGATAATTAAAGCATTCTAATTTGTTGTTACTCCCATTCAATTGTCGAAGGTGGTTTTGAAGAGATGTCGTAACATACTCTGTTAACGCCTTTGACTTTGTTGATGATTTCATTGGATACTTTCGCCATGAAGTCGTATGGCAGATGTGCCCAGTCGGCTGTCATAGCATCGGTACTGGTGACAGCACGCAGAGCAACTGGATGCTCATAAGTGCGTTCATCGCCCATGACGCCAACACTCTTGACGGTGGAGAGCAGTATGGTGCCTGCCTGCCAGATGTTGTCATAGAGCTTTGTTCCGTCGGGCATGGTGTATTCTCGCATGTGGCGGATGTAGATGTCATCGGCATCTTGCAGGATGCGGACCTTCTCAGGGGTGATGTCACCCAGTATGCGTACGGCAAGTCCCGGACCTGGGAATGGATGACGATTGATGAGATGGTCGGGCATTCCGAGAGAGCGTCCTACACGGCGGACTTCATCTTTGAAGAGCCACTTCAGAGGTTCGCAGAGTGAGAGATGCATCTCTTCTGGCAAACCACCCACGTTATGGTGGGACTTGATGACCTTTCCAGTGATGTTGAGGGATTCTATCCTGTCGGGATAAATAGTACCCTGTGCAAGCCACTTGGCTCCCGTCTGCTTCTTGGCTTCTGCATTGAAGACCTCCACGAAGTCGCGACCTATAATCTTACGCTTTTGCTCCGGGTCGGTAACACCTGCGAGGTCGGCAAAGAACTTCTCGCTGGCATCAACACCAATGACATTAAGGCCGAGACACTCGTAGTCGTGCATGACATCGCGGAACTCATTCTTGCGGAGCATGCCGTGATCAACGAAGATACATGTGAGATTCTTTCCGATGGCCTTATTGAGAAGCACGGCACATACAGAGCTGTCAACACCGCCGGAGAGTCCGAGGATTACCTTGTCGTCACCCAACTGCTCCTTGAGTTCGCGGACGGTAGTATCAACGAAAGAGGCTGCTGACCAGTCTTGCTTGGAACCGCAGATATCTACTACGAAGTTCTTCAGGAGCAGAGAGCCCTGCAGGGTATGGAATACCTCGGGGTGGAACTGCACTGCCCATACAGGAGCCTTCTCGGAACAATAGGCAGCATATTTTACATCAGCGGTAGAGGCGATGCATTTGCAGTCGGAAGGGATGGCGGTAATAGAGTCACCATGACTCATCCATACCTGTGAGTTGTCATCAAAACCCTTGAAGAGACTATTCTCCTTGTCGATAAATGCAAGGTTGGCACGTCCGTATTCACGGGTGTTGGTTTTCTCAACCTTTCCTCCGTTAGAGTATGAGTAATACTGTGCTCCATAGCAGATGCCCAATACTGGCAGACGTCCTACGAAGCGTGAGAGGTCTGGCTTGAAGCCTTCTGGGTCGTGAACAGAGAATGGGGAACCGCTGAGGATGACACCGATTACGTCGGAATCGTCTTCAGGGTATTTGTTGTAAGGCATGATTTCACAGAAGGTATCGAGCTCGCGGACACGGCGGCCTATGAGCTGGGTGGTCTGTGAACCAAAGTCTAAAATGATTATTTTTTGCATAAGAATTCTGTTGCTTTTTCTAATGTGTCAGTTTTTCCGACATCCAGCAGGCGGAGGTCGGTTTTTAGGCATCCGCGAATGTCTGCCGTAGCGCATTCATGCAGATAGAAGTCCATGATAGGGAAGATGTCAGGATAGGCGTCCATGCGCTGCATCAGTTGCTGTGACATGATGTGTATGCCGCTGAAGGCATAGAGGTTGTCCGTCTTGGTGCCCTTTACCTCTCCCGTAGCGATGTTAGTCCATCCAACCAAACGCATATCGTCGTCGAAACAGAGATAGCGTTGTGTCTCGCGTTGGGAGACGAGGAGTGTGGCATCGCCTTGATGGGAGGCGTAGAAGTCGGCAAGATTGACATTGCTGAGGATGTCGCAGTTGTGTATGAGCACTGGGGTGGGAGGGACGTCAGAAAAGAGCTCC
Source organism: Prevotella sp. (assembly GCA_017475005.1). Classification (GTDB taxonomy): domain Bacteria; phylum Bacteroidota; class Bacteroidia; order Bacteroidales; family Bacteroidaceae; genus Prevotella. The sequence continues at coordinate 61,988 of JAFVGI010000038.1, read as the reverse complement.
CTTGCATGCTTTATGCCGCCACCGGTATCAAGGAGGTTGCCGCTCTCGTCAGAGATGAGTATCTCGACAGTCGGAAACTTCATCTGCAACAGCGAGAGATAGTTCTCCAGTTGTCGCGCATGATGATGGATGTTGACAACGACTCTTGTGGCGCCGCTATCAACAATCTTCTGCATGACTCTCTGGATGAGAGGCACGTCGTCAACCGGCACCAATGCCTTTGGTATGACATCGGTGAGCGGTTTCAGTCGTGTGCCTTTTCCGGCAGCAAATATCATTGCCTGCATTATTCTTCCGCTTCAGGTGAGTTAGGGATGATGAGCTTGTATCCCTTGCCGTGGATGTTGATGATTTCTATCTCTGGGTCATCCTTGAGGTGCTTACGAAGCTTGGTGATATAAACATCCATAGAACGGGCATTGAAATAGTTGTCGTCAATCCAGATTGTCTTCAATGCAAAGTCGCGCTGAAGGATTTCATTGCCGTGACTGCAGAGAAGTGCCAGAAGGTCGTTTTCTTTCGTAGTGAGTTTACGTGGTTCCTTGCCTTCAAAAGAGAGAAGCTGCTTCTGGGTGTCGAAGAGGAACTTGCCAATCTGATACTGTGTAGCTTCCTTAGTCTTCTTACCACGCATACGGCGAAGAATAGCTTCAATACGGAAGACGAGTTCTTCCATAGAGAATGGCTTTGTGATATAGTCATCAGCACCAATCTTAAAGCCTTCAAGGATATCTTCCTTCATCTGACGGGCAGTGAGGAAGATGATAGGAACGTCAGTGTTTGACTGACGTATCTCCTTTGCCAGTTGGAAACCATCTTTCTTTGGCATCATAACATCCAGAACGCAGATGTCGTAATGGGTCTTGAGGAATGCACGATAGCCAGCTTCACCATCAGGGCACAGGTCTGTGTTGTAGCCTTTTGCCTGAAGATACTCGCGAAGCAACATGCCTAAGTTCTCATCATCCTCACAGAGGAGGATTCTCAAATTTTCATCCATGATTTGCATAATAGTAAAATTTTAATTAATTGTATCAATTGTTATTGTGAATGTCGTTCCTTTGCCGTATTCAGAGTCGGCAGTTATTGTGCCCTTGTGGAGGTCTATTACTTTCTTTACGTATGCCAGACCCAGGCCAAAGCCTTTGACATCGTGGCGATTGCCGGTGTGTACACGGTAGAACTGCTCGAAGATTTTCTTGAGGTTCTCCTTCTTGATTCCGATGCCGGTATCGCGGATAGAGACAGAGACTTTTCCTGAGGAAGGGTTCCATGTGCGTATATAGATGTTAAGGGGCTCGTCGGGCTTACGATATTTTACAGCATTATCAATGAGGTTGAAGATGACATTACTGAAATGGGTCTCTTCTATAAAGATATCAGACTCTACTGCTTCTACCTCTGTATAAACCTTACCACCGGTATGTTCTACGCGGAGTGAGAAGGAGTTGGCGATGTTCTCTACAAGTTCGTTAATGTCGTGTTCTTTCATCTTGAAGGCCACCTTCTTACGGTCGAACATTGACATCTGAAGAACCTTCTCAACAAGGAAGCGCAGACGTTTGCTCTCGTCACCGATGACGTTACCAAGATGATTCACCATATCATCACTCTTCGTGACACTCTTGTCAGAGAGCATCTGTGAAGCAAGGGAGATGCTGGAGATAGGGGTCTTCAACTCGTGGGTCATATTATTGATGAAGTCATTACGCATCTCGGAGAAACGTTTCTGACGGAATATGATAATGATAGTGAAGAGAAAGGTTAGCAGCAATATTCCCGTGAAGATAAGCGCTGGTATCATGAAACGAATACTGGAATAGATATACGCGTTAATGTCGGGAAAGTGCACATTCAGGTAACCAGACTTTACAGCGGGTCCATTGGTGAATATCTGCTGTGAATATGTTATCTCTTTACCTTGTTCGCTATATTCGGAACAGCGGAATACTTCAGTACCGTTGTATGTGGTGACGGTGAAGTGATAGGGTATGTCAATGCCATTATTGAGAAGCTGGGCACGGATATCCTGATCAAGTTGCTTGAAATTGATGCGTTGTCTCAGGGGCTTATCACTTGCTGTATATAATATGGTATATATTACCTCGTCAAGGAGGGCCTTTTGATAGATTACACGATTGCGAATAATCTGCTGCATTGATTTCTGTGCCTCTGCCCATGCGTTTTTGTCGCTCTTCATGAGGCCTTTACGAGGAGAGAGTGTGAAGGTCTGCAACTCAAAAGAAGAGTATATCGTTCCGTCGTCGCCTGTTACGGAGAATTGATGAGAGTGCTGTACAGGACCGCCAAGGCTGTTGCTGGTCATTACAGAATCGGCCTTTTGGGCCTTGCGCTCGGTTTCGTTGACGTCTTTCTCAAGATAGGTAAGTGTCTCGTTGAGTTCAAGGTCGTGGGCTGCTGTGTATAGGGCTCGGGTAACAGATTCGTCAAATTGCTCTTTCTTCATTTTCGCCATCTCGGAGATGTAGGAAAACTGAAGCCATAGCAGAGCCGTAAATGACACTACCATGATAATTGCAATAATCCAAATTGTTGATTTCTTCATCCTGTGTTAATTAAAATTCTGCTGCAAAGTTACGATAATAGAATTATATACACAAGATTTTTCTTAAAAAGATAGAATAAAATCGCAAGTATTAACAAAAAAATATTTCTATAATTGCAAATATGCAACTATACCTAAAAGAATCGTATATCGTTAATTATGTTGGCTCCTACCTTGTCGTTTAATAGTTTGGTGAGTTCTGTGCGTCTCATCAGGAGGTCGTTTCTCAGGGCTGGTGATGATATTTTGATTATTAATGTCTGATTGCGTATTTCGATGTTTTCGGTATAGGATTCTGCTGCGGGCATCACTTCTTTCCAAGAGGCTATAAGGCGTCTCTCAAGAAGTGGTCCTTCGAGAGAATACTCACGCATAAACTGATTCGTGACATCGTTAATACTCTGTGGATAACGCTTAAACAAAATGCCCTCCTTCCACGTTGAATAGTTTGTAGTCGAAATGACCTTTTGACAATATCTTATCAAGATGTTCGCGATTGGTGTCTGTTATGAATATCTGTCCAAAATCTTTTCCAGATACCATCTTGATGATGTTTTCAACGCGATGGGAATCGAGCTTATCGAATACATCGTCGAGAAGCAACAGGGGACTTTCCTTGAGGAAGTCGAACTGTGCCAACTTGAGGGATATGACATAAGTCTTTGTCTGTCCCTGGCTGGCCTCACGTTTCATAGGAAAGCCTCCAATGAGCATCTCGAGGTCATCCTTGTGAATGCCGTGCATGGAGTATCCTACGGCAAGGTCTCTGTGTCTGTCGCGTTGTATCACCTCCAAAAGTGGTCCGCGTTGACAATGTGATTGATAGCGAAGGGATACTTCCTCGTGTTCACCACTTATCTCCTTATATATATTATTAAAGACAGGGATGAAGCGTTCTACGAAGTCGTTGCGGCGTTTGAAAATTTCCTCACCGTTTGATGCCATCTCTTCTTCCCACAGATCCATGAGCGACATATCGCACGGTATATCTTCCTCTGCGGCCTGCTTCAGTAATGCATTGCGTTGCTGTAGCGCTTTGTTGTATCGATTCAGGTATTCGATGTATGCATTGTCGTATTGGGAAATGACAATATCAAGAAAACGTCTGCGTTCTTCGCTGCCGCCAGAGATGATGGATACATCGTCAGGGGAAACACATATCAGGGGTATGAGACCAATGTGTTCGGAAAGTTTGCGGTAAGCTTTTCCGTTACGTTTGAAAGTCTTTTTATGGCCGCGTTTCATGCCGACGGAGATATCGTCGCCGGTATCATATTTGCCATTTAGCATGAAGAAGTCTTTCTCATGCATTATCATCTGCGAATCTACGTTGGTAAACATAGAATGGCAGAAAGACAGGAAATAGAGGGCATCTAGAAGGTTGGTCTTCCCCTCGCCGTTATTTCCAATAAAGCAGTTGAACTTGTCGGAAAAGACAAGTTCAGCCGCTTCAATGTTTCTATAATTCAGTATAGATATAGAGTTAAGTATCATTCCTTATCCAATAGGATATTCATCATCTCAATAGCAGATTTTGCTATTGGAGTACCAGGACCGAAGATAGCAGCTACGCCAGCCTGATAGAGGAAGTCGTAGTCCTGAGCTGGTATGACACCGCCTGCTACCACCATGATATCCTCACGTCCCAGTTTCTTGAGTTCCTCGAAGAGGGCAGGGATGAGGGTCTTGTGACCAGCAGCGAGAGATGAAACGCCTACGATGTGAACGTCATTTTCTACTGCCTCACGTGCTGCTTCTGCCGGTGTCTGGAACAATGGGCCCATATCAACGTCAAAACCACAGTCGGCATAACCTGTTGCTACTACTTTCGCACCTCTGTCGTGACCATCCTGACCCATCTTTGCGATGAAGATACGTGGACGACGACCTTCCTTCTGTGCGAACTCTTCTGTGAGCTGACAAGCCTTCTCAAACTGGCTGTCACTCTTTGCTTCTGCACTATACACGCCTGAAATAGTTCTAATTACTGCTTTATAACGTCCTACTACTTTCTCACAGGCATCAGAGATTTCTCCGAGGGTACAACGTACCTGAGCTGCCTTGACGGCAAGGTCGAGGAGGTTGTTCTCTGACTTCTTGCCATCAGCATACTCCTGTACGCATGCTGTGATAGCATCGAGAGCTGCCTTACAAGCTGCCTCGTCACGATTAGCCTTGAGCTTAGCAAGATTCTCTTCCTGTTGCTTGCGAACGGCAGAGTTATCAACCTCAAGGATATCGATTGGATCTTCGTGGTCAAGACGATATTTGTTGGTACCAACGATAGTCTGCTGTCCAGAGTCGATGCGAGCCTGAGTACGAGCTGCTGCTTCCTCAATACGCATCTTTGGAACGCCTGTCTCGATAGCTTTTGCCATACCTCCCAGAGACTCAATCTCCTGAATGAGAGACCATGCTTTGTGTACGAGTTCGTTGGTGAGGGTCTCGACATAATAAGAACCAGCCCAAGGGTCTATTTCCTTACATACCTTTGTCTCGTTCTGTATGTAGATCTGTGTATTACGGGCAATACGAGCAGAGAAGTCGGTTGGCAGAGCAATAGCCTCATCGAGAGAGTTAGTATGCAGCGACTGAGTATGACCCAAAACGGCACCCATAGCCTCGATAACGGTACGTCCAACGTTGTTGAATGGATCTTGCTCTGTTAGTGACCATCCAGATGTCTGAGAGTGAGTACGAAGAGCCATTGACTTAGGATTCTTTGCTCCGAAGCTCTTTACAATCTTTGCCCACAACAGACGACCTGCACGCATCTTGGCAATCTCCATGAAGTGGTTAACACCGATAGCCCAGAAGAAACTCAGACGTGGTGCGAAAGCATCAATATCAATGCCGGCATTAACACCAGCACGGAGATACTCCAGACCGTCAGCAAGGGTGTATGCCAATTCTATATCTGCTGTAGCACCTGCCTCCTGCATGTGGTAGCCAGAGATAGAGATGCTGTTGAACTTAGGCATCTTCTGTGAAGTGTACTCGAAGATGTCGGCAATAATCTTCATTGAGAATGCTGGTGGGTAGATATAAGTGTTACGCACCATAAACTCTTTGAGGATATCATTCTGGATGGTACCAGCCATCTCTTCAAGTTTTGCACCCTGCTCCAAACCTGCAACGATGTAGAATGCCATGATAGGAAGAACGGCACCGTTCATAGTCATAGAGACAGACATCTTGTTAAGAGGAATACCATCGAAGAGCACCTTCATGTTCTCTACGGAACAAATAGACACACCAGCCTTACCAACATCACCTACAACACGCATATTGTCAGGGTCGTAACCGCGATGAGTTGGAAGGTCGAAGGCAACAGAAAGTCCCTTCTGACCAGATGCCAGGTTACGACGATAGAAGGCGTTAGACTCTTCTGCCGTTGAGAAACCAGCATACTGACGGATGGTCCAAGGACGGAATGGATACATCATTGAATAAGGACCACGCAAGAAAGGAGGAATACCTGCTGTGTAGTCGAGATGCTCCATACCCTCGAGGTCTTCTTTGGTGTATGCAGACTTTACCTCAATGTGCTCAGGGGTCTTCCATACATACTGTATATTATTTTCTTTCTGCCATGCAGAACCGTCTGTCTTCTCTATGCCAGAGAAGATATCAATATTTTTAAAATCTTTTCTAGCCATGATTATATCCCCAGTTTAGCGTTAAACTCTTTCAGTGTCTCAAGCTGATTCACTTTTACATGAATAAAGTTCTCGATACCTTCTTTCTTCAGGTCTTCCATACATTCAGGAGCACCAGCAACGACGAACATTGCACGATTGTTGAGCGCCTTGAAAGCAGGAATTGCATACTCTGCATATTCTTCATCAGAAGAACAGAGCACAACGATATCGGCATTTGCTTTCATAGCAGCCTCGATGCCTTCTTCTATAGTTGGGAAACCAAGATTGTCAATAACCTTGTATCCTGCAGAAGCGAGGAAGTTGCATGAGAACTGTGCACGAGCCTGTCTCCAAACCAAGCTACCGATGGTAAGCATGAAGGCAACGGGTTGTTTTGCTGCACCTTCTGTGGCGAGACGCAGGTTCTCGAAATCAGCAGCAAGACGTGTGTTGTTGAGAGGACGCTTTCCTTCGCTCTTCTCGTTGAAGTTAGGGAACTGGTTGGTTCCGAGGATAAATTCACGACGCTGTGCAGCAAGGGTGTGACGCTTTGCATTTGTAGCATCAATATCCTCCTGTACCGTACCACTCTTGATAGCCTCGAGGAAACCACCTTTCTCTTCCACAGAGAGGAAAACCTTCCAAGCTTCTTTAGCAAGAGATTCTGTAAGGGTCTCGATATAATAAGAGCCGGCAGAAGGGTCAACAACGGTATTGAAGTGACACTCTTCCTTCAGCAGAAGTTGCTGATTGCGTGCTATACGCTCAGAGAAATCATCTGGCTTTTCGTATGCAGCATCGAATGGAGTTACTACAATAGAGTGAACACCGGCAAGAGCTGCTGACATTGTTTCTGTTTGTGAGCGAAGCAGATTAACATGAGCATCGAAGATTGTCATGTTATATTCTGTAGTAATAGCATTCACAATCATCTTACAAGCACAGTCACATTGTGGGTTATATTGCTTAACGATTTCTGCCCACAGCATACGTCCTGCACGGAACTTTGCTATCTCCATGAAATAGTTCTCGGAGATACCCATGTTGAACTTTATTTTCTTTGCTGCCAAAGTAGCATCAACACCTGCATCTGTCAGCTGCTGCATATATTCGTTACCCCATGCGAGAGCGTAACCTAATTCCTGCATGCAGTAAGCACCTTTATTGCTGAGGTCTACAGCATTTACGGTGATGCAGCGGAAGTTTGGATAATCCTTTAGGGTGTTAACCAATGGTACAGCATAGGTGTTCATAACGTTAATGATGTGGTCAACTGGCTTTCCCTGAAGAATCTTATCCATCGGATCCCAATCAATAGAACCGACGATTTTCTCCTTGTCGTAGCCCTTCTTCTCAAAGTATGCTACCAGAATCTCTGCCAATTCTACTGAATGACGCTTGCAGGTGTTGAAGTTTAGTTCTACACAATCACAGTAAATGTCCTTGAGGAGTGCCTCGACAAATTCTGCAGAAACGCTGTCTCCAGGGATAGTGAATGACAAAGAGTCAATACCTTTGTTGAGGATGTCGAGAGCTTTCGCATTAGCTGCTTTGGCATCGTTGGCTTCAATCTCCTGACGGATGTACCATGTGTTGTCATTCTTTTTGTTACCGCGAACAAAAGGAAATTCACCTGGCATAGAGTAGGGAGTAGAAAGTTTTTCTACGTCGTCTCTTTGATAAAAAGGTTGTACGCTGAATCCTTCGGGAGTCTTCCATACCAAGCGCTTCTGAAAATCTGCACCTTTCAGGTCCACGCCAATCTTGTCAAGCCATTCTTGCTTGGTGGGCGCTTGGAACTCGCCGAAGAGTTTCTCTTTTGTGTTACTCATAAAATTGTTTTAGTATTGTATTGTAGTATAATGTACCTTATTTAATTAAAAAGGGGAGTGATGTACTCCCCTTTTAATTTAGAAGAACATATATCTGTTGTCTTTTACTTTCGCTTTCAAATACAGTTCCTGCATAAAGTTGCCAGCCATTTGCATCTGGCGCTGTGCCTGACGCTGCATATATTCTTTCTCGTTATACTGCATAGCGCGGCTGAGTTTGTTCTTAACATTGAAGACATATACGCCACCATTACCCTTAACAGGAGCCTTGGAGAACTTGCCATTCTGTGTTCCTGCTACAGCACCGCTAAGTGCTGGTTCTGCAGCACCTGTAGAAGCGACGAATGCTGGAGAAGAGAATGTAACTTGCTGAACTGGCACAATCTGTGCGCCCTGCTTCTTTGCATCAGCAATGCTCTTTGCACCCTTTGCCTTTTCGATAAGCTTAGCGGCTTTCTTGTCCTTGATGACTTCAGTCTTCAGGTATTCTTTCAGCATGGTGTTGTTTATATCCATGTAACCCTTCTTGTTAATCTTTGTCAGAGCAAGAACGAGGAGGTTGTCATTGTCACCACACTCATAGAGAGGAGAGACTGTATTCTCATCTTCTGTTTCAAAAGCCCACTTAAGAGCGTCGTGCGAACCATGAATGCCTGCAATGAGGTGCTGTCCGCTACGAAGGCTTGGTGACTCCAATACCTGATATCCGAACTTCTTTGCAGCCTTCTCCAGGCTCTCGACATTCTGGTTGCCAGAAACAAATTGTGAGAACTTGTTGTATGCAGCAGAATATGTTTCCTTAGAGAAGTCTATTGGCTTCTTGATGATAGCAGCAACATACTTTGTCTTCATGCCCTTGCGGTCAAGAACCTTGAAGGTGAGGGTGTCGCCTGTAAGGTTTAGAGTGCGTGTCTCACCAACAGCTGTTGTGTTCAGAGCATTGATATAATTCTGTGTGTTCACATCCATAGAAGGAACATTCTGATACTGTGCTGTCGTAATCCACTGTGGCTCACCTTCCTTGCCATCGTTGATGATAGCATACTGTATAGAGTCAGGCAATTCCTGCTTAGAGATAACCTTGATAACGTTGAGTGTGTTGTCCTGTGTGTTCTCCTTGATAGCAGATGTAGAGCCGACACTAACTGAATCAATCTGATTCTGAATGTCCATTGGATATGCTGTCTTCAATACAGGAACACCGAGGTATGCAATAGATGAACCAGACTTACGTACTATCTCTGCAGGGTCGTTTTCTGTAGCGAGTTTTGCAGCGAAGTTCTTAACCTCATTGAATGTTGCAGCACGGTCGTTAGCAGATGCTGTAACCTTAACGGAAACATACTTGATGTCACGTGTTTCTTCTGTTTGTTTGAAACGTGGCTTCAGCTCATCATATTTTGCTTTGAGGTCAGACTCAGACACCTCGATGTCTTTGTCGTTGATGGTAGCATAAGAGAATACACCAAGTTCAATGTTTGCCTCTGTGTTATCCTCGTTGAACAGCTGCTTTGCCTCAATTTTGTTAGAGAAGAAGGTAGAACCCAAGAGGGTTTGATATTTCTGTGCAAGGATTTGCTGACGGAGGCTCTTCTCCATGAATGTCCAGTAGCGATAGATGGTACGCATCTGCTCTGCTTGCTGTGGATTAGAGGTCTGCGCCTTCTTGTATTCGCTCATAAACTGCTTGAGGATGTTTGCATCAAAGCGTCCTGTCTGCTGATTGACAAATGGTGTCTGCATCAACATTGGATTTGTGCCCTGATTCAGAATGTCGCGAATTTCGTCGTCAGTAACTTTCAGACCGAGTTTCTTTGCTTCGTTAGCAATGAGTGAGTTCTGGATGTACTGATTCCATACCATGTCGCGAACTTGGTTGAGCTGATCCTCATTGAGGGTTTCCTGACCCTGTGTCATTTTGATAACCTCTGTGTACTCATCAATGAGGTCCTGATACTCCTGATAGGTGAGCTTCTCGCCTAATACTTCAGCAATCTGCTGACGTTCGTTGTTTTTTGTTGACTCGCATGAACGGAATGCTTCCTCTGCGATGAATGCAAACAAGCCCAAGCCGATAATACTTACCAGCAATGCTCCTTTGCTTCTGATTTTTCCTAATACTGCCATAATTTTATATTGTTTTTGTTTTTTGCTTCTGTCCTTGCGCGTGTACGTGCATAAAATCGAGCACAAAGGTACATCTTTTTTTCCTAATCACCAAATTTTTCGTCAACTTTTGTGAGTTTGACGAGTTCTATTTTTGTTTTTGTGTTCTTGAGAATCTTACATTCCCAACCGTCAAGAGCTATTACTTCGTTGAGTTTTGGGAATTTCTGATATTGTGTGAGAATGAGTCCTCCCAAAGTCTTATAGTCTTCACTCTCAGGTAGTTCTATGCCGAGTGTTTCGTTGATTCTCTCTATCTCAAGGCGTGCAGAAACGAGGTAACCGCCATCATTCGTCTGGCGACAGATATAGTTGGTGTTGTCGTGTTCGTCTTCTATTTCGCCGATAATCTCTTCCACAATATCTTCCAGCGCCACAATGCCGCTGGTGCCGCCAAACTCATCTACAACTACTGCGATACTCTTTTTCTGTGCCAGCAGGTTCTCCATCAGTTTCTTTACTGCCATTGTCTCTGGTACGAAGGATATCTGCTGTATGTGAGTGTTCCATTCCTTTGTGATGCGGAAGAGTTCTTGGGTGTGGATGTAACCTATGATATGGTCAATGTCTTCGTTATAGACAAGCAGTTTGGAATTACCACTTTCGATGAATTTCTCTTTCAGTTCCTTCAAGGGTGCTGATTTCTCGATGGCATTAATCTCTGTTCTTGGAACCATACAGTCTCTTACCTTGGTGTCTGCAAGGTCTAATGCGTTATGGAATATCTGTACCTCTGGGTTGTCACTCTGCTGCACCAGGTAATCCAACTCCACCTTTGAGAATTCTTCCTTAGGCTTTTCCTGCCCCATGTTTACTCCGAGCAGTTTTAGCAGAGCCTTAGAGATGAGCACACATGCTTTCGAAATAGGGTAGAGCAGGATGTAACAAATACATGTAGGGAATGCCATTACATCTAGCAGGAAGTTGGCATTGTTCTTGAAAATCGTTTTGGGAAGGAATTCTCCCATGAAGAGCACGATGATTGTCGATAATATAGTGTCTGCCATCAGCCTGAAAGCTTCTGGCTCGTTGGCAAATATAGTACTGTCAAATAACTTTGCGATAAGGATGCCGTAGATGACGAGAGCTATATTGTTTCCGACAAGCATTGTGGTAACGAAGGTGCTTGGGTGCATGTAGAAGTGATCTACGATGCGATGGTTGAGGTTGCTGTCGTCACCCTTCATTTCTGCAAGCATCCTGTTGCTTGACACATAAGCTATCTCCATCCCCGAAAAGAATGCGGAGAAAAGCAATGCAATAAAAATGTATATGGCAAGATTTATGTCCATGTTTATCTGTTAATCGTCGGAAGGGTCGGTTTTGCCGGACTTCTCTTTGCTGGGGCTGTTGAGTCGTTTGCTGTTGCTGTGTTATCAGGGCCTTTTTCTTCCTCTCTTATGAAGTTGCCTTTCGTGTTTGTTACCTTGTAATGTCTCATGTGTTCATCACTCGTGAAGTATGCTCCCTCTATCTCTCGTTCGGGAGTAACTACGTGTGAATACAGGTTTGAATACAGCTCGTGTCTGTTTTGGTCCCACCACAGCTCTTCGCTCCAGAAGCGCAGACCGTCAACTGTCTTCACTCGTACATTGCCGATGAGATGCCACAGCTTCTGTTGGGTGTAGTTGTAGGCGGTGTCGGCCTGGATGTATGTCTCTACGTGGAATTTCTCGTCAAACTGTTCCATGAAGAGTCCTCTTGGGAAGAACCATCGTGGGGGATTCTTTATCTCGTTGACTTCCCACTTCTCTGCCACAATGCGATATTTCATGACACCGGAGTCGGAAACGAGGGTGTTGATGCCGTAGGATATCATCACCGAAACGGAGTCTTCCGGATTGATGGCATCAGCAGTGTGCTCTTTCTGCTCGGAACATGCGCACAAAACAGAGAGAACAACAAATAAGAGTAATGAGGTATAATGGGAGATGTTTACTCGAACTTCCATTTTGCGAACCAGCGTTCATTGAATGTCAGTCCCAGGTTTATGCGAAACGTATTGTCGCGTATCATTCCTGTGGCATTGGTGTTTACCCATTGGAAGCTGACGTTGAGCATCGAACGGGTATTATATACGTTGATGATGGGAAGGCCTACGCCGGCACTCAAGGATATCTCTCTTGGTCCTTTTTGGTCGTTGATGAGGAGGTACGATGTAGTGTATCCTGCACCAAATCGGAATCTTATCCTGTCTTTGAAAGAACGGCCGTTGGCATTCTTGCAGTATTGTGCACCAACGTTTATCTTGTGCCTGTCATTAAAGCCGTCGGTGTCGTCACCCATGTTTTTGCCTGTCTTCTCTGAGATGTAATCTACGGCATTCATCTTCGACCATCCCTGATAGGTGTAGTCGAGTCCTACAATCCATTTGTTGTTGTGCTTCCACGAAACGCCTGCACCGATGGTGGTAGGAAGTCTCAGGGCGTCCTGCGCCTTGTATAGAGTTGTGTCGTTTACGGCTGACTGTGAATTCGATGTTATTACCTCACAGCGAGGGCTGGCTCCCATGCGATATCCGGGAGAGAAGGTAAGACCCATTGTCAGCACATTCTTTTTGTCGAGGGATAGGGAGTAGTTTACACCGAAGTCCAGTTTTACTGTGCTTATTGTTGCGGTGTAGTATCTGGATAGCGACTTGACATATGAGTCAGTATAAGTGGTGACGAGCAGGTTGTCCAGTGTTCCCCACATGTAGTTTACGTTAGTACCGATGGATAGTTTGTCGGTTATGGCCCATCCAGCACCGAGATATACCATACGCAGTCCGCCGCTACCGGTGTTCTGGGTAGAAACGCTTGTCTTGGTCTCTGTTACGGGGTATTGCACATAGTTGTTGATAATCTTTGGCTTTGTGGAGTAGTCGTACCCTACTACGCTGTATGGTAGGATACCGAATGACATGCCGAGATGTTTTCTTACTCTGAATGATGCTACGGCATACTCAAAACTGGCATCTCTGGCGTTGAGGCTTCTTGTTCCCTGTGCAGTAGTTTCCCTGAAGTTGGCTGTCTGCAATGTCATAGCAGCGTCAAAGATGAATGTAGTAGAGTCTATCTGGGAGTATGTGGCTGGGTTGAGATAGTTCACCTGACCTTGTTCCTTAAGACCGATGCCGACACCGTTCATACCACGGCTCATACCGATAGACTGGTCACTCAACAGACCTACACCATACTGTGAATATGGCGAGCTGGTGTCTCCTTGAGCGTATAATGATGCTACTGGAAATGTGAGCAGCAGGGTTATGATTGTTATAAGCGAAAAAACACTTTTTTTCATTATTTTCAGTTGTTTTTTTACAATTTGGCACAAAAGTACAAAAAAAAAGCGTAATTTTGCAGCCGTGAAACGAATTATTTTACTTTTTAAGGTTTTTTTTATATGCATGTGCTTCTGTAGCACGGCAAAGGCAGAGTCCTATGATTCTATTCAGGTGTATCTCATGACGTGTGAGCCGCATGACGAGATTTACAGCCTCTATGGTCATACGGCAATACGTATCGTTAATCCTCAGAAGAATATGGATATCGCCGTCAACTATGGCGCTTTCGACTCTTCGGAGAGTAATTTCGTGCTCCGCTTTGTCTTCGGTCTCACCGACTATATGATGGCGTTATACAATTATAGTGATTTTCTTGCAGAATATCGCTATTTCGGTAGCGCTGTCCATCAGCAGCACATTAACATGACGTCTGAGGAGAAACGCGTCTTTATGGCGGCTCTGGCAGAGAGCGTGCGGCCCGAGAACATAAAGTATCGGTATAACTATTTCTACAACAATTGCACTACGAAGGCTCGTGACATCATCCTCGGTGCCATCAGTGGCGAGAAGGTGGTGGAGCGTCCTGACGATAATCCGCTGACGTATCGTGAGTTGATACACCAGAAGACGGCCAGTTCGCCTTGGGCAGAGTGGGGGAATGATTTCCTGCTTGGTGTGTTGTCAGATGTGAAGACTACAAACTACGAGGCTGAGTTTATTCCGGATCGCCTCATGAGTGACTTCAACCATACCTTCGTAGTCGATTTTGACGGCAATAAGCGAAAGCTTGTCGATGAAGACATCGTTGTTCTTAAGTCCGGAACACCACACTTTGAGCCGATGAAGGGCTTTCCGCTGAGTCCCTTCGACGTCTGCGCCATTCTGTCTGTCATCATCATCATCTGGTGCATCGTAAAGAGATTCTTTATCTCTCGCCTTTCACCTTTCGCCTTTCACCTCTCACCTTACATCGACTACGCAATCTGCTGTCTCTATGCCGTTCCGGGAATATTGCTATTCTGTATGCTGTTCTCTCAGCATCCCACAGTGTCTCTGAATTTCCAGATACTCATTTTCAATCCGCTTCTCTTCTGGCTTGCTCATCCTAAGTGTGGGGTGCAGCATCGTTGGGAAATAATCCTCGGCTGTGCAGTACTGTTCCTCGTGATGGGCTTTGTGCAAAGCTATGCCGAAGGAGTCGTAATGCTTGGCTGCGTCCTCGGTTGCATGGCCTTGTTAAATATAAATCTGAGGAAAAAGTCTTCATCCCCTATTCTTCACTTTTCACTTTTCACTCTTAGCTTATTATTTGCTTCCTGTCACAGTTCTTCAAGAGTGGCAAAAGATGATGTTTATGGCATTAGGAAGGTGCAGAATGATGCCGTTCTTTCTCAGGCAATGTCGCTTCTTGGCACGAAATATCGCAGCGGCGGTGCAGACCCTCGCGGCTTCGACTGCTCCGGCTTTACCAGCTATGTCTATGGACTGAAAGGTATCTCCATCGGACGCTCTTCGCGTGACCAATATGCCCGCAACACTCCCATTAAGCGCAATCAAATACGTCCGGGTGATTTGGTGTTTTTCTCTGGTAGCACGATAGGTTCTGACGTAGGCCATGTGGGAATAGTGACGGAGGTTGATAGGTCTGCTGACACCTTTCTCTTCATTCATTCCAGCAGCCGTGGCGGCGTTGTCATATCGCGTTCTACAGATACTTATTATGCCCAGCGCTATCTCGGCGCCCGAAGAGTAGGACAATAACCTTTAACCGTTAAACGTTATACCCGTGTTTCTTAAATTGTTCTGCGCACCGCTGCATTGTTTCATCGCTTGGGGCAGACATCGTGAGGCCGTCAGGGTTATATATTGACCACAGGCGGCGGTGTTTGTCGCGCCCTACGTCATGATAGGGCAGCAGGTTGACGCCGCAAAGTCCCTTATGATTTGGCAAACTGTCGAGGAAGGCTGTCGTTGCCTCTATATTCGATTCGTCGGCATTGATGCCCTCAATGAGAGGTATGCGCACATAGTATGGTGTGCCGAGTTCTGCTATGAGTCGCAGGTTGTCGAGGATCCTCTCGTTGGAAACGCCCGTATAGCGGCGGTGGAGGTCAGGGTCCATAATCTTCATATCCACCAGCAGCAGCTCGCAGCGCTTTGCCACCTCGCGTACTATTTCGGGGTCGGCAAAGAGGGTGGTATCTACCGTGCGATGAAACCCTCGTCGTCCCAACTCATCAAGCACCGCTATTGTTGCCTCCGGCTGAAACAGCGGCTCGCCGCCGCATAATGTCACACCGCCACCGCTGTCGGTCATGATATCGCGTTCTTTCTCTATCTCTGCCATTAGCTCTTCCATGCTCCATTCCCTTCCGCACATCTCCAGGGCGAGGGTCGGACACTCGCTGGCACAACGTCCGTAGCGCAGGCATTTCACACCTTCTACGGGACGTATGCCGTCAGCAGTCAGCGTAATGGCTCCCTCGGGGCATGCGTCTACGCACGACAGACAGCCGATGCATTTTTTCTGCTTGTACATCTTGTGAGGGTGTGCATCCCATGATTCGGGATTGTGGCACCACACGCAACGCAACGGGCAACCGCTGAAGAATATCGTCGTGCGGATGCCAGGGCCATCGTTAAGGGCGTAACGCTTTATGTCGAAGACTACAGGTCTCAAAAGTTCAAAACGTTCAAGAGTCTAATTTCCAATTGTCAATTGTCAACTGTCAATTATTAACAAACCTCGTTTTCTGTGCGGGCAATGATTTCGTTCTGCAGCTGTTCCGTCATATCATTGAAATAGTCAGAATAACCCGCCACGCGCACCAGCAGGTCACGGTAATTGTCAGGATGCTTTTGGGCATCCAGCAGCGTCTCTGTATCCACGATGTTGAACTGTATGTGGTGACCGCCGAACTTGAAGTAAGTGCGTATGAGACTGGCACATTTCTTCACATCCTCATCACGCCTAAACAGCTGCGGTGTGAAGCGCACATTGAGCAGCGTACCGCCACTCTTTGTCTGGTCGAGTTTGCCCAGAGACTTTACTACCGCCGTAGGACCGTGTGAGTCACTGCCGTGAGCTGGTGATGTGCCATCGCTGATGGCGAAGTGCGCAAAGCGTCCGTTAGGCGTAGCGCCGCATACAGAACCGAAGTAGTTGTGGCAGGTGGTAGAAAGCATATTTAGGTGTGTCTGTCCACCGCGTGTGTTGGGATGTCCCTCAACAGCCTTCACCAGGTCATCATAAACCCTCACGGCGATGTCGTCGGCATAGGCGTCATCATTGCCGAAGAATGGTGTGTGGTTGCGAATGTAGAGGCGCATCTTTTCCTCATTCTCCCAATTGCTTCTGCAAGCCTCAAGTATCTCGTCCATAGTGTAGCGCCCTTCCTCGAAGACGTGTTTCTTCAGCGTTGTGAAGCAGTCGGTAATGGTGCCGAGACCTGTACACTGTATGTATGTCGTATTGTAGCGTGCTCCGCCGCTGTAGTAGTCGCGGCCCTTCTCTATGCAGTCATCGATGTAGAGGCTGAGGAATGTGGCAGGGGCATAGAGCGAGAACATACGCTCGATGTAGTTGTTGACGGAGAGTTTCAGGTTTACGAAATACTCCATCTGCTTGCGCCACGCTTCGTAGAGTTCCTCGAAGTTCTTGAATGTTCGTGGGTCGCCCGTTTTGAGTCCCAATTTCCTTCCTGTCTCGGGGTCGATGCCGTTGCTCAGCGTTATCTCCAGAATCTTTGGGGTATTCAGGTAACCCGTCAGCAGGTATGCTTCTTTGCCGAAAGCTCCCACCTCGATGCATCCGGAGCATCCACCCTCGCGGGCATCCTCGATGCTCTTGCCGGCACGCGTCATCTCCTCCACGTAGGTGTCGGGATTGAAGATGCTTGGGTATCCGTGACCCAGACGTATCACCTTCAGACCAGTCGTCAAAAAGTCGTCGGGAGTGTTCTTGGCAATGTGTATGCTGAGGCCTGGCTGTAGCTGGTGTAGCTCCTCCTGTATCTCCAGAATCATGTACGACAGCTCGTTCACGCCGCTTTTGCCCTCGCGGTCAATGCCTCCGATGTTGATGTTGGTGAAGTCGTTGTATGTACCTGACTCCAATGCCGTAACACCTACCTTCGGAGGAGCAGGCTGGTTGTTGAATTTTATCCACAAGCACGACAGAAGTTCCTTCGCCTTGTCGCGTGTCAGTGTGCCTTCGGCAAGCCCCTTTTCGTAGAATGGGAATAGGTGCTGGTCGATGTGCCCGGGATTCATGGAGTCCCATCCGTTCAACTCCGTCACCGTACCTAGATGAACGAACCAGTACATCTGTATAGCCTCCCACATATCGCGTGGTGCGTGAGCCGGAACCCATCGGCAAACGTCCGCAATTTTCTTCAGTTCCTCCTTGCGCTGTGGGTTGGTCGCCTTGCTCGCCATCTGTTCTGCAAGGTCGGCGTGCCTCTCTGCAAAGAGAATGGCTGCATCGCATGATATCTCCATCGCCTCCAATTCCTGCTGCTTGTCCGTTGCTTCAGGGTCGTTGATATAGTCGAGAGCCTTGATGCGCTGTTGTATGCGCTCTTTTACTTCCAGCAGACCAGTATGGTACATCTTTCCATCCATAGCGGTATGTCCTGCTGCACGCTGTTCCATGAACTCCGTAAACACTCCGGCATGATATGCCTCTTCCCATTCCTTCGATACATGGTTGAAGATACGCTCCCTCTGTGTCTTGCCGGCCCAGTATGGTATCACCTCGCGTTCGTAGGTGTCTATGTCCTCCTGGGAGATGTGGTAGCTCTGCAGCTCGCGGGTGTCGAGGGTGTGCAGGTCCTCCACAGAGTGGCACGTCAGCTCAGGGAAAGTCGGCACCGCCTTTGGCACAGGTCCGCGTTCGCCCACGATGAGTTCGTCGTCACCGATGTAGAGAGTCTTCTTCTTGCATATCTCGTAGAAGTTTCGGGCGCGCAGTACCGGTGTCGGCATTGTGCCGTAGTATTTCTTGTAGAACTCGGTCTCGATGAGAGCACGTTCGATACTGAGTGTTGTCGGTGTATCGAAATTCTGCTGGCGCAGCCGCCTTATGCGACCGTTCATACCGCCCTCGTTCTCTGGATGCTTGATGCTATAGTTCATGTTATTATATACTGTACCTGTCGTTAAATAACATTCATAATCCCCATAATATATAGCAGGGAGTATCCAAGCAACATTGAGACGATACCCATGATGATGCCTATTCTTACCATGTCTTTCTGTTCGACGAGGTCAGTAGAGAAGGCTAATGCGTTAGGCGGTGTGGATACGGGTAGTATCATAGCGCTTGAAGCAGCAATGGCTATTCCTATAAGTACGGTAGGCGTGCCTCCGATGGGGGACAGTTTGTCACCCATTGCCGTACAAACAAGTGTGAGGATAGGCATCAGCAGGGCTGCTGTAGCCGAATTGCTTATGAAGTTTGAAAGCAGATAGCATATTATGCCTGAGAGAACGAGGATGATTATTGGTGAGAATTCACCGAATGGTACACTCTTGATAGCCAATGCAGCCAATCCCGACTGATTAAGGCCGTAACCCAGAGCAAAACCGCCTGCTACCATCCAGATGACTGACCAGTTTATTTCTTCGAGGTCATGCTTGTCTATGATGCCGGCAAGGGTGAATATCATAAATGGTATAAGCGCAACGGTGTAGGAGTTGATGCCCGTCCATTTTTCGCAAATCCAGAGTGCTACGGTAACAATAAAGGTCACGATGACGATGTAGGTCTGTATGTTCTTCTTCATATTACCTTCGATGACCAGTTCGATGTTCTTTTGCTTGAACGGGAACATCCAACGGAGCATCATCCATCCGATGAACAGTAGTACAGCCACCAAGGGCACCATGAACATCATCCACTCGCCGAATCCAACGTTTAGATTCAATCCTTCGGGGTCGTTCAGGTATTTTATTGCAATGGCGTTAGGAGGCGTTCCGATTGGGGTACCCATTCCGCCGAGGTTGGCAGCAACCGGTATTGACATAGCCAGCGCTATACGCCCTTTTCCTTCGGGAGGCAACTGTTTGAATACTGGTGTCAGGAACGTGAGCATCATAGCTGCCGTAGCTGTATTTGACACAAACATTGAGAACAGGCCCGTGATGAGCAGGAAGCCCAATAGCACGTTGTCGCTTTTTTTGCCGAACGGCTTCAGCAAGACCTTTGCCAGTTGGGCATCGAGTCCAGTCTTTGTAGCGGCAATGGCTAGAATGAAACCACCGATGAAGAGCATGATGACAGGGTCGGCAAAGCATGCCATAATGCCTTTATATGGCAGCAGTTCCCCCACCTCTTCAGGATTACACATCGGCGCTATACCACTTGTCGATGTAAACAGCAGCATCAGTCCGATGATAGCAACCGACGTGGCCCATGACGAGATGATGTGAAGTATCCACATCAGCGTAGCGAAAACGAAAATGGCGATTATACGCTGCTGAACGATGGTCAGTCCGTCAATGCCGAACGCAGTTACTGGCAGGTTCCACAGCACAAGTGTCACCATCACAACAAAGCAAGCCTTTAATAAGGTTTTGAAAATATTTTTTGGGTGTTTTCTTCTCTCGTAACGTAATTTGCGATACGCATCCACGAGATGATATCCTTGGAAACTTTTGAACATAACAGTCTATTTATAAATGTATATATAATTAAAGCAACATTATTAGGGTTATAGGTTATTCCTACAGATGTTGACGATTGTCATCATAGCCTTCTGCATTGTCTGTATGCTGACGTGTTCGTTGGGCCCATGAAAATCTATGGCACCGGTGAAGATGTTGGGGCAGGGTAGTCCCTTGAACGACAGCTGCGCTCCGTCGGTACCGCCACGGATGGGTTGCACCTTGGGTTCTACGCCGGCATCTAGCATTGCCTGCTTGGCACGCTCTATTATATTAATGTGGGGGGCTATCTTCTCGAGCATGTTGTAATACTGGTCAGCTACAACACACTCGCAGGTCCCTGCGCCGTATTTGCTATTTATCACTTCGGCAACACCTTGTATGAAGGCCTTGCGCTTTGTGAAGTTCTCGCGGTCGTGATCACGGATTATGTAGTTGAGATGGGCCTCAGAACAGGAGCCGTCGATATTTGTGAGGTGCCAGAAGCCTTCATACCCTTCTGTCTGTTCTGGCGTCTGCTCTGCAGGCATCATGCTGACAAACTCTGTCGCGATACGTCCGGCATTTATCATACGGCCTTTGGCATATCCGGGGTGTATGCTGAAACCCTTGATGGTTATCTTTGCTGAGGCGGCATTGAAGTTCTCGTATTCCAGTTCACCTTCAGCACCACCGTCGATGGTGTAGGCAAAGTCGCAACCGAAGCGCTCGACGTCGAAATGGTGTGCTCCTAGACCTATCTCCTCGTCGGGATTAAAGCCTATGCGTATCGTGCCGTGTGGTATCTCCGGGTGGTCACGCAGGTAACACATCGCTTGCATTATCTCCGCTATTCCTGCCTTGTCGTCAGCACCGAGGAGGGTCTGCTCAGGTCCGCCGTCGGCATTTGCCCAGATGATATCCTCGCCCGTTTTGTCATCGTGTGTGATGTATGCATTTATTCCTGCTCCAGAGCAATCGGGAGAAGTGTCATAGTGGGCAATGAAGCCTATCACGGGCACTCCTTCCGTCTCTGTATTCGCTGGTAGGGTAGCATACAAGTACCCAATATCATCGAGTACTACATCACTCAGTCCCTCTGCTATCATTTCGTCGCGTAGATAGCGTGCAAAGACAAGTTGCTTTGCTGTGCTGGGCGTCGTCTGAGCATTCTCGTCTGACTGCGTGTCAAACGTGGTGTATTTGAGAAATCTGTTTACGAGACTATTGAGCATCGAAGAATTATGAATTATGCATTATCTGCTTCTGTTTCTTCTGCTTTGCCTTTGGCGCCTTTTTCCTTGACAGGGTCTGGCGTTACCTTTATCTTTGCTTCTAATTCTTCGCAAAGTTCCACATTGTCTTTCAGCAATCTGACGCATGCCTCGCGACCCTGAGCTAGTTTTGACTGGCCGTAAGAGAACCATGAACCGGTCTTCTTGACGATACCCTTGTTTACCGCTATGTCGAGGATTTCACCAACTCTGCTGACACCGCTGCCATACAAAATGTCGAATTCGCACTTGCGGAAAGGAGGTGCTACCTTGTTCTTTACAATCTTTACCTTTGTGAGGTTACCGATTATCTCATCACCATTCTTTATAGGTGTAGCCTTTCTGACGTCGATGCGGACAGAAGCGTAGAACTTCAGGGCGTTACCACCCGTTGTTGTCTCTGGGTTGCCGAACATCACACCAATTTTCTCACGCAACTGGTTGATGAAGATACAGGTGGTGTTTGTCTTTGCTATGGTAGAGGTCATCTTTCGCAGAGCCTGTGACATCAGGCGTGCCTGCAGGCCTACCTTATTGTCACCCATCTCGCCCTCAATCTCTGCCTTTGGTGTCAGAGCAGCAACAGAGTCGATGACGATGATGTCAACGGCAGCCGAAGAAATGAGCTGGTCAGCAATCTGCAGAGCCTGCTCTCCGTTGTCGGGCTGTGAGATGAAGAGATTATCGACATCTACTCCCAGATTGGCAGCATAGAAGCGGTCAAAGGCATGCTCGGCATCTATGAAAGCAGCAATGCCGCCAGTCTTCTGCACCTCTGCCATTGCATGGAGGGCGAGAGTTGTCTTACCTGATGACTCAGGACCATATATTTCGATGATACGTCCTCGTGGATAACCGCCTACGCCGAGAGCTATGTCAAGTCCGAGAGAACCAGATGGTATCACTTCGACATTTTCTATCTTCTCGTCACCGAGCTTCATGATAGCACCCTTACCGAAGTCTTTCTCTATTTTCGCCATCGCAGCGGCGAGGGCCTTAAGTTTGTTTTCGTCTGCCATTTTGTATATTGAAAATTGATAATTGAAAATTTATAATTATTCTTCACTCTTCACTTTAATTATCTACAGTTCCAAGTCCTCATTAAAAACTTCATGCCAAGGGAGACCTTGTTTATTCAACTGTTCCATAAATGGATCCGGGTCAAAGTCTTCTACATTCCATACGCCGGGTTTCTTCCACAGTCCCTTTGCAAACATCATAGCACCAATCATAGCTGGTACACCGGTGGTGTAGCTCACGCCCTGCATGCCTGTCTCCTGGAAGGCTGCCTGATGGCTGCAGTTGTTATAGACGTAGTATGTTTGTTCCTTACAGTCCTTTATGCCACGAATGCGACAACCGATACTTGTCTCGCCCTCGTAGTTCTCGCCCAAGTCCTGCGGATTAGGAAGCACAGCCTTGAGGAACTGCAGAGGAACGATGTTCACCTTTACAGTCTTACCGGAGCCGTCAGCCAGAGGAGCCTCATAGGCAACCTCGTCAATGCGTGACATTCCGATATTCTGTATCACGTCAAGGTATGTCAGATACTGCTGACCGAAGGTCATCCAGAAACGTGCCTGCTTGATGGTTGGATAGTTCTTTACGAGACTTTCCAACTCCTCGTGGTGCATCAGGTATGACTCTCTCGGGCCTATGTTAGGGTAGGTTAGAGCCTTGTGAACCTCCAGCGGCTCTGTCTCCAGCCATTGTCCGTCTTTGTAATAGAGGCCCTTTTGGGTTATCTCGCGGATATTTATCTCTGGGTTGAAGTTGGTAGCGAAAGCCTTGTGGTGGTTGCCGGCATTACAATCCACAATATCAAGATATTGTATCTCGTCAAAGTGGTGCTTTGCAGCATAGGCGGTATATACTCCGCTCACACCTGGGTCGAAGCCGCAACCAAGGATTGCTGTAAGGCCTGCCTCCTTGAAGCGGTCCATATAGGCCCATTGCCAGGAATACTCAAAATGCGCTTCGTCCTTCGGCTCATAGTTGGCAGTATCCATATAGTTTACGCCACATGCCAGACAAGCATCCATAATGGTAAGGTCCTGATAAGGCAGAGCCAGGTTGAGACACAGTTCTGGCTGGTAGGTTTTGAACAATGCCTTCAGCTGTTCTACATCGTCAGCATCTAACTGCGCTGTCTTGACGCTGATGCCATATTTGTCCTTCAGTACCTTTGCCAAAACATCACACTTCTCTTTTCTCCTGCTTGCTATTGTGAAGTCGGTGAAGACATCGGAGTTCTGTGCAATCTTGTGGGCAGCAACAGTAGCGACGCCGCCAGCACCAATCATAAGTATTTTCATCTTTCCTGTTGTTTTATAGAATCAATTTTAGCCTGCGCCTTGTTAGCCTCCGCATTGGCAGCCATAGCGCTCTCTTTGCGGTGGAAACCAATGCGTACTCCGTTTTGGGTCATTATGAGCGAATCATTATCCATATAAACGAAATCCAAAGTGTCCATCTTTATTTCTACCGGAGCATTCATATCAGATTCCTTGGATGGTTTTCTGTCTGCCGATACCAAGATGAGTCTTCCGTTAAGCATGTGCCATTGTACGTAGCGCTTCACCTTCGGATATTCTACTGGAGAGTCCGATTGCAGTGTACTTGCTGAGCGAACGTGTCCCACAGCCTGTGCCTGATGAGCGCGCTTCAGGGTGAAGCCATATTCGCGTGGCACCAGATATGTGTTCTTTATTGAGTCAGGCATATCGGCCATCATACGCTTCTGCATTCGTGGACTCATCTTCTGCAAATCTTTCATCACGGGAATGACGGGATAGGTCCATGTACCCTTCAGCTGATCCAGATTTATAGCCATCGTAACGACTGTTGTGTCAGTAGAGTCTCGTATAATTCCTACCCAGTCGCCTATTGATGGCTTGCCGATGATACGGTGATTATCGTGAGCATCAATGCAGTCGTATGTCACAGGGTCACCGGAGAAGGGCCACAGGACGATAACCGAATCGGTGGTGCCATCACAGATAAGACCATATACCATTGAGTCACCCTTGATGTCCACTTTTATGTCTGTATAACCAAGAGCCTGCTGCTCTTTGCCCTGTTCTTTCTTGGAACAACTGAAGAACAGTAAACAGACGATGCCTATAAATGCAAATATTTGTCTCACTTTTGTAATGTATGTTTTCGTTTTGGTTTCGGTGTAAAACTTTCAAGGTGCAAATTTACACTTTTTTTTTTATTCGTGCAAGTTTTATGAAAAAAACATTTAAACCTCTCTAAAAGACTTACGTCATAGAAAGCAGTTATGAAACTATTTATTGCACTATTATCATTTATCTTTTTGCTCTGTTCGATGGTGATATCGGCACAGGAAGCAGATACTGTTCAGGTAACAAAACAGGCTAAAGAACGCGCTATTACCGGTACTCTCGTTGACAAAGAGTCTAAGGAGGGCATCATGCAGGTAACCATCCAACTGCTGAAGACTGACTCCACTTATGTGGCAGGAAGCGTCAGTGATATGGACGGACATTTTACCGTAAAAGCACCGGAAAATGGCAAGTATATCCTTAAAATGAGTGTCATTGGCTACAAGACCATGACGAGAGACATCACTATCAGCAATGATAACGACTTTGCTTTCGGAAGGGTGAATATGGAGACTGATGCGATATTGCTGAAGGAGGTCATTGCCAATGGCGTTGCTGCAAAGGTGGTGGTGAAGGAGGATACCTTCATTTATAATGCTGCTGCCTACAGAACTCCGGAAGGCTCTGTGGTTGAGGAACTTGTGAAACGCCTGCCTGGAGCGCAGATTGATGACAGCGGAAAGATTACCATCAATGGTAAGGAGGTGAAGAAAATAATGGTGGACGGTAAGGAATTTATGACTGGCGACACACAGACAGCGCTGAAGAATCTTCCGACATCCATTATAGAAAAGGTGAAGGCCTATGACGAAAAGAGTGACCTTGCAAAGATGACAGGCGTTGATGACGGCGAGGAACAGACCGTGTTGGACTTCGGCATAAAGAGGGGCATGAATAAGGGCTTCCTTTCAAATATAGACCTTGCCGTAGGAACCAAGAGCCGTTATGCTGAGCGTGTGATGGCGGGATATATGAAGGATAACAGCCGCATTATGGTGTTTGGCAACGCCAACAATACTGGTGACAGAGGCTTCGGCGGCAGAGGTGGCTTCGGCGGCGGCAACAACGGATTGTCTGCACCAAAGATGTTGGGACTGAACTATAACTACGAGATTAAGGATAAGTTGAGGGTTGATTTTTCTGCAAGATATAACCATAATGATACAGACAACAACACAACCACATCAACAGAAAACTTTGTCTCAAAGACAGGTTCGTTCGGTAATAGTGCAAGTCAGAACTACAGCCGTTCTAATTCCTGGAACTTGAGCGGACGATTGGAGTGGAAACCCGATACGTTGACGACTATCCAGATTCGCCCATCCTTCAGCACTAACAAGAATGACAGTAGGTCAAGTAGTGTTAATGCTACCTTCAACATGGACCCTTACAGCTTTGATGGTGTTGTTGACCCATTGGACAGTGCGATGATGAATGCCATCGAGAGGACTACAGACTATAAGTTCCGCGTGAACCGCAGGGAGAATAAATCCCTCAGCTATAGCACCAGTACTTCGTTCAATGTCAATGCTACTGTAAGCAGACGCCTCTCTCAACGTAACAACAGCCTTACGTGGCAGGGACGCTACTCTACAAGCAACAGCGACAACGAGTCGCTGAACACACAGTATGTGGAGCTGTATCTGCAGAATGACTCGTCATACTACAGAAACAGGTATAACGTGACACCGTCTAAGAACTGGGAATTCCAGAATTCGCTGTCATATACGGAGAGGCTCTCAAAGTTCTCGTTCCTGGTGTTCAGATATATGTACAGATACAGCAACAGGACCAGCGAGAGATCTACATACGACTTCAGCAGAGTATTATACGATTCTACTCCGTTGCCTATTTACGACCCGAATGACTTTATGGCGCGCATACCATCTATGATGAATTACCGTTCGTTCGACGACTATGTGGGTATGTACGGCCCGTTTAATTCTTCCTCTATCTTCTATGACAAGGATCAGAGCCGATATTCGGAGTATGACAACTATACCCACGAACTGGAGCTGACTTGGCGTAGAACGACAAACAACTATAACCTCAACTTGGGTGTGCTGTATCAGCCACAGAATCAGAAGCTGACTTATCAGCACTTGGGATTGGACACTGTGGCAAAGAGAAGTGTCAGCAATATAACCCCAACGTTGGATTTCAGATATCGTTTCAACAAACAGAAGAGCATCCGACTCAACTATCGCGGTCGTACCAGCCAGCCGTCAATGGAGGATATGTTGCCTATCGTGGACGATACTGACCCGCTGAACATCAGCATGGGTAACCCATACCTGAAGCCGTCGTTCACACAGGACTTCTCGCTGAGGTATAACAACTACCTGCAGAGCCACTTCAACAGCATTATGGCGTTCATAAACTACAGCAACACCCGCAACAGCGTATCGAACATGGTGACATACGACGAGAGAACGGGCGGTCGTACATCGCAGCCACAGAACATCAACGGCAACTGGAACGTCAACTCTGCCTTCATGTACAACGCATCGATAGATACTACGGGAGTATGGAACTTCAACTCTTTTACAAATTTCCGTTATGTCAACAGCGTGAACTATGTGAACCTTGACAGAGATGCTACAGCAGAAAAGAACTACACTCGCACTACGAGTCTGGGACAGCGTCTGGGCCTGAGCTACAGAAACGACTGGCTCGAGGTAGAATTGAACGGTAATGTTGACTATCAAATAAATAAGAATAAGCTGCAGCCAAACTCTAATATGAATACGTGGAACTACTCGTATGGTACGGATATCACCATTACCGCACCTTGGGGAACAGGATTCTCTACGAGTGCTCACATGTCGTCAAGACGCGGATATGCTGACGCTACAGCCAATACTAATGAGTTTATATGGAATGCACAGATATCTCAGAGCTTCCTCGATGGCAAGCCTTTGACAGTTTCTTTGCAGTTCTATGATATCCTGAATCAGAGAAGCAGCTTCTCAAGAGCTATCGATGCCAACTCAAGACGCGATTCTTGGTACAACAGCATCAACTGCTATGCTATGCTGCATGTGATATTCCGCTTCAATGCCTTTGGTGGCAAAGAGGCCCGTCAGCAGCAGCGTCAGGGTAACCGCGAAGGCGGTCCTGGCGGCGATAGGCCAAGAGGAAACTTCCAAGGCGGATTCCCTGGAGGAGGTCCTGGTGGCGGCTTCGGCGGCGGAAGAAGATTTTAAGTAATTAAGAATTATGAATTAAGGGGCCTTTCGTTATAACGATATATCGACATGAAGAAAAGGCTCTGAAAACAAGAAAGTCCGGTGCAAGTGCATCGGACTTTATGTTTGGTGTTATTTTCTGTTGAACTGATTCATCGTTACGTCAACTCCTGCGAGGACAAATGATTTTATAATCTCTTCGGAGGTCTTTATGACAGACTCCAGAGTTTTTTTCTCTTCGTCAGAGAATTTCCCTAACACATAATCCACCTGCTGTCCGCGAGAGAATTCGCTGCCGATGCCAATTCTCAGGCGTGCATAATCCTGACCGATGAGCTGCTGGATGTGTCCCAAGCCGTTATGGCTGCCGCCAGAGCCTTTTCCTCTGAGGCGGAACTTCCCTTGTGGAAGGTCCTTGTCATCAACAATAACGAGAAGATGATTGTTCGGAATGTTTTCCTTCTCCAACCAATAGCGTACGGCATTACCAGAGAGATTCATAAACGTTGTTGGCTTGAGCAGGAAAAGCTTACGTCCTCGCACGGAGGTTTGTGCAAGAAAGCCAAAACGCTTGTCTTCAAACATAGCGTCTTGGCTTTTTGCAAACGCGTCAATCACCATCCAACCGACGTTATGACGCGTTTCGTGATATTCAGGTCCGGGGTTACCGAGACCCACTATGAGATATTTCTCCACTAGTCAAATTCTTATGAAGCAGCCTCTGCTTCTGCTGCAGCTGCAGACATAGCGGCACGTGTCATCTTCACAGAGCATACGATAACCTCTGGAGAAGTAGCAAGTGTGATGCCTGGATATGAGAGGTCACCAACCTTGATTGACTTACCGATTTCAAGAGCTGTAACGTCAACGTCAAGTTTCTCTGGAATCTGGCTGTATGGAGCTGTAACCTTAATCTGACGGATAGAAAGTGACATACGACCACCGAGACGTACACCAGCAGCAAGACCAACGAGGTTAACAGGAATACCTACTGTGATTGGCTTTTCGGGAGTTACCTCGAGGAAGTCAACGTGCAGAGGTGCGTCTGTTACTGGGTGGAACTGCATCTCCTTTGAGATAGCCATGTGCTTCTCACCGTCGATGTTAAGATTAATGATGTAGATGTGAGGAGTGTAGATAGCCTTGCGGAGCTCTGAGAAAGGAATAGAGAATGCTAATGCCTCTGGCAAACCGTTCTCACCTTTTTTCTCACCATAAAGGTTACATGGTACAAGACCTTCCTTACGCATCAAACGTGATGCCCTCTTACCTGTTTCGGTACGCTTAGTACCTGTAAGACTGATTTCTAACATAACTTGTGTTACTCTAAATTAAGTTGATAAAATGCTTAATTCACCATCACACGGATGCTTCAAAAAGCAACTTTTTCTTTAAAAGTGGGTGCAAAGGTAATATTTTTTTGCGATATACACAAGTTTTTCTTGAAAAAAAGTAAAAAAGGCGCTACTAAAATGGTAATATGCCCCTGCCTCTCTGCTTTTCTTTGTACCTTTGCAACATGGTAAATCGCGATCTTATACGTATTAAAGTAGTTCAGTTAGCGTATGCTTACTCCCAGAATGAGGAGAGTAATATGACAAAGGCAGATAATGAGTTGAAATTGTCGTTGTCAAAGGCATACCAACTATATAACAACCTTCTCCTACTCATTTGCGCTGTCACAAAGATGGCTCGCAAGCGTTATGAAATTATAAACACCAAGGCAGAACGCGAGGGTAGGACAATACCCCAAAATGCATTTGTGTATAATAAATTCGCGTTGCAGCTGGAAGAGAATACCCAGTTGCGTTCCTTCGTGGAGACAAATGGCGATATTTGGGAGCAAAAGGCGGAATTTGTGAAGAACCTGCTTCTTGAGATGCAGGAGGAAGAGACAGTGAAATGTGATGTCAACTCCAGTTATGAAGACAGTAAGGCTATGTGGAAACAGCTTTACAAAAAGCATATCCAAGATAACGAGAGTCTCGATGATATCCTGGAATCTGAAAGCCTCTACTGGAACGGCGACAAGGATATTATTGATACCTTCGTGCTGAAGACCATCGGACGCTTTGACGAGAAGGCAGGGAGTGAACAGGAACTGTTGCCTGAATACAGAGATAACGACGATGAGGAATATGCCCATCAGTTACTCTATGCAACATTGAAGAATGCTGAGGAGTATCAGCAGTACATAAAGGAGGCATGCAAAGCATGGGACTTTTCAAGATTGGCAAAGATGGATATCGTCATCATGCAGTTGGCAATAGCCGAGATGATAAACTTCCCCAAGATACCTATTCCTGTTACCATCAACGAGTATGTGGAACTGGCAAATGAATACTCTACACCAAAATCAGGAAAGTTCATAAATGGTATCCTGGACGCAATAGCAAAAGAAAAAAATCTTAAAATAAAGAAATTATTATGACAAACGTAATTCTTGCTGCACAGTCAGCACAGGGCGGTGGCTACTCTATGATTATCATGATGTTGGCTATCTTCGCCATTATGTATTTTTTCATGATTCGTCCACAACAGAAGAAGCAGAAGGAGATACGCAACTTCCAGAATTCTCTTTCTGAGGGCATGAGAATCATTACTGCCGGTGGTATGTATGGTACCATCAAAAAGGTGAATATCGAAGATGGTAGCGTTGATGTAGAGATATCCAAGGGTGTCGTTATCAACGTCGATAAAAACTATGTATTTGCAAACGCTGCTGCTCAGCAGACAAAGTAAATGAGACGTCTCCTTTCCAAAGATTTTTTCGTCTTTCTCTTCTTTCTTGTGATGAGTGCCATATTCTGGGTTCTCACCACATTGAACGAAACGTATGAGTCGGACGTGGAGGTGCGTTTGGAGTTAGCAGATATTCCGGCAAATACTGTCATTACAGAACCTCTCCCCGATACCATTCGGGTAATGGTGAGAGATAAGGGCTACTATCTTGTCAAATACCTCTATTTTGACAATATGCGTGTAGTTCGTCTGCCGTTCCATCTGTATGCCGGCCAGCTGGGTAAAGGTGTCGTAGCCCCCTCAGACCTGCAGAAACTGCTCCGTACACGCTTTGGAGAGACATGTACTGTTTTGGCCGTAAAGGCTGACCATCTTGATTTCTACTATAGTCACGGCTCACAGAAAAAAGTGCCGTTGATATATAGTGGTACTGCTACTGCCAAGACCAATTTTTACGTTATGAACATAAAGGTTGATCCTGACAGCGTGATAGTGATGGCATCAAATAGTGCCCTCGATACTATCAATGCCGTATATACGGAACCGAAGGATATTGAGGATGTGGATAACTCGGTGACAAAACTCGTTCCTATTGCCCGTATATGGGGAGCAAAGACCAATCTCACCCAGGCAAGGGTGCGTGTAGTCGTTGACCGACTGACCGAGAAATTGATAAATGTTCCTGTTACAGCCATTAACCTGCCTCCTCAGCTGTTGCTGAAGACCTTCCCTGGAAGGGTGGATGTAAAGGTGTCCGTTGGGGCATCAATGGCAAATCGGTTAAGGCCGGAGCAGTTCACAGTATCAGTAAATGCCGAGGACCTTGCGGAGCGTTCGTCAAAGGATAAGTTGAGACTGTCTATTACCTCTAAGCCTGACTATGTTCTTAAGGCTTGGCTCACGACGACTGCTGTTGACTACGTAATAGAGCGTACACAATGAGGTGTTGTCTGACAGGTGGCATAGGGGCCGGAAAATCGTATGTCTGCGCTTTGCTCCGCGAAAAGGGAGTGAAGATATATGATACCGACAATGCTGCAAAACGTCTCATAGCACAGTCGCCGGAGATAAGACGGCAGCTGAAGGAACTGATTGGAGGACTTGACAAACAGACCATTGCGGCATTCTTGCTGAAGTCTGAGGAGAACAAACAGGCAATAAACAGCATAGTGCACCCTGCGGTGATAAAAGACTTCCTCAATTCCGACTATGAATGGATGGAGTGTGCTATCATCTATGAGGCTCATCTCGAACAGTATGTTGACAAAGTGATTGCCGTAACAGCTCCCAGAGAGGTGAGGATAGAGAGGATAATGTCCCGCGACGGTATCACGAGAGAGAAGGCAGAGCAATGGATTGATGCACAGTATCCGCAGGAGAAAGTGGCGGAGAGAGCAGATTTCGTAATCGATAATGACGGAAATAAAGATTTACCAAAACAAATAGAAGAAATATGGCAAAGACTATTTTAGCTATCTCAGGAAAACCTGGATTATATGAACTCGTATCACGTGCTAACGGAAGACTTATCGTAGAAGGACTCATTGACCATAAGCGCATTCCTGCTTTCGTGAAGGACCGTGTTACATCTCTTGCAGACATCTGTATGTACACAGAAGAAGATGACAAGCCATTGGGAGAAATCCTTTGTGCCCTCCGCGATATGGAAGGTGGTAAGAAGTCATCCCTCGATTATAAGAAAGCCAGCGGCGACCAGCTGCAGGAGTATATGGCAAAGTTCCTGCCAAACTTCGACAGAGAGCGCGTGCATGCTTCTGATATCAAGAAACTGCTGCAGTGGTACAATATCCTCGTTGAGGCCGGCGTTACTGACTTCGAGGAGATAATGAAACCAACCAACGGAGAGAATATCGATGACAGACAGGAAGAATAGTGGCCTCAAGGCCTTGGGAAGAAAGACCGAGTACATGATGGATTATAATCCTGATGTACTTGAGACTTTCGAAAACCTGCATCCGAACAATGACTACTGGGTACAGTTCAACTGCTTAGAGTTCACGTCGCTGTGTCCTATAACGGGACAGCCTGACTTTGCGGAGATAAAGATAATGTACATGCCCGACAAGAGAATGGTGGAGAGCAAGAGCTTGAAGCTGTATCTCTTCTCGTTCAGAAATCATGGTGACTTCCATGAGGACTGCGTGAACATCATCATGAAGGACCTCATAAAACTCATGGACCCAAAGTATATAGAGGTTCTGGGACTCTTCGTTCCTCGTGGTGGCATCAGCATCTATCCCTTTGCCAACTACGGCCGCCCAGGTACAAAATACGAAGAGCTGGCGTGGGAGAGACTCAAAAACAGGTCAGGGCTTAATGCATAATTACCTCTTACCTCTCACCTCTCTATGTCCAATGCTCTAAAATATCAGGAATCCGCCCGTCTTGACAAGTGGCTGTGGGCCGCTCGCATCTTCAAGACCCGCACCATTGCTGCCGATGCCTGCAAGAACGGCAGGGTTACTGTTGACGGACAGGTGCTCAAGCCTTCAAGGACTGTCAAGGTCGGTGAGGTGGTGTCGGTAAAGAAACCTCCCATTACCTATTCCTTCAAGATTCTCAATGCTATAGAGACGAGGGTAGGGGCGAAGCTCATCAGCGTGGTGTATGAGAATGTCACAGACCCGAAGCAATACGAACTCCTGGAGATGTCACGCATCAGCGGCTTCATAGACAGAGCGCGAGGCACAGGACGTCCCACCAAGAAAGACCGCAGAGCCCTTGACGCCTTCGTTGATCCCGCCATGTTCGGCTGGGATGACGACGACGAAATGTTCGACGAAGAATAATTCATAATTAACGCTAACCGCTAACCGTTAACCCTTAACCAAATATGAAACTCCTTACCACATTTGCGGCTACATTGTCAGCATTGTTTATGTATGCCGGTAATCCTGTTCTGCCAGGTTTTCATGCAGACCCGGAAGTGCTGTTTGCTGAGCAGACAGGAAAGTATTATATCTATAGCACCACCGACGGCCTGCCAGGCTGGGGAGGATGGACCTTTAGCGTGTTCTCTTCCGACGATTTGAAGACATGGAAGGATGAAGGTGTGATGCTCGATGCCAAGAGCGACCAGGTGCCTTGGGCTACTGGTAATGCGTGGGCTCCATGTATCATAGAGCGCAAGACTGTTGCAGCAGACAAGAGCGTGAAATATCAGTACTACTTCTATTTCTCTGCCCATAATCCAAAGTCAAACCGCAAGGAGATAAGCTGCGCCATCAGCGACAGCCCCGTAGGACCTTTCAAGGCTCTCGATAACCCTATCGTTACCGATGCCGACAGACCTGAGGGATTGAGAGGTGGACAGGCCATCGATGTCGATGTGTTCCAAGATCCTGTTTCCGGTAAGTATTACCTCTATTGGGGCAACGGCTTTATGGCTGGTGCAGAGCTCAATGACGATATGGTAAGCATCAAGCCCGAGACAAAGGTTAACCTTACTCCTAAGGGCGGTAGCCTGCAGACGTGGGCATACAGAGAAGGCGCCTATGTCTTTTATCGTAAGGGCAAGTATTACTTCATGTGGTCGGTTGACGATACAGGTTCTCCAAACTATCATGTATGCTACGGCACAAGCGCTTCTCCGCTTGGTCCCATCAGCATAGACGAAAACCACTATATGGTAATCTCTCAGGTGCCTGACCAGAAGATTTACGGTACAGCGCACAATTCCGTTATCCTCCTGCCGTCAAAGGTGAAGAAGGGAAAGAACGGCATCAATAATGTAACTTATCGTGACGACTGGCGCATAGTATATCATCGCATCAATCCACAATTCGTAAATGCCGGCAACGGCGTACCAGGCACCCATAGGGAAGTGTGCATCGATGCCATGAAGTTCGATAAGAACGGCAACATCATCCCTGTCGTTCCAACAAACTAAATGGAAAAAAGAAGTAAAAAGAAATTGTTATGGGGCGTTATTGCCGCTGCATGTGGTTGCACCCTTATATACGGCGTCTCCTGTTTTACTAAAGACGAGCCTGCCGAGAAAGCAGAGTGGGAGGAGACGATCTATTCTACAGAGACAGACGAAGGACACGAGGCTGGTGATGAATCTGCTGATAATGATAATAATGCCAACAACAACGCTCCTTCTTCAGATGAGACGTCATCATCCAAAGAGGAGCGTGCTATTATAGATTATGAATATGGTGCCTGCAATAACGGCTGCGGCTGTACCCAGTATGCACATTATTCAGGCAATAAAACCTGCGTGAATTGCGCAAAGCGTGAATGTCCTACAAGCAAGTATGACCACGAACGCCGTTCACAGTAACATCCCAGCCCATTTTTATTTCCACTTTTGACCGTCACCATAAACTTAAACACTTTAAACTTTTAAACTCTTTAAACTACTAGAAGCGTCACAAGCGTCACACGTCATTTTCGCAAAAACAGACATTTCACAGAGACATATATTTATAATAATATAATTATTTATTCCATTATATATAAGGTTCGCGAGTTTTTGAGTTTTTTCTCTCTATATTATGTGTATTTTCAGAAAAACTAAAGTGACGTTTGTGACGCCCTCAATCAAGCCATATATTCTTTTACATATTTTAACAAAAGGTTTAAGTCGGCTTTTTTCATAGGGTGCTAAAATATGAGTACCTTTGCAAACAGAAACGAGAAACAAGCTTCCTCGGACAAAATCCATCGCGTCGGCCGACGCGCAAAATTTCTTTCAGTCGCTTCGCTTAGTGAAAGCGTGCTAAAGATACGATTACTTCCGCCGACAAAATAAAATCACCTCTACTGGAACGACCTGCAGTAAGTGAAAGGAAAGGTGATATTCAGGATAACAAACAACTATTATTAACAAACTAAAAAAAAGAAAGGATTCAGGAAATGATTAACATTAAAGCACAACAGACTCTTGTAAAGTTCAACAAGACCGACGCCGGTACTCTTCGTTACCTCATGCGTCCGGAAAAGTACAGCAACCTCACTGAGGCAAAGGTGATTGCCTAGGCATCTGTCCGCAGCGGTATCCAAAGGGGCGCTCTCAAAGGTGCATGGGACGCCATCGGTGAAGTCATCAAGGCATGGGTGACAGAGGGACACTCCGTATCTATCCCAGGACTCGGCACACTGCGCTTCGGCATGAATGCTCAGGCCGTAGAGGACGTCAACGAGGTGGCAAAGAGTCTCATCCGCACACGTAAGGTGGTGTTCAGGTAACGAAGACTGCTATTCATCGCTTACGGAAAAAAGTTTTATTTAGTTAGAAAAAAAGAGCCAACCGTTGGGGCAGGCTCCTTGATTGTATATTCTGGCGTGATTAAACTATTGCGCCCATGGTGACTTGGTTGCCTTAAGCTTGAACCAACCCTCATGCCCGTCAGTACTCTTTAAGTGAGCCAGGGCACTCATGGTATTGTCGCCGTTATCCTTAATCAGGAACTTGGCTTCGGTCAAGTCATCGGCGTTGAATTCAATCATGTTATTTTGTGCTTCCCAGCCTGCTGATGGGTCAATGAAAGTACCAAGGCTGACAAACAGCGTCTCGTTACCTTTGGCCTTCTCTGCCAGGTAATCAATCTCTTTTCCTACCATTTCGTCGGTGACGTTGAAGATACCACCCCAACCGACGGTAGCGTATTGAGGATGTTCCTTGCAGAAGTCTATATTATAGCCGCTGCCAGTAGAGCCTGTACTCCAATATGCATAGTCTTCCTCACCGGCAAGGTCGTATTCGGTTTCGTCAATGACATATACATTGTCCTTTAGTGAGTCAGCCTTCTTCAGGCCGTCGTCAATGATCTCACCACCTTCGCCGCCACCACCTTCTTCTTTGATTTTGACGGTAGCAGAACTGACCTTACCCCAAGGATCGGGATCCTTGCCTGAAGTAGAACCCGTAACTTTGCCTTCGGTAGCTTCAGCCTCAGGGGTGAGGGTGATAGCAACGGTACCATCTTGTGCCGTCACAGCCGATGTGGGAGCCACAGTACCACCTGTAGCTTCGAACTCTATGGTCTGTCCGCCGAAGCCTGTCCATTCTCCGGTCTTCGAGGTGTAGCGTTCCAACTTATAGATGATGGCAGCAGCAGCGTCTTTCTCAATCTCCTGAGAAGCAGGTGATGGTGTCAGACGATGGTCAATAGCAATTGCCGTCCAGTCATCAGCCTTGATGGCATCTTCTGCTTCCTCTCCTTCAGCAGGTTCTTCGCCCTCAGCACCAAGCACGACCTCTGCCATTACCTTGCCACCCTTCGTATCGGTAAGAGTAAAGAAGGCGCTGACGTTGCCTTCAGCATCGGTATAGCCGTACTCACTGTCAAGTTCGCCACCTTCTGCCTCGAACTTCACCAGTACGCCAGGAGCATTGTAGGTAGTACCAGTCAGATTAATCTTGTTCGTTACGTGGTATTTTATTTCGCGCTTACTATTGATGAGCACTTCCTCCTCCTTCGGGTCGTTAAGCAACTCAATCTCGTCAGGCAGGCTGACCAGCGGCAGGTCGAACACATTGATAGGATCAATCTCGCCAAGGTCTTTCTTCCAGAAGAAGAGGTCGAGACATAGTCCTAGTCCGAGGTCAACACCTGTTGAGACACCAGCATTCCAAGCCACGTATTGGTTATCTACCAGTCGGCCGTCGGCTTCAGCCTTGAGGTATGGCTGTGGGCTGATGGTAGGGCAGAGCACCTTATATATACCTATTTCTATTTGAGGATAAACGGTAGCGCGAGCCTCGGCGTGTGCCTGAATACCCAGGTCCGGGCCTACGAGTTCGAGGTTCTTCTCGCATTCGGAGATTTTCGAGAGACCCTTCTCGGCATCCCATTCTACGCCATAACTTACTGTATTCGATGCCTTCACGCCCGTAGTGATAGAAGCTTCGCCGGAAGCGCCCAAGCTGACGTTAGCCATAAGGTCGGCACCAACATTGATGTAAACAGGAACGGTAC
This sequence comes from Prevotella sp., assembly GCA_017475005.1. Lineage (GTDB taxonomy): Bacteria > Bacteroidota > Bacteroidia > Bacteroidales > Bacteroidaceae > Prevotella. The sequence goes on along the minus strand of JAFVGI010000038.1, from coordinate 24,594 downwards.
CCACCATGAAGGTGTACCTCAGGTCGGGGATAGCATTCTCTTTCAGTGTCCACTCCTTCTCGTAGCTTACCTCGCTGGCTACGGCATACTTCATGACAAGTTCTGTGTCGAAGCCGCCCTCAAGGGTAATCTTTAGATTCTGCAGGTCGCCCATGCGAACCTTCTCAAAGGCAACGTCACCGAAGTCGAACGAGAAGCGACCCTTCAACCCGATGTTGAAGTTCAGTTTTTCCCAAGAAAGCGACTGCATACCGCTCTCCCAAAGCACGCGTCCGTCATCATTAAATTCCCAGCTGACAAACTCTTTCTCGAGGTCCACAGGAGCCCCTGCAGGATAAGAGGTCAACTTGCTTCCGGAAGCTCCGTAGCTTGCAGGTTTGTTGGCATTGTATATCTCGACATATCTGTCGCCATTCAGTATCTCTACCTTTGTAGGCAGATAAACGGATTGGTCGGCCTCTTTTGAAAGTCTCATACCTCGCTGAGCATTTTGTCCTCCTGTTTCGGTAGCAAGGGTGAACTTCGTGTTCTTGAACAGATTGCCCATCAGACCTTGACGAGTAGATAGAGTAACCGTCTTGCTGCCATCTGCTTGCTGCACATCATTAATCAGTCGGATTATGTAGCTACCGTCTTTGGGTAATAGCACCACATCATAATCGCCCATAACGGGCACATCGCCACTGAAGGTAAGTTGGGCTTCTCCACTTTCTTCATTGAAACTGTCAAGCGTTGTCTTTGTCCAGTCGATGTCTATATAACGGGAGTCATACTTGCCTGCCTGCACAACCCAAAGGGTGTCTTTCTGGCTATCATCCTTGCTTGTAAACGCAATATACCCAATACGCTGTGTGGTCATTGGGTTCATACTGGCTGTAAAGCTGAGAGAGTCGGTCTCAGAGAAATCGGTCGCTATCTGCAACAACCAGTTGGCAGAGGTTTTGTAGCTGTATTCCACATTAGTGCGCAGCTGGAACTTGAAGTCCTGACCATCGGCTACGACATATACGGTATCGGGATGTGAGAAAAGGAAGTCGGGGTCGCCCGAGAAACTCTGTACGTTGTCGAAGGTGTAAGTTGTTGTTTCCTGGGTAGGCTCAACAGGTGTCTCACCTTCTTCAGAGACTACTTCATGTATCGTAAAGCCAGGAGGCGTCTGTTGGAACGTCACACTATCCAACCTGCTGACGTCATAGGCGGTGCGGGTGCCGTTCTTGTCAACAACAACGAAAGTCTGGGCGGTGGCAACCATACTGAGCATTAGCAGCCACATGGAGAGTATCATCTTTTTCATTGCTTCACTACTTTAATCGTTACACTACCGTCCTTTAGGATATACGTCCCCTTGGGGAGTTCAGAGAGCGAGCAAATCTGCTTTTTGAGAAGCTGTCCATTGAGGTCATAGACAGCATAGCCCTTCGTAATGTCGAGCTTGGGCGTGGTCTCCACGTCTTTGATAATTGTAGGCTTGCCCTCAATGTCCTTGAATGTGAACTTTTGCAGATTGGCCAGCGACCACGACAGCATGGTACCTCCATTCTGGATGGAAACGTTACCGTCCTGATACGTAAACTCCGGCATTTGGTTGAACAGAACCTCCGTCGTCTTGCCGTCTTTTTGCCACACGATAATCTTCGCATCGTCGGCCCAGCTGCCCACCGCAAATAGTGTGAGCAACAGAGTTAATAGTATCTGTCTTGCTTTCATAAGCGTAATAATTTTAATCTTAGTTATTATACAACCGAAGCTCACTATGGAGCTTTAACATTCTGCCTGCAAAGATACGATTTAGTGTGCAAAAAACAAAATTTTTATCTGATTTTTTTTCAAGCGAGAGTAACAAAAAGCACCCCAAAAATGTTATTTTTCTTCTGTGTGGGCACACATATTTTACTTTTCGCTAACCGCTAACCTTTAACCGTTAATGGGCCATATCCCATACATGATGTAGTTGTTATTGCTGTCAATGCAGCCGTTAGTGCCGCTACTATTACCTTCGCCAGCATCTGCCAAAAATTCTTTTTATCCATAGTGTTTAATTTAAAAGGGGAGTAAAAAAAAGGAGTGATAGAGGAGTGAAATAAGGAAGCAGAGCATCATTGCCTTCAAGGAAAAGAAGAACATGATAGACCTCGCCTACGCAATGACGATAGTAGAGAATGGCAAAGCGGTAGAGAAACGAATCATAGCTGAGGGCTATGAGATGGTTAACGGTTAAGGTTATAGTTTATAGTCAGTGGTAAGTTTAAAGTTTAAATATTTTTCCGTACTTTCTTAAAAAAAAAGAGGCATATCAACGTGTGATATACCTCTTTTTTTTAGGGTCACTCATTTGTTCGTCGCGCCTAGCGGTTATACGTATGAAAGGTACAGATAGTTCGTCTGGGCGGGATATTCTGCCGCGAGGGTGTCTATCTGGTTTACGAGTGGTAGGATGCCGTATTCCTTTCTCCACTGGCGGATGATGAGACCAGCTTTCTCCATATTGAAATATGTCTCGAAACCCAGTGCTCGCGCTATCTGGAAGTCGGAGAAACCATATACCTTTGCATCGTAAAGGAGGGTAAGGAAGTCTTCTTCTTCAACATACTCCAACATCTCACTTTGCGGCAGGAACTGATACAACTCTGACAGGTGGGAATATTCCTGCAGGGCGTGGTTGATGTCAACAATGTATTTCAGCTTTTGCAAGAACCAACGGTCTATCATCGTGAGCTTGTGTATCTGCTCTATGGTATATCCCATCTGGAGTGCTTTCGCTACTGCAAAGATTCGTGTGTCAGTAGGGGAGTGGAGCTCGGCAGCGATGTCGTTGATTTTTATTTCGTGGTTATCCACGAAGCCGTGCATGCCCTGTCCTATCATACGCAGTCCTTTCTGTATGGATTCTTCAAAGGTGCGCCCGATAGCCATTATTTCTCCTACACTCTTCATTGAAGAACCCAATTGGTGGTTTACACCTTGGAACTTGGTGAGGTCCCAGCGTGGTATCTTACATACTACATAGTCGAGTGCTGGCTCAAAGAATGCTGTGGTCGTCTTGGTGACGGAATTCTTGAGTTCGAAGAGTCCATATCCCAATCCCAGTTTTGCTGCCACAAAGGCGAGAGGGTAGCCTGTGGCTTTTGATGCAAGGGCAGAGGAACGGCTGAGACGTGCATTGACTTCAATGACGCGATAATCCTCCGACTCAGGGTCGAGGGCATACTGCACATTACATTCGCCCACGATACCGATATGGCGTATTATCTTGATGGCGATGGCACGCAGCTTATGGTATTCGGCATTGGAGAGTGTCTGACTGGGGGCTACTACTATCGACTCACCGGTATGTATGCCGAGTGGGTCAAAGTTTTCCATGTTACAGACAGTGATGCAGTTGTCGTATTTGTCACGCACCACTTCGTACTCTATCTCCTTCCATCCCTTGAGAGATTTCTCTACGAGAATCTGTGGCGAGAAAGAGAATGCTTCTTCTGCCTGACGGAGCAGTTGTTCCTCATTATCACAGAATCCAGAACCCAGTCCTCCGAGAGCGTATGCAGCACGCAGGATAACAGGATATCCAAGGGCTGTGGCAGCCTTCTTCACCTCTTCGATGGTGTTGCAAGCCTCACTCTTTATCGTCTTGACATCTATCTCATTAAGACGTTTTACGAACAAGTCGCGGTCTTCTGTATCGATGATGGCCTGGATAGGTGTTCCGAGAACCTGCACGCCGTAGCGTTCGAGGACACCATTCTGATACAACTCCACGCCGCAGTTGAGGGCCGTCTGTCCGCCAAAGGAGAGGAGAATGCCGTCAGGACGTTCCTGAGCAATGACACGCTCAACGAAATCAGCACGGACGGGCTGGAAATATACTTTGTCGGCAATGCCTTCGGAGGTCTGTACTGTCGCAATATTAGGATTGATGAGTACTGTCTCTATGCCTTCTTCTTTCAGTGCCTTCAGGGCTTGTGAGCCGCTATAGTCAAATTCTCCTGCCTGACCAATCTTCAGGGCACCAGAGCCAAGAAGGAGAACCTTCTTGGGGAGTTGAGAGGTGAAAGTTGAAAGGTGAGAGTTGAGAGGTGAAAGTTGGGAATCTCTAACTTCTGAATTCTTGCCTCCGACCTCTAATAGAGACACGAATTCATCAAACATCCACTCTGTATCAATAGGGCCGGAGCAGGCCTCTGGATGGAACTGTGCTGAGAACCAAGGATTCGTTTTGTGGCGTATGCCTTCATTTGAACCGTCGTTCATATTTACGAACAGTGGTTCCCAATCTTCTGGTAGGGTGTTGTCATCTACGGCATATCCGTGATTTTGGGATGTTATGAAACATTTTGTGGTGCCAACCTGCTGCACTGGTTGGTTATGAGAACGATGTCCGTACTTAAGCTTGTATGTCTTTGCTCCTGCAGCACGGGCAAGCAACTGGTTACCCAGACATATTCCCATGCAAGGGCGCACTTGTTCGTTGTTGAGGAACTGACGGATATGCTGTACTGCTATATCACAACGCTCAGGGTCACCAGGACCGTTGGCAAGGAATAGACCATCAAACTCCAATTGGTTGAAGTCATAATCCCAAGGCACACGAATTACCTCAACGCCTCGTCTTAACAGACAACGTATGATGTTAGCCTTTACGCCGCAATCGACTAGCACGACTTTTTTCAATTGAGAATTGATAATTGACAATTGAGAATTTTCGGGTTTGTAGGTGATTACGTCTTTGCAGGATACTTTCTCGACCCAGTTGATAGATCCGTAATCTGATGATTCTTCACTCTTAATTCTTAACTCTTCACTTATTTCTATTCTTCCTTTCATCACACCATGTTCACGGATTATCTTCGTGAGGCGGCGTGTATCAATGCCTGTAAGAGCAGGAATCTTTTCTTCCTTCAACCACGATGCCAGGGAGTTTTGTGCATTCCAGTGGGAATAGTCGTTGCTGTAGTCAGCAACGATGAGTGCTTTGACATGTATCTTGTCACTCTCCATGAACAGAGGCAATCCATTATCTGCAATCTCTGTGGAAGGAACACCATAGTTGCCCACGAGGGGATATGTCATCACTAATATCTGTCCAGCATAACTTGGGTCAGTAAGACTTTCGGGATATCCTGTCATGGCTGTGTTGAAGACAACCTCTCCTGATGTATTGCCTTCGTAACCAAAACTCTTTCCGTAAAAGATGACCCCATTATCCAGTATCAGTTTTGCGTCATTCATATTGCTTCTCATTCTTCACTTTTTAATACGCTTGTTCATGAACTCCTTTTACGGCTCTTCCGCTAGGGTCATTCATATTTTTAAATGCCTCATCCCATTCCAGAGCTATTGCTGTAGAACAAGCTACGCTGGCTTCGCTCGGCACACTCTTGGCAGCAGAGTCGCTGGGGAAGTGTTCCGCAAAGATGGAACGATAGTAATACTCCTCTTTGTTCTGTGGAGGATTGTTTGGGAATCGTTCTGCTGCATGTGCCATCTGCTCATCTGTGACAGCCTCGGAGGTTATCTGCTTCAGGGTATCAATCCATGAATATCCCACACCATCAGAAAACTGCTCCTTCTGACGCCAAGCAACTTCTTCTGGCAGCAGGTCGGCAAAGGCCTCACGCACAATGCGCTTCTCCATTGTCTTGCCCGGACACATCTTTGCTTCGGGGTTGGTTCGCATTGCAACATCGAGGAATTCCTTATCGAGGAACGGCACACGTCCTTCTACGCCCCATGCTGAGAGACTCTTGTTGGCACGCAGACAGTCATAGAGATATAACCTGGAGAGTTTGCGAACGGTCTCTTCATGAAAAGCCTTTGCATCAGGTGCCTTGTGGAAATACAGGTAGCCTCCGAATATCTCGTCTGCTCCTTCTCCGCTAAGCACCATCTTTATTCCCATAGACTTTATGACACGTGCCAGCAGGTACATAGGAGTAGAAGCTCGGACAGTTGTTACGTCGTATGTCTCGATGTAATATATGACATCGCGGATGGCATCAAGACCCTCCTGAATGGTGTAGTTTATCTCATGGTGAACGGTGCCGATATGGTCTGCTACCAGCTTTGCCTTTGCAAGGTCAGGAGCCCCTTTCAGTCCTACTGCGAAAGAGTGAAGGCGAGGCCAGTAAGCCTTGGTGCGAGAGTCGTTCTCAATGCGCATCTCGGAATATTTCTCAGCAATGGCGGAGATGACAGAGGAGTCAAGACCTCCAGAGAGCAATACACCGTATGGCACATCAGACATGAGCTGACGTTTTACTGCATTCTCCAGAGCATCATGTATGGCAGCAACAGAGGCGCCATTATCCTTGACAGCTTCATACTGCATCCAATCACGTTTATAATATCGCTTCATGCCAGGCTCACGACTCCAATAGTAATGTCCTGGCAAGAATGGCTCGTAATGTTGACAGAAACCCTCAAGAGCTTTCAGTTCTGAGCCTACATATACCGTTCCATCGTCATCATAACCGATATACAATGGTATGACACCGATGGGGTCTCTTGCAATCAGAAATTCGTCTTTCTCCTCATCATAAAGCACAAAGGCGAATATGCCGCTGATGTCTTCAAGGAAGTCGATGCCTTTCTCCCTGTAGAGGGCAAGGATAACTTCGCAGTCGCTCTTTGTCTGGAAATCATACTGCCCAGCATACAGGCGGCGTATCTCCTGATGGTTATATATCTCACCATTGACAGCAAGTACATGTTTCTTGTCAGGAGAGTAAAGCGGCTGTCCACCACTCTCCGGATCTACGATGCTTAACCTTTCATGAGCGAGGATAGCACTGCCACCGCAATATATACCACTCCAGTCAGGACCGCGATGACGTATCTTCTGACTCATCTTAAGAGCTTTTTCACGCAGTTCGTGCGTCTGCTCTTTTACATTCAGTATAGCTGTAATTCCACACATCTTTTATTTCCTTTTTTTATAATTGTAACTTTAATATATCTTCGACGTAATGAATGAATGCCTGGTTTACTAAACGAATGCCGCCAGGGGTAGGGTAGTGACCAGTAAAATACCAGTCACCAGGATGATTGGGACATGCCATGTGCAAACCCTCTATGCTTTGGAATACCAGTTCCACGGGTGTATGCATATCTTTCGGACGAAGTAACTCTACTATCTTCTTGTTCAGTTCGTCGATGCTGAAGGGAGCATATATTCTGCGTACATGATTGGCAGCCAAAGGACTGGTCTTGCACAGGTTGTATGTCTCAGCAATGAGTTGCTGCATGCCACGTTCCTTTATCAATGCTATGGCAGCACGGAAGACACACAGTTCCTCAAGGTGTGACATATCAATGCCGTAATAGTCAGGGTATCGTATCTGTGGCGAACTGCTGACCATAACAATCTTCTTGGGATGCAGCCGCTCGAGGATTTTCAAAATACTCTCCTTGAGAGTCGTGCCACGCACGATGCTGTCGTCGATGATGACCAGATTGTCCTTCCCAGCCCTTACGGAACCGTATGTAATGTCATACACATGGGCAGCGAGGTCGTTACGCTCATTACCTTCGCTGATGAAGGTGCGTAGCTTTATGTCCTTCCATACCACTTTCTCTGTCCTGACATCATTGTGTGTGCGACGAACACCGTCTGTCATGCCATAGAAGGCAATCTCTGCCGTGTTAGGGATATATGAGAAGACTGTATTGCTGACATCATCGTTGATGGCCTTCATGATGGTAGGAGTCAGCTGCTCTCCCAAACGTTTGCGTTCCTGGTAGATGTCTCCGTCATTACCACGACTGAAGTATATGCGTTCAAAACAACAAGCACTCGGCTGCTTGGGTTCTATTATCTGTTCCAGTTTACAGCAACCATTTCTGTGGATGATGATAGCTTGTCCGGGAGATAATTCCTTGATGTCGCTTGTAGCAAGGTTGAAGCAGGTCTGAATGACAGGACGTTCTGAAGCAATGACTGCAACCTCTTCATCCTGATACCAGAATGCGGGACGTATTCCCCAAGGGTCGCGAATGGCGAACATCTCACCGCTGCCTGTCATGCCACACATCACATAACCGCCATCAAAATGGGGCATCGTGGTGCGCAATACATTCGATATCTCGATATTGTCATCTATGTAACCAGTGATGTCATATCCCTCAAGATTTTTTTCTTTTGCTATGCGAAAGAGGCGCTCCGCTTCACGGTCCAGGCGATGTCCCATCAGTTCAAGCGTGATATAGGAATCGCCACACATTCGTGGCGACTGACCCTGGTTGGTGAGGAAGGTGAAGACCTCTTCCATGTTTGTCATGTTGAAGTTGCCACAAATAGCGAGATTCTTTGCACGCCAGTTGTTGCGACGCAGGAATGGATGCACATATTGCAGGCCGCTCTTTCCTGTTGTGGAATAGCGGAGGTGGCCCATCAATAGTTGAGAGTTGAGAGTAGGGAGCTGAGAGTTGCTATTGGGCGCAGAGTCGCTGTCAATCGTTAATTGTCCGTCGTTTATTCGTTTGAACACTTCGGAGATAGCATTCTTGCCTTCAGCACGTTCGCGAAACATGTATTCCTGTCCTACAGGCATGTTAAGACTAACTCCCGCAATGCCAGCACCCTCTTGGCCACGATTGTGCTGCTTCTCCATCATTAGACACAGTTTCCCTAAGCCGTAACTACGTGTGCCGTATTTACGTTCGTAGTATTCCAGGGGCTTTAATAAGCGAATCATCGCCACACCACATTCATGCTTCAGCTGTTCCATTGTTTTTTTGAATATTCTAATACCTTTAAAATCTTACCTAGGTATCTTGTCCTAACTTACCTAGGTATCTTTTTCGCATGTCCGAACGAAGTCCATAAACAGTGGGTGCGGATGCAGTACCGTCGATGAATACTCAGGATGGAACTGAGTGCCTATATACCATTTCTTTTCCGGTATTTCGACTATCTCCACAAGATCTGCGGCAGGGTTTATGCCCACGCACTTCATGCCATTTTCCTCGTATTCCTTCTTGTACGCATTATTGAATTCGTAGCGATGTCTGTGCCTTTCCTTAATCATTGATTCCTTGCCGTATGCCTCAAAGACTCTGCTTCCTTCCTTCAGTTCGCATTCATAGGCACCCAGTCGCATCGTACCACCCATCTGAGTGATGCTCTTCTGCTCCTCCATGATGTCTATAACGTTGTGGGGTGTCTGCTCGTCCATCTCGCGGCTATTGGCATCCTTGTAACCCAATACGTTGCGGGCAAACTCTATCACCATCATCTGCATACCCAGACAGATACCAAAGGTTGGGATGTCGTGTGTGCGGGTGTATTCGGCTGCGATAATCTTGCCTTCTATGCCACGCTGACCGAAACCTGGACAAACCACAATGCCCTGCAAGCCTTCCAATTTCTCGGCCACGTTCTGCTTGGTGATTTCCTCGCTGTTCACAAAGTGAAGCTTGGCTTTCACGTCATTATATATACCAGCCAGATTCAGACTCTCGCGTATGCTCTTATAAGCATCCTGCAGGTCGTACTTACCAACCAGTCCGATGTGTACCTCGCGCTTGGCGTTACGCTGCTTGGCAAGGAAATCGTGCCAAGGTTTCATAGCGGGCGTCTCACCGACAGGAATACCAATCTTCCGCATGATGGCAGCATCCAGTCCCTGGTGCTGCATGCTCACTGGCACCTCATAGATGCTTGGCATATCCTCGCTCTGCACCACGCACTCCAGGTCAACGTTACAGAACGAAGCCACCTTCATGCGCATGCTGTCGTCCAGATGACGTTCTGTGCGCAGTACGAGGATGTCAGGTTGTATTCCCATTCCCTGCAGTTCCTTGACACTGTGCTGTGTGGGTTTTGTTTTAAGTTCGTCGGCAGCCTTCAGATAGGGCACATAGGTGAGGTGTACGCATACCGCATTGCGACCCAGTTGCCAACGCAACTGACGGATAGCCTCCATAAACGGCGCACTCTCAATATCACCGATGGTGCCGCCCACTTCGGTTATCACAAAATCAAAATGCTCGTCCTTTTCTTCTTCACGCAGCATGCGACGCTTAATCTCATCGGTGATATGGGGCACTACCTGAATGGTTTTACCCAGATAGTCACCATGACGCTCGCGATCTATCACCGTCTTGTAAATACGGCCTGTTGTTATAGAGTTGTTTCGTGTCGTGTGAATACCCGTAAAGCGCTCGTAGTGACCCAAATCCAAGTCGGTCTCAAAACCGTCCTCCGTCACGTAGCACTCACCGTGCTCGTAAGGATTCAGGGTGCCAGGGTCGATGTTGATATACGGGTCGAACTTCTGGATGGTTACATTATAGCCGCGTGCCTGCAGCAGTTTTCCGATGCTGGCAGAAATGATACCCTTGCCTAATGAAGAGACCACACCGCCTGTGATGAAGATGTATTTTGTGTCTGCCATTAATCTTTTGCTTTTTGTCTCTTGACCTTCACTTTCACTTTCTCCTTCAGGTGCTCCTCATACTCTGCAAGCTCGCGTTCGTCTATGTATGCAAGACCATAGTGCTCATCGTGCTGTGAGAAGTCGAGACCAACCTTCTCGCTGTATGGAGATACGCGCATTGGGATAAGATGGTCGATGAGTTTGTAGCCCAACCAACTCATGGCAAAGGTATAGAAGAAAACTATTACTATAGCCAAAAGATGGTAGAGAAATATCACAAAGCCTTCCCATGTACCGGCTATTAGACCCTCCTGAATGAAGATACCCGTCAGTACTGTGCCGAAGATACCGCCAGTACCATGAGTCGGGAATACGTCGAGGGCGTCGTCGATACTACTGCGTGAACGCCAATATACAGCAACGTTACAGATGAGCGTGATGACAAAAGCGATGAAGATACTCTGTCCTACGGTGACGTAACCTGCTGATGGAGTGATGGCCACCAGGCCTACCACACAACCTACGGCAGCACCCATAGCGGATGGCTTTCTGCCGCGAAGACAGTCAAAGAATATCCAAGTCATCATGGCTGTTGCAGAAGCGGTATTGGTATTAAGGAATGCCTTTACAGCCTGTCCGTCAGCATGAAGGGAAGAACCCGCGTTGAAGCCGAACCATCCCAACCACAGCATGGCGGCGCCGAGTAATACGAAAGGAATGTTTGCTGGCTCGCTTTTCTCTGTGCTGCGTCGTCCGAGATAGATGGCGCCTGCTAAGGCTGCTACGCCTGATGAGGCGTGTACGACAATACCACCAGCGAAGTCGATGACGCCCCACTTCATGAAGAGTCCTTCTGGATGCCATGTCATATGAGCCAACGGACAGTAGATAACGAAGAAGAAAAACATCATGAAGAACATATATGCAGAGAAACGCACACGCTCTGCAAAAGAACCTGTGATCAGTGACGGCGTGATGATGGCAAACTTCATCTGGAAAAGGGCAAACAATGCCAATGGAATTGTTGCACCGCCTAATACGTTGCCTGCCGGAGTGGTATATACCTCACCGCCTACACCCTGGAACATTAGGAATGTGAGCGGATTACCGATAATGCCTCCGATGTCATCGCCGAAGCACAGCGAGAAACCGACGACAACCCACAATACAGAGATGAGTCCCATCGCTATAAACGACTGCAACATTGTTGATATTACGTTCTTTGCACCTACCATGCCGCCATAGAAGAATGACAGACCTGGTGTCATCATCAGTACAAAAATGGTAGCAGTTATTATCCATGCTACATCGGCGGCCGAGATGACTGACCAGTCGCAGTCAAAAGATGGTTCTCCCACCGCCAAACCTGCAACAGCTATAAGTGTCATTGCAGTCATTAGGATTTTCCAACGTTTCTTTATCTTCATACCTGTTCCTTTTTACCTTTTTATATTATATAAACAAAAACAATCCTTTTTGAATACCATTTTGCTAAATGACGGTGCAAAGGTAATACAATTTGTTTAAAAAACGGTGAAAATATTGCCAAAATGAATATAGAAATCTTTTTAAAGTGTCATTTTGTCAATTATGAATATATTTTTCTTGTGATTTGCTTACATCTTGTCTTAAATATGTATATATTTAGAGCAAAATGTCATTTCTGGTAAAATTGATAACAGAAAAAGAAAGAAAAAGTGCGATATTTTAAACAAATGTTCTAACTTTGCATCCGGTTTTGAACATAAAGCAAGAAAAAGTAAGGATAATATGACAAAAAGTAAACTTCAAGAACAATGTCAAGGTCTGTACCAAAGCAGCTATGAGCATGATGCTTGTGGTGTGGGCATGATTGTTAATATACATGGTGGAAAAAGCCATGATCTTGTTGACAATGCTTTGAGGGTATTGGAGAATATGGAGCATCGTGGTGCTGAGACTCGTGACAAGACGGGTGACGGCGCTGGTATTATGGTGCAGATTCCACATGAGTTTATCCTGTTACAGGGTATTCCTGTACCCGAGAAAGGAAAGTATGGAACCGGTTTGGTATTCCTGCCAAAAGACGAGAAGGCGCAGCAGGACATTCTGAGCGTGATGATTGAGGAGATCGAGCGCGAAGGACTGACCCTGATGCACCTGCGCGCTGTGCCTACAAACCCAGAAGTGCTGGGCGCTGCAGCTCGTGAGGTGGAGCCAGATATCAAGCAGATTTTCGTAACAGGCATCTCCGATGAGCAGGTACCTGTATTTGAGCGTATATTATATAAGGTGCGCAAACGTATAGAGAATCGCATCGACAACGAGGACTTCTATATCTGCTCGCTGTCGAACAAGAACATTATATATAAAGGTATGCTGACCAGCGGACAGTTGCGTCGCTACTTCCCTGATCTGTCGAACGATTACTTTACAAGTGGATTGGCGCTAGTACACTCACGCTTCTCTACCAACACCTTCCCAAAGTGGAAGCTGGCACAGCCATTCCGTCTGTTGGCCCACAACGGTGAGATTAACACCATTCGTGGTAACCGTGGTTGGATGAAGGCTCGTGAGAGCGTGCTGAACAGCGAGGCTCTTGGCGACATCAAGGATTTGCGCCCAATCGTGCAGGAAGGTATGAGCGACTCAGCCTCACTTGATAACGTGTTCGAGTTCCTGATGCTGAGCGGCCTCTCTCTGCCTCAGGCAATGGCTATTTTGGTTCCTGAGAGTTTTAACGACAAGAACCCTATCAGCGAGGACCTGAAGGCCTTCTATGAATATCACTCTATCCTGATGGAGCCCTGGGACGGTCCTGCAGCATTACTGTTTAGCGATGGTCGCTATGCTGGTGGCATGCTGGACAGAAACGGATTGCGCCCAAGCCGCTATACCATTACCAAGAGTGGTATGATGGTAGTAGCCAGCGAGGTTGGCGTGATGGATTTTGAGTCAGGCGACGTAGTGAGCAAGGGTCGTCTGCAGCCAGGAAAGATTCTGCTGATTGACACCCAGGAGGGTAAGATATACTATGACGGCGAAATAAAGGAGAAGCTCGCTAAGGCTCATCCTTATCGCGAGTGGCTGAACGAAAACCGCGTGCAGCTGGAGAAACTGAAGAGCGGTCGTCATGTGGATATCAGCGTGAAAGACTACGAGCAGAAGCTCATCACCTTTGGCTTTGGTCAGGAGGATATCGACAAGACCATCATCCCAATGGCTACAGCAGGTCAGGAGCCTGTTGCTGCGATGGGTAACGACACACCGCTGGCAGTCATCAGCGACCGCCCGCAGGTGCTGTTCAACTACTTTCGTCAGCAGTTCGCGCAGGTTACCAACCCTGCCATCGACCCTATCCGTGAGGAGTTGGTAATGAGTTTGACGGAGTACATCGGAGCCGTAGGAACCAACATCTTGACGCCTGATGCATCGAACTGTAAGATGGTTCGCCTGCCACAGCCAGTCTTGACCAATACACAGCTCGATATACTGTGTAACATCCGCTATAAGGGATTCAAGACCCAGAAGTTGGCTATGCTGTTCGAGATGGCACAAGGTGAGGATGGCCTGCGTAAGGCCCTCGATAAACTGTGCCACGATGCAGAGGCTAGCGTTGACGAAGGAGTCAACTATATCATTCTCTCTGATCGCGACATTGACGACAAGCACGCTGCTATCCCATCATTGCTGGCAGTAAGTGCCGTTCACCACTATTTAATTAGCGTGGGCAAGCGTGTACAGACAGCCCTGATTGTTGAGAGCGGTGAGATTCGCGAGGTGATGCATGCTGCTCTGTTGCTGGGCTATGGCGCAAGTGCTATTTGTCCTTATATGACATTCGCAGTGCTCGACGACCTAGTAAAGAAAGGAAAGATTCAGGAAGATTACGCTACCGCAGAGGCTCACTATATCAAGGCCGTAGATAAAGGCTTGAAGAAAATTATGAGTAAGATGGGTATCAGTACCATCCGTTCTTATCGTGGTGCCAAGATTTTCGAGTCTATTGGATTAAGTGAAGACCTGCTGCGTCGCTACTTTGGCACAGAGGTGAGCACCATAGGTGGTGTAGGCCTGAAGGAGATAGCACGTGATGCTATCCGTCTGCACGAGCAGGCTAAGGAGCAGGCTATGCTCCAGAACCAAGGTCAGTTTGCTTGGCGTAAGGACGGTATCAAGCATGCTTGGAATCCTGAGACGATTGCTAACCTGCAATTGGCAACACGTCTGGGTAGCTATAAGAAATTCAAGGAGTGGGCAGCTCAGGTAGATGAGAAGGAAAGCCCAATCTTCATCCGCGACTTCTTCAAATTCAAGAAGGCTGCCAAACCAACGCCAATCGACGAGGTGGAGCCCGTTGAGAGCATCGTAAAGCACTTCGTAACAGGTGCTATGAGTTTTGGTGCTCTGAGTATCGAGGCCCACGAGGCTTTGGCACTCGCCATGAACAAGTTGGGTGCACGCTCTAACACTGGTGAGGGTGGTGAAGACAATGCCCGCTATCATACAGAGGTGGACGGCGTGAGCCTTTCAAGTAAGACCAAGCAGATAGCATCAGGACGTTTTGGTGTGACAGCCGAGTACCTGGTGAATGCCGAAGAGATACAGATTAAGGTGGCACAGGGTGCTAAGCCTGGTGAGGGTGGTCAGCTGCCTGGCTTCAAAGTGAACGAGATTATTGCCAAGACGCGAAATGCTATTCCTGGTATCTCGCTCATCTCACCTCCACCTCATCACGATATCTATAGTATTGAGGACCTGGCTCAGCTCATCTTCGACTTGAAGAATATCAACCCAACAGCTGCCGTCAGCGTGAAGCTCGTTGCCGAGAGTGGTGTAGGAACCATCGCTGCTGGTGTTGCTAAGGCTAAGGCCGACCTCATCGTTATCTCTGGTGCCGAAGGTGGTACAGGTGCAAGTCCTGCAAGTTCTATGCGCTTTGCTGGTATCAGTCCTGAGATAGGTCTCGCAGAGACACAGCAGACACTCGTTATCAACGGTCTGCGTAATCAGGTGCGCCTGCAAACCGACGGTCAGCTGAAGACTGCCAAAGACGTCATCGTTATGGCTATGCTGGGTGCTGACGAGTTCTCATTTGGCACGCTGCCCCTGATTGTGCTGGGTTGTGTGATGATGCGTAAGTGTAACACCAATACCTGTCCGATGGGTGTGGCAACACAGAATCCTGAACTGCGTAAGCACTTCGAAGGTCGTGCCGAGTACGTCGTAAACTTCTTTACCTTCCTGGCTGAACAGGTGCGCGAGTACCTCAGCGAGATTGGTGTGAAGAGTCTGAAGGATATTATCGGTCACACAGAACTGATAGAGGTTGACACTGCCAATGCTACTGATAAGCAGAAGACTATCGACTTTGGTCGTCTGCTGCATAAACCTGAGACAGACAAGTCTTTGTTCTGGGATCGTGGCGCCTTTACTAAGGTCAGTGGTGTGAAGGACGAAGAGATTATCAAGGCTGCAGAGAAGGCTATCAACGGTGGCGAGGAGGTGATACTCGACTACACCATCAAGAATACTGATCGTGCCGTTACTACTATGCTCTCTGGCGTCATCGCCAAGAAATATGGTGAGGCAGGTCTGCCGGATAGTACTATTAATATCAAGTTCAAGGGCTCAGCCGGTCAGAGCTTTGGCGCATTTGCTGTGAAGGGTGTTAACCTGAAGCTCGAAGGCGAGTGTAACGACTACTTTGGAAAAGGACTTTCAGGCGGTCGCATCTCTATTCTGCCTCCAGCTCGAAGTGATGAGGAATTCCATGCTGAGGATAACATCATCGCTGGTAACACAGGCCTGTATGGTGCCACCTCTGGTGAACTCTATATCAATGGTAAGGTGGGCGAGCGCTTTGGTGTGCGTAACTCTGGTGCCATCGCTGTGATAGAAGGTGCCGGCGACCACTGCTGTGAGTATATGACTGGTGGACGTGTTGTCGTACTGGGTAAGACAGGTCGTAACTTCGCCGCTGGTATGTCGGGCGGTGTGGCATACGTCTATGACCCAGACCATACGTTTGACTACTTCTGTAATATGGATATGGTTGAAATCAACCTTGTTGAGGACAGCGTATCGCGCAAGGAACTGCTCGAACTCATCCGTCAGCACTATCTGCACACAGGTTCTGCATTGGCTGGTCGTATGCTCGACGACTGGAATCACTACTGCGAGGAATTCGTACAGGTAGTACCTATCGAGTACAAGCGCGTTCTGCAAGAAGAGCAGAATAAGAAACTACAGGAGAAGATCGCCAATATCCAGCGCGACTACTAATTTTCAATTCTCAATTCTCAATTTTCAATTGTCAAAATGGGAAATCCAAAAGCATTTTTAGAGATACACCGCCAGGAGGCGGGATACCGTCCGATTCACGATAGAATCCACGATTTTGGCGAGGTAGAGCAGACGCTCAGCACTCGCGAACGTAAACTGCAGGCATCACGCTGCATGGATTGTGGCGTGCCCTTCTGTCATTGGGCTTGTCCGCTGGGCAACAAAGCCCCAGAATGGAATGATGCTCTATACAAGGGTGACTGGGAAATGGCCTTTAAGCTGTTGACCTCTACGAATCCCTTCCCAGAGTTTACTGGTCGCATCTGTCCTGCACTTTGTGAGAAAGCCTGTGTGCTGAACCGCTTCAACCACGAGCCAACCACCAATAGGGAGGATGAGTGCGCCATCATCGAGGGTGCTTTCCGTGAGGGGTATATACAGCCCAAGACGAACATCGAGCGCAATGGCAAGAAGGTTGCTGTTATTGGTGCCGGTCCTGCCGGACTGGCTGCTGCCAATGACCTGAACCTGATGGGCTATACAGTTACAGTATTTGAGAAGAACGAAGCTGCCGGCGGACTGCTCCGCTATGGTATTCCAAACTTCAAGCTTAATAAGGCTATCATCGACCGCCGCATAGCCCTGCTTGAGAAAGAAGGCGTCGAATTCAAGTATGGTCAGGACATCTCTCTCACCTCTGATCTCTCACCTCTGACCTCAGACTACGACGCCGTCGTAATCAGTACAGGAACTCCGACAGCCCGTGATCTCAAAGCCCCTGGCCGCGAATTGAAGGGTGTGCACTTCGCTCTCGAGTTGCTGTCTCAGCAGAACCGCGTTTTGGCCGGTATGGAGTTCTCGAAAGATGAGCGCATCACGGCCAAGGACAAGGACGTACTTGTGATTGGTGGTGGTGATACTGGTTCTGACTGTATTGGTACTGCCCATCGTCAGGGATGTAAGAGTGTGACTCAAATTGAGATTATGCCTAAGCCTGTTGAAGGTCCTGAGGACCCACAGAATCCTTGGCCTAACTGGCCTCGCACCCTCAAGACTACCTCTTCGCACGAAGAAGGTTGTACCCGCCGTTGGAACATCAATACGCTCGAGTTTCTTGGCAAGGATGGCAAGCTGACTGGCGTAAAGGTGCAGGAGATTGACTGGAAGCCAAACCCAGAGGGTGGTCGCCCCATTATGGTAGAGAAGGGTAAGCCCGAAATCATCAAGGCCGAGCTGGTTCTGCTGGCTATGGGATTCCTCAAGCCAGAACATCCAGAATACTCAAAGAACGTCTTCGTCTGTGGCGACTCTGCGAATGGTGCCAGCCTCGTCGTTCGCGCTATGGCCAGCGGCAAGCAGACAGCCCAGAAGGTTGATAAATTTCTCAGCAAATAAGTCTCATAAGCCCTATGAGTAAAATAAAGTTTACTAAGATGCACGGAGCGGGCAACGACTATATATATGTCGATGTCTCACGCTATCCCATCGCCGACCCCGGTGAGGCCTCCATACTCTGGAGCGACCGTCATAAGGGTATTGGCTCCGACGGGTTGGTGCTGATAGACAAGGCGTCCGTTTCAGAGGCAGACTTTTCTATGCGCATCTTCAATGCCGATGGTTCGGAGGCTATGATGTGCGGCAATGCAAGCCGTTGTATCGGGAAATATCTTTACGAAAGAGGGCTGACAACAAAGACGGAGATACGTCTGCAGACGCTGTCAGGCATTAAGACGCTGAAGCTGAATGTCGCCGACGGTATCGTGAAGAGTGTTACGGTCGATATGCTTGAGCCTGTGCTGCATAACGAGGCACAGTTTGTTGCTGCCGATGGTCTGGTTGAGGGCACGTTTGTCTCTATGGGCAATCCTCATTATGTCATCTTTACCGATGATATCGACCAGGTGGGTGTGACGGGGCCGGTTCTTGAGAAACATCCGGCTTTCCCACAGCGTTGTAACATTGAGTTTGCCCATGTGATGGTAGACGGTTCGATACGCACACGAGTGTGGGAGCGAGGCAGCGGTATTACGATGGCATGCGGCACTGGTGCCTGTGCTACTGCTGTGGCGGCATCTGTAACGGGAAGAAGCGGGCGCCAGTCACGTATCGTTATGGATGGGGGAACACTGGAGATAGAATGGAGAGAGTCAGATAATCATGTATATATGACAGGACCTGCAGAGTTCGTCTTCGACGGAGAGATAGAGGTTAATTCATAATTCAAAATTTAAAATTGAGTAACGATGGCTTTAGTAAACGTACATTATTTAAATCTTCAAGATAACTATTTGTTTGCTGACATAGCAAAGAAGGTTAATGCTTTTAAGGTTACTCACCCCAAGGCAAATGTAATATCCTTGGGAATAGGTGATGTGACACAGCCGCTTTGTCCTGCTGTTATATCGGCAATGGAGAAAGCAGTAGCGGAAATGTCAGAGGCATCCAGTTTTCACGGATATGGTCCGGAGCAGGGATATGAGTTCCTGCGTGATGCTATTCTGAAGAACGATTATATTCCTCGTGGCATACACCTCGACATTGATGAGGTGTTTATCAATGATGGAGCAAAGTCTGATATCGGAAACTTCCAGGAATTGCTCCATTGGGATAACTTTATCTGCGTCACAGATCCGATATATCCTGTGTATATAGACTCCAACGCCATGATAGGCCGTTGTGGTGCATACAAAAATGGCAGATGGTCATACGTTACCTATACTCCCTGCACGGCAGAGAATGGCTTTGTGCCTGAGATTCCGAAGAATCATCATGTTGACATCATATATCTGTGCTATCCCAATAACCCTACTGGTACCGTGATTACCAAGTCTGAGTTGCGCAAGTGGGTCAACTATGCCTTGAAGAATGATGCGCTGATACTGTATGATGCAGCATATCAGGCTTATATCAAAGACCCTGATATTCCTCATTCTATATATGAGATACGCGGCGCCAGAAAGTGTGCCATAGAGTTCCGCTCTTATTCTAAGACGGCTGGTTTTACGGGCATCCGCTGCGGATATACCATAGTACCTAAGGATGTTACTGCTGCCACCTTTGAGGGTGAACGCATATCGCTCAATAAGTTATGGAACCGTCGCCAGTGTACCAAGTTCAACGGCACCAGCTATATCTCCCAACGTGCGGCGGAGGCTATCTATACTCCAGAGGGTAAGGAGCAGATACAGGCAACAATAGATTATTACATGGAGAATGCAGCCAAGATGCTCGAAGTGCTGCGCTCCTTGGGTTATGATTGTTACGGCGGTGAGAATGCTCCATATATATGGATGCGCACCCCGGACGGCAAATCATCATGGCAGTTCTTTGAGGAACTGCTCTATGGAGCCCACGTAGTATGCACTCCTGGTTCTGGCTTCGGACCGAGTGGGGAAGGGTATGTTAGGTTAACAGCCTTCGGCAGCCACGAATCAACAGCAGAGGCATTAGAGAGAATAAAGAAGTGGGGAAAGGGGTAGTGGATAGTTTAGAGTTGAGAGTTTAGCGTTTATAGTTTTAAGTTTATAATAATCTTCTTAGGCAGTCGTTCGGTTATGAGCGGCTGCTTTTTTCGTTTTTGGGTCGGTTGTTTTTGGGGTGTGTGCGCCCACAATAAAGTCCCAAATGACTATTTGTAAGAGAAAAGCATATAAATAGAGCAAAGTGTAAACAGATGGAAAGCAAAAGTGTTAACAAAGTTTACAAAGTGTAAGTTATAGTTATTTTATATAAACAAAATGTACGAAAATCCTTGCGTATTATAACAAAATGTCGTAATTTTGCACTCGAAAGCTTAAGGAAAGCAACCGCGGTTAATATTAATAAGGTAAAAATGACAATTTATGAAAAAGATTGAAGCTATCATTCGTAAGACGAAGTTCGAAGACGTGAAGGAAGCATTGCTTCATTCAGACATTGACTGGTTTGAATATCATGATGTTCACGGCATCGGCCAGAGTCGTCAGGAGCGCATATATCGTGGCGTGCAGTATTCCACGGACGTGATAGAGCGAGTAGCCATAACGATTGTATGTAGGGATGTCATCATGGAGCCAACGGTTCAGGTGCTATTGAAGATTGCTCACACTGGTGAGGTAGGAGACGGACGCATCTTTGTCAGTGATGTCATCGATACATGGAGCATTCGTACAGGTGAGAATGGTGATACCGTTCTAAGAGACAAAAAGTAATTTAGAGACAACAACACAAACACAACACAAACACAAAAAATTTCTGGATTATGAACGAAATAGGATTATCACTCGATACCGTATGGATGCTATTGGCAGCCATGTTGGTTTTCTGGATGCAGCCGGGCTTTGCGCTGTGTGAGGCTGGTTTTACGCGTAGTAAGAACACGGCAAACATCCTGATGAAGAACTTTGTCGATTTCATGTTCGGCTCACTGTTGTTCTTCTTCCTTGGTTTCGGATTTATGTTTGGTGCTGATACCCTTGGTGGTTTCATTGGTATGCCAAACTGGGGTGACCTGTCATTCTACGAGAGCGACCTTCCTGTAGAGGGCTTTCTGATTTTCGAAACAGTATTCTGTGCTACATCTGCTACCATCGTGAGTGGTGCTATGGCAGAACGTACCAAGTTCTCTATGTACCTTATCTATAGTGCCATTATCTCTCTTATCATATACCCTGTAGAGGGTCACTGGACATGGGGTGGCGGTTGGCTTTGCAACGATGCTGCTGACGGATTTATGATGAGCACATTCGGTGATGTCTTCCACGACTTTGCTGGTTCTGCTATCGTACATAGCGTAGGTGGTGTATTGGCCCTGATAGGTGCTATGGCACTGGGTCCACGTCTTGGCAAGTATGGCAAGGATAATAAGAGCCGTGCTATCCCTGGTCACAACCTTACTATGGCTGCCTTGGGTGTCTTCATTCTCTGGCTCGGATGGTTTGGTTTCAACCCTGGTTCTCAGTTGGCAGCAAGTGGTGAGGTAAACCGCATCGCTATCAGCCATGTATTCCTGACTACCAACCTTGCAGCTGCTGCAGGTGGTGTGGCTACGATGTTCCTTACATATATTAAGTATGGCAAGCCTTCTCTCTCACTGACACTGAACGGTGTGCTGGCAGGTCTCGTGGGTATTACTGCAGGTTGTGACCTGGTATCTCCACTGGGTGCTATAATCATCGGACTCGTCTGCGGACTGGTACTGGTATTCGCTATCGAGTTTATAGATCACAAGCTTCATATCGATGACCCAGTTGGTGCAAGCTCTGTACATGGTGTATGCGGTATCCTCGGTACATTGATGACAGGTCTGTTGGCAACAGAGACTGGCGCCTTCTACGGCGGTGGATGGGGCTTCTTCGGAGCACAGACTTTCGGAGTGTTGATGATAGACCTCTGGGCTGCTTTATGCGGATTCGTTCTGTTCTATGGCATCAAGAAGATACACGGCCTGCGTGTTGACAGGCGTATAGAAGAAGAAGGTCTCGATATCTATGAGCACGGAGAGGCATGTTATAACTAGTTTAGAGTTTATAGTTTAAAGTTTATAGAAAATATGCATTATGCATTATGAATTATGAATTATAATTTAATTATTAAAGATATGAAAAAGATTGTTTTATTTGCATTTATGCTGATTGCTGGTGCAACAGCTTATGCGCAGGAAGCTGAGAAAATAGAAACCACAATATGTGCTGATTTCGTTAACCAATATATCTGGCGTGGTCAGGATTTGGGTAGTGTCGCTGTTCAGCCTACTTTGGGCGTTGGCTATAAAGGTCTAAGCCTGTCAGCGTGGGGCAGCTATGGTCTTACAAATTCTGACGATGTGAAGGAGTTTGACTTGACTCTGGCATATACACTCGGAAAGTTCAATGTCGGCATCACCGACTACTGGTTCTCTGAAGGTCTTGATCCAGATGGCAGGTACTTCAAGTACGGAGCTCATGGTACAAACCATGTTTTTGAAGCAAATGTAGGATATGACTTCGGTCCTGTTGCATTGCAGTGGTACACCAACTTTGCTGGCAACGACGGCTTTACCAAGAAGGGCAAACGTGCCTACAGTAGCTATTTCGAGGCAACAGTACCATTCACGCTCGCTAAGATTGACTGGTCAGCAACAGCAGGTTTCGTGCCTTATGCTACGACATTCTATGGCACTACAGGCTTCGCTGTAACAAATCTGACATTGCGTGCTACAAAAGACATTAAGATTACTGATTCATTTTCTATACCTATTTTTGGACAAGTTACAGGTAACCCTTGTTCACAGAAAGCATATCTAGTTTTCGGGTTCACACTGCAACCCTAATCTTTATTTACCTTTTCCTCCCTCCCATGAGATATGGGAGGAGAGGTTTTGGTAAGTTGAGAGTTGAGAGTGAGAAGTTAAGAGTTAAGAGTGAAGAGTTGAGAGTGAAGAGTTGAGAGTGAAGAGTTAAAAGTTTTGATTTGAAGTTTTAGAGTTATTAATCATTATAAATTTTCAAGTTATGCAAACATTAAGATTTCAAGTAGTTGGAGAGGCCTTCAAGAAGAAGCCCCTTGAGGTGCAAGCACCAAGTGAGAGACCCGCACAGTATTTCGGAAGCAAGGTCTTCAACCGTGAGAAGATGTACAAGTATCTTCCAAAGGACGTCTATGAGAAGATGATTGATGTTATGGACAATGGCGCACGCCTCGATCGTGAGGTTGCCGACGCTGTTGCCGCAGGTATGAAGCAGTGGGCTACCGAGAATGGCGTAACACACTATACCCACTGGTTCCAGCCACTTACCGAAGGTACTGCCGAGAAGCACGACTCTTTTATCGAGCACGACGGCAAGGGCGGTATGGTAGAAGAATTCAGCGGCAAGCTGCTCGTTCAGCAGGAGCCTGATGCCTCTTCATTCCCTTCTGGTGGCATCCGTTCTACCTTTGAGGCACGCGGCTATTCTGCATGGGACCCAACGTCTCCTGTATTCATTATCGACGATACCCTCTGTATCCCTACAGTCTTCATATCTTATAGCGGTGAGGCCCTCGACTATAAGGCACCACTGCTGCGTGCGCTGCATGCCGTTAACGTAGCTGCTACAGAGGTATGTCACTACTTCGACCCTTCAGTGAAGAAGGTACAGAGCAACCTCGGTTGGGAGCAGGAGTACTTCCTCGTTGACGAAGGACTCTATGCAGCACGTCCTGACCTGCTGCTCACTGGTCGTACCCTGATGGGTCACGACTCTGCCAAGAACCAGCAGATGGACGACCACTATTTTGGTTCTATTCCTGAGCGTGTGGCAGCCTTCATGCGTGACCTGGAGATACAGGCTCTTGAGCTTGGTATTCCTTGTAAGACACGTCATAACGAGGTAGCACCAAACCAGTTTGAGCTGGCTCCTATCTTTGAGGAGACAAACCTCGCTGTTGACCACAATATGCTCCTCATGTCAGTCATGAAGCGTGTGGCTCGCAAGCACGGTTTCCGTGTGCTGTTGCACGAAAAACCATTCGCAGGCATCAACGGTTCTGGTAAGCACAACAACTGGTCATTGAGCACCGACAACGGCATCCTGCTCCATGCTCCTGGCAAGACAGCAGAGGCAAACCTGCGTTTCGCTACCTTCATCGTTGAGACCTTGATGGGTGTATATAAGCACAACGGTCTGCTGAAGGCCAGCATCATGTCAGCTACCAACGCACATCGTCTGGGCGCTAACGAGGCACCTCCTGCAATCGTTTCTTCATTCCTCGGCAAGCAGGTCAGCGAACTGCTCGACCACATCGAGAAGGCCGACAAGGACTTCCTCGCTATGGCAGGCAAGCAGGGTCTGAAGATGGATATCCCAGAGATTCCAGAGCTGCTCATCGACAATACAGACCGTAACCGTACCTCTCCATTCGCCTTCACCGGCAACCGTTTCGAGTTCCGTGCTGTAGGTTCTGAGGCTAACTGTGCTTCTGCTATGATAACGCTCAACAGCGCCGTTGCTGAAGCCCT
>JAFVGI010000037.1 GCA_017475005.1 Prevotella sp. | reverse complement strand
TTTTTTGAACCTTTCACCAATGAATCCTTTGCCCATATCGCCTGCCATTAGGTCAAAATGACTGAATATGGGAGGCGTAGGTGCAAGGTCAAAGTAGTCAATCTCGGCTATGGGCAGACAGAAATAAACTAATTGGTCATAGCTGCTATACAGACGAGGGAGAACAGGATTGTTACAGTATATCCATTGCTTGATATCATCCTCCACATAGAAGTTTACCATGCCAGAGCAGCGAACAGATATGTTGTCAGCATAGGCTAACACCTCCACGTTGGGGTTACGGACAAGTTCCTTCCACACTGCTTTCTCTGCAGAAGTAGCAAAGTAAAGCACGTTGTTCTCCTGCTTCATTATTTGGAATATACGCAATTTAGGAAAATTGCCCTCGCAAGTGGCGAAGGCAATCTCATTGTGGTTGCGTAAAAAATCAAGTGCTTTCTGCATCATGGCAGTTTACCAGTTGAGGGGTTCCTGAAGTATGTTGCCATCAGTCATCGGACTATCGGCATCAGTGAAGGCATTTGCCTTATACTGGATGCAGAGCATTGTGAGGTTCTCGTTGCCTGTGTTCTTCAGCGCACGTTTACCATCAGGAGAAACACGGATGATACTTCCTTCGCTGACGGGGAATATCTCACCATCTACCTGATACTGACCCTCACCCTTGAGAATGAAGTAAAGTTCTTCGTGGGTTTTGTGAGTGTGCAGAAAACCGCTGTCCTGACCTGGTACGAGAGTCTGGAATGAGAATTCACTACCAGTAGCACCAACAGCCTGTCCTGCGAACACCTTGCCCTTAATGGTCACATCAGGTCCCATAGGGAGCTCGTGCTCAATAATCTCACTCATCTTACCTACGCTTACTGCGCTGTAGTTCTTACCACTCTTAATTGTCTCAATCTTTTTCATTTTCTTTACTTTTTTATTTATAGTGTTTAATTCGGTTTGACGGTGCAAAGGTACGACGAAAAAAACATCTGCACAAGAAGGTACTTTTTGGTGGGATAGTTACCAAAAAGTAGGAATTGTGTGTTTATCGGGCATAACAGGAAAGGCTTTTAACTCACATTAACATAGTGTATTATTGAAACATGGTAACTTTTTGTTACCTTTGCCGAAAAACAGATAGTTATGGCAGATATTAAGGCAGAATATTTGGCTTGCCCTATAAGGCAGGTGGTAAGTCGTTTCGGCGACAAATGGTCTATGCTCGTATTATTTCTTCTGGATAGAAGCGATACTGGCATTATGCGCTTCAACGAAATCAGGCGTTTCATGACAGACTGTTCCCAAAAGATGCTCTCTCAGACGCTGAAGAATCTGGAACATAACCACCTTGTTCATCGTGAGGTATATCCTGAGGTTCCTCCACGTGTGGAGTATTCACTGACTGATACAGGCAAATCACTGATGCCTGCACTCACTGCTCTGATAGCCTGGGGTAAAGAGCATTTCAATGAAGTGGTGACAGATTGAAGAATGACCCAACCCAAGTTCATAATCACAATGGACGGTTACTTTCGTCCCGGCATGGTGCACATGCATAGCGACCTGCTAAAGCCTGGCGACCAGTGCATAGGAGGTGGATACTATCAATTCGATTATGCTTCAAACCGAATTATCCTTGACCGTTCATCATACGACTTCGGCAAGCCGAAGTGGCACCTTCTGGACACGCTGAAGGTGCCGTCAGTCTATAGAGGACTGAAGCTGGTCTATAAATATGACGACAATTTTCATGATGACCTAAATTTAGGTGAGGAAATGAAAATTGAGTATTACGACTGAGGATTTTCTGTTATATCTTCCACTGCAAAGAATAAAAATAGGCAAAGTCACAAAAGTCACAAAAGTCACAAAGTCACAAAAGTCACAAAGTCACAAAAGTCACAAGTGACAAAAAACTGTCAACCAAAATCAGGAAAAGACAATAGAAATTGGATTAAGCTATACCACTCAGTTGACGGTAACTGACGCTGATACTGCAATAGCAGCTGGTTCAGGAGATATGCCTGTCCTTGCTACCCCGAGAATGCTGAAGATAACATAAATCAAGAAAACCGTCTATTATTTTTCTGGAGTCAAAAATGCGGCTTGCTCTTTTTATGGGAATACCTTGCCTCAGCTATATTTACCACGGAGTCGCAGAGTCTTTCCATCTCGCATATCATGTCCATATACAGTGTTCCTACAAGATAGCTGCACTGATGGTCGTTGATTTCCATGATGGTCTTTTCATGCAGACTATCACGAAGGCTGTTGATATCATTTTCTATGGCATAGATATCATCAAGATTGTATCTGTCACGCGGACCGCGGAGCATGAGGCACATAGTTTGGAGCGACTGGCTGGCAAGGGTAGTCATAGCTTGCAGGCCCTCTTCTTGCGACTGCGTGAATGTAACCGACTTAGTGTGGCGCTCCACCATCTTGAGTGACAGTTTGTAGCATGAGTCGCCTATTGACTCCAACTCGCTTACCTCGCGCATCATGATACGTATCCTGCGCCTTGAGTCGTCGCTGAGTTGCTCGTCAGAGGTGTTTGCAAGGAATTCAGCAATTGCCATCTCCCGTTTGTCGGCAAGTTCCTCTTCCTTTGCCAAGCGTTCGGCAAAGTCAGTGAGGATTTTCTCATCCTTGGCGCCCATCATCTCTTTCACCTTGTCAAACATCTCACGCATACAGTCAGCGAAATATGCTGTTTCGTTCCTTGCCTGTAAAACAGACACCTCAGGGGTCTGCACGATGCTTGACTGTATATATCGCAGGGTAAATTCCGCCTCGGCATCATGCCTCTCTGGGATTATCTTGCATACTATTGCCTCTATCTGTTTGACAAATCCAATGAGGATTGCAGTATTCAGTACATTGAAGGTGGTATGAAACATAGCTATGACTACTGGCAGTTTCTCTGTCTGCCCAGACATGGTATTGTCATAGCCCACGATGCTGCACACCATATCAACGAAGGGATAGAAGGTTGCTGACACCCATATCACGCCAAATACATTGAAGACCAAATGTGCCATAGCCGCACGTCGCGCATCAGTATTCGCACCAAGGGCTACAATGTTTGCCGTTGCCGTAGAACCCAAATTCTCGCCCAGCACAAGGGCTAAGCCGAGATATATCGGCAGCACCCCTGACGAACACAACATAATAGTGATGGCTATCAAGGCTGCTGAGGAATGTATCATACACGTAACGAAAGATCCTATGGCAAAGAAGATAAAGATCGTCAGGTGGTTCTTCACGTCAAACGAAGAAAAGAATTCTATCACGGCAGCGTTGTCCTCCAAGTCCATCTCCCTGCCCGTCTTGCTGAGCGTAACCAGCGCCAGAAACATAAATGCCACGCCAAAAAGAAACGTTCCCACATGGCGATACCTCTTCATATAGACGAGGAATATTCCTACGAGGAAACACAGATATACCACTACTGAAAGGTCTATACTATATCCTAACGTCATAATCCATGCCGACAGCGTGGTGCCTATATTGGCGCCCATGATTACTGAAATAGCCTGAAACAATGTCAGCATGCCGGCAGACACGAATGACACCGTCATCACCGTGGTAGCTGTTGACGACTGCACAGAGGCAGTAACAATCATGCCAGTAATCATACCCGTAAATCTGTTGCCAGCCATTCGCGCCAGTATCTTCTTCAGATGATTTCCTGTCATGCTCTGAAGCGACTCACTCAGCATCTTCATGCCGAAAATCAGCAAGCAGAGTGTTCCGACCAGCTTAATAGAGATAAAAAAATAATCCATAGGAACATACATTTTTAACGTTTCAACCTGCAAAGGTACATCTTTTTGAGGAATATTTTTCGTATTTCTCCCATTTTAGGAGCTACATGTGTTAATTTTTCCAAAATCCCTTTGCCACATCAGCAATAATGCGTACCTTTGCATTTATGCAAAAAAGAAAAAACTTATGAAACAGACAAAAATTTTCCTTATCACGATTCTGACACTGGTGATGTCAGCAGTATGTTTTGCAGACTCCAATCCCATTCCTGCCGATAGATTGCCGCACGCAGCAAAGTCTTTTATTAAGAAAGAATTTGCAAATGCCAAGATAGTATATGCAGAGAGAGAGTCAGATGCTTATGATTGCAGATTGGATAATGGCATTGAGATAGAATTCGACTTGAAGGGTGTGTGGTTGAAGATTGATGGCAGCGTGAGGACTGCACTGCCTGCATCTGTGATTCCACACAGCATCAACAAGTACGTAAAGAAGAATTATCCTAAGCTCTGGATAACGGAGATAGAGAAAGGTCGTTACGGCTACAAGGTGGAGATGTCTAACAAATACAATCTGAAGTTTACCCGCCAAGGGACGTTTATAGGAAAGAATCATTAAGGCAAAGCTTAAGGATATTTATATGAAGCAAGAAACCCTGGAAGATATACTGAATACTTTCGAGCCCATCTCACTTGACCAGATGAGTAGCGTGAAGCTCATGAATCGCACTGATACGAAATTCGTTACCAATCTGGACAAGCTCAAGCAACTGTTGAAGATGGCATGCGATGAATACTACGTGCAGGAAATTGACGGAGAGCGTAATCTGGAGTATGACACCACATACTACGATACTGACGACTTCAATATGTACTGCATGCACCAGTGGAAACATACCAACAGACAGAAGATACGTTTCAGAACCTACTGCATAAACGGATTGCAGTTTATGGAGGTGAAGACAAAGAACAACCACAAGCGCACTAAGAAACAGCGCATCAAGGTGGTAGATATGGACCTGACTGACGAGGAAAAAAAGCTCTTCCTTGGCAAGCACCTGCACTATGACGTTGACAGTCTGCAGCCAGCACTCAACAACCACTTCGCTCGTATCACGCTGGTAAACAAAGGAATGACAGAGCGACTGACCATTGACAGTGGCGTACACTTCAACAATCTGGTCAGCGGAGAGCAAATGGACATGAACGACCTGGTTATCATTGAACTGAAACGCGACGGTCATGTCTTTTCGCCCATACTTAAAAAGCTGAGACAGCTACAGATACATCCACACGGATTCTCAAAATACTGCATAGGCTCAGCACTCACCAACAAGGACTTACCCTTCAATCGCTTCAAACGAAAGGTTACTGAGGTAAGGATCTTGACAGGAATAGATGACATTAAACAATAAATAAATAAATAATAAAAACAACAAGACAAAATGGAAAACTTCTTTTCACCTGAATTTTGCGACTCATTGATACGATTTGCAGTCTGCATGTTCGCCAACTGGGTTATCGTACACTTCCTTTATTACAAGAAAGCTAAGCGTCGTGACTTCTACTTCACGTTCATGCTCATCTCTGTAGCATTGTTCTTCCTCGTTTACATGATGATGGGTATGGATCGCGGAAAGGCTACAATGGGTGTAGGTCTCGGTCTGTTTGGTATCTTCTCCATCATGCGTTACCGCACTGATGCTATGCCAGTACGCGAGATGTCATACCTCTTCGTCGTTATCTGTCTGGCTGTAGTTCACTCTATGGCTTCATCACTGGGCGTTGACGAGTTTGGACAGCTCGTTGGCACACCTCTGCTCGAGCTTGTATGCATCGACATCATCGTCATCATTGCCGTAGCT
Organism: Prevotella sp.; assembly: GCA_017475005.1. Taxonomy (GTDB): domain Bacteria; phylum Bacteroidota; class Bacteroidia; order Bacteroidales; family Bacteroidaceae; genus Prevotella. The sequence goes on along the minus strand of JAFVGI010000037.1, from coordinate 5,451 downwards.
ATATGTGAACGTGTGCTCAAGACGGAGGCTTCAAAGATTGTGCAGTATGACCGCATAGAACTCATCAAGCCAGAGCGCAAAGAGGAACTCATTGCCGACCTGGAACAGCGTCTGGGACTCAAGATTACCAACGTACGCGTAGGTGCTGTTGATTTCCTGCGTGATATGGCTGTGCTGCGCATCTATTATAAAGGTCCCGAAAGTGGCGACGTTAAGGATATGCTGAAAATAAAGAATGGAGAATACGCTCATGTCTAATATCTCTAATAATAGGACAAGACAAATAATGCGGCTGATTGCCGCATTATTTGTAATTTTACTACTCTCACCCACCAGTGCCTATGCCGGCGATGATTTCGGCATGTGTGGAGAGGTGCAGGCAGAAAAGGAACTCAATAACCGCTGGAGCGTGGGGGCAGGAGTGCAGTTCCGCAGTCGTGAAAACCTGAAATCCGCCGACCGTTGGAGCTTTGGAGTAGAGGGAAATTACCAGATAACCCGTTGGCTCAAGGCAACAGTTGGCTACGCCCTGCTCAACGACCATCTCCACAAAGAAAATACCAAGGGAACGATATATAGCGACTACTGGAGCATACGTCATCGCTTCAACGTGTCGCTTACAGGCTCTGTCAGCTGGAGCAAGTTTACTTTCTCATTGCGCGAACGCTGGCAATACTCATATCGTCCAGATAAGACTGTTCAACGCTATGATACAGGCACTGGCGCTGAAGTCGGCGAGAAAGTCTATAGTGCAAAGGGTAAAAACGTGTGGCGCAATCGTCTTCAGGTAAAGTGGAAACTCAACAACCTGTTCCGTCCATACGTGAATGCGGAAACTTTCGTTGCCAAAGAGCTTGAGAAGATAAGATACAATGCCGGCACAGAGTTGCAGCTTGACAAGCATAATAGCCTCGATATTAAATATATCTACCAGCACATCTGCAAAGAGGGTGATGACGAGCCCGACCGCCATGTGATTGGCATTGGCTATACACATAAGTTCTAAAGCATGAAGAAATGGTTTATTGCATTGGTTGCCCTGGCGATATGTCTTCTCATTGGCGAGAGGCTGTATCGCGAGGGCATCATGCTTTATTCCTCAAAAAAAAATAACGAAGCCTCATTCATCGAACTGAAGAAGGCAGCAGAGAAAGGAAACAGGAAGGCTCAATATCGACTTGCACACCGTTATGACAAGGGACATGGAATAAGGGAAAATGACACTCTTGCCTTTCATTGGTATATGAAAGCAGCCAAGCAAGGCAGCGGCAAGGCAAAATATCAGGTAGGCAAATGCTATAAGAATGGTGAAGGCGTTACAAAAGACCTAAGGCTTGCCTTCTTTTGGTTTAGCAAGGCTGCTCAGGATGACAATGCCCACGGACAGTACGCCTTAGGAAAGTGTTACATGAAGGGTGACGGAGTAGCCCCCAACCTCAATATGGCGAGAAATTGGCTGAGAAGAGCTATCCAGAATCCAGATGGCGGGGCAGAGGTGCTTGCCAAAATCAAGAACGATGCTGCCTTGGGCGATAGGGATGCCCAGAATATCCTCAGGATAATAAGATAATACTTCTCAGTTATATGAAGTGAACCCCGAAAGTTTTTTTTCTGACTTTCGGGGTTCATATCTATACCACGAGGGGCTATTTATTTCTTTTTCATTGCCTTATACTGCTCGCGAGCCAACTCCAGTTGCTCCTGATAAGCCGATGACTGCTTGAGCTTCTCATATACCTTAGTTGCCAGCAGTTTGCCAGCATCGATGTCAGTCTGCCAGTGACGACCCATGATTACACGACAGTCACTATAATCCTGAGCACACACATAAAGTTGCTTTTTATATTCTGGTGCTACATCTGAAAGCACATAGGCGCACATCCATGAACGCACGGCATGACCACTGGGATAGGCGTAGGTGCTTGAGCTGACAGCCTTTTCTGACTTTAGCTTCAGTGATGGCTCATTGAATACCTGGAAGGGCTTCAGGCGCTTATAATATTCCTTAGCAGGCTTTGCCACCTTGTGGGCATCCTTTACAGCTCCTGCTACCAAGCTTACTATCTCATTATTCTCGCTACCCAGTATCTCAAAGCCTAATGCCTCATTAAACACTGTATTCATATCAATAGTATCCTGATGCACGCAATGATCGCGCACCTTAGGGTCCTGACGTATTTTCTTGCCCATTTCGTAAGCCTCTACATCCTTATCATAAGCAGGACCTGACTCTGGTGGCGCTGGCAGGAATTTTATCGCATCAGGTAATTCTCCCGTAGTCAAAAAACCATACTTACCATTGCGATATGCCTGAGTGCATGATGTTATCAAAATTGCAGCAGCCAGAAAAAACAATACTTTTCTCATAATTCTTAATCTCTTATTTTTAATCTTTATTACATCTATACCACAAAGGCTATTTATTTCTTTTTCATTGCCTTATACTGCTCGCGAGCCAACTCCAGTTGAGCCTGGTAAGCCTTTGACTGCTTCAGCTTCTCAAATACCTTTTCTGACAGCAGTTTGCCGGCTTCGATGTCTGTCTGCCAGTGACGTCCCATGATTACACGACAATCACTATAATCCTGAGCGCAAGCATAAAGCTTCTCTTTATACTCTGGTGCTACATCAGCAAGCACAAAGGCATACATCCATGAACGCACGGCATGACCACTGGGATAGGCGTATTTACTCGTACTTACGGCTGATTCTGCATCAAGCTTGAGTGATGGCTCATGGAATACAATGAAAGGCTTCTGACGCTTATAGTGTTCCCTAGCAGGTTCTGATATCTTGCGTACATCCTTTACAGCCCCAGAAACCAGACTCTTAATCTCCTTGTTCTTTTTGCTCATCAACTCAAAGCCCACAGCTTCATTAAACACAATATTTATATCAGTAGTATCCTGGTGCAGGCAATGGTCACGCACCTTGGGATCCTGGCGCTTTTTCTTGCCCAGTTCGTAAGCCTCCACATCCTTGTCATATTCAGGACCAGACTTAGGTGGCTCTGGCAGGAATTTTATCGCATCAGGTAATTCTTCCTTAGTTAAAAAGCCACTCTTCTTGCTGTGTTGTGCCTGAGAGCATGATGTTGCCAACATTACCGTAGCCAGAAAAAACAATACTTTTCTCATAATTCTTAATCTCTTAGTTATAATATTTATTGTTTGCATTATTGTTTTTTGTGTAACCATCTCAGTTAGCGTAACATACACATTTTGAGGTGCAAAAGTACTAATAATAATTCATTGTTTACGGTTCACGGCCCATGGATTTTTTTTTCACTTTGCAATTTCTTATCACAAATCAAGGAAAGGCAGAAATAATTTTATAACCTCCAAATATTTCTCTTCTCATTCTAATCTTTTAATGTTGTTCCTTGTTGTCTTTTTTTATCTATGCCTATTTATCGTTATTTGTCCTTTGCCTATCCATACCGTTGTAGGTGGTTTCCACTTGCTCGACGGATATGAGACGAAGGAGGAAATAAATGACGACAATTTTCATAATGACCTCAATATAGGTGAGGAAATGAAAATTGAGTATTACGACTGAGAACAACAAACCGCTTAGGAGTACCAATTCGTATAATAACAAAGAAACCTGCTGAAAATTCAGCAGGTTTCTTATTGTTGTGGGCGGAGAGAGAGGGACGGAGACTTTTATGCCGTGTCATGCCGTAACTCTCTGTTTTTATTGACCTTAAGAGCCACTTTAAACTCGTTATCATTACATATTATTTCATATCATTTTGCCTGATTTTGGGTCTGATTTTGGGTAATCGAGTATACCCAATGGACCATCTGGCTAATCCTAGGAACACCTAAAAACGCCTAATTATATATATGTAATCGTAGCATCTATAGCACAAGTTGCATTTTTCTTGTAAATTTGTTGTCCAATTAAGAAACTATTTTCTTAAAGTCATGTACCATTTACATGAAGACAGAAAAAGGACATAGGATTTACATCCACAACACGAACTGCTCACTGGTAAAATCCAATGGGACTAACCATCACACACTTCGCTTGCGTGTTACACACGGCTGTGAGCGTATTGACCTCCGAACCAGGATTCGGATAGAACCTAAACTGTGGGATAAGAAGAAGCAAAAAGTCAAACAGGGTTATAATGTTAATGGCAATAGTTACAATGACGTAAACAGCACCATCAACACTTATATACAATATGTTGATGAATATTTCCACGAGTGTGAACTGATGAAACGCGACCCAGTCTTGACAGACCTGAGAGCAAAGTTTAACTATGCATTCAAGCAGACTAACGAACAACGTAGCAGTGAATTTTTCTTGCTATTCAACGATTTTATTAAAGAACAGTCCGGAGTTAAAGGATGGGGAAAGGACATGGTCGATGTATATACTCGACTTCGAGATAAGTTACAGAAGTTCAATCCGGAGCTGACATTCCTCACTTTAAACACGAAAAATCTAGAGGCTTTCAAAGTATATCTGTCAGATAGCATGTATAATGATGCACTCAAGAAGAATCTTGCATATCTGAAGTCGTTTGTTAAGTGGGCCAAGAAGAAGCACTATACCGTTTGCGAGGAGTTTGATTCTTATAAGCCCAAACTACCAAAGGGGCAGATATCTGTGAAACATCTTAGCCTTGACGAACTTGACCGTATATACAATCTGAAGTTGGAGGAAGGAAGTGCGCTAGATCAGACACGAGATTTCTTCATCTTCCAATGCTATACAGCACTACGGTATTCTGATCTAAAGCAACTGCGCCCTGACAACATAACGAAGTCTGATGACGGAAAATTCATTATACGACTTCTTACAGAAAAAGATGATGACGCTGTCTCCTACCCTCTTGCACAAAGAGCTGTGGAAATATATAAGAAATACTCAACACATATATATGACGGTGGCCGCCTATTTCCGATTCTTAGCAATCAGAAGTACAACGAGCATTTGAAAGAACTTGGGAAAAAAGCAAATCTTAGTGGTGAATGGATTGACTATGAATACCGGTTGCAGGAGAAAATAGAAGTTCATACACCAAAATGTGACCTATCAACTCACACTGCACGAAGGACCTTTATCGTCACAGCACTCAATGAAGGAGTTTCAACAAACCTCATCATGCTGATTACGTCACATAGTGATTACAAAGCAATGAGACCATACATTAAAGCTACGATGAAAGGTACAGGTAGTGTTATCAACGCAATCGACAAAACTTATACTAATAATAAAAATGGAAGAGAAGAAAAATCGCAAGAACTGGATTGCCGTACAGAATAACGGCAGGTACATCGTCGTTGACAAAATGACAGGAGCTATCATCTATGATGCCCAAGGGTATGGATTCAGGAATGAATCAAAGTGCTGGAACTGGATAAGGAACATGCAAAGGCAGGTTGGCATAGAATTAAATGAACCACCCTACTATACTCTTATTTAAGGGAAAAACGA
>JAFVGI010000036.1 GCA_017475005.1 Prevotella sp. | reverse complement strand
TTACGTTGGCATGAAGTCACAGGTAATCAAGACTGCAGGTAAGTCATCGGTGAACGTCACCCTCGAGGATGACAACACCACGCTGAACGACCTCGTTGTTGTAGGTTACGGTACAATGAAGAAGAGCGACCTCACTGGTTCCGTCAGCTCTGTCAACACAGAGCAGTTGAATGCTAAGGGTGCTTCAACTGTATTAGGTAACTTGCAGGGTTCAACTCCGGGTGTGAATATTACAACAAGTGGTCGTGTAGGTGAGAGTGCTTCAATCGAAATCCGTGGTAAATCATCTATCAATAAAGACGTCTCACCTCTATATGTTGTTGATGGTGTTTTTTGTGATGATATTGATTGGCTTAACCCACAGGATATCGAGAAGATTGACATCTTGAAGGATGCTTCTTCTACTGCTATCTATGGTTCTCGCGCTACCGCTGGTGTTGTTATGGTAACCACAAAGAGCGGTACTACCGTCAAGAAAGATCAAAAGCCAACGGTTTCTTACGATGGATACTATGGATGGACAAAAGCGGCTCGTATGCCAGACTTCTATGATGCTAACGGATATGCGCATTATCGTTTCATGAAATTTCTGACTACAGCGAACGCTCTAACTGATGTATCTGGAAATCCTGTTTACGGCATGACATATAGTGATTATGGCACAGCAATGCTACAGAGAAACTCCGGTGATGCTTCTCAGGGCTATGCGATGAAGGATATGCTTGCAGCAGGAGTTGACATCGATTGGCCAGACTTAGTCACAAGAACTGGTACTCAGCAGAATCACTATCTTTCAGTTAGTGGATCGGGTAAGGGGCTGGCATACAACTTCGGACTTGGATATAACGCTGAAAAAGGTATCTATGTAGGTGATGACCAGCAGAAGGTTAACTTCAAGGGAGCTATCGATACAGAGATAAATAAATATTTCAAGGCTGGATTCAGTTTCAACGCTTCATATCAAGACTTGAGCCAAGCAGACAGTGAGTCTATTACCGAGGCATTTAGAATGACCCCATTTTCACGTCCTTACGACGAAAATGGTAATTTCATATTAAAACCAGGTAGTGCGGCTGCTTTAGGTACTGACAACAATCAGTTTACTGACACCTACAACTCATTGATGAAAATGCAGAATAATGAAAACCAGCAGACGACATGGCGTCTCCTTGGTAACGCATATTTGCAGTTTGAGCCAATGAAGGGTCTTACTTTCAAAACAACATTCTCTCCAAACTACAAGAATGTAAGAAAGGGCAACTACACAGGTTTTATCAACCCTGCCACAGCTGATGCAGATGGAAATGCTAAGTACTACAATCCAGACTCAAAAACCAATGGCTATGCATACAATCATAACTCAAATGTATTCGCATGGACTTGGGACAACGTTGTAAACTACAACACAAGATTCGGTCAGGATAAGCATAGCCTTGGTGTAATGGGCTTGTACTCTGTGCAGAAGTCTACTTCGGAAGTATTGTGGACTGGTGCCAAGGACCTCAATGAGGATATTTTGTGGTGGAATATGAATGCAGGTACCTATCTCGGTAATTACAAATCAGATGATGATGTATTGAAGAATTATGGTATGCGTAATTACTACTCCTCATATTCTATGACATCATGGGCTGCTCGTGTCAACTATGGTTATCTGGATCGTTACCTCCTTACTGCTACAGTACGTTGGGATGGCTCTTCTAAGTTCGCTAAAGACAATCGTTGGGGTTGTTTCCCATCAGTGGCTCTTGCATGGCGTATGTCTGAGGAAGAGTTTATCAAGAAGATTGACTGGATCAGCAACTTGAAGCTCCGCGTGTCTTATGGTGTAACTGGTAACTGTGATGGCGTTGATAATTATGCTACACTTTCAACAAGATCTGACGGATCAGTTTATGCATTCGGAACCAACAAGGCTATGGGTTATGAACCTTCTGCCATTGTGGACAAGAACCTCAAGTGGGAGAAATCTCATGAATGGAACTTCGGTCTTGACTTCGGTTTCCTGCGTAATCGAATTATGGGTAGCATCGACTTCTACACCAAGAAGTCAAAGGATCTTCTGTACAAGGTTCAGTTGCCACTCGTAGCTGGTGGAGGGTCAATGATGACCAATGTTGGTTCTGTTCGCAACACTGGTGTGGAAATTAGTCTTACTACCGTCAATATCAAGAAGAAGGATTGGGAATGGACAACGACCTTCAATTTCTCTCACAACAAGAATGAAGTTAAAGAAATCAATGGTCAGGACAATTATATCCTGAGTGATGACATCATCACAGGTTCTCTATTCGTGGGAAGTCCCGTAAACAATGTATATGCATATGACTTCCTTGGCGTAGTTTCTGACAGGATGATGACACTCAATGACCGTCAGATAGAAACATATACTCAGAAACTTGCTGAGAAGGGTCATGTGAACAAGTTGTCAAACGGTCAAATTCGTGAATACGACTACTACTACACTGTATATGGACAGGGTGAAGGTGGCGTGAAATGTGCCGACTTTGATGATGATGGCACATATGATAAGAAGGTCTTTAGTTCTGACCCAGTATGGACGGGCTCATTCACCTCTAATCTTTCATGGAAGAATTGGGATTTCTCAATGTCTCTCTATGCAAAAGTAAACTACAAGGTTTACTCTCCGTTTATGCATCAATATGGCCGTCAGTCTTATCGCGGTATGCAGCGTATAGATATGGATTACTACATCCCTGCTGGTACTCTCATTGGTTGTGATGGCATAAATGAGGATGGTACATACATAAATCCTGTTTACCAGACCTCTACCCATTATGCTGATTATCCTTTCATTGGTGATGGTGGTAATAACAAGATTAACAAGTATATAGGCCAGGACACCGATGAGGAATATTCTCTTGCAGTAGTTAACGGTACCTTCGTAAAGTGTAAGAATATGACCTTGGGTTATACATTCCCAAAGAGTTGGCTCTCATCATGGGGCTGTTCATACCTGCGTCTGTACTTTACTGTAACAAACCCATTCACATTTACTGGCTATAAGGGCTTCGATCCTGAATGGGCGGGTGCTTCTAACAGCAAGGATGTTCCAAGTACTGTTACCTATCAGCTTGGTGCAAGCATTAAGTTCTAAAAACCTATAAACGTTCAAGAAAAATGAAAAGTAAAATTATAATTTCATTCGCTTCTGTTCTTCTTGCAGGGGTTTCTCTGACGAGTTGTTCAGACTTCCTTGACGGCTCAAAGCAGAACAGGTCTAACATAGACGATTCTCAGATTACGCCTGAGCAACGTCGCAATCAGGCTTTCTACGAGCTCAGATCCATTTATGAAGGAAGCGACATGCTTGGTATGCTCGTAAAGGGTACAGATATATACATTAACCAGAGTGGAGATGGTACAGGCGAGAAGTTTTATGCCTATACACTCACGCCAAGCAATGAGGATGCAGTAAAAACGTTCTATGCTACATGCTATGACGCCATTAACAATGCTAATGCAGCAATTGATAACAGTGGTAGTCAGGTGGATGCAGACGCACGTTTTACAAGAGCTCTTTGTTACTATAATCTTCTGCAGCAGTTTGGAGGTGTGCCATTGATTACAAAACCGATTACCACCTCAGAGCGTAATTATCCACGTACTCCTGCTCAGGAGGTATATGATTTTATACTAAGTGACATGAAAAGTCTGTATGCAAGCGCTTCTATCCCAGCTACAAATCATGAGGGACATGCCTCACTGGCTAACGTAGCTGCCCTTACAGCAAAGATTGCTCTTGCTGCTGGATGGGACGTTGACGTGACTGTCACCGATGCTGCTCAGGGAACCTATTCTTTCTCTGGAGACACCCATAAATACTTTGCAACAGCCAAGGAGTATGCAACTAATGCTGTAACACAGGCTGGTGGTGAGAGTGCGTTGGTTGACAGCTACGAGAAAAAGTGGTTGCAGACTAATGAGGGTAACAGCGAAGAACTTTTCTCTATACAGTACGACAGAGCAATATCTGCTGATGCAGGTACAGAACTCTCTGCTGGCCATATGATGGAAAAGAACTTCTGTGGATACTATGGCTCTGCTGACAATGGTCAGAAACTGATGAATCATGGTGACAACCCCACAAAGAAGATGCTTGCCCTTTATACAGAGGGCGATGAGCGTTGGGAGGCTACGTTTATGACCACTCTCTATCTGTATTCAGCAAGCGATGCTAAATCTGGTTATTATGGCTACTATAACTACACAGACGATGAGAAGAAGAGTGCAGGTATCAAGTATCGCTTCCTGCCTCCATATTACACAAATGCAGAAGTTATAGCAGACTTCAATGAGCACATGTCTCAGTACCAGGCTGGTAAAGCACTTGTAGTGCGTATGGGCGACGGATCTGGTTCTACCGACAAGGTAGGCTACTATCTCTGTGGTGCGTCTCAGACGAGCCTGACAGAGAGCCAGATACAGGCTATGGACTATTATACTGATGCAGTAACAAGTGCCTACACTGGATATCTGAAGAACTGTAATGGTACATACACGGGCTTGGTTTGTAAGAAGTGGGATGATATCAATATAGACAAGTCAGCTAACAGAAAGCAAAACTATCGTGACGTTGTTATTCTTTCTTTGAGTGACATCATACTGGTTCGTGCAGAGGCGAAGATGATGCTTGGTGAGGATTATCTCAGCGATGTCAATCTTATTCGTACACGTGCGAAGGCAGACAACATTCAGAGTTTAGCATCTTATGATCCTGCATATACTCACAGCTTTACTCTGCGTGACATAGACATCATTCTTGACGAGCGTGCACTTGAACTTTTTGGTGAGATGACACGTTGGGAGGATCTCCGCCGTACTAAGCAGCTTGTCCTGTATTACAACGCATTCAATAACAATAGCGCAGCTTGCAGTATTATCGGTAGCGATGGCAATCCAAAATGGTATCGTCCAATACCTGCTAATGAGATAAGTTCTAATACTGGTATCTCAGAGAAAGATCAAAACCCAGGCTATTAATCTATTTAAATAAGTAACAAAATGAAGAAAATATTATATAATGCTCTACTGATGCTGTCGGTCGTTGCGTTCTATACTTCATGCGGTGATGATGATGGAGCACCCGTTTCCAGCACTCCAGCAGCGGATATCGCTGGAACCTACAGTGGCACTTGGACAGTGACGGTGGATACACCAGATGGACAAACTACAGAGACCCACGATGGTACAGTTGACCTAAAGGAATTCTCTCAATACGTACTTGGCTTAACCTCTTCTATTCCTGACATTTCTGGTGAAGAGTCTAAATCTGCACCTGTTAATGCAGTGTCTACCACAAATGGCTATTTCTTCTCTTGCACAAGTGACAAATACGATAGTGTAAATCCTTATGGTAAGACCGTCTCTGGCAGAGTTCTCAACGGAATAGTTACATTCGTCTATACTGGCGAAATAAAGGTTGGACGAAAAAAATATGGAGCTACTTACTCTTTTGAGGGCACAAGACCATAAAACTAAAAGCATGGCATGATGACATTAGGTCATCGTGCCATGCATAAAAACAAAAATTCTTTTTATTCACAACATTTTCTAACAATTTAAAATTTTAAAATTATGAAGAAAATTTTTACTCTCGTAGCTATGGCTACAATGGCTTTTACAGCTAATGCACAGATGCAGTCCGCATTCATGGATGTAGAGACTCTTGGTATCGGTTCTTCAGCAGTTTCTGTTGCTGCTGGTACAACACTGTGTTCTTCAGCTAATGTTACTATGAAAGCAGCTTATGCCTGTGACTACAAGTCTGTTGCTATGAATGGTGAGAATGACGCCTTCAAGACTATCACAATTGATGGCACAGAGTTCTCTTCATTAGCTACTGGTGTTCAGGGACAGAGCAACCCTACAAACACAAAGAATGCAACTACTCAGCAACCTGTTGATAATGCTATCTTCCGTTTTGACGTAACAGCAGACGGTTACCTCTATGTATTCTCTAAGCTTTCTGCTAACAAGCAGTACTATGCTTTTGAGGGCGAATACTCTGCAACTACATCTTCTGATCAGTTGGCTTATGACCTTGTAATGGGTTATCAGACAGACGGCAACCAGTATGCTGCAAGTCTCCCTGGTGACGCAGATGGCTATGCTGACTACTCCAAGGATCCAAGCTATCCTTTCACCACTATTGGTACTTACTTCCTTGCTGATATGACTGGCATTCGTCCAACAACAGATGATAATTATGGTACAAACACATGGGCTGACTCACAGAAAGGCAATGGTCTTGGTGTAGTTGGCTTCCCAGTATATGCTGATGCTGGTACATACTACTTCTTCGCAGTTGGTTCAAAGGTAACATGTGATGGTTTCGCATTTGTTCCTGGTGCAACAGCTATTGGTTCTGTAACTGTTTCTGGTGCTACAGCAGTTCAGGGCGTAGCCGAGGCAAAGGCTGAGGTAGCTGCTCCTGTAAAGGTTATCGGCAAGAACGGTATCCAGATTGGTAACTTCAACGTTGCTGGTCAGCAGGTTAAGTAATTAACGAACTATGTTCGTACGATACGTGGCAAGCCACTACGATACGGTCTAACGACCTACGATACGCTTCGCTACGATAACAATAAGGTCCGAGGGTCTCCCCCTCGGACTTTTTTTGTGCAAAATTTG
>JAFVGI010000035.1 GCA_017475005.1 Prevotella sp. | reverse complement strand
TGTTCTTGTCAATACGTCAACCCCATTTGGGTGGCTATTGCAGCGGGGTCCCACCTCTTCCCATTCCGAACAGAGAAGTTAAGCCCGCCTGCGCCGATGGTACTGCAATACTATGCGGGAGAGTAGGAGACTGCCCACTTTTATATATCGTATCGGAGATAATCTTCTTCGATACGATTTTTTTTTGCTATAATATAAAAATATTTGGTATTCTAATTTTTTTTTTGTAATTTTGCAGCGCAATTTTAGAGAATAATAACATCAGATAAAAAAATGGCAAATAAAAACATTCCAAATGCTGCTCCAGCAGAGCAGGAATTAAACAAGCAGGAAGCTTTTTTCTTGAAGTTTCGTAAGCAGATACTTATTGCTGTAGCTGCTCTTATTATTGTAGTTGGTGGTTGGGCTGCTTACTCTAACCTGGTAGCTGGTCCTCGTGAGGAAAAGGCTTCAACAGCTCTGGCAAGAGCACAGGAGTTGTTCGGACAGGGTGAATTCCAGAAGGCTCTGAATGGTGACAAGACAATGGAGGGTTTCCTTGCAGTTGCTGAGAACTATAGTGGCACAGATGCTGCTAACCTCGCTAAGGCTTATGCTGGATTGTGCTATGCAAATATGGCTAAGTGGAAAGAGGCAGTTACTTACCTTGAGGACTTCTCTGCACGTGAAGATATGATGATTAGTCCGGCTATTACTGGTGCTTTGGCAAATGCTTATGCTAATACTGGTGATGTAGATAAGGCTATCAGCACATTTAAGAAGGCTGCTGAGATGGCTGATTCTAAGGCTGAGGATAATGTGAATAACTCACTAGCTCCTACTTATATGATTTCTGCAGCTCGTTTGCTGGAGAGTCAGAACAAGAAGTCTGAGGCTCTTGAAATCTATAAGGAAGTAAAGGAGAAGTATGTTAACAGCGTTTCTTCTCAGGATATAGACAAGTATATCGAAAGAGTTTCTGAGTAAATAATATTTGGGAGTGAAGGGTGTGAATAGTATATATAGTGTTATGTGCATGAAAACATCATTCACTCTAATTGTATTGTGTCTGCTGCTTCTTGTCAGTTGCGGAGGCAATAAGCGTTCTGACGATATTATTGTTGAACGTGATCAGGTAGAAGAGCACAGTCCTGGTGTTATAGGGATGGCGTCGAATACCCAGAGTGATAATGTTAATTGGATAAGTGATTCCAAATACACATATGTTATTACTCGTGCACAGGATACTTCTCTTCCAAAGGTAAAGAACCACGATCAGGATTATTATGATAATACAATAAATCTCGTTATCAAACGTAGTGACGAGTCGGTTTGCTTTGAGAAGAAATTCAGCAAGAAAAACTTCGAGAGTGTAGTACCGAAGTCATTCTTTGAGAGTGGTGTATTGCTGGGGATGAACTTCTATAAGGCGGAAGGCAACTATCTGAAATTTGTTGCAAGTATTGGTTCGCCGGATGAGAATAATGAGGAGTTCTACCTCGTATTGGTGACTATAGATAATCTTGGCAACACAAAATGTGAAGCCTATCAAGCACCAAAAGAAGAAGACATAGACGAATAATAAACTTCTTTTACTATAGCGGTTCCTTCATTATCTTGGTAATGAGGGAACTTTCTTTTTCTGCCGCCTTGCGTAGCTGTTTCTCAAAATAAAATGCTACGCTTCCTACAAAACCGATATTAAGATTGGAATTGTAATGCTTAATATTGTTTTCAAAGAACTTACGGAAGCATTCTATTACCATTTCTTCTATCCATTGCTCAGACAAGTGGCTATGGATAAAAGGACAGAGGGAAGCAAGGAAACGGTTGGGTAGGGGACCGCGATATACCTTATTTATAATATCAGGAAGGGTGAGCCCTGTTTCTGATTTGAAAACATTTATGAAATCGCGATGTGCTCCTTTATACAGACAATTCAGGAATGTCTTACCTATAACGGCTCCACTTCCTTCATCGCCCAGGATATATCCCATAGGAGAGATGTTCTCGACTATCTTCTCGCCATCGTATAAGCAAGAATTGGAACCAGTTCCGAGAATACATGCTATTCCGGGTTCGTTATTGAATAGCGCCTTTGCTGCTCCCAACATATCGCTTCCCACGATGACGGATTTTGCTGAAGGAAAAACCTTCTGCAGGATTTCTTTGAGAATTACAGATTTCTCGACTGTACATCCTGCGCCATAGAATTCTATATCGTCAATGGGATATTCTGATGACTGTAGTTGTGGCAGCAGTTCTTTCTCCAATATGGATTCCATTGTCTCGATATCCATATGGAAAGGGTTGATGCCTTGTGTATAGAAATATAGCTTCTCAGCACCATTGGTGTTAAGAAGCCATGTTGTTTTAGTGCTACCGCTGTCAGCAGTTAGTTTCATGCGCTAAATTATTTCTGAGAATTATAGTGCCAGCTGGAGTTGCATGCTATTTTGCTTTGCCAGTCGTCTCAGATTTATCAGGGCATAACGCATGCGTCCGAGACAAGTATTGATGCTGCAGTTAGTCAAAACAGCTATTTCCTTGAAAGAGAGATTCTGGTAATAGCGCATTTTTACGATGTCGCGTTGATTTTCAGGCAAGAAGTCTATCATTGCCTTTACATCCTCCAATACCTGGGCATTTGCCATAATATCTTCGCGTGATGTCTCCATTATCTGTTGATCAGACATCTCGGCAATAGTGATATCGCTACCATCAGTATCAATAAGATGCTGGCTCTTCTGACGACGATACCAATCCATAATGGCATTGTGCGCAATACGAATCAACCATCCGTTGAATTTACCAGATGGGGTGTACTTACCTTCCTTTAACTTTGTGATAGCTTTCAAGAAAGTCTCTTGGAAGAGGTCGTTTGCCACTTCCTTGTTGTGTACAATAAAAATGATGTAAGAGAATATTCCCGTTTGCGTACGACCTAACAATTCGTCAAACGCACGATTATTACCTTTTACATACTCCATTGCCAACTCTTCGTCGGTTAGCAGAGATAGTTTTTTCATTTCCTTAAACTTTTTTAGTCAAGTAAATGTTTTTCTATAGGCAATAATTTTTTGGTTTAAACGTTAATATCGGCACAAAAGTAGAAAAAAAAATCAAATCAAGTAAATTTTATTGCTATAAATCTCACTTTTCTGGTTGTTTTTAACATTTGTTTACAGAAGAGGGCTTGATTTATTTGTTATTGTAGATAACTTCGTCAACATCTGGGATGCTTTGTATATTCTGCACGATAGTCCTTAGTTCCTGATAGCTGTGAATGGTGAAATTGATTGTTGTTGTCACAATCTCGTCAACGGTAGTTGTATCAAGGCTAAGGATAGACAGACGTAGTTGGTTGGAAATAGTTTCTATGATGTCGCTCAGGAGATGCTTTCTGTCAACAGCCTTCAAGGTCAGCGAAGCTGGATATAGGGTTTCAGAATTCTCTTTGAAATCATCAGCAGCTATAATATTGTCACCAAATTGTGAAACAAGGCTTATTGCGAGTGTGCAATCCCTGCGGTGTACTGTTATGGTGCCATCATTTTCTTTAAATCCGATAACTTCTTCTCCTGGTATAGGGTGACAGCTACTGCATCTGCAATATTTGGGCTTGGGAAGATGATCCAGATAAATATTGATACTTCTTAGAGCTTCATAGGTCTTTGCACTATTTCTCCAGTCTTCCTGTGGCGTGATGTTCTCGTCAACACCTATCTCTACGCTATCCCCACGTTTCAGAATGGTTTTTACTGAAGCCAGATGTCCGTTTATCTTAGCATATTTCGCATGCATGCCGACTTCGTTGCTGATGGCGAATGCGAAATCTATTGCTGTAGATTTCTTTGGCAGCAACATTGCTTTTCCCTTTGGAGTATATACCTGTATATCATCATTATACAGAGTAGTGCGAACACTCTCGATGAAGAAGTGCTTGTTTTCTTCGTTGTACTCCAGGTTATTTGATACATCCTTCAGCACTTTACGGAATGTCTCCAGCCACATATTGATATCAATCTCTCGATCACCGCTGTCGAAGAGGTATCCCAGCTTTGTCTTGGTTGCCATCTTCTCCGATTGTATGTGTACCTCTTCCCATATTCCATAATCGCTGAGCAATTGTGTGTGGAAAGCCTGATATCCGTTTTGCTTTGGAAGGTCGATGTAATTTATGACAGAATTAGGTCTCTCCTTGAATACGTCAGTTAACAGAGAATATATCTTCAGAGCCCTGTTCTTGTCTGTCATATACATGTCAGACTTGAAAACGATTTTGGTGAAATGCCTACATTCCAGGTGTTCGTAGTCGATATTCTGCTGTATCATTTTCCGCCAAATGTTATAAGGCTGTTTGTATAACACTTCGCGTTCGTATGCTATTCCGTTATTCTTCAGAATCTCGTCCATCTTCTTGTAGAATGGAGCCATGCGTTTTTCGTCACGCTTCTTGTCCTCTTCTATGAGTTTCAGGATTCTGTCGTAAACTTGTGGACAACGATAATGGAAGGAGAGATTCTCGAGTTCTATTTTAATAGTATAAAGCCCCAATCTGTTCGCCAGCGGAGCATAGAAGAAATCTGTCTCACCTGCGATTTTCATCTGTTTTGCAGGCCCCATTGATGACAGAGTTCGCATATTATGCAGGCGGTCAGCAAGTTTTATGAGGATTGCTCTGATGTCATAGTGCATGGAATCCAACATCTGCTTGAAGTTGTCAAGCTGTTTTGACATCTCGTACTGGTTCTTCTTTTTCTTTGTAACCACACTGACAAGAAAGGCCACATCATCTCCGAATTCCTGCCTGATTTTCTCCTCAGTACATGGTGTGTCTTCTACTACATCATGCAGGAAAGCTGCACAAACAGGTGCTGCTCCCAATTGCATTTCATTAGCGATAATCATCGCTACAGCAATAGGGTGGATAATGTAGGGTTCTCCAGACTTGCGCGTTTGATTACGATGTGCCTCTCGTGCAAAATTGAAAGCCTTTTGCACCAGTTGCATCTCTTTTACAGAACATCGCTTCTCCATTGCGGAGAAAACCTTGTTGGCGCGGTCCTGTATCTCTTCCTCTGTTATTTTGATGGGTTCCATTTTGCAAAATTAGGAATTTTTCAGTTTCCCGCCAAATTTTTGTTAAGAAATTTGATAAAAATCAGCAAATAACCTCGTTAACGCACACATCATGGCTATCTGTTGGCACTTTTTCTATCATTTGCCAAGGAAAACAGATACCAATTTTATAGTTTTCTTCTAATTTTGATAAATATCGGTCATAATACCCCTTTCCTCTGCCCAGTCGGTACCCTCTGTTATCGAAGGCAATTCCTGGCACAATGATGACAGCATCCGAAGGAGGAACAACAGGTTTTGTGTCAGCAGATTGTGTTATGATGATGACATTTTTATCGCGCACAAGTCTTGGGATGAGGTCATGAGTTTTGACTTCATTTTTCATTGACCAGAAGAGCACAATTGTCTCTGCCTTCTTGATTTTCTCGTGCTCCATCAACTTTTCGCATATTGTGCGTGAAGCATCCTCCAGTTCTTGTGTGGAGTGCCCCTTTGTCTGTTCAAAAATGTATTTGCGAAGTTCTTCTTTATTCATAGCTTGTGCAAAGATACAAATTATATTTTAAAAATATGTCAAAACTATGAAGAAAAATATTTTTCCCCTCGAGAGAATTTATATTCAAGGGCCTTGAACATGTGTCCAAGGGCCTTGGACACATGTTTACAGACCTTGTACAGGTGTTTCAGGGGCTGAAACATAAAATTCTCCTCGGAGGAAATAATTTTCAAACGCGGTTTGGAGAAAAATTTGTAGTGAAAAATATGTAAAATAAAACGTTTTGTGTGTCAAAAAGTTTTATATTTGAAAAAAATAATGTAACTTTGTGCCCGAAATTAATATTCTATATTAAAAATGACGAAATATCTTGTTGCGATACTGGGAACAATCATTTTGTTTTCCCAAAATATTCAGGCAAGAGTGTGGACATTTGAGGAATGTCTTGACTACTGCCTGACAAACAATATTTCCCTGCAAAAATTGGGCCTCACCCGCCAGACGGCTGTGGAAACCCTGAAGTCTTCTCAGGCAGCCCTGTTTCCTTCCCTTAGTTTTTCCACAAACCAGAATGTAGCCTATCAGCCTTGGAAGCAAGGTATGACTGTTCAGAACAATGAGGTGCAGACAGTAACCAAGAAGACCAGTTATAATGGTGCTTACACCCTTGGTGGCAACTGGACAGTATGGAATGGAAACAGAAACCACAATCAGGTAAAGCTCAATGATATTGCTGAGCAGGCAGCTGCTGAGGATAGTATTGTAAAGGCTCGTAATCTTGAGGAACAGTTGGCTACGCTTTTTGTCAGGATTCTGTACTCAAAGGAAGCTGTGAAGGTTTGTGAGAGTACACTCGAGGCATCCAGGGTGACAGAGAATCGTGGTATGGAGATGTATAGGGTAGGAAGCCTGAGTAAGGCAGCCCTTTCCCAACTTACCTCTCAGCGTGCCCAGGATGAGTATGGTCTGGTGCAGAGCGAGAGTAATGTGCGTAACTTCAAGCGTCAGCTGAAGGCCTTGATGCAGATTACCGACGAAGAGGAGTTTGATGTAACAGCCACGAAAACTACTGATGCGATGGCGCTACAGCCAATACCCTCTATACAAAGCGTTTATGAGGCAGCACTTGAGAATCGTCCTGAGATAAAACGTGCTCGCCTGTCTATTGAATCTGCTGACGTCCAACGCAGAATCGCTTCAGCACAGCGCCTCCCGACAGTTACCCTAAATGCTTCTGCCACAACCAACAATTCTTCTCAAAGCAACAATGCTTGGGGCACACAGATTAAGAATGGTTTCAATCTTGGCGGCGGCTTTAGCATCAATGTTCCGATTCTGGACAGAAGAGAAGCAAGGACAGCTATCAATAAGGCAGCTATTCAGAAACAGCAGGCCTTGCTTGATATTCGCGATAAGGAGACAACACTTTACAGCACTATCAGCGACTTCTGGATTCAGGCATACAACAACCAGCAGCAATACAAGTCTGCAAAGGCTAGTACCGAAAGTGCACAAGAGTCTTATGACCTGCTGTCAGAACAGTTTCAGGTAGGACTGAAGAATATTGTTGAGTTGCAAGAAGGCAAGATGCGTCTGCTTTCTGCTCAGCAAGCAGAATTAGAAGCAAAATTCACAACGATATTTTGCATTAAGATGTTAGAATTTTACAAAAGATGAATAAGAAGATTATAGGTTTGGTAGTGGTAGCGATAGTTGCCATTGCATTATTTTTTGCACTAGGTGGTGAAAAAGAAGCAGAAGTTTCTTATGTTACAGTTCCTGTTGAGGTAGGCGATGTTCGCACTAGTGTTACAGCCACAGGTACTATCGAAGCAGTTACAAGCGTTACTGTCGGTACACAGGTTAGTGGTATCGTTTCCCACCTTTATGTTGACTACAACAGCATAGTAAAGAAAGGACAGGTAATAGCAGAACTCGACAAGACAAATCTTATGTCAGAGCTTGCTTCTGCACGAGCTAATCTCTCATCTCAGCAGAGCAATCTGGCCTACCAAAGAGCAAACTTCAATCGTCAGCATCAACTGTTTGACAAAGGTCTTATCAGTGCTGATGACTTTGAGAAGGCACGCTTGTCTTATCAGCAGGCAGAGCAGCAGGTCCTCACTTCTACACAAAATGTAAAGAAGGCTGAGACAAACCTCGGATATGCTACTATTACTGCACCAATTGATGGTATTGTGATATCCAAATCCGTAGAAGAGGGACAGACAGTTGCTGCATCATTCAATACTCCGGAACTCTTCAAGATTGCACAAGACCTTACCAATATGCGAGTTATAGCAAATATTGATGAGGCAGACATAGGTGAGGTGCATGAAGGAGAGCGTGTGGCGTTCACTGTAGATGCCTTCCCAGACGACACCTTTAACGGTACTGTTACACAGGTGCGCCTTGAGGCTACGACAGAGTCAAATGTCGTAACCTACGAAGTAGTTATCTCTGCTCCTAATGCAGACCTCAAACTCAAGCCAGGTCTTACAGCAAATGTTACTATCTATACAAAGGAAAAGAACAATATTGTAACAGTTCCTACGAAAGCCCTGAAGTTTACTCCTAATGAGAAGATGCTTACAGAAGATCAGACCATCAAGGATTGTAAGGGAGAGCATAAGGTTTGGGTTCTTGACGGTAATACTTTCCGGGCATATCCTGTACAGATAGGCATCAGCAATGGTATTATGACAGAGATAGTAGGAGGTCTGAAACCAGGTCAGAAGATTATTACTGAGTTCAAGATGAGTGGTGAAGAGGTTGCAGCAGACAACAATAGCAACAACAACCCATTCATGCCTCGTCCACGAAACAACAAACAACAGCAACAGAAGAAATAAGAACGCAACCCTGCTCCAATGGAAAAGAAAGCAGTTATAGAATTAGACAATGTTCGTCGTGAGTTCAAGGTAGGCACCGAGGTGGTAAAGGCGTTGCGCGGCGTTTCCTTCAAGATTTATGAGGGCGAATTTGTCACCATCATGGGAACCTCCGGCTCAGGAAAATCAACGCTTCTCAATCAGCTTGGCTGTCTCGATACTCCCACCTCTGGTGAGTATTATCTTGATGGTGTCAGTGTCAGGAAGATGTCCAAGAGCCAGCGTGCCCGACTGCGCAACAGGAAGATTGGTTTTGTATTCCAGAACTATAATCTTCTCGCCAAGACTACATCTATTGAAAATGTAGAGTTGCCCCTCATGTACAATAGCGAGTATAGCGCTTCCCAGCGTCGTGAGGCAGCCATAAAGGCACTCAATGAAGTAGGTCTTGGAGACAGGCTCTACCATAAGAGTAACCAGATGTCTGGTGGCCAGATGCAACGTGTGGCGATAGCAAGAGCCCTTGTCAACAATCCTGCCGTTATCCTTGCCGATGAGGCAACGGGAAACCTCGATACCCGCACATCCTTCGAGATGCTGGTGCTCTTCCAGAAACTCCACTCTATGGGCCGCACCATTATCTTTGTAACTCATAATCCAGACATAGCACATTACTCTTCAAGAAACATCATGCTCAGGGATGGTAAGATACGCGAAGATGTGCAGAATGAAAATATATTATCTGCTGCGGAAGCATTAGCACAACTCCCAGCACCACAAGACGATTAGTATTTATTATAGATGAATTTCGTAAACTTACTGAAGGTGGCCATCAAGGCCATTGCAAATAATAAGTTCCGCTCTTTCCTCTCGATGTTGGGTATCATCATCGGTGTTGCTGCCGTTATAGTTATGATGGCCATAGGACAGGGTTCCAAGGAGTCTATCCGTCAGAATATCTCGCAGATGGGCTCAAACATCATTATGATACGTCCTGGTGCCGACAGAGGTCCTGGCGGTGTACGTCAAGATCCTTCTGCTATGCAGACACTGAAGCCGGATGACTACGAGAAGATAAAGGAAGATGCAAAATATTGCACCTATGTATCGCCAGAAGTAACCTCTTCTGGACAGATTATCAACGGCAACAACAATACCAGTACCACCATGTATGGCGAGAGTACTGAATACTTTGACATCAAGCAATGGGAGATATCAAATGGTTCTGCCTTTACGGATGAAGACATCAAAAAGGCTGCTAAGGTCTGCGTTATCGGAAAGACTGTTGCTGATGAACTCTTCCCCTCTGGTCATGATCCAGTCGGCAAGATGGTGCGTTTCAAGAGTATTCCTTTTAGGGTTATAGGTGTGTTGAAAAGCAAGGGTTACAACTCCTTCGGTATGGACCAGGATAACCTTTGTATCACTCCATACACTACTGTCATGAAGCGTCTTACGGCTCAAACATGGTTCTCTACTATCAACTGTTCTGCTATTACAGAGGAGATGACAGAAGACGCTATAAAGGAACTGACAGCCATACTTCGTGAGCAGCATAAGATAAAGGCTGATGGCGAGGAAGATTTTACTATTCGTTCCCAGCAAGAGATTATGGAGACGATGTCTTCTACAATGGATACTGTCACCCTCATCCTTGTTGTTGCAGCAGCCTTTTCGCTCCTTGTGGCCGGTATCGGTATTATGAATATCATGCTTGTGTCGGTAACAGAGCGTACCAAGGAAATAGGTTTGCGTATGTCGGTAGGAGCACGAGGTATCGATATCTCGAATCAGTTTCTTATTGAATCGATAATAATATCAGTTACAGGAGGAATCCTCGGTATCGGACTTGGGACACTGCTCTCCACAGGAGCTAATCTGTTGTTCGGCTTGCCCACAAGTATCCCGATGTGGTCTATCGTGGTGTCATTTATCGTCTGCACACTCATTGGTGTAGGCTTTGGCTATTTCCCGGCACAGAAAGCTGCACGCATGGATCCTATTGAAGCAATACGATATGAATAATGCAATAAATAATAGAATGTTGTTTCTTAGAGGTCTGTTTGTTTACCTCTTTGCTATGATAATGTCTGTACCGGCTTTGGCGCAGGCAGTACGCGGTGTCGTTGTTGATGCCGATACTGGCGACAGCTTGTCTTATGTCAGTTTGAAATATAAGGGTAGTCATGTCTCAACTATTTCGGACGGGTGGGGTATGTTCTCTATAGCTCGTCACAGTGGTATGTACATCACTTTCTCTGCCGTGGGTTACAAGGCGAAGAACGTGTATATCGGCGACAAAACAAACAACCTTGTTGTAAAGCTGAAGTCTGACACCCACAACCTTGACGAGGTGGTAGTGAAGGCAAAGAAGGTGCGTTATTCCCGCAAGGAGAATCCGGCAGTGGAACTTATGCGTCGTGTTATTGCAAAGAAACAGCAGACAAAGTTAGAGAACAAAGACTTCTATCAGTATCGCAATTACGAACGTCTTACTATAGCTCTTAATGATATTTCCCAGGCGACTCTCGACTCTGGTAAATATTCTCGCAAGCCTTGGCTGAAGGAGCAGGTGGAGAAAAGTCCGCTTACAGGAAAGAATGTACTTCCTGTCATTACAACAGAGAAGATATTCCATAAGTACTATCGTAAAGACCCTAAAAAGGAGCGTATCTATGTAGACGCGGAACATAGTACAGGTGTCAATGACCTCATAGAGACAGGAGATATCTTCACCAAGATGGCAGCGGATGTATTTACAGAAGTAGATATATATGACGATCAGGTTCGCCTGCTGCAATATCCATTTACCTCTCCAATTGGCAGGGATGCTATCAGTTTCTATCGTTTCTACATCGTCGATACTCTTGATGTCAGAGGCGACTCTTGCATACAAGTTAGCTTCCTTCCCAATAATCAGCAGGACTTTGGTTTCCGGGGTGATATATGGATTATCAACGACTCCACACTGCATGTCAAGAAAGTACACCTGAGCATTCCGAAACGTTCAGATGTAAACTTCGTCCGTAATATGTCCATTGATCAGGAGTATCTGAAACTCTCTTCTGGCGATTGGGTTCTCAATGTTAACGATATGCTTGTAGAACTCGCCTTGATAGGGGAGAGGACAGGAGATTTCCAGATTACTCGAACATCACGACGCAATGACTACTCCTTTGCTCCCATTGATGAAAAGGTCTTTAGGGGAAAAGCGTTGGAGAAACGTGACCCTTATAGCGAGATGCGAGATAAGGAATACTGGGAAGACAACCGCGAGGTGGCTCTGACCAGCGGTGAGGAAGGCATGGACAAGTTCATAAAGGGAATGAAGAGTACCAAGGGCTTCGGATGGCTCCTCGTAGGCTTGAAAGCTGTATTGGAGAACTATATAGAGACAACCAAGGACCCAAATCCAAGTAAGTTTGATATCGGTCCAGTCAACTCTATGCTTTCCACTAATAGTATTGACGGCTTCCGCTTCCGTCTGTCAGGACAGACAACAGGCAATCTGAACCACCACCTCTTCTTGAAAGGATATTTGGCTCACGGCTTCAAGACAAACAATAACTACTATGGAGCTACTGTCACCTATTCCTTTAATAAGAAACAATACACTCCTGATGAGTTCCCACGTCGTAACATCTCATTCACCAGTACCTATGACATATGTTCACCTTCAGATAAGTTCTTGAATGTTGATAAGGATAATGTCTTCGCCTCAATCCGTTGGAGCAAGGTGATGAATATGGCATACTATAAACGCCAGAATCTCGACTTTGAGCGTGAGGAAGACTGGGGCTTCGCTATTGCTGGAGGCATCCGTGCTGAATATCAGGAAGCTGCTGGCGATTTGTTCTTCAAGAAATTCAGCGATCCTAATTTCATTGTTACAGAGAACGACAGAGGTTCCTTCCGATTTACGGAAGTCTATCTGCAGGCCAGCTATTCTCCTGGTCAGACATATATCAACTCTAAGCAGAAACGCAGTCCTGCAAATCGAGACTCTCCAATCTTCAAACTTAGGCATACTATGGGTATCAAGGGACTCCTTGGAGGACAGTATAATTACCACGTTACCGAGGCAAGTGTCTATTATCGTCAGTGGCTAAAGTCGTGGGGTAAGATGGACTTCTATCTGAAGGGAGGCAGACAATGGAGCCAGGTACCATTCCCATTGCTCATAGCTCCTGCTGCCAACATCTCTTATATATGGCAGCGCGAGACCTTCGAGTTGATAAACAATATGGAGTTCCTCAATGATAAGTACGTTTCATTGATGATGGAGTGGGACTTAAACGGTAAGATATTCAACCGCATACCATTCCTCAAGGAGCTGCAATGGCGTGAACTGATAGGCTTCAACGTACTCTATGGTGGATTGTCAGATAAGAACAACCCTGCTGAAGCAATTGCTCAGGGCATAGATATAAGTAGATTGATGGAATTCCCGGAAAGAGCCTATGTCATGAATACTCATGTTCCGTATTGCGAATTGCGTGTGGGCATCCACAATATCTTCAAACTATTGCAGATAGAATACGTGCATCGTTTCAACTATCTCAACTTGCCGACAGCTTCCAAAAATGGTGTCCGCTTCGGTTTCAGGCTGACATTCTAAATAAAAAAAGCGTAGTATGTTGTTGCATGCTACGCTTTTCATTTGTGTTACAGGGTGATATTCTCAATTCTGAGATTCAGCATTCCTGCCGGAACACGTACCGTGACAGTGTCGCCTACTTTTCTGTTTAGTAAAGCCTGTGCTATAGGGGATTTAATCGAAATCTTCCCTTCGCTCATATTTGCCTCGTGAGGACTCACAATTGTATAAGTCATTGTGGCATTGTTCCCCATATTTGTTATTGTCACCTTACTTAGCAGTCCTACTTTGTCGCTGCCGAGTAATGACATATCTATCACCCTTGCATGCTCGAGTACTCTCTGCTTGAAGCGTATTCTGCTCAAGAGTCGTCCCTGCTCACGCTTTGCAGCATGATACTCAAAGTTCTCGCTTAGGTCGCCTTGGGCACGTGCTTCTGCAATAGCATCCTTCACCTGGGGAAGTTCTACCTTCTCCATGTGTTCCAGTTCCGCTACTAGCTTGTCGTAGCCTTCTTGTGACATGTATTCCATTTGATAACCCTTGACCTTAGACCTCAAACTTTTGACCTTTAATGGCTACTTTCAGCCGTTTATATCCTTCTACTCCAAGAATTGTCAACCCTCCATACTGGCAGGTTTTTGCCAATCCGAAGAGTACTCCCCATAGCACACCTTTTGCCGCTACGCTGATGGGTAACAGCATCTGGGCAAAAGATAATATATAAAAAGGTATGCAACACAATAAAACTATCACCCCAGTACGGAATGATAGCGACTGTAACCATAATTTAATTTTCTTCATATCTGAATTTGCAAAGTTACAATTAAGTTTTGAGAAATGCAAGAAAAAGAGAAAAAAATATTTCTCTTTTGTTGCGAATAAGAAAAAAAGTAGTACATTTGCGCCATAAAATAGTGCAAATCTAAATCCTGTCACTACCGAACCAGAAGATCCAGTCGTTGACACCCCCGGAGGCGTTTGGTAAATGTGGTTGAAAGAAAATAAACAATATTCCTAAATAATTCAATTATGATTAAGATTAAAAGTATTCTTTGGATGATGGTCACAGCGGTAGCTGGGAGCTTCGCAATTGTATCCTGTTCAAGTAGTGATAGTTCACCAGTACCGATACCACCAAGAGATAACACACCTGTGGATTACACAATAATGTTCTATTCTGCTGGTGGTGAGAACTTGGATTGTGAGACCGAAAATGATTTGTTAAAGGCGGCAAAGGCTTTGCAGGCTTCTGACAAACAGGTGCGCTTTATTGTACAGTATAAGTACTCCACACAGGCAGGTCTTGATAAACAAAAGGAAGAACAAAATTATGTTCCATGTGGTGTTGCTGGTGGACTGTATCGTTTTGAGTTGCTGCCGAGCCATATCAATGCAAACGGTGTATTAGAGTATTTCAATGAGAACATGCTCTATGGCAGTCAGCAACAAAATTCACAGATATATCGTTCAGACAGTATAACATCGTTCATCAACTACTGTCAGCGTGTGGCTCCTGCAAAGAATTATATCCTGCTGTTCAGTGATCATGGTAGCGGATACGCAGTATGGGCTGATTATCCTAAGACCCGAGCTATTGTTTCAGACAAATTCCAAGGTGAAAAATCTATTTCGATATGCGACATCCGTGATGGTATAAAGAATTCGAACATGAGGCATGTGAAGATGATAAACTTCGATGCTTGTTTGATGAATAATATTGAGGTAATAACTGAGGTAATGAATGAGACAGATTATGTAATGGCATCTTCTCATATCTCGAATGGCGGTAACTACACAGAATTAGTAAACTCCTTGAGGGGTGCTGACAATGATGCTATCTTTGAGAAAAACATGAGTAGTTATCTGAATAGCACCATTCAGAATATGTATAACTCAATGACAGAAGGCGACAATAATGCAAAGTTTGTGCCTGAAAATACTCCAAAGCGTTGCGACTGGCTACTGACAAATACAGCAAAGTTCAGGGCTACAGTCCCTACTGCTGTGAAAGCTTTTACAGATAAGCTTATCAGTGAGTATAACGCAGGCCATTTTGCAGATGATGATCTTCAGAAAGCTGCTAACAATTGTTATCAACCAGCTGTTGGCTACAGTTTGTATGACATTGGACAGTATGTTCATTGGCTGGCAAAGGGAAATGCAAACATGAATGATGTAGCAGCAACACTGAAGTCAGCAATGGAGAATGCACAGGTATGTCATTACTATACAAACAAGGTGCTGGAGGATCTAAGCAGTATGGAATATCAGAAACTATCTTATACCGTAAACCTCGGTGCCAAGGTAGGTGGGTTAGTATTATTGCGTGCGGATATTCCAAATAGTGCGGGAAAGATAAGTTGTAACGAAAGCAATGGTTATTATTATTATTACACCCCTGGAGAAAGTACATGTGAACTAGATACAGAGGAACCTCGTGATGCAAATAGAGCATGGGATAATTCTTATAGAACGACAGCCTTTGATAAAACCACAGGATGGTCAAAGTGGTTGGAGACAAATACTCATTTCCCAACAGGCAACCCACCATTTAATTGCCCATAATTAACTCCTAACAAATATTCAAAATAGGAAAGATGGCAATCATAGTATGAAGAAGATTGTCTTAATAACAATTCTTGCCGTACTGACTTTGATGACGGCACATGCTTACAATGAGATTCGTGCATACAATGCTGAAACGGGCGAGAAGGGCCTGTATCTTCCTGGTGTGTGGAAGAACGGTTATGATTCTTCTACCGGTGAATACACATATGACGGGGTGTCATATAGCCTTGCACGCTCTCGCGAGAGCGAAAACTTTGTGGTGTTCTGGTCAAGCGAATATGGAACCACGGCGCCTGACAAACTGGCTTCGTCGGACTTCTACTATGTGGATATCGACTATATGCTGGGACGAGCTGAGGAGTTCTATAAGCTATATACCGATGACCTCGGCTTTGTTGATCCGGAGAAGTCGGCTACGATGTCGAAATATAAGTGCATAATATGCCTTATCCATACTGAGACCTGGATGGCATACGGTGGCGGATATGACTATGTGATACCGGCATTATGGATAAATCCTTCAACATGCAAGCCCATCGGTCATACAGTGGCTCATGAGATTGGCCATGCGTTTCATTATATGTGCTTTGCTGAAGCAGGCAACCATAGCGAGTCATCGACGGTGAATACAGGCTTCCATCTGCGCTGTGGCAACGGACAGGGTATATGGGAACAGACGGCTCAGTGGCAAGCTGCCAATGCCTATCCTGCGGAAGTGTTCAGCCAGAGCTATCCGCTGTTCGGTAACTGTGCCAACTATGCCTTCTCGCACGAATGGATGCGCTACCAATCCTATTGGTTCCACTACTACCTCTGCGACTACTATAAAGATATGACTATGGTGGGGCAGATATGGAATCAGCCTATGACGGGACAGACCGACGGTCTGGCGAGTGACTTCTGTATGGCATATATGGCTCTGAAGGGACTGACGGCAGAACAGTTCTTTGAACGCTACCACGACTATGCCATGCATTGTGCTACATTTGATTTCACCGCTGCCAAGAACTACCGTAACAACTATATTGGCAGGTTCGACTATCATGCCGTCAGGGTAGGAGAGGAGATGTACCAGGTGTCATATTCAAGTACTCCCCAGTGTGCGGGATTCAACGTCATAGAAATCTCTGTGCCTGCTGCTGGCGAGAGTGTGACGACGCGCCTTACGGGACTTGTTCCTGGCTGTGCCCTCGCTACTGGTGACCCTGGTGTGTATAACAATGGCGTTGCCAACAGCCTTGTTGCTGCCAATGTGAAGAACTATAATACGGTGAGCCAGCCCTCGGCCCGTGGCTTTCGCGTGGGATATGCTTTCTATAAGACTGACGGCACGACGGAATACTATGATGATGGCATAGTACATTGTCAGGGTCAGGACGAAAAGACGGAAGAGATAACGGCAATCGTCCCTTCCGGAACCTCGCGTATGTTCCTTGTCGTTACTCCGTCGTTAGACAGATATGTTTGTCACCGTTGGGATGAGAATATTGTCAATGACGACCAGTGGCCATACCAGTTTGAGCTTGTGGGCACTACGGCAAAAAGCATTACCGTTGATGAGGCAGAGCCTGAATTCGAGATGGTTATAGACGGAAGGGAGATAGCTGATGTCACCCTTACCTATGATGTCGTACTGCCGCCCACCAACGGCTATGACGGTACGACTGTCACCTTTGCCGGCAGCGGACTCAATGCGCTGTGTACTGCTTTCCAGATGTCGGGAGATGATATTTTCAATAGTGTCCAGACCTATAGCAGCAGCCAGAAGAAAGGCATTATCATGAATTTCCCTGTCACCGCAAGGGGCGTGATGCAGTCATTGGGTAAGACGACGAACGGCGATTTCGGCCATTGGTTCAATGCCTCCGGCTCTGCTATATCGTATGGCAGCAACGGCAGTGTCTTTGCCGAGTTTACGAAATCCACCAAGAGCGCACTCGTCGGACAGTACCCCGGTGCCAACCCTGACGGCACTACGCGTACCATCAGGGAGTTGCTGAGATATATTGATGCTTCCGAAAAAACGGCAAAGGCATACCTTGTGTTCAACATTACCTTCAAGGCAAATGCTGCGCCGAGCAGCCGCCTGAGCAAGATAGACTATGTGGAGCCAGCCCCCGTTGGCGTGCCTGCGGTAAACGGTGTGAAGAACAGGCAGCAAGGCGTTGTCTATGACCTCAACGGAAGATGCCTCGGCCCTGTGCCTGTCTCAAAATTACGTGACGGCATATATATCATCGATGGGAAAAAGGTTATTAAAGGCACCAGCAAGCCGTAATCTCATTGCCCACGAGCCGTAATCTCGTCATGAGTGAGCCGTAATCTCGTTAAAAACGGGGCAAAAAAGTTGAAAATAAAAACTAAGTCTTGCCTGCTCGAGATTCTGTTTGAGAGCAAAAAG
Source organism: Prevotella sp. (assembly GCA_017475005.1). Taxonomy (GTDB): domain Bacteria; phylum Bacteroidota; class Bacteroidia; order Bacteroidales; family Bacteroidaceae; genus Prevotella. The sequence continues at coordinate 33,213 of JAFVGI010000035.1, read as the reverse complement.
GTGAAGGTGGCGGAAACAATTGGAGGAGTCCCGAAGGGCTCCTCCTTTGTAATTATATATGGAGTGGTATATGGTTATACCACGTTGCGCGTGATGGTACGTGCTGATGTGATTCGTGCATCGTAGGTGATGGTCAGTTCACGGGTACGGGAATTCCACTTCGTATCCATTACTCCCTTCATATTCTCTGCCCTTGCTGCAATCTTTCTGTGAGAGTCATGGCGGCCCAATTTGATGGTGCAGGTCTTCACGTCCGGATGACTGGCATGTCTGTGAGAGTCGAAGTGGGTAGTTCTATTGTCAACCCTGTCGACACGCGGAGCTTTACGGTCGTTTGTCACAACAGCTTTCTTGTCGTGGTTAGTGTTGCTACTCCTTCTTGCGATTGCCATTGCTGGCATTGTGAATGTGATAGCCATCGTCATTGTGGCAACTATCACCATATTAATTCTCTTCATAATCTTCATGTTTAAAAACGTTAGACTTATGTACTGTGATTAGACTCCTATGTTCTGAATCACACTGCAAAAGTAAGGTGTTTTCATGAAAGATAAAAGAGAATACTCCTAATATGCGGGGTATATATCCCTACAACCTCATGGGGAAATCCTCTCGGTTTTGTTATTGATAACGTTTTAAGGTTAACGGTTATAGTTTAAACAATTTTTTCCGCAATCCTTTTGGGGTTGCGGAATTTTTTGTACCTTTGCAAACGGAAATGAGAAAAAGCAAGTTTTTCTCAGGCAACTGAAAAAACGAGTTTTCCATTTGCAAATCTCCTGCAGAGATTTAACCGTTTGCGATACTCGGCTGTACCTCAGCAATTCAAGCAAGCTTGATTGCGTTCGGTTTGCACGAGCATTGCTCCCGAAAAAAAATAAGTTATTATGGAAGTTATACAGAGTTTTACCATTGATCATACTCACCTGAAGCCGGGGATTTATGTTTCGCGTGTGGATAAGGGTTTCACAACCTTCGATTTGCGTATTACAGAACCGAATAAGGAGCCTGCCGTAGCGCCTGCTGCCATTCATAGCATAGAACACTTGATGGCAACATGGTTTCGCAATAGCGAGGTGAAGGAGGATGTGGTGTATGTTGGTCCGATGGGATGCCTCACGGGAATGTATATTATCATGACGGGGGATTATACAGTGGAGGATATGCGACAGCTGACGATAAGGTGCCTTAGATGGATTCTAACACAGAAAGAAGTGCCTGCAACAGAACCGCAGACGTGTGGCAACTATTTGCTACATGATCTGCCGATGTGTAAGTGGGAGTGTGCGAGGTATCTCGACCGGCTGGAGAATGACTTCCACTGCGAATACACAAACCTGCAGGTGACCCTGGAGGATGGCAAGGTGTTTGCTGACGCGTAGAGTTAATTGAACATTGAACATTGAAAATTAACGGTAAGCGGTAAACAGTAAACGGTAAACCAAATAATGAAAAGAAATTCTTTTATTGTTTCTAAGGCGTTGAGGACGTTTGTGATGGCTGCTGTGCTGACGGCGGCGGCATCGCAATTGGCTCATACTGCAGACTCTATGATAGTGGGTCATGTGGTGGGACAGGATGCCGTATCAGCTATCAACCTGGTACTGCCATTGGTGGAGGTACTTAACTGTATGGGATTCCTCATCTGCTTTGGTGCTAACGCTATGTGCGCACAGGCTATCGGAAGCAACGATTTGAACAAGGCTGCACGCACCTTTACGACTACCATACTGACAGTATTGACATTGGGACTGGCGGTGTCGCTGGGCATCAGTTTCTTCAGTCAGGAGATTGTGAGCCTCATGTCAGAGGAACCGCGTCTGAACGGTATGGCATACGACTATATACACACCTATGCTATGGGTGGATGGCTGCAGATGATGTCGTACGGATTGTGCCTCTTCGTGGCTACGGACGGGCGTCCTCGCATGGTGACAATAGCGGTGGTGGCAGGTGCCATAGCAAACATCATAGTGGACTTTTTGACGATATCGGTATTGGGTATGGGAGTAGATGGTGCTGCCATCGGTTCGCTGTCGATGTTTACCGTAAACATTATTATTCTTATCAGCTATCTGCGTAAACCAAGCAGTTCGTATCGCCTGAAGTGGCCAGGTAAGAGTCTTGGTAGCATCTTCATCAATAACGTAAAGGAGGGCGCTCCGATTACGCTGAGTAACTCGCTGATGGCGGTGACCATCATGCTTATCAATGATATAGTATTGAGATTTCTGGGCAGCGACGGATTGTTTATTTGGTCTGTATGTTTGCAGATGCTGTTGCTGTCGTATGTGTTTATCGACGGCGTGATAGAGTCGATGTTTGCCATTGGCGGCGTGCTGGTGGGAGAGCGTGACCTGAAGGGATTGGATATTCTCGTAAAGCAGGCTTTGATTGTCATTGCCATGCTGGTGACTATCGTCATCTTCATGATGTATATGCCAGGACTGGTGGGCAACCTCTTCGGTGTGAAGACGGGTACCATGATGGCATTCGAACTGGACCGCGTACTACGTATCTTTGCCCTGATGCTGATACCATTTGCAGTGACACAGATACTGTTGAGCACATACCAGATATTAGGCCACGACAAAGCCAGCGTAGTAACGGCAACAGCACAGACGGTCATGCTGGTACTGGGAGTATGGGCTGTGGCAGAGCTTGAGGGTGTAGAGCTGTGGTGGGGCTTTGTTGGAGCATGTGCATTGGTACTGCTGTTCCAGGTGGGATATACCACTGCCCGCAGCCGCATTTTTCAGGCGAATATATCCCCATTGACAATGATACCGCACGAGACGGGAGGACACACTTATGACAGGTCTGTAAAATATAATAACGATGATGTCTATGCAACACTGACTGACATTGACACATTCCTAAAGGATGTCAATGTGTCAGCAGAGAATGCCTTTAAGATAAATATGTGTTGCGAAGAGCTGATGACAAACATCGTAAGGTATTCTAAAGGACGTGTCGTAAAAAAGACGTTTGACGTACATATACAGGAGAATGCCGATGGTGTGTTTATTACCCTGAAGGATGCCGGAAAACCTTTTGACCCTGTAAAGGCGGGCAAGAAGGAAAAGCAGCAAAAAGATGATGTCAAGGATAACGAGCACCTGGGACTGCGCCTGGTGACAAGTATTATCCCTGACATCACCTATAAATATATGTACGGTCAGAATACTGTCTTTATATCACTCCCAGTTGATGGAGGAAGATAAGAACGATGCTGAGGGGACAGATATAACGGACGGCAATGAGGAACAGGCTGAAGAACATGGTGTTCGTGGTGCCGTCGTTGGTAAATTCGCCAAAGACAATTTGCTTTGGAACGTACCATCCCACAAAGAGACATGTCAGCAGTGCACCCAGCGGCAGCATGAAGTTTGCTGTCAGCATGTCGCAGAAGTCCATCAGCGAAACACCCATTACCTTGATACTGTCGAAGGCTCCCACTGACCATGCGCAGAAGATGCACAGGACGGAGGCAACGCCTGTAATTATCCATGCAGCCTTCTCGCGTGGCAGATTCAGCTCTTCGGTAAAAAATGCTGTGCCAATCTCGTGCATGGAGATGGTACTGGTAAGAGCAGCAAATACCAGAAGGGCATAGAACATGATGCTGATGACATAGGCTAATGCCGGAATGGAACCGAAGGCTTGCTGGAAGACATTCGGCAGGGTGATAAAGATAAGCGACGGGCCACTGTCGGGACTGATTCCTACAGAGAATGCTGCAGGGAATATCATAAGACCTGACAGTATGGCAATGAAGGTGTCGAGAATAGCTATCTGGCTGGATGACCTTAGCAGATTTATATCACGTGTGAAATAACTTGCATAGGTACACAATACGGCTGTTCCCAATGACAGGGAGAAGAATGCCTGACCGAGGGCTTCGAGAGCCATCTGACCATTTACTTTGGAGAAGTCGGGCATTAGAAGGAAACGTATTCCTTCAATGGCATTTGGCAGGCTGCAGGATGCTATCATCAGAATGAGCAGTAATACCATCAGGACTGGCATGAGTAACTTGGAAGCCTGCTCAATACCTTTTCGTACACCACGAATGACTACCATGTGGGTTATCATAACAAAGACACAGCCCCACAGCAATGGATGCCACGTATCGCTGGAGAACTCAGCAAAGTAGTTCTGGATATAGTCAGCATCGCCTAAGGTGCGTCCTGTCAAAGAGGCGAAGAGATATTCCAAACACCATCCTGCAACGACAGCATAGAAGCCCAGAATAATGGTGGCAGTTAAAATGCCGAGATAACCTATAAGCTTCCAGGGACGACCTCCAGAGAGTTTGTCGTATGCTTTGGCAGCATTTGATTGTCCGTGACGACCCACGATGAACTCACAGAGCATGCCGGGGATGCCAAGAAGAAGAATACACCCTATATATACAAGAAGGAAAGCGGCACCACCATTCTGACCCGTCATGTAAGGAAAACGCCATACGTTTCCCAAACCGACAGCAGAACCAGCCGTCGCTAAAATGATACCTATCTTGCTTCCGAAATTACCGCGTGCCATTTAGAGTGAAGAATAATTATCAACTAATACTCAAAGCTGCTGCCTCCGAGGAATTCACGCAGGAGACTGGTCTTGGGAACGTCATTCTCTGGAATTCTCTCGAAATATGTCATGAATGACAGCAGTTCCTGTGCCTTGGCATATTCTGCATCATCCTTTGGGACACTCTGCAAAAGAGGTACTGCCTGATTCTTTATGACACCCACTTCGTATGGCATGGATGTGTTGAAGACAGCATTAGCGTATTGCTTGTAGGGAAGAATCCATTTCTGTTCTCCGGCACGTACTGAAGCCCACTGGCTGAGCGTCGCCTGTGCACTGTTGCCGCGATATTTGTAGTCGCGGATGATGCGACGGAGCAGACGGTTGTCTTCCGGACGCAGCTCCGTATCGACTGTCAGTGGATATATTATCATCGGTGCTGCGAAGATGCGGAAAATCTGTTCCTGGGGTATGTTTGCCGTGAGTTCCGGATTGAGGGCGTGAATGCCTTCGATAACCAAGACCTCATTGCTGGCGAGGGTTATCTTCTCGCCGCTCTTCTCGCTCTTGCCAGTCACGAAATTATAGCGTGGCAGCTCTACCTCCTTGCCGGCGATAAGGTCGGAAAGCTGTTGGTTGAACAACTCAAGATTGAGGGCATAAAGCGATTCGAAGTCGTATTTCCCGTCAGCATCGCGTGGAGTTTTCTCACGGTCGAGGAAATAATCGTCGAGACTCAGCGACACAGGCCATATCTCATTAAGCACCAACTGTATGGAGAGGCGCTTGCAGGTGGTGGTCTTACCGCTGCTTGACGGACCGGCAATGAGAACCACACGGACATCCTCCTGGTTGGCGATGTCGTTGGCGATGCGTGCCAAATTACGTTCCTGCCATGCCTCACCGACATTGATGAGGGTGGTGGAGTGACCTAATCGTATGACGGTATTTACGTCGTTGACGGTCTTTACCTTACTTAAATCTTGCCACTTGTACATGGTTAGTTTAGAGTGTAGAGTTTAGAGTTTAAAGTTTAAAGGTCAAATACCATTAGTTATGTACCAGCGTTCCGATGTCTTCGCCGGACATTACCTTCTTGAGGTTTCCGAGGATGTCCATATTAAAGACATAGATAGGCAGGTTGTTCTGCATGCACATTGCTGTTGCTGTGATATCCATTACCTTCAGGCCGCGTGATATCACTTCTTCGTATGTGATGTCGTGGAACTTTGTTGCGGTAGGGTCCTTCTCCGGATCTGCTGTATAGATGCCGTCAACGCGTGTGCCCTTCAGCATCACGTCAGCCTCTATTTCGATGCCACGTAAAGAAGAACCAGTATCGGTAGTGAAGTAGGGGCTTCCTGTGCCACCGCTCATGATGACTACTTCGCCCTGTTTCATGGCGTCAATGGCCTTCCACTTAGTATAGAATTCGCCTATTGGCTCCATGCGGATTGCTGTCAGGACGCGGTTCTTCTGACCTGCTGCATCAAGGGTAGAGGAGAGAGCGAGAGAATTGATGACAGTAGCACACATACCCATCTGGTCGCCCTTGACGCGGTCGAAACCCTTGCCGGCACCAGACAATCCACGAAAGATGTTGCCACCACCTATTACGATGCCTATCTGTACACCCATGTCGGCAATCTCTTTTATCTGATGAGCATAGTCGTTGAGACGATTTACGTCAATGCCATAACCCTGGTTACCTTGCAGACTCTCTCCTGAGAGCTTCAATAGAATGCGATTGAATTTCATGACAATTATAGTTAAGAGTTAAGAATTAAGAGTTAAGAAAAAATTAGTTAATTTCGTCGATGTTGTATGGTGTCTTCTGGTAAACGTAGTAGTTAATCCAGTTGTGGAAGAAGAGATTTGCATGGGCGCGCCATGTTATGACTGGTCCCTTCTCTGGGTCGTCGTCCTTATAATAATTGATAGGCTTCTCCACATCGTCACGCTTGCCGAGGTCACGACGATATTCCGTGTCGAGGGTCTCAGGGTTATACTCCATGTGACCTGTGATGTATATCTCTCTGCCGTCACGTTCCATCATGATAGATGGGCCTGTGACATCCGATTTCGTCAGGATGCTGATATCAGGACAAGCCTTGACGTCGTTGATGTCTGTACCGGAGTGGCGTGAGTGTGGCATATAGAAGAAAGAGTCGAAACCACGCAGCAGGGGGATATCCTGAATGTCGGGATTGATGGTCTGCGGGAATATTCCGAAAAGCTTCTTTGGCAGTTGTGTCTTGTCGATGCCGTGGAATGCATACAGCGCTGCCTGTGCCGCCCAGCAGATGTATAGGGTAGAGGTGACGTGGGTCTTTGCCCATGCGAAGATTTCCTGTATCTCCTGCCAGTAGGTGACATCCTCAAAGGCATAGTCTTCAACGGGAGCACCTGTTATTATCATGCCGTCGAACTTACGGCTACGCAACTCGTCGAAAGCAATATAGAACTGTCGCATGTGTTCTATAGGGGTGTTCTTTGAGGTATGCGACTTCAGCTTCATAAACGTCACGTCTATCTGCAGCGGAGTGTTTGAGAGCAGACGTATGAGGTCGGTCTCCGTCGTTATCTTCAGCGGCATGAGGTTGAGGATAACGAGCTTCAGGGGACGGATATCTTGTGAATGACCGCGAGTTTCGTTGATGACGAAGATATTCTCGTCTTCGAGCATCTTGATAGCGGGTAGTTTGTCAGGTAGTCTTAATGGCATTTTGGTATTCCTTTCTTCGGATTTTGATATTCTTTTCTTTTTAGCCCTCTAGAGCGAAGTATTCTTCTTCCAACTTATCTAACTCTTCTTGCACGGCGGTGTATTCATTCACCATCTGCATATTGGCGGCATTCTCGGGAAGCATCAGCAGGTCGTTGAGTTCGTCTCTGCGTTTCTCGAGAGAAGAAATCTTTTCCTCAAGACTCTTGCGCTGCTTCTCCAGACGGTTTAGGCGCTTCTGTTCTGCCTTGCGTTCTTCGTAGCTCAGCGTTGGAGCCTCCTCTTTCTTGGCAGGAGTTACTTCCTTGGCAGGCTTCTCTGTCTGCTGCGTATTCTGCTGGCTTACGGCATCGTTGATGGTTTCGGCATTCTTATCCCTGAGATAGTCGTAGATGCCGCCAAGATGTTCACGTACCTTTCCGTTGCTGAATTCGTACACCTTGTCAACGAGTCCGTCGAGGAATTCACGGTCGTGCGACACAACGATTACAGTACCGTCGAAGGCTTTTATGGCATCCTTCAGGACATCCTTTGACACCATGTCGAGGTGGTTGGTAGGCTCGTCGAGGATGAGGAAGTTGACAGGTTCGAGGAGCAGACGTATCATAGCCAGTCGGGAACGTTCGCCGCCGCTGAGGAATTTTACGTATTTGTCGGATGCCTCACCACCAAACATAAAGGCTCCCAGAATATCTCGTATCTTCAGACGTATGTCGCCGCGTGCTACATTGTCGATGGTCTCAAAGACGGTAAGTGATTCGTCGAGTAGCTGTGCCTGATTCTGTGCAAAGTATCCTATCTGGATGTTGTGGCCTATCTTCAGTGTACCTCCGAAGTCAATCTCATTCATGATACATTTCACGAGGGTTGACTTTCCTTCGCCATTCTTGCCGACGAATGCCACTTTCTCTCCTCTCTTGATGATGAGGTTGACATCGTGGAAGACATTATGCTCGCCATAGCTCTTCTTTACATCTTCGCAGATGACGGGGTAGTCACCCGACCTGAGACATGGCGGGAATTTCAGGCGCAGTGCTGAATTATCGACCTCATCAACCTCTATAGGAACTATCTTCTCCAGTTGTCGTATGCGCTGCTGCACCTGTATGGCTTTTGTTGCCTGATAGCGGAAACGCTCTATGAAAGCCTTGGTGTCGGCAATCTCTTTCTGTTGGTTTTCGTAAGCCCTTAACTGCTGTTCCCTGCGCTCTTGACGTAGTACTACATATTCGTTGTATTTCACCTTGTAGTCTATTACATGTCCGCAGGATATCTCGAGGGTTCTGTTCGTTACGTTATTGATAAACGCCCTGTCGTGGGAAACGAGGACTACTGCCTGCGAACTCTGTGAGAGGAACTGCTCGAGCCATTGTATTGATTCGATGTCGAGGTGGTTGGTAGGCTCGTCGAGAAGTATTACGTCATGATGGCTGAGAAGCAGTTTCGCAAGTTCTATTCGCATGCGCCATCCTCCGGAGAATTCTGATGTAGGGCGCTCGAAATCGGTACGTAGGAATCCCAAACCTACCAAGGTACGTTCCATCTCAGCCTCCCTTGATTCTGCTCCCATCATCATATAGCGTTCGTGGGTGAGGGTAAAGCGTTCTACGAGGTCCATGTAATCCTGGGACTCATAGTCTGTGCGGCTTTCCATCTCCTTCTGCAGACGCTCTACCTTTGATGCCATCTTGCTGATGTCAGCAAAGGCCTTTCTTACCTCATCGCGTACAGTAGTGCTGTCTTGCAACTTCATCACCTGGGGCAGATAGCCTATGGTGCAGTCGTTGGGAATAGTAATAGTTCCTTCTGTAGGAGTCTGAAGGCCTGCAAGTATCTTCAGCATAGTTGATTTACCCGCGCCATTTTTCCCAACGAGGGCAATACGGTCACGCTCATTGATTACGAATGATACATCCGTAAAGAGTGGCTTGACGCCGAATTCTACTTTCAGTCCTTCTACGCTTATCATATAGTATTCTTTACTTGTTCCAGAGACGCCATGACTCATCAGCCTGAAGCAGCAACATCTCAAGGCCGTTCTTTGTCATCGCACCTTGCTGCTTTCCCTTTTTTAGGAAAAGAGTTTCGTCAGGGTTGTAGATGAGGTCGTACAATATATGACGTGATGTGAGAACATCATATGGGATATCAGGGCATTCGTCATAGTGAGGTGCCATGCCGCACGGTGTGCAGTTGACGACGACGAGGTATTCCTGCATCAGTTCGGGAGTTATCTGGCTGTATGTTATCATGTTGTCTTTCGCGGTGCGAGAAACGAATAATGTCTCCAATCCCAGTTGCTGCAGAGAATAGTTGATGGCTTTGCTGGCGCCACCGGTGCCAAGGATGAGGGCTTTCTTATGGTATGACATTAGGAGTGGCTTGATGCTGTTGATGAAGCCAAAGACATCGCTGTTGTAACCCTCGGTATAGTATGTCTTCTTACCTGTCACCTTCGACTTCAGTTCCTGTACGGCACCGTTGTCTGTGGTGTGTGTTACTTTGATGACATTGACGGCTCCGACAGAACGTGCCTCGGGAGAAACATAGTCAAGGTATTCCATCACCTTTTCCTTATATGGAATAGTGACATTGAGGCCACACAGGAACTCTTCCTTGTCAAGGAGTGTCGTCAAGTCTGCAATGTTCTTCAACTCATGCTTCTCATAGATGGCGTCAATGTTCTCGTTCTGGAATTTCTCGTTGAAATATCCAGGTGAGAAAGAATGCCCCAAAGGCATGCCGATAATACCAAACTTTTTCATTTAATTTACTTTTTAATATCCCTTTCACTCCCTTCTCACTCCCCTTTACTTATACGCCACATACATCGTGCATATTCCGAACGTCAGCCGCTTGAATGTTGTCTTGCTGAATCCTATCTTCTTCAAAATAACCATCATTGTCTCTCCTTGCGGAAAAGCCTCAATGGTCTTGTTGAGGTAGGAGTATGCCGAGGTGTCATGACTTATGTGCTTGCCGTAGAATGGCAGTATGAGGTTGCTGTATATGTGGAAAAGTTGTTTCATGGGAAATGACACCGGCGTGGTGAGTTCCAGGACGCAGAACATTCCGTCTGGTTTCAGTACGCGATACATTTCAGCCAGTCCCTGCTCAAGGTTTTGGAAGTTGCGAATTCCGAATGCTGCTGTCACGGCGTCGAAGTGGTTGTCGGGGTAGGAGAGCGCGTTGCAGTCTTCTTTTGCGAATGTCAGTTGCAGCTGCTCTTTCTCTGCCTTCTGTCTTGCCACTTCAAGCATTCCCTCGCTGATGTCGATGCCGGTGATATTAGCCAGAGGCATCTTCTTCGCCATCTGTAATGCCAAGTCGCCAGTGCCTGTTGCAACATCAAGAATGGATGTGTCTTTTCCCGTCACATAATTGTTCAGGGTCTTGATAGCAGTATGGCGCCAGTATTTGTCAATGTTCCATGAAAGGCGATGGTTCAGCGTGTCGTAGGTGGGAGCGATGTTGTCGAACATCTTCTCCACCTGACTTGCCTTATCGCCCTCCGAAGAGTAGGGTTTTATTTCTTCCTGTTTATACATGCCATGCTTGCTTTCGCTAACCGCTAACCTCTAACCGCTAACCGTTTACTACAGTGTCTTCAGATAATCGGTCACATTCTTTTCGATGCGAGCCTCGATATTGCTCTGGTCGGTTGAGCGGTCGAACTTCTCGCCAACGATGTGTTCGTAGAGTTCGATGTAACGTTCTGCTACAGACTCTGCATAAGCGTCTGTAATCTCAGGCATTGTCTGTCCTGGCTCGTTCATGAAGTTGTGCTCGATGAGCCACTGTCTTACGAATTCCTTTGACAGCTGCTTCTGTGGCTCGCCCTTGGCAAACTTCTCTTCGTAGCCGTCAGCATAGAAATAGCGTGAAGAGTCCGGTGTGTGTATCTCGTCAATAAGATATACCTTGCCGTCGCGCTTGCCGAACTCGTACTTTGTGTCAACGAGGATGAGGCCCTGCTTTGCTGCAATCTCCTGACCGCGTGCAAAGAGCTTGCGAGTATAGTCTTCCATTATCTCGTAGTCCTCTTTTGAAACAATACCCTGTGCTATTATCTCTTCCTTGGAGATGTTCATGTCGTGTCCCTCGTCAGCCTTTGTGGTAGGAGTGATGATTGGTTCTGGGAAACGCTGGTTCTCCTTCATGCCGTCAGGCAGTTTCACACCGCATATCTCGCGGCAGCCCTTCTCGTAGTCGCGCCATGCAGAACCTGTGAGGATGCCACGGATAATCATCTCTACCCTGAAGCCTTCACACTTCAGACCTACTGTAACCTGTGGATCTGGTGTAGCCAGTTTCCAGTTTGGGCAGATGTCCTTTGTAGCATCAAGGAATTTTGCTGCAATCTGGTTAAGAACTTGTCCCTTGAAAGGAATTCCCTTTGGCAGTACTACGTCGAAAGCAGAAATTCTGTCTGTAGCTACCATCACCATGATGTCATCATTAATGGTATATACATCGCGTACTTTACCATGATACACTGCTGTCTGACCCTCGAAGTGGTACTCTGTCTTTGTTAATGCTTTATTCGCCATCGTTGTTTCTATTTAGTTTGTTAATATCGTCGTATTCTTGGAATTTGTTTACTATGCGTGTTACCAGCTTGTGCCTTACAATGTCCTTGCTGTCCATGTGTATGACGCCAATGCCTTTGGTGCCTTCCAGTATTTCCATTGCCTGTTGCAGGCCGCTGGTATGGCTGCGTGGGAGGTCCACCTGTGTCAGGTCGCCGGTGATAATCATCTTTGTGTTCCATCCCATACGCGTCAGGAACATCCTGATTTGTGCAGGAGTAGTGTTCTGTGCCTCGTCGAGTATCACCACAGCGTCCGACAATGTCCTGCCTCGCATGAATGCAAGCGGTGCTATCTGTATGATGTGCTTGTCAATCATGTCTTGCAGCTTGGCCTGCGGAATCATGTCTTCCAACGCGTCGTAAAGAGGCTGTAGATACGGGTCGATCTTCTCCTTCATGTCTCCTGGCAGGAATCCGAGTTTCTCTCCGGCTTCCACAGCGGGGCGCGACAGGATAATCCTCTTTGCCGTCTTCTCCTTCAGGGCTTTTACGGCAAGGGCGATGGAGAGATATGTCTTACCCGTGCCGGCAGGACCGATGGCAAAGACCATATCGTTAGACATGTAGGCATCGATAAGTTCCTGCTGATTGTGGGAACGGCTCTTGATGGGTTTGCCTGACAGGTTATAGACCACAACATCCTTGGCACTGCTTTCACGTGTCTTGCGACCCTTTACGATGTCGAGGATGTCCTCCTCGGTAATGACGTTGTATTTCACCAGATGCTGCTGCATCTTCTCCATAGACTCCTCGTAGGCACACAGTTCTTCTTCGTCGCCCAAAACCCTGATGACGTTGTCACGCGCCATGATGCGCAGCTTCGGAAACAGCGAACGGAGCATCTGCAGGTGGCTGTTGCCCACACCATAGAATGCTACGGGGTCAATATCTTCAAGTATAATATGCTTCTCTGTCATAAAACGTGGACGCAAAGTTACAATTAAATTACGAGAAATACAAAAAAAATGTCGTTTTTTGTTTGTATTTCCGTGATGAAGTAAGTTCGACGAAGTCAAAGTTACATTTTTTTTTCTATATATCAATATTTTTTTGTAATTTTGTGCCGAAAAAAAAGAAAAAATGCAACTAAACAAGCATACATATCTCAATGGGTTTACCTTTATAGTCATTATTCTGGCCCTCGGAAGGTGCGGATATGACTTTACTCATAAAAACGATGCGGCATTGCCGGCCGACTCTTTGGCAACCACTGTTGACGGCAAGGTCGCTGTGTCAAAAATGAATTATGAGTTCTCCAATCCTCCTGCGTTTAAGTCCGTAAAAGGCATGCCGCACAGGGTATATTCCGTGCCGGACTTCTCACAGACATTTCCCGACGAAAACGACGTGCAGCTGATAGCCGCTGACGAGAACGGCGTCCGCCCTCCAAAGAATCGTGAGGAGGCAGAGCATCGTATGGAGGACTTGGTGTTCGTCGGAGCTAATCCGTATTTCTATATGGACAACCTCAAGCAGAGCATACCGTATCTTGTGCCGAAGGCTGCAATGTTGCTGCATGACATCGGAAAGTCGTTCTATGACTCTTTATATGTAAAAGGTATTCCCCTGCATCAGATTATCGTGACCAGCGTGTTGCGTACCGATGAGGATGTGGCGCGTCTGAAGCAGTTCAACCGTAACGCGACGGAAAATTCGTGCCATCGCTACGGCACGACGTTCGATATCGGCTACAACAGATACAAGACGGTGTCAACATCGGAAGAGCCCCGCCGTCAGGTGCGTAACGATACCCTCAAGTGGGTGCTTGCCGAAGTGCTTCGCGACAAGCGCGTCGCCGGCCGCTGCTACATAAAGCATGAGGTAAAGCAAGGCTGCTTCCACATCACGGTGAGGTAGGGGGTAGCGGTTATCAGTTACTTTATTTTCGTAAATCAGTTAGTTTTCATTCGTAAACTAGTTAGTTTTCATTCGTAAACCAGTTGGTTTAGATTTTTCGCCCTATTGGTTTCCGCCTGCAAAGTAACGACTTTTCTCGCGTACAAAAAAGGATTCGCTTTTTTATTTTCGGATTTTTTTAACTAAAACGTTGCACCTCTGCTCAAATCTTTCAAATCACGCAAGAAAAAAATAAGCGGATAGTTCTGGGAGTTCCAGTCTATCCGCTTATTTTTTGCTGTCCACAGGATGTGGGGCGCAGTTTATTTTGCTGCAGCTTCTTTATATTTCTCTGCCTGCTCTGCTATCAGAGCGGTGTCTTCGAAATAGTTTATCTTCATTGCTGCCTTTACTTCCTCAAGTGTCTTCTTGCCTCTTTCGCGGGCTGCCTCTGTTCCCTTGCGGAGAATCTCATACACCTCGGGGATGTGCTGCTCCCAATAGTGGCGACGTTCGCGTATTGGCTCAAGACGTGCATTGAGGACATTAAGGAGGAATTTCTTACATGTGCCGTCTCCGAGTCCGCCCTTGGTATAGTGAGCCTTGAGCTCGTCAAGATTCTTATATTCCGGCAGGAACTGTGCGAAGTCGTCATCGACGCAGAAGGCATCGAGATATGTGAAGACGGTATTGCCCTCCAGATGTCCCGGGTCTTCAATCTTCAGGTGCAGAGGGTCGGTAAACATAGAGTTCACCTTCTTCTTCAACTCCTTCGGACTGTCAGAGAGATATATGCAGTTGCCGAGCGACTTACTCATCTTTGCCTTGCCGTCGGTGCCGGGCAGACGCAGGCAGGCTGCATTGTCAGGAAGCAGTATCCTTGGCTCTATCAGCGTCTCGCCATAGGTGTGGTTGAAGCGGCGCACGATTTCGTTGGTCAGCTCCAACATAGGCTTCTGGTCTTCGCCTACAGGCACTGTCGTAGCCTTGAAGAGGGTGATGTCTGCTGCCTGTGAGATAGGGTAGCAGAAGAAACCTGTTGGCGTACCGCCTTCAAAGTTACGCATCTCCAGTTCTGTCTTCACGGTAGGATTGCGTTGTAGACGCTGTACCGTCACGAGGTTCATGAAGTAGAATGACAACTCCGTGAGTTCTGGCACGGCACTCTGTATGAAGATGTTTGTCTTCTCAGGGTCGAGACCGGCAGAGAGGTAGTCAAGAGCTACTTCAATGATGTTCTGACGCACCTTCTCGGGATTGTCGAAATTGTCGGTCAAGGCTTGGGCATCGGCTATCATCACGAATATCTTGTCATATTCGCCAGAGTTCTGCAACTCCACACGACGGCGTAATGAGCCAACATAATGACCTATATGTAACTTGCCGGTAGGTCTGTCACCGGTCAGTATTACTTTTTCCATCAACAATAATTATGAATTTTGAATTATGAATTTTGAATTATCTTCCAGACTCGTGCTCCATAAGCTGGCACAGTCATCTTCACGCCGCTGTCAGCTTTCAAAGCAAGTTGTTTCTTTTCGTCTGTCAGCAGGTCTTTGGCTTCGTATTTCTTCTCCGAAATATTGAACCACTCAAAGGCATGCTTCGGAATGTTTACGCTGATGCTATCCTTCTTGTCGTTGAAGTTACATACAACGAGCAACATCTCGTCGTCTTTCTTGCGGAGGAAGGCAAAATGCTTTTCCGGATTAAAGCTTTCGCTGGCAGGATTCACGTACATCAGGTCGTATGTATCACCATCCACAGCCTTCTCCGTGCGGGCTATCTGCATCACCTTCTCGTGAATGTCGTATATCTGCTGCTCGCTCTTCTTCAGCTTGCTACTTGCTGCTCTGCACAGAGTGTCGATGCTCCAGTAGTCGAAGATTGTCGTGCGGCCGTCGCATCCGGAGAAACCTTCCTTGTCCATGCCGCGCTCACCATATTCCTCGGCAGCATAGAGCATGAAAGGATTGCTCCTCATCAGTACGCTTGCCACAAGGCCCGGAATACCTTTCTTTGCATCGCCGGCAAAGAAGTCAGAGGCAACACGCTGCTCATCATGGTTCTCCAAGAAGTAGAGCATGTGGTCCTTGATGTCATCCGTCTGCTGCCATGCATTTGTTATTGACGTAGCAGGAGCATGACCGCAAATGACAGCACGCATGGTGTCGTACATGCCGACTTTGTCATACAGATAATCGAAACCGGCACCGATGTAGTTACGGTATTCGGATGGGTTATATACCTCGCCAATGAACTTTATGTCAGGGTAGGCGGTCTTCACCTTATCGGTAGCCCATGCCCAGAAAGCTGCCGGTACCATCTCTGCCATATCGCAACGGAAGGCGTCAACACCTTTCTTTGCCCAGAACAGCAGTATGTCGGTCATTTTTTGCCAAGTATCAGGAATAGGGTCGAAGTGACCAAAGCCGGTCCAGTAATCCTTGCCGTAGTTCAGTTTCACCGTCTCATACCAGTCGTTTATTCCAGGATGATTGTCGAAGTGGTCGTTGCCGGTAGATTTTGCCGGCTGCTCCACATAATCCTGAATATCGAAGCATGGCTCCAGTTTGCAGCCAGGACAGTAGTAGAAGTTGTTTTGCGGATTGAAACCGTCATTGGTATTGTCATCAGCACCGAGGTCAATGACACCCTTTGGCTTTGCTATTGACTCATACTGACGGGCAACATGATTTGGCACGAAATCTATGATGACCTTCAAGCCTGCTTTGTGAGTACGGCGTATGAGGGCCTCGAATTCCTTCATGCGCTTATCGACGTTTGTCGCAAGGTCTGGGTCAACATCATAATAATCGCAGATGGCGTATGGCGACCCAGCCTTTCCCTTTACGACGGCAGGATGCTGCTTTGGAATGCCATAGGCAGAATAATCCGTCTGGGTAGCATGACGTATAACGCCGGTAAACCAAACATGGGAGATGCCCATATCCTTGATGTGCTTCAGCGTTGACTCGTTGAAGTCATCAAATTTACCAGAGCCGTTGTCCTCTATCGTTCCCCATTCCTTTCTGGTAGTATTTCTGTTACCATAAAGGCGGGTGAAAACCTGATAGATTATAATCTTGTTATTGGACATTGAAAATTAAGAATTATGCAATGCCAGAGATTGTGATACCCTCGATACCCTTGGCAATCTTCAGTATCATTCCCTGAAGAGCCTTACCAGGACCACACTCTACGAAATCTGTAGCACCGTCCTTAAGCATCTGCTGCACCTCGTATGTCCACTTCACTGGTGCTGTCAGCTGTGCTATGAGGTTCTGCTTTATCTCCTCTGCATCAGTATGTGCCTTAGCATCAACATTCTGATAAACAGGAATGCGTGGTGTAGAGAATGTTGTAGCCTCGATAGCTGCCTGCAGTTCGTCTTTTGCTGGTTGCATGAGAGGAGAGTGGAATGCGCCGCCTACAGGTAATGGCAGAGCGCGCTTTGCTCCAGCAGCAGTCATTGCCTCACAAGCGGCAGCGATAGCCTCCTTGTTACCAGAGATAACCAACTGGCCTGGGTTGTTATAGTTAGCAGGCACAACGATGTTGCCTGGCTTGCTGATAGAAGCACAGATATCTTCTATTGTCTTGTCGTCGAGACCTATGATAGCAGCCATTGTTGAAGGAGCAGCCTCGCATGCCTTCTGCATTGCCTGTGCACGCTGTGAAACGAGTTTCAGGCCATCTTCAAAGGTCAGTGCACCGGCAGCTACCAATGCAGAGAATTCTCCAAGAGAGTGACCACCTGTCATCTCAGCATCAAAAGCATCGCCAAGACAGATGGCTGAGATAACAGAATGCAGGAATACAGCAGGCTGGGTAACCTTTGTCTGCTTCAACTCTTCTGCTGTTCCTTCGAACATTATCTTTGTTATTTCAAAACCAAGGATTTCATTGGCTTTGTCAAACAGTTCTTTTGCTTTAGGATTGCTCTCGTATAGGTCCTTGCCCATACCAGGGAATTGAGCTCCCTGACCAGGAAATACAAATGCTTTCATTGTTATATTCGTTTTATGTTTATAAAATTTTCGCGTGCAAAGTTATAAAAAAAATCTCAAACAACCTAATAATAATAGTATTTATTTCCTTATATCAATGCTTTTAGGAAGGCTTTCAGTTTGTCAACATCTTTTAATCCAGGTGTTTTTTCAAATCTGGAATTAAGGTCTATACCTACGCACATAGGATGATGGAATGACTTAACGGCTTCTGCATCATCTGGCCCAATGCCTCCAGAGAGCAGGAAGGGAATATTTCCGTCATACATGTTTATCAGCGACCAGTCAAAATGCTTTCCTGTTCCCCCGACAGTTTGCGTGCTCTTGGTATCAAAGAGAAACATATCAACATGCCCTTCGTATGTTTTCCATTTAAGGATATCTGCTGCTTCACTAATGCTCAGCGCCTTGATGATTTTTACGTTGGGAAGGATGTCCGGCACCAAAGTGTTTCTCAAGTTGTCAATATATATCGGTGATTCGTTACCATGCAACTGAATGTAGTCAAGCTTGTAATTATATGCGTGTGTTACAACATTCTGCGGCATTTCGTCAACAAAGACACCAACGTATGAGACATCGGGATTGTTGATGTCTTTTATTGCTGGATTCTTGAGGTCTGGTATAATACCTGCATTTGTGCTGATGCTTTGCACATAGCGTGGACTCTTGGGCCAGAAGATGAGACCTATCATATTTACTCCCAATGCAATTACCTGCTGTATATTGTCGGCATCTCGCATGCCGCATACTTTTATTCTCATAATGTCGATTTTAAACTATGAACTATGCATTAGAAAGGATATCCGATTGCAAAGTTCAGTACTTGTGCGTTGTGGAATTTTTCTTTGAAGAAACCCTTTTGATAAGGAGTATGAACAGCATAACCCCAATCCAGACGAATAACAAAGAAGTCGAGGTCGTATCTTATGCCGACACCAATATCTGTTGCAACATCAAACTTTGCAGGGTCGCCAAGTCCTTCTTGCTTGAAATATTCACGACTGCTGTGTCTCAGGCTCCATACGTTACCGGCATCCAGGAAGATTGCTCCATACAAGCTTCCGAAAAGATGTGGACGATATTCCAGATTCAATACAGCTTTGCAGTCACCATTGTGGTTGAGGTATGCTAATGTTCTGTCATCATAGTGTACTTCACCTGGTCCGATACTTCTCATCGTAAAACCACGCATGTCATTGGCGCCACCGATGTAGAATAACTCAGAGAATGGTGCCATAGCATTATTTCCATATGCTGTCATTATGCCTCCGTAGAAGTGCATCACAAAACTGGTCTGGCTGTCAATACCTCCAATTGTCCATGTCTTTTTTATGTCTGCTTCGAATTTCAGGAATTGTGAGAAAGGTGTGCCAAATAATTTCTTACCTTTCTCGTTGAGTTTATTACCACCAATGAGTGCTCCTAAGTCGCAGAGGTTACCTGCTTCGCTTACTGTTCCTTGGAAAAATATCGGATTGCGGAATGCCACAGGAGAGTTGTACGTATAGGTATAGCGTATCTTTGGTGTCATCTCGTCATTCAATGCTACAATGGCTGTTGGCGAATCCTTTACCTTCTCCATATAGTCATCTGTGATATCCGTTGTTCGTCCATAGGTTAGAATCAATGGCGACAAACGGTGTACACTGGTGGCTGTTGGTTGGAAGATGTATGAAAATTCTGCGGAAAGAATATTCCTTCTGAAGAATCCCGCCCTGCGTATTGTCTCTCCGGAAGCAGATATAATTGTCGCAGGAGTGGTGTACCATCTGCGTCTGAACCTTCTGTTAGCATTTTCTTGAGTGCTTCTTGACTTTGTCAGGAAGTTTGGCCAGAGCAGTCGTGGAAAAGATAATTCCGTGGATAGGTCGAAGTTATAGCTGTTTCCCATGTGTTGTCCTCCACCTACTTGGAATTCATAGTTGGCTCCTGCTGAGATTGTCAGCGATTCTCCTCCCCTGAAAGCATTACGTTTTGTAAGACCCACTCTCACACCTGGGCCTACACGCCCTGATGTCTTTCCGATGCCGTTAGCCTCAAAGGTAACATCGTATGGCTTGTCGAGAACTGTCGTCACATACATATCTAGCACTCCTGCTCCTGCCCTGGTGTCAAGGGAGTCGTTGCCTCGTCTGACGCCTATAGAGTCTGCAATGGTGTACAGAGTGCCGTCTGGATTTTTTCTTTTCCTGAAAGAGATATCGATGCTTGAGAATACACCCTTCGATGCCAAGGCGTTGATACTCTCGTCATAGGCATCTTGTGAGAAAAGCATGCCAGGTCTCAGTTTCGTATCAGCAAGAATAATCCTTGGGCGGATAGGGGACTTTGGCCTGATACTGTCTTCTTTATGTTTGCGTGCAAATTTCAATGTCAGGAAACGAGTGGAAACAGAGTCTGTTATCTGTTCTCTCATCTCACGTTTTATTGTCACATTCGTTGTTCCGATAACCCATTTCTTCAAAGCATCCTCGGGTAGGGAATCAGCAAGATGAATCTGCAGATGTACCTTCCCGGGTGTTGCTACAGTGTCAGCCAGATATGATGTATAGGATGGCTTGTAATCATAGTATCCATGATTTCTCAATAATCGGTATATTCTCGTTCTCTCGTTGTCGAGGCCTGCAACCGAGAATGGGTCTCCGCTATGAAGGCTTGAGAGGTTCTTGTTTCGCTTGGTAGGAGAGAAGGAGTCACCATAGATTATTCTGGTAAGGATATCCGTCGGATAGTTGGAGTAACTGATGGTATCCAGAGTATAAAGATGCCCGAGGTTTACATGATACCTGATCTTTTGCTGCTTTGCCATTCCCGACGAATCTCTTTTGCCGTGATCTGTCGTCTCGTATGTGATGTTGCCAGAGAAATAACCATTATTCTGTAAAACGCTTTCTGCCACCGAAGCACGTAGGGTAGGGTTGACATTGCTCATGAGGACTGGTGCTTTTCCAAAAGAACTGGTGAGCCATTTCGCAAAACGGCTGTCCTTGTTGTGCCAAGAATTATATATCCACAAGCCATAAGGGAAGATGGTGCGATAGTAGCTGCTACCAAATAGCGCACCATTTGGTTTTGTGGCAAGTGCTGCCTCCACCTCCGCCTTCGTGTCTGCAAAGTGGGTATGATGTCCTTGCGGCTCTCCCTGCCAGTCGATTTTCTCCAAACCGATATATAACTGTTCGCCCTCCTCCAGATGTGAGGTGGTAGAGCATGCAGCAATTAGCAGCAGGCAAATGGGGATATATATGTATGAAAGAATATGTTGTCTCATGTATGCTTTATTGTTGTGAACGCTGTGGACGACTTTGTTGCTCTACTGGTCTTGGTGGGTAAAAGAGGTCCTTAAGTTTCTGCAGTTTCCTCTTATACATATAACCTGCTCCATACTGGCTGACATATCCTTCGAGGAAGTCATAGACATTATCCTTGAAGAATAGTCGCATGTATTGGTTAGATGTCTCTGAGAGCCTGTATTGCACATCGACATTGTCAAAGAATGACCTGTTCTGTCCTGATACATCATTGCCGGTAGAAATCTTTCCTCCGACAGAGATATTCAGCCTGTTGTTCCAGAAACGTTTTGCGAACTTGAAGGTGTAGTCGGTATGCATAGTACCATCATCGCTGGTAGTCTTGTCCATTCCCATCTGGAAGTCCATTGTCTTGAGAGCATTGCCGGCAATGTTGTTGATTTCTGATTGCAGGAAGCTGTTCAGGGCAGAACTCATTGAGAATGATGATGTGTTGCTGTCAGAGAGATACATACCAGTTGTAAGCATCGTTACTGCCACCTTTCCTCTTGCTTCTGTTGACATCATTGCCAGCTCGTTTGCTATTGCCTGGTCTTCTGGTGCTTCGATGATGAATTCAAGTCCCATGTCCTTCAGTGACTTTGTTATCACAACACCACAATTGAATGTTACCATCTTGTTTGCTCCATTATCGGATACAGAAGCCCTTACACGTTCCGTTGCCGTGATGTTCATGCGAGGATTGAGAAGGTCGCCCGTAAACTCCAGCCATGAACCATTGGCAATAGTGAAGGTCTTGAGCGGAATGACAGGAAGAGAATATTTCATCTCACCTTCATGGATGGTATATCTGCCTGTAATGGTGATTTCTCCAGAGTCGTATTTCATTTTCAGGTTACCGCCTCCCACGAGGTCGAGGTAGTTGGAATGGTCAGCATTTATCCAACACTTCACATGTGCTCCGTCAATGACATTGACAGTAAAGCTCATCTGCATACCATCGACAGCAGGTTTTACTGTGGTGACATTTGTGGTATCGTTGAGATTGGTGAAGGTAACGAGTTCCTTCAGGCGATTATCTGTTGTGATAGGAGAGTCTCTCAGGATGTAGTTAAGGTCTGTTGTCGGAAGCACATCCAGTCGTCCTACAACCCTCAGTTTTGATAATTCACCTCGCATGCCGCAATAGAAGTTTACGAAGGCCTTGCCGTAGGCTTCTGACTTCGGCGTTTCTTTCGCATCGATAAGCAGGAAGTTCTCAGCCTTCATCCTCAGGTTTACTGTGATGTGGTCAAGGTCAGCAAAGTCGATGTCACCACTTGCTATGAGAGGACTGTCGTTAGAGGCATAAACCTGGAAGTTCTCCAACAATAGCTTTGAATCTTGCACTCTTACTGGGTCGTCATCAAAGCGCATCTTCACACCATACGGTATGCTGATGAGGCTGGCATTCTCAAGGAAAAGTTCACCATTTACGATTGGCGTGTCTGTAGTACCCTTAATATCAAGAGAACCGTCTGCAGTACCTTCCAATCCCACTATTTGGTCTTCTATGAAACCATTGATAAGATTGAGAGGACATTTCTTCAGGTCGGCAGTCAGGGAGATATTCTTTGTTGTGTTGTTATAGCGTCCTATGACTGTTGCTATCTCTTTGTCGTCAAGCATTACGGTTCCGTCAACATAGTGTTGGTTACCTTCTTCTTCCGGCATATACACAAACTGCGTGCTGAGGTTGCCGATAGGACATTTCTCATATACCATATCATCAACATTTATATCTGTTGATACAGTCATCTCTGTCATGCTGTTCATCACGATATGGAAGTCTCCGTCTAACATACCGCTGACTTTCGGAGCATATGGTATTCCGCTGGTAAGTTTCTGAAGGTTTATGCGAGTCAGCGACAGCGTCAAATCCTGCCATGCCGTTTTCTTTCCGTCCTCCGCTGATGTTTCGATGTATGGATTAAATGATCCTGACGTTAGTTCTAATCCCATGCCGTCATCCGACCTCATCTTCACATTGGCTGTAATGGCATTCCTCTTTCCGAGAGTGATATGGTTGTCCTCGTTGAGGTGGAATTTCGCATATCCTATCACCGGCTCGTCAGGCGTAAGACGAATCCTCAACCTCCGATTATCGTTTTGGTTCTGCTTTTGGTTTCCGGTTTCGGTTTGGTTTTGGTTTTGGTTTTCGTTTTGGTTTTCGTTTTCGTTTTCGTTTACATTCACCACCATCGCTTCCAGACCCAGTTTCAGTGCCTGTTCGTTATTGTCGTCATAGAGATTGGTATTCAGGGTCAGTCCATGTTCCATCAGTTCTCCGTCAACGAGTGCTGCAAAGACGATGTCGTTTGGTTTGTAGTTCTGCACCTTCAGGGCATATGTCATCTTCATCGGCTCGATGATGTTGCCCAACGAGTCAAGTATGTTGTTGGTACTGTTAATTCTCAGTCCTATGGTGTCGAGCTGATATCCTGCTGTCAGCAGTTTGTGCAATCGCAGTTCACCATTGATGCCGTTTTCTCTTGAAACATGGAATCTTGCCAGTACCCTGTCAAAGTTTATGTCGTAGTATTTTGCAAAGCGTGCTATAGGATTCTCCTTGCCACATCTGAGGTAGAAGTTCAGCTTTGGCAATGCATCCCTTATTTCTGCCTGGTCGAAGGTGTAGTTGTCCATCTGTTTGTTCAATACCCTCGACAGTTCGTTGGCTTGTCTCATGAGCCATTCGTATCCGCCTCGCATAGTGATGAGCGATTCGAAGTCACCACAATGTATGTCTGCCCTTGTCGTGTCTCGACGTGTCAGCAGTCCCAATGCTATGTCGTCAGGATGGAATGTCTGCACAGAGTCTGTTATGGTGATGTCGCTGATGATGCCGTTTAGATTTATGTCGTCATAGACATCCGTGTTTTGTGGCAACCCGGGAATCTTTGGCAGTTTTATGCCGCTCTGGCGTACCTCAAAGTTATAATGTCCACAGAATCCAATCTTCAGAGGCACCTCTGCCAGGTGCATCTCGTAGAGGTCTATGTTTCTTATGTCAGTATATAATGTCGCCTTTATGCCTGTCGGTTTCATATTGTCCATCAGGGCATCGAGCAGTATCTCTCCCTCCAGCGCCTTGCTGCGAGGGTTGAGGGTGGCCGTTATGGCACGAGTGTCGGCATGCACCTTTCCTGATAGTGTCAGGTCGCCAAGACCATACTGCTGCAGGTTCGGCATTCCCAGCTTGCGCAGGTCGCTGCTGTTCATCCTGAAGTTGCTCATGCCGGCATCAACATTATATGCCATCGTCTTGTAGTTGAAGGTTCCGCTGCTTTTCAGCTTACCGCCGTCGTCAGTCCTTATGTCGGCAATATAGTCGATGTTGGCACCGCTGATGGTGGCGTCGATGTCACCCTGGGCTCTGAGATATCTGTATGTCTTTACCTTTGCCTTCGCTTTCGCCCTGAACATCGGGCTGTCATAGTTCATTGGATATGACAAGTCGAAAGGTCTTATGTCCACCGAGGCGAGGGTAGGGATGTCTGCCTTGACAAACGGGATGTGCAGATTTTGCATATTGCCATGCACCTCTGTCGAAACAGTTATTGGCATAGCAGGCAGATACTGTCGCAATGGTGCTGCATCCGTCAGTTTCAGTCCCTCAACAATATTCAGCACATCGCTGCGTCCGATGCTGGCATCCAGTCGTGCGTCGATGAGTCCTGTGCTGTTTTGTTCAAAAGCATTGAGGTCCATATTCAGGTGTGTGGAAATCCTGCTTGCAGAGGTCTGCAACGAACCATCTACAACAACCTTTGTGGTATCCATATCCACCTTAGCAGACAACGTTGAAGTCAACCCGTCAACACCTTGAACTCTTGAACCCTTTGAACCTTTGAACTTCTCCCACAAGAACACCGTTTCCGTGCATTCTTTTATGTTTGCGGCGAACAGCGGTTTGCTGTTTGCGAGGGCGAAGGACAGGTCTTCTATTGTTGCTTTCAGATTCTCTACCCGGTAAGTGTCGTAGGTGGCTGCTCTGATGCCGGCACCGATGCCTTTGATACCCAACTGCATGTTGACCATCGTGTCGCGAGGGTCTTCATTCTCCTGCATCGCGAAGTCGATGCCGCTGGCATTCAACGACAGAGTGTCCACCTTTGCGCCGTAGCCGTTGAATCGTTTTACGCCGCCGTTGAAAGTGCCGACGCTATAGTGTTGCTTTCCGAGGTCGAAGACACCATCTTCTGCTTTCGCCATGACGCCTCTCACGACAACAGGAATGCTGTCACCCTTCATCATCATCCACAGGTTTACATTCGTGATGTTCGCCTTCTGCAGGTTTATGGTATATGGCAGTTCTGACTTTGACGTGTCCTCCGGTGCTTCGTAGTTAAGGTCAAGGTTTATGTCGGCGCTGTCTGCCTCAAGAGTGGTGATGTCGATATTGTTGTCCAGCAGGGCCAGCGGCTGCCAACCTACTGTGGCACGTCCCAAGTAGATGTCAAACTGCGGACTGTCGGGTAGGGTATCGCAGGGCTCCAGCCATTGGGCAGTCCTCACCTTACACTGCGTCACCTCCAAATCCAGAGGCCATACTATGTGGATGGTGCCGATGGATATCTGCATGCCAGTCTTTTCGGAGGCAATCTTGCTGCCATAGTCAACGGCCCAGTTCTGCACAGCCGGTATGTATAGAGCTATCGCCAACAGCACTACCAGCACTATTGGAGTCAGTATAACCCCGAGCAGAACCTTTAATATGACAGACAGTTTCTTCAATTTAGAATTTTGAATTATGAATTTTGATGTATCGGCTTGCGCCGAGTTAGAGATTTGAAGTATGAAGTTTGAAGTATGATGTATCGGCTTTGCCGAGGTTGATGTTTAAAGTTGGAAGGTTGAAGTTACTTCGTACATCGTACTTTATACTTACTACTCGCGCAGCGACACATCGTACTTCCTACCTCCTACATCGTACTTTGTACTTTGTCCTCGCGTCAGCGACACCTCTTACTTCTTACCTCTTACATCTCATTTCTATACACAGCGCCTGCAAAGATATTTAAAAAAAACGAAACGACAAAATAAAAGTACGATTATTTCTTTTATACGGCTTTTTAACACAAATCTCTCAACTCTAAACTCCCAACTCTAAACAATTTTCTATATCTTTGCGAGCGAATGCGAAGTTTACGCCTATTATACCTGCTCTTGCCGTCAGCAATCTTCTTGCTGGCGATAGGCTGTTCCCCCCTCAAGGGTTTGAAGGATGACGAGCTGATACTGAAGCGTAATGTGGTGCGTTCCGTAGATGACAGCGTCAACGTCAGCGAATATATCGACTACATACAGCAGAAGCCGCAAGGCAGTATGTTCTCCCGCAAGCGCACTATTCTCGATACAGCCCTTGTGGCGGTGAGCATGCGTAATCTTCAGCAGATGATGGAGAATAAGGGCTACTTCAATGCCGTTGTCGATACTGCGATGTATATCCATGACCGCAGGGCAACGGTGGCCTATGTCATATCGCCTCACTCTCAGTACAAGGTGCGCAATACGTGGTATGATGTGGCAGATCCTTGCATCGATTCCCTTCTGCGTGCCGGCGGACTTTATAATGGTGACCTGTCGCGAGGCAATGCCTTCTCGGCAGACAAGCTTAAGGAAGAGCAGTTGAAATTCACTTCCTATCTCACCAATCGCGGTTACCGTAATTTCAATAAGCAGATGCTGACATTCGATGTAGATACCTCACGTCAGTACCATCTTGCCGACGTGGCATTGTATATCGGTCTCTATCGTCCTAATCCGCAGTCGGGCTCCTATCTCCATCCGCGCTATTATATAAACAAGGTGACGTACAACGGTGCCGACTTCCTTCGCGAAAACACTTTGCATACCAATACCGTCTTCCAACCCGGTGAGCTGTATAGCGACAAGAAGGTGCAGGATACCTACAACCGTTTTGCACGCCTGCAGGCGGTACGCTCCACGAACATCACGTTTACGGAACCTGCCAATGCCGACTCGCTGTTAAGTGACAGTGCTTCGGCCCTCATACCGCTCGATGTTCAGGTGAACCTCACCAAGCGCAAGCCCCATTCCATACAGGTGCAACCCGAGGGCACCAATACCTCCGGCGACTTCGGAGCAGCGCTGTCCGTGACCTACGAAAACCGTAACATCTTCCACGGCAGCGAGGTGTTCAGCCTCTCTACCCGTGCTGCCTTTGAGGCCATACGCGGTCTGGAGGGGTATGACACCCATAACTATTTTGAGTTCGGCATAGAGGGAAAACTGACGTTCCCCACCATCATCGCCCCTTGGCTCTCTACCGACTACCAGCGCAGGCATAATGCAAAGACGGACGTGGTGGTGAGCTACAACCGCCAGAACCGTCCGGAGTTCCACCGCCGCGTCTTCACCGGCGCGTGGCGCTACAGGTGGCGCAATGCTTCCGGCAACACGACATATCAGTACGACTTCCTTGACCTCAACTATGTCTCAATGCCGTGGATATCCGATACCTTCAGGCGTGACTATCTCGACAACAATACCAACCGTAATGCCATACTGAGGTATAACTACGAAGACCTCTTCATCATGAAGATGGGTTATGGCATCACATACACCGACAGATACAACTCCATCAAGGCGAATGTCGAGACGGCGGGCAATCTGCTTTATGGCTTGGCAAACATCTTCAAATTCCCCAAGAACGACAATGGCGACTACAAGGCCTTCCGCATAGCCTTTGCGCAGTATGCCAAGTTCGACATCGATTATACGCGCCTCATAGCATTGAGTGAGGATTTTCGCGTGAATCCCGACAAGCCGTCCGGTCCGCTCTCGTCGTTGAGTCTTGCCCTCCATGCCCGTGTCGGTGTTGCTGTGCCTTATGGTAACAGCAATATGCTGCCCTTCGAGAAACGCTATTTCTCTGGCGGTGCCAACAGCGTTCGCGGATGGAGTGTGCGCACGCTCGGTCCGGGATGCTATTCCCGTAAAGACGGCCGCATCGACTTCATCAATCAGACGGGTGACATGAAGATAGACCTCAATGCCGAACTGCGTGGCAATCTCTTCTGGAAATTCCAGGGCGCCCTCTTCATCGATGCCGGCAATGTGTGGACCCTCCGCGACTATGCCGACCAGCCGGGCGGTAAGTTCAAGGCCAGCAGCCTGTGGAAGGAGATGGCAGTAGCCTACGGCGTCGGACTGAGGATGAACTTCAGCTATTTCGTACTTCGTCTCGACCTCGGCATGAAGGCCGTCAATCCGAGCTATGAAACCAACAAGGAACACTATCCCCTTATCTATCCCCGCTTCAGCCGCGACTACGCCCTCCACTTCGCCGTTGGCATGCCGTTCTGATGAGAAAAGTGAAAAGTGAAGAGTGAAGAATGCTGTGCGTTAGCAGTATCGACGAATGTCAATTAAGAAAAAACGCTTTCTTTTTGTAGTTTTTTTTGCGTGGTTAAAAATTTATTCTTACTTTTGCAGCGTGAATCTTAATTCTAACCCAAACAGGTATGCAAAATAGGTGTGGAAATATAACAAGAATTAACAGAAATAATTTGGCTATGTCAAATATTTTTGTACTACCTACCTACCTACCTATAACCCTCTAAAAGAAAAAATACAAGAACATGCCCCGCGCATGTTCCGTCGACCCCACCCCGACCCTCACCAAGGGGAGGGAGTGATACCGGCGGAGCGTGCGCGGGGTTTTTGCGTGCCTAATAAATACCAAACAATAATTTATCTAACCTTAAGTTTAACAATTAAATATTAACAAACAATGAAAAAGAATTTTTATTACCTAAGTCTTTTGCTTGGCTTGTTTTTCGGAATGACAATGTTTACTGCCTGCGGCGGTGGTGATGGTGACGGCGGTGGTGGTGACGATCCTGCAAATAATGAAATCGTGAGAAAACTAATGGCAAAAAGATGGCATACTTCTTCCAGTGACTATAATGAATATTCTTATGGTGCTGCGGTAGAGACAAGCAGGGATTACTTTTATTTCCTTGACGGGCAACATGGTGTAAATGTCTATAGAACAAAAGAAGTCGATTCATATTTCGGAACATCTCGCAAAGAAGGAAAGATGTTCTTTAATTATTATGTTCAGGGTAACAGTGTTATAATTAATTACCTTAATAATGGTGGTTCGCAAACGTTGACATTTAATGAATCATATCTTGATTCTGGAGGAAACATTTATTCAGGAATTGATCTCACATCAGATGACCAAAACATGATGTCAACATTGCGTACAGAATTGGCTGAAGCACTTGATGCCTCAGGCTATGAGGCAGCTGTAAAGAGTGGCGTGCTTGCCAATATCAAGAAAACAGACAATTTCCATCGACAATTAGACATCACCTCAAACCTTGGCCAAAAATATCCTAATAAAACGATAAAATACGTCGTAGTTGTAGATACAAATGTGCCAGGTGCGAGGTATGGAAATGGATATGAAGAATATTCTTTCAATGATAATAACAATCTCCATGTTGATAATTTGCTAAGTTTAAATGCTAATACTTCTATTTTCCTCAAAATATATGATTCTATCAAGGCAAAACAAAACTCAGGACAATCTTTGACTTCAGAAGAAAGAGAGGCATTGAAAGATTATACCGACATATTGAATGAGATAGCTAATTACACCACTTTTGAATTTTTCGTGGAGATTAACGGTCAACGCTTCAGCATTCCAACAAAATACATCTAAAAAATATAGTAATTATGAAAAAGAAAACTTTTCTGACCTTACTGCCTTTGTTTATTGTGGCAGCGTTGTGTATGACACTGACATCTTGCGGCGGTGGTGATGATGATGGCGGCTCGCCTCCAGAGACTCCACCATCAACTTCAGGAACAGAAGATCAAAACGGTGGTGATCAGGATGGTCAACAACTTGGAAATCCTCTAACTCTTGAAGCAATTAGTAATGGAACCATAACATTTAAGAACAGAGCAGCAGGACCAGTATCTTACAGAATAGACAATGGTAATATTCAGACGATTGCAGCTGGTACGGACGGACATATTCCCGTTTCTGCAGGACAGAAGGTAGCATTGTTCGGTGATAATGCAACATATAATGATGAGGTTAATAATCTGTATAGTAACATAAGTAGTACTGCTGAATTCTATGCTTATGGCAATATGATGAGTTTGATTAAAAGCACTGGATATGAATCTGCTAAGGTTTTGTCAGGTGATTATACTTTCCATGGTTTATTTGAAAACTCAGTTAATTTAAAAAATCATCCATCACGTCGACTATTATTGCCAGCTACGACTTTAACCAAAGGATGTTACAGTGGATTGTTTTTTAATTGTAGCGGACTCACTAAAGCCCCATCCTTACCAGCAATGGATTTAACTGAGGAGTGCTATTTTGCAATGTTTTCAGGTTGTACAAGTCTTACTTCTTCACCAGAATTGGTTGCAGAAACCCTTGCAAAAGGTTGCTATTTTATGATGTTTAATGGATGTACAAATCTTGATTTCGTAATGTGTTATGCTACAGATAATTCGGCTTCATTGTGTACATACCAATGGCTTAACGGGGTTTCCTCCACGGGTGTATTCGTGATGTCAGATGACATGACTTCATGGACAAGCGGAGCAAGCGGTATCCCAAGCGGATGGGAAGTACAAAATCCTGGTGGTGAAGGCGTAGAGCCTGTTTATCCTGACATTAATTCTACACCTCTGACTTTGGAACCAATAGCAGGTGGTTCAATTACTTTCCAGAACAAAGCAGCAGGCGACGTAACATACAGGGTTGGCGGCTATGCTCCGCAAACTATAGCACCAAATACAAGTAAGACCATTTATGTTACGGCTGGACAGAAGGTCTCTTTCTTCGGCGATAACAAAACCTATGCAAATGGTAACACTGATGATGACATACAAAGCAAAATACTTTGTTCTGAGGATTGCTATGTTTATGGTAATATCATGAGTTTGATAAACAGTAAAAACTACTCTACCACAACATCGCTGACAGAGCCATATACATTTGCTCGTCTTTTCTATCAAAACAAACGAATAAAGAACCATCCTTCTAAGAAGCTGTTGTTACCTGCCACAACGTTGGCTACATCTTGTTATGAAAGTATGTTCCAAGGTTGTACTGCCCTGACCTCTGCGCCGGAATTACCTGCCACAACGTTGGCTACATCTTGTTATGAAAGTATGTTCCAAGGTTGTACTGCCCTGACCTCTGCGCCGGAATTGCCTGCCACAACGTTGGCTTCATATTGTTATTTATCTATGTTCCAAGATTGTACAGCCCTTACTTCTGCACCGGAATTGCCTGCCACAACGTTGGCTTCATATTGTTATTATTATATGTTCCAAGGTTGTACTGCCCTGACTACTGCGCCGGAATTGCCTGCCACAACGTTGGCTGAAGGGTGTTATTGGCGTATGTTCCATGATTGTACTGCCCTGACTACTGCACCGGAATTGCCTGCCACAACGTTGGCTAAATATTGTTATCGCTCTATGTTCTATGGTTGTACTGCCCTGACTACTGCGCCGGAATTGCCCGCGACGACGTTGGTATACTATTGCTATTCTTATATGTTCTATGGTTGTACCAGTCTAAACTACGTAAAATGTCTGGCAACGAATATAAGTGAAAATAATAGAAGCTATATTTCATCATGGCTTTGGGGGGTAGCATCAACAGGAACATTTGTCAAAGCAGAAAACGTTTCATGGCCAATTGGAAATAGCCCAGGAACTACCACAAATTTCGGAAAAGGAGGCGTTCCAAGTGGTTGGACTGTACAAGAAGAGTAAATAGCGCTCCTCTATTTCAATATGACAATAATCTCTCCTCCCAGGGTCGGAACGACCTGTCGCAGGGCTGTAAAGGCCGTCCCGACCCTCGGGTTTTGACCAAACAGGCGCGTAATGGCGAAAAAGAGGGTTAGATTTAACATTACTTAAATGTAGCGGCAAAATCGAGGCTCGAATTTCACATTACTTAACTGTAAACGAAAAATCGAGGGTCGAAATTCACATTACTTAACTGTAAAACGTCGTCACGAGGGTCATGTTGGCCATTACGGCGTTGAAAGACTTTATATTCAACTAATTATTATTTATTTCAACTATGATTAAAGACATTTTGTTACCGGAGAAGATGACGAGACTGTCGGAACTGACAATCGCGCTTCATCTGGCGTTCATGGAACGTGCATGTGACCGCATGGTGAAGTTCAACCGCCCAGAGGGTGCCACCGAAGACCAATTTCCTGCTAAGGTAGTAGCACAGCTGACGGCATTCCTTTCTACCAAGAACCACGAAGACGATGTGTATCGTCTGCAGAGGGGCAGCGACCTGACGGAGGTACTTTTCAACAAGGACCAAAACGAGCGCGACCCGCTATTCCGCAACATCCACAATATGCTGAGCATGTATGCAGAGAACTCCATCGACACCGCCCGTCAGACTGCTGCACAGAAGATGCTCAAGGTGGAGAAGAAGTATGAAATAGACACCCGCGAGAACCTTGAGACCGAGGGCCTGAAGATTTCGCAGTGGCTGCAGGAACAGTTTGCATCGGCAGAACTCACAGCTGCTGCTGCCACACTGGGACTGACGGAAGCCTTGCAGCAACTGGATACGATAAACACGGAGTGCCGTCAGCTTGCAGGCGACCGCAACGACGAGCGCGCACTGCAGGAGACATCGGCCCTGAAGAATGCCCGCACAGCTACCGATGTGGAGTATGAGTGGATGATAAGGATGCTCGCGGCTGCTGCCCTCATGGACAATAACGAGACACGCTATCTCACGCTAATACGCGGCCTGAACGAGGACATAAACTACTACAAGAAGACCATTCTCGGCAAGCCGTCATCAGCCGACACCGGCGCAGGAACCAACCAAAACGAAAACGGTTCTGGGAACGAAAACGAAAACGAAAACCAGGGTGGTTCTGGGAACGAAAACCAAAACCAAAACGAAAACCCTGGCACGGGTGGTGGCGGTACAACGCCGGATCCGGATCCCAATGCCGGTGGCACGGAGAATTAAACAAAAAAGGAGGCAATCGCCTCCTTTTTTTTAGTTTATAGGTTTGGTCTTATCACCCATACGCCTTGCTGGAGCCGTTGGGTTGCCATGTATTTATGGATGGGGCGGCTGTCGAGGACTACCTTCTTGAAAATCTTCGAGGCATTGAGGAGGTGGAGAAATCCGTCGCTCCCCCACTCTGCTATGCCGATGTGCGAGGTGTC
>JAFVGI010000034.1 GCA_017475005.1 Prevotella sp. | reverse complement strand
TTGGACAGACCTCCGGTTTGCCGGTTGTACCGCCAGGTGCACCGCCGGGTATCCGCGTCTGGATTGGATAAGCGCTGAAAGCATCTAAGTGCGAAGCCAGCCGCAAGATTAGGACTCCATTGAGGGTCGTCACAGACGATGACGTTGATAGGGTGCAGGTGTAAAGACGGCGACGTCAAAGCCGAGCACTACTAATTGCCCGAATCCTTTCGCCGCGCTGGTATTATCAGATGTAATGGGTTTCCTTGGACGGGGCCTTTACGGACAGTTCTTGTGTGGAGATAGTCACCCATACGTTGACGTTGCTGTTGGATGTTTAATGTTCAATGTTCAATGGTCAGTGTTCAATGAAAGAATTATCAGGTGGTTATTGCAGCGGGGTCCCACCTCTTCCCATTCCGAACAGAGAAGTTAAGCCCGCCTGCGCCGATGGTACTGCAATGCAATGCGGGAGAGTAGGAAGCCGCCACTTTTTCAAAAGAAAAGCCTCGAGGATACAATATTCTCGGGGCTTTTTCGTTTATATAAGTGTATGCAGTGGACTGACAGAATACGACAGGTGAAGATAATGCTTGTAGTTATGGCAATTATTATAGCTGTAACTTCCTTGCTGGTGTCTCATTATCTTGTAAAGGATCTTTCAAATGAAGAGCGTAACAAGATGGAAACATGGGCAGAAGCTTTACGCGTACTGAGTCATGCTGATGAGACAACTGATCTTTCGCTGGTGCTGAACGTGATGCAGAGTAATAACACAATTCCTGTTGTTGTTATGAATGCTGAGGGTAAGGTAACTGACTATCGCAATATTGAGTTGAATGCTAAAACAAGGGTTGATTCCCTTGCTTATCTTGTGAAATATGGTCGTAAACTATACCAAGATGGCAGATATATAAAGATTTATATGGGTGATTCTGCCAAGGTTAGGGATTATCAATTGGTATGTTTTGATGAATCGATACTGCTGAAACGTCTTTCTTCCTATCCTTATTGGCAACTTGGGATTGTCATGATTTTTGTGGTTGTTGCTATATTTGCCCTGCTTTCGTCTAAGAAGGCTGAGCAGAATAAAGTTTGGGTGGGATTGTCTAAAGAAACAGCTCACCAGCTTGGTACCCCGATATCTAGTCTGATGGCGTGGGTGGAAATTCTTAAAGAGAATCATCCTGAAGATGATCTAATTCCTGAGATGGATAAAGATGTAAAGCGTTTGGAGCGTATTGCTGAACGATTCTCGAAGATAGGCTCCTTGCCTGAGCCTAAAGAGGGTTCTATGAATGAGGTACTTGAGCATGTGATTGACTATATGGATCGTCGTACGTCGAAAAAGGTGGAGATGATACGCGATTTTCCTGCAGAAGATGTGATTGTCAGGATGAATTCTTCACTTTTTGAGTGGGTGATAGAGAATCTCTGTAAAAATGCTGTTGATGCGATGGAAGGTAAGGGCAGATTGTTGCTCACCCTGAAGGCCGAATCCAATCGCGTTATTATTGAGGTGACAGATAATGGAAAAGGTATTCGCAAAAGAGACATCAAGAATGTCTTTACGCCAGGATTTACGACAAAGCAGCGTGGCTGGGGTTTGGGACTCTCGTTAGCTAGGCGTATCGTAGAAGATTATCACAAAGGACGTATATTTGTAAAATCATCAGAAGTAGGAAAGGGCACAACGTTCAGGATAGAGATGCCACGATGAACGTTGAACCTGTTAAAAGGTGAAAAAACTGCACAATTGTACCCTCTAATGTGTAATATAACCCATTAAGGGTTACTGATTTTGCAGTAAAAATATAAAAAAAACAAATAAGCGCTCCTTAATTGAAAAAAAATATGTAACTTTGCAGCCCGTAAAAGCGTGATTATGTGTAGTTTGGAGTTTTTAAAGATTGATCTGAAGAGTCTGAAGGAAGAGGAGACTTCCTTGGAATTTGACCTGGATGATACCTACTTTGAAGCTTTGGACGATGCTGAAGTGAAGAAGGGCTCTTTGCATGTGTCGGTGTCTATACGCAGGGCTACCGGCTTTTTCGAGCTCTTGTTTCATACAGCAGGCACAGTAATCATCCCTTGTGACCGATGTCTCGATGACATGGATCTGCCGGTGGAAACCGAGAATCGTCTTGTTGTCAAGCTCGGAAGCGAATACTCAGAGGAAGATGAGATCATCGTAGTGCCTGAGAACGAAGGAATACTCGACATGTCGTGGCTCATCTATGAGTTTGTCGCATTGGTCATACCCATCAGGCATGTGCATGCACCTGGCAAGTGCAACATTGCCATGACTAAAACTCTGGAAGAGTTGTCAGCTGACCGAAGCAGCGATGAGGAGTCCAGCCATGAGACAGACCCCCGATGGGATAAATTGAAAAAATTAAAAATGTAACAATTAAATAGTTATAGAATTATGGCACATCCTAAAAGAAGACAGTCAAAGACTCGTACACTCAAGCGTCGTACACACGACAAGGCAGTAGCTCCTACACTGGCAGTATGCCCAAATTGTGGCGCATATTATGTTTATCACACAGTATGTCCCACTTGTGGATACTATCGTGGTAAGGTTGCTATCAAGAAGGACGAGGAAGTTGCAGAATAATTAGGCATAATGGGTAAGATTAACGCGATCATCACCGGCGTCGGTGGATATGTGCCTGACTACATCCTTACAAACGACGAGTTGTCGCGCATGGTCGGCACTAACGATGAGTGGATTATGACGCGTGTCGGAATCAAGGA
>JAFVGI010000033.1 GCA_017475005.1 Prevotella sp. | reverse complement strand
AACGAAAACGAAAACTATTTTATAAAAAAAACAAAAAAGTTTTCTTTTTTTTGGTATTTTGCTCACTTAATAGTAACTTTGCAGCTGATTAACGGTCTAAGGTCTAAGATCTAAGGCTTTCAATGTTCAATGTTCAATATTCAATATTCTATATAAAAATATGATTCTCTTTTTCAAGACTCCATCTGAAAACTTAATTGCCACAGAGATAGACCACAAGCCATCTGCTCTGGAGGTAGAAAAACTGTGCTGGCTGTATGATAATGCTACCCTCGTGGAGGGTGAGACAGTAAAGGGATTCTTCGTCGGTCCGCGACGCGAGATGATTACCCCTTGGTCAACAAATGCTGTCGAGATAACACAAAACATGTCGCTCAAGGGCATTTCACGCATAGAGGAATATTTTCCCGTTGACTCTATGGATGCCGAGCATGACGAGATGTTGCAGCGCATGTATGATGGTCTTGACCAGAACATCTTCACCATCGACATCAAGCCGGAGGATATAAAGTACATCGAGAACATTGAGGAGCATAACGACAAAGAGGGTCTTGCTCTGTCAAAGGAGGAAATAGCATACCTCTATGACGTGGCAAAGCAGCTGGGACGTCCGTTGACTGACTCTGAGCTCTTCGGCTTCGCACAGATAAACTCTGAGCACTGCCGCCATAAAATTTTTGGCGGTACCTTCATCATCGACGGCAAGGAAATGGAGTCGTCTCTGTTCCAGATGATTAAGAAGACAACACAAGAGAATCCTAACAAAATACTGTCTGCATACAAGGACAATGTGGCCTTCAGCCAGGGTCCTGAAATAGAGCAGTTCTCTCCTGCTGACCACGCTGCTCCTGACTTCTATAACATCAAGAAGGTGGAGAGTGTCATCTCCCTGAAGGCAGAGACACACAACTTCCCTACTACCGTAGAGCCTTTCAACGGTGCAGCAACAGGTACTGGCGGTGAGATTCGCGACCGTATGGGTGGTGGCGTCGGCTCATGGCCTATCGCTGGAACTGCTGTCTATATGACATCATATCCTCGCAAGAAGGGTACCAACAATGCATGGGAGCAGAATATGCCTGAGCGCAAGTGGCTCTATCAGACTCCTGAGCAGATTCTCATAAAGGCATCAAACGGTGCTTCTGACTTCGGTAACAAATTCGGCCAGCCGCTGATCTGCGGTTCGGTGCTGACATTCGAGCATAAGGAGAATGATGAGGAGTATGCCTATGACAAGGTGATAATGCTTGCAGGAGGTGTCGGCTACGGCATCAAGCGCGACTGCATCAAGGGCACACCACAGCCTGGCAACAAGGTTGTCGTAATGGGCGGTGAGAACTATCGCATCGGTCTTGGCGGCGGCTCTGTATCTTCTGTTGAGACGGGACGCTATTCTTCTGGCATCGAGCTGAATGCCGTACAGCGTGCCAACCCAGAGATGCAGAAGCGTACATACAACGTCATCCGCGCTCTTGGTGAAGAGGAGCAGAATCCTATCGTCTCTATCCACGACCACGGCAGTGCTGGCCACGTAAACTGTCTGTCGGAGTTGGTAGAAGACTGCGGCGGACTCATCCACATGGACAAGCTGCCTATCGGCGACAAGACGCTGAGCGCAAAGGAGATTATCGCCAACGAGTCACAGGAGCGTATGGGACTGCTCATCGACGAAGCTGCCATAGAACATGTGCAGAAGATTGCTGACCGCGAGCGTGCTCCGATGTACACCGTCGGTGAGACAACTGGCGACCATCGCTTTGCCTTCGAACAGGCTGACGGCGTAAGACCTTTCGACCTGTCTGTTGACCAGATGTTCGGCTCTTCTCCAAAGACTATCATGGAGGACAAGACCGTTGAACGCAAATATGATGTAGTGACATATGATGCTTCTGCCCTCGGTGAGCAGACAACACTCAATACAAAACTGACAGAATACCTGAAGCAGGTGCTGCAGCTGGAGGCTGTGGCTTGTAAGGACTGGCTCACCAACAAGGTGGACCGTTCTGTGACTGGCCGCATAGCACGTCAGCAGTGTCAGGGTGAGCTGCAGCTGCCTCTCTCTGACTGCGGAGTTGTAGCCCTCGACTATACAGGCACCAAGGGTATTGCCACTTCTCTCGGACATGCTCCACAGGCTGCCCTCGCTAACCCAGAGGCAGGCTCTGTCCTCTCTGTAGCAGAATCGCTCACAAACCTTGTATGGGCTCATCTGGCAGAGGGTATGGACAGCATCTCGCTGAGTGCCAACTGGATGTGGCCTTGCAGAGCACAGGAGGGTGAGGATGCACGTCTGTACAGCGCAGTAAAGGCGTTGTCTGACTTCTGCTGCGACCTGCATATCAATGTACCGACTGGTAAGGACTCACTCTCTATGACACAGAAATATCCTGACGGAAAGAAGATTGTTTCTCCAGGTACTGTGATTGTTTCTGCCGGTGGTGAGGTGGACGAGATAAACAAGACTGTCTCTCCTGTAATAAAGGATGTGAAGGACAGCCGACTCTACTATATCGACTTCTCATTCGACAATCTGCAGCTGGGCGGCTCTGCCTTTGCACAGAGTCAGGGAAAGGTTGGCAGCGATGTTCCTACAGTACAGAATCCGGAATACTTCGCTGATGCCTTCATGGCAATACAGCAGATGATTGGCGAAGGCCTGGTACTTGCCGGACACGATATCTCTGCAGGTGGTATCATCACCTGTCTCCTTGAGATGTGTTTTGCAAACACCAAGGGTGGTCTTAACATCAACTTCGACAAGATACAGGAAGGCGACATCGTGAAGGTGCTCTTTGCTGAGAACCCTGGTGTCGTAATACAGGTTCGCAACAGCGATGCTGCCCGCGTGAAGAAGATTCTGGAGGATGCCGGTGTTGGTTACTGCAAGATTGGTACTCCTTGTGCAGAGCGCAAGATTACTGTTACCAAGACAGTCTCTAACGCTTCTGTACCAAATGCACAGATAGCTTCTCGCGAACTGGTATTCGACTTCGACATCGACGAGCTGCGCGATGTATGGTATTCTACCTCTTACCTCCTCGACAGAAAGCAGAGCTTCAACGGCAAGGCTGCCGAGCGCTTCGAGAACTACAAGAAGAATCCTGTGACATGGACTCTGAAGGGCGACAGCCTCAAGGCAACTCCACGTCCAGAAGGCAAGCGTCCTGTTGCTGCCATCATCCGTGAGAAGGGTACCAACTCTGAGCGTGAGATGGCTTGGTCGTTCTATCAGGCTGGCTTTGACGTGAAGGATGTTACGATGACTGACCTCGTAACAGGTCGTGAGACATTGGAAGAGGTTAATATGATAGCCTTCTGCGGCGGTTTCTCTAACTCCGACGTGCTGGGTTCTGCAAAGGGATGGGCTGGTGCCTTCCTCTTCAACCCTAAGGCAAAGGAGGCCCTCGATAAGTTCTACTCACGTAAGGACACCCTCTCTCTTGGCGTTTGTAACGGATGTCAGCTGATGGTAGAGCTGGGACTGCTCAATAACACAACAGCATCGACAAATGCCCGCGACTATGCACAGATGCTGCATAACGACTCTCACAAGTTCGAGAGCACCTTCGTAACACTGCGCATACCACAGAACGACTCTGTGATGTTTGGAAGCCTGTCAGGCGAAGAAGTTGGCTGCTGGGTAGCTCACGGAGAAGGAAAGTTCCGTCTGCCAATGTCTGAGGACAAGTATAACATTGTTGCAAAGTACAACCATCACGAATATCCTGCTAATCCTAACGGCTCTGACTACGATGTTGCAGCCATAGCAAGTGCTGATGGTCGTCATCTTGCCATCATGCCTCACCCAGAGCGCACACAGCATCCTTGGCAGTGTGGATACTATCCAGAAGACAGACGCCTTACTGACGAGGTAACTCCTTGGCATCAGGCTTTCGTCAACGCACGCCTTTGGATTGAAGCACACAAATAAATGTATAAAGACCTTTTTAAAACATTTTTCCGTATCGGCATGTTCACCATCGGTGGTGGATATGCCATGATACCCATCATCGAGGCTGATGTGGTGGAGAAGCATCGCTGGCTGGACAAAGAGATGTTCATTGACCTTGTTGCTGTGGCACAGGCCTGTCCAGGAGTGTTTGCCATAAATCTCTCCATCTTCGTAGGCAGAAAGGTTGGTGGATTCCCTGGTGCCCTGATGGCTACATTTGGAACAGTGCTGCCCTCATTACTCATCATACTGCTTATCGCTATGTGTCTGACGCAGTTTCTGGACATCCCTTGGGTGGCAGCAGCATTCAACGGCATCAGACCTGCTGTGGTGGCTCTCATAGCATCCCCATGCTTCACAATGGCGAAACAGGCTAAGATATCATTCCTCAATGCATGGATACCAATAGTATGCGCATTAGCAATATGGGCCCTTGGAGTAAATCCTATCTATGTACTGCTCGCAGCAGGTGTCTTGGGCTTTATCTATGGAGTATTCATATCTGATGAATCAACAGTAAAACCGAGGTTTTGATAATTGACAATTGATAATTGATAATTGATAATTCTTTTAGTCGGCTGACGCCTTTGGACTCCGAGCTTGCTCGCCTGAGCACCTACGGAGCGCAAGAAAAGCGTCACAAGTGCCGAGCGGATAATTGACAATTGATAATTAACTCTTAACTCTTAACTCTTAACTTTTAATTGACGTCGTGCTTTTCCTTACACTTTTCTATACATTCTTTCTGATAGGCCTCTTCGGATTTGGTGGAGGATACGGCATGCTGTCCCTCATACAACATGAGGTGGTCATCAACCATCATTGGATTTCGTCTGCCGAATTCACCAATATCGTGGCAATATCCCAGATGACGCCAGGCCCTATCGGCATCAACAGCGCTACCTATTGCGGCTATACTGCTGTCATGAACGCAACGGGTGACTATATGCTGAGCATCCTGGGAAGCGTTATCTCCACCTTTGCCCTGGTGCTGCCAAGTTTCATCCTTATGACGCTCATCAGCATGCTATTCCTGAAATATATGGAGAACCATTATGTGAAGATGGTCTTTGCAGGTATTCGTCCTGCTGTCGTAGGACTGCTCGCCGCTGCTGCCCTGATGCTTTGCACAGAAGACAACTTCGGCAATCCGATAGACAACAGATGGACTTTCTACATCAGCATCTTCATCTTCCTTGCAACATTCATAGGAGTAAAATTTGTCAGGGTCCACCCCATCGCAATGCTGGCACATGCAGCATTCGCAGGACTGCTGCTGCTGTATTAAGTTAAGAGTTAAGTGTTAAGAATTAAGAGTTAAGAGTTAAGAATTAAGAGTGAAGAGTGAAGAGTGAAGAATAAAAAATAATCCCTGAAGTTCAGAAGACTTCAGGGATTTATTTTGTTGCTTACCTTGTTGTTTACTCTTTTGGAGCCTGACCTATCAGTTCCATGAACTGGTCAAGTTTTGGAGTTATGATAATCTGTGTTCTGCGGTTTGTTGACTTACCCTTATCTGTATCGTTGTCAGCAACTGGATTGTACTCACCACGACCGCCTGCTGTCAGACGCTTTGGATCTACGCCATAGTCGTTCTGCAGTGCCTGTACTACGCTCGATGCACGCAGACAAGACAAATCCCAGTTGTTACGGATGTTTGGCTGTGAGATAGGTACATTATCGGTGTTACCCTCAACCAGCACGTCATAATCCTTGTAATCCATGATAATCTTGGCAATCTTTGACAATGTAGAACCAGCAGCCTCGCTAATCTGATAAGAACCGCTCTTGTAAAGCATATTGTCAGAGAGAGAGATGTAAACAACGCCCTTCAGCACCTGAATGTCAACATCCTTCAGGTCTTCCTTTGACAGAGAACGTGTGAGGTTGTTGGTAAGAACGATGTTCAGGGAGTCACTCTTTGACTTCACCTCTACCAAGTGGCGGATGTACTTGTTTGATTCGTTAATCTGGTCAACCAGCTTTGCGATGTTAACGCTGTTGGCGCTTGTATTTGTCAGCGACTGTGACAGACTTGCCTGCAAAGCCTCATTGTTGGTCTTGCACTCATTCAGCTGATCAAGCAAAGAACTGATGCGAGTGTTTGCAGACGCCAATGATTCGCGGGCATTCTGATACTGAGTATTCAATTCCTTGTTGTCCTTCTGGCAATTCTCCAGAGCCTTCTTACTTACACAGCTGCTCAGGAGCATTGTTCCTGCTAAAGCAGCTACAAATAATACTTTTTTCATAA
Organism: Prevotella sp.; assembly: GCA_017475005.1. Taxonomy (GTDB): domain Bacteria; phylum Bacteroidota; class Bacteroidia; order Bacteroidales; family Bacteroidaceae; genus Prevotella. Next base: position 23,049 of record JAFVGI010000033.1, on the reverse strand, counting down.
TTTAAAAATATTAAAGTAATTATCTATTATCTATTTTATTAACAGCCCCAAGGGCTTTCACTATTAACTATTATCTATTATCTATAAACTATAAACTAACTCAGCCCTACTATCTCTCCATCCACTACGTTTATGCGTTCCGCTTGTGGAGATTCCGGCAATCCTGGCATTCTCATTATGTTGCCTGCTATTGCGACTATCATTCCTGCACCAGCGCTGACAACGAAGTCGCGAATAGTGAAGACGAAATCCTTTGGCACACCCAGTTTCTTCGGGTCATCAGAGAAGGAATACTGCGTCTTTGCAATACATACTGCCAGATTTGAATATCCCAGGGACTCTATCATCTTCAGTTTCTTGAAAGCCAGCGGCAGGTATGTTACCTTCATAGCACCATATATCTGCGTAGCAATCTTCTCAACCTTTGTCTTCACATCGTCCTCCTCTTCATACTGATATTTCAGAGGCTTTGACGGATTGTTCTCTATCTGGTCCACCACTACCCTGGCGAGGTTCTCGGCACCCTTGCCGCCCTCGGCGAAGGCATTGTTCTCTGCAAAGGCAACACCTAACTCCTCACAGTGCTGGCGAATCATCTGCAGCTCCTCCTCAGTATCGAAGGCATAGCGGTTGAAGCAAACCACAACAGTCTGTCCGAATGACTGTATATTGCGCACATGCTTGTCAAGGTTCTCGAAGCCTTTTTGCAGACCTTCCTTGTTGGGCTCCTTTATATCATTGACGTTAATTCCGCCGTGAAGTTTAAGTGCCTGTGTCGTAGCAACCACAACAGTAAGCTTTGGCTGCAGTCCTGCCATACGGCATTTTATGTCAAAAAACTTCTCTGCTCCGAGGTCAGCACCGAAGCCCGCCTCTGTAATAACATATTCGCCATAAGTCATTGCTGTTCGTGTAGCGATAACAGTATTACAGCCGTGAGCGATGTTCGCAAACGGACCACCATGTACGAAGGCAGGAGTATTCTCTGTTGTCTGTACGAGATTAGGATTCAGGGCATCCATCAGCAGAGCAACAATACTGCCTGTAACACCAAGTTCCTTCATAGTGAAGGCTGTGCCGTCGTGCTTTATGCCAAGCAGCATATTATCAATGCGCCTATAGAGGTCTTCAATATCCTTTGCCAGACAAAGTATTGCCATTATTTCTGATGCAGGAGTAATGTCAAAGCCACTCTCCATAGTGATGCCATCGGTTCTGCTACCAAGTCCTGTAACGATATTTCTCAGGTTGCGGTCATTGACATCCATCACCCTCTTCCACAACACTGTTCTAAGGCTGAAGCCGTCTGCCTGATGCTGGTAGATATAGTTGTCCAGCAGTGCAGATATCATGTTGTGTGCGGAAGTGATAGCGTGGAAGTCACCTGTAAAGTGCAGGTTAATCCTCTCCATTGGCAGTACCTGTGCATAGCCACCACCAGCAGCACCACCCTTCATACCGAAACATGGGCCCAGAGAAGGTTCGCGAAGTGCTATGACAGCCTTCTTGCCTATTGCGTTAAGACCAAGTGACAATCCAATACTGACAGTCGTCTTACCGATGCCCGCTTTGGTAGGAGTAATAGCAGTGACAAGAATAAGATTGCTCTCTGCAACCTTTTTGTCGTCAATGCAAGTATATGGTATCTTTGCTATGTACTTGCCATAAGGCTCAAGTACTTCTTCGGCAATGCCAGCCCTTTTTGCAACCTCCTGAATAGGCTGCAGCTTGGTTTCGTGGGCTATTTCAATGTCTGTTTTCATCTGTTTTGGTTAATAATTTGGCTGCAAAGCTCTGATTAAGCGAGAGCAGTGAAAAATGTTTTTCGATTGCCGAGCGTGAAGAGTTTCGCATCATTTTTGGATGCAAAGATACTAATTAATATTGAGAGAAACTGAAAAACATACCCCCGTTTAATTATTTTTAAGAATTATCATTCCACAATTTTCAATTATTATTCTTACCTTTGCCCCTGATATCCGTTTTTTTTTTTAAACAAAACATATATGAACAATCTACCTGTAATTAAAATCGGAATCGTCGCTGTATCACGCGACTGTTTCCCAGAGTCATTGGCTGTTAACCGCCGCAAGGCCGTTATCGCTGCGTATGAAAAGAAGTACGGCAAGGACAGCATCTACGAGTGCCCTATCTGCATCGTTGAGAGTGAAATCCATGCTCAGCAGGCTTTCGAGGACGTGAAGAAGGCTGGATGTAACGCACTGTGCGTATATCTTGGCAACTTCGGTCCTGAAATCTCTGAGACCATGATTGCTGACTGGTTCCAGGGTCCTACAATGTTCTGTGCTGCTGCTGAGGAGACTCAGAACGACCTTATCGACGGTCGTGGTGACGCATACTGCGGTATGCTGAATGCCAGCCAGGCACTGTCTTTGCGCAAGACCCGCGCTTACATCCCAGAAGAGCCTGTTGGCGACGCTGCACAGTGTGCTGAGATGATTCATGAGTTCCTGCCTATCGCTCGCGCTATTGTGGGTCTGCAGAACCTGAAGATTATCAGCTTCGGTCCTCGTCCAAACAACTTCCTGGCTTGTAATGCTCCTATCCGTGCCCTCTATGATCTCGATGTTGAGATTGAAGAAAACTCAGAGCTCGACCTGCTCGAGGCATTCCAGAAGCATCAGGGCGACCCACGCATCGATGACGTAGTGAAGGATATGGCTGCTGAGCTTGGCACAGGAAATAAGATTCCTCAGGTGCTGCCAAAGCTCGCACAGTATGAGTTGACACTTCTCGACTGGATTGAGGCTCATAATGGCTCACGTCAGTTCGTTGCTATGGCAAACAAGTGCTGGCCAGCATTCCAGACAATGTTCGGCTTCGTACCATGTTATGTCAACAGCCGTCTGACTGCTCGCGGCATACCAGTAGCTTGTGAAGTTGATATCTATGGTGCACTGTCAGAGTATATCGGCACTTGCATCACACAGGATGCTGTTACCCTGCTCGACATCAACAATACTGTTCCTCAGGATATGTACGAGGAGAGCATCAAGGGCAAGAAGTTCGCTTGCGATACATATACCGACAAGGAAATCTTCATGGGTTTCCACTGTGGTAACACTGCTTCTTCTAAGGTTTGCAACTGCCAGATGTGCTTCCAGCGCATTATGGCTCGCGCTCTGCCTGTTGAGGTTACCAACGGTACCCTCGAGGGTGACATCCAGCCAGGTTTGGCTACAGTATATCGTCTGCAGTCAACAGCTGATACCAAGCTACGTGCTTACATCGCACAGGGCGAGGTTATTCCTGTAGCAACACGCTCATTCGGTTCTATCGGTATCTTTGGTATCAAGAACATGAGCCGCTTCTATCGTCACGTCCTCATCGAGAAGCACTACCCACACCACTGCGCCGTTATGTTCGGCCATACGGGTAAGTATCTCTGGGAGGTACTCAAGTACATGGGCATCCCTGTTGACGAGATTGACTACAACTTCCCTAAGGGTAACTACTACCCAACAGAGAACCCTTTCGTGTAAAATCGTAAAGATTAAGTTTAATAAAAAGAATTCTCCCGATATAAATCTTATCGGGAGATTTTTTTTGGCACGGTATTTGCATAATAGTTTGCAGAATAATGAAAAAAACAGAAAAAGTAATAATAATTAATTTAAAAATTTAAAGACAATGAACATTCAACCATTAGCAGACCGCGTGCTGATTAAGCCAGCTGCGGCAGAAGAGAAGATTGGCGGCATCATTATTCCTGATACTGCAAAGGAAAAACCACTTAAGGGTGAAGTAGTTGCTGCAGGCAACGGCACAAAGGACGAGGAAATGATACTGAAGGCTGGTGACACAGTGCTCTATGGAAAGTATTCTGGCACAGAACTGGAATATGACGGAGAGAAGTATCTCATCATGCGTCAGTCTGACGTACTTGCGATAGTAAAGTAATAAAAAATCAGAATACTCAGAAATAAATATAGTTATGGCAAAAGAAATTAAATTCAATAAAGATGCCCGCGAGGCACTGAAGAATGGTGTTGACCAGTTGGCTAATGCCGTAAAGGTTACACTGGGTCCTAAGGGACGTAACGTCGTTATAGAGAAGAAGTTTGGTGCACCACAGATTACAAAGGATGGTGTTACTGTTGCTAAGGAGATAGAGCTGGAGGATAAGTTCGAGAATACTGGTGCTCAGTTGGTAAAGAGCGTTGCCTCAAAGACTGGCGACGATGCTGGTGATGGTACTACTACTGCAACAATCCTGACACAGGCTATCGTTAACGAGGGTCTGAAGAATGTTGCTGCTGGTGCTAACCCAATGGACCTGAAGCGCGGTATCGACAAGGCTGTTGGCTCTGTTGTAGATTATATCAAGAAGAATGCTGAGCAGGTTGGCGACAACTATGACAAGATAGAACAGGTTGCTACTGTTTCTGCTAACAACGACCCAGAAATCGGTAAGCTCCTGGCTGACGCTATGAGAAAGGTCAGCAAGGATGGTGTTATCACTATCGAGGAGAGCAAGTCTCGCGACACTTCTATTGGTGTTGTAGAGGGTATGCAGTTTGATCGTGGCTATCTGTCTGGTTACTTCGTTACTGACACAGAGAAGTTGGAGTGTGTAATGGAGAATCCTTACATCCTCATCTACGACAAGAAGATTTCTGCCCTGAAGGACTTCTTGTCAATACTGCAGGCTGCTGCAGAGAGCGGACGCGGACTCCTGCTCATTGCAGAGGATGTAGACAGCGAGGCTCTGACAACATTGGTTGTTAACCGCCTGCGTGGTGGATTGAAGATATGTGCTGTCAAGGCTCCTGGCTTCGGCGACCGTCGTAAGGCTATGCTTGAGGATATCGCAGTACTGACTGGCGCAACAGTTATCTCTGAGGAGAAGGGTCTGAAGTTGGATCAGGCTACACTGGAAATGTGTGGTACAGCCGACAAGGTGACTATCTCTAAGGATAACACTATCATCGCTGGTGGCAGCGGCGACAAGGCTGCTATTGCTGAAAGAGTAAACGGCATCAAGAAGGAGATTGAGATTTCTACATCTTCTTACGACAAGGAGAAGCTGCAGGAACGTCTTGCCAAGCTGGCTGGTGGTGTTGCCGTTCTCTATGTTGGTGCTAACAGCGAAGTAGAGATGAAGGAGAAGAAGGATCGTGTTGACGATGCTCTCTGCGCTACTCGTGCAGCTATCGAGGAAGGTGTTGTTGCTGGTGGTGGTACAACATACATCCGTGCTCTTGAGGCTCTCAGCGACCTGAAGGGTGACAATGCTGACGAGCAGACTGGTATCAATATCGTTGTACGCGCCATCGAAGAGCCTCTGCGCCAAATTGTCAGCAACGCTGGCGGAGAAGGTGCTGTGGTAGTACAGAAGGTACGCGAGGGCAAGGGTGACTTCGGCTACAATGCTCGCACAAACACCTTTGAGGATATGCGCAAGGCTGGTATCATAGACCCTGCCAAAGTGGCACGTGTGGCACTTGAGAATGCTGCTTCTATCGCTGGAATGTTCCTGACTACAGAATCTGTAATATGCGACAAGCCAGCACCAGAACCAGCAATGCCAATGGGCGGTGCACCAGGCATGGGAGGAATGATGTAATAACGGTTAACGGTTAAAGGTTAGCGGTTAGTGAAAATAAACTGTAAACCCTATACCAAATAAGGCCGTAAATACTTGCCGGTGATACTTTCACTAATATTGATTATCGCTTCCGGGGTTCCGGAAGCGATAATTTTTCCGCCTCTGTCGCCACCTTCCGGACCTAAATCGATAATATGGTCGGCACACTTGATGACATCCATATTATGCTCTATGACAACAATAGTATGTCCACGCTTCAACAATTCGTCGAAGGCATGAAGGAGTTTCTTGATATCATGAAAATGGAGACCTGTTGTCGGCTCATCGAAGATAAACATCGTTGATGCCTGATTCTCCATACCTATATAATATGCTAACTTTACACGCTGATTCTCACCACCTGACAAAGTGGATGATGACTGCCCCAACTTTATATATCCCAGGCCAACATCTGAGAGAGGTTTCAGCTTGTCTGTAATGGCTTTCTCACCATCGAAGAAGGCTATAGCTTCATCGACTGTCATGTCGAGGACATCGGAGATATTTTTCTCTTTATACCTAACCTCAAGGACATTATGCTGGAAACGCTTTCCGTGACAAGCATCACAGGTGAGCTGCAGGTCTGCCATAAACTGCATCTCGACAGTTACGACACCTGCGCCTTTACACTCCTCGCAACGTCCGCCTTCTGCATTAAATGAGAAGTGGGCAGGAGTAATGCCCAACTGTTTTGCGAGAGGCTGCGAGGCATAGAGTTGACGGATGGCATCATAGGCTTTGATGTATGTTGCAGGATTAGAACGAGTGCTCTTGCCGATAGGATTCTGATCGACCATCTCGACATACTCCACACCATAATCCTTTGGACTACGGCTAAGCATCGGATACAGAACCCCACGCACAAGACTGGACTTTCCGGAGCCACTGACACCAGTGACAACAGTCATCACATTAAGCGGGAAATCAACATCTACATTCTTGAGGTTATTGAGCGTTGCTCCCTTAACGCTGACAACTCTGTTCCAGGGTCTGCGTGAAGAAGGAACAGGGATGGTATCATTACCTGCAAGATAATTGATGGTATGGGATGTGACAGGAGTCTTTGACTTTGCCAAAGACTGTATCTTCTGGGGTGTGCCCTCAAAGACCACCTGGCCGCCAAATGTTCCGGCATCGGGACCAATATCAATGATATAGTCAGCAGCACGAAGTATTTCCTCATCATGTTCTACCACCACGACAGTATTGCCTATCTGCTGCAGTTTCCGCAATACATTGATAAGCCTTTCCGTATCACGCGAATGCATACCAATGCTGGGTTCGTCGAGTATATAAAGACTACCTACCAGAGAAGAGCCCAAAGAGGTGGTGAGATTTATCCTTTGACTTTCACCACCTGATAGAGTATTGGATGGTCTGTTAAGGGTAAGGTAGCCAAGACCTACGTCGAGAAGGAACTGTATGCGGCTGTTTATTTCTTTCAGCAGACGTTCTGCCACCTGGCTATCATGTTCAGACAGCTGAAGAGATGTAAGCCACTCATACAAATCGATGATAGGCATATCTACCAACTCCTGAATATTCTTGCCAGCAATCTTTACATAACCAGCTTCCTTACGCAATCTTGTTCCGTGACAATCAGGACATATTGTCTTACCCCTATAGCGGCTGAGCATCACACGATACTGTATCTTATACTGATTCTCGCGCAACATGCGGAAGAAATTGTCGATGCACGCAACTTCATATTTATCTGCTCCAGCATCACAAGGAAGTCCGTGCCACAACCAACCCTTATGTTCTTCGGAGAGGTCCTTATAAGGAGTAAAGATAGGGAAATTGTCTATCTCTGCCCTACGGATGAAATAACGTTTCCACTCCCCCATCTTCTCGCCTTTCCAGCATTGCACACAGCCGTCATAGACACTGAGAGTGGGGTCTGGAATAACCAACGACTCATCGATACCCATAATCTTGCCAAAGCCCTCACAAGTAGGACAAACGCCAACAGGAGAATTAAAGGAAAAGAGATTATCGGAGAGTTCATCAAAGGTAATACCATCACACTCCAAACGAGTGCTGAACAATTCCAAAGTATTATCGTCAGGAAAATACAGGGCACATTCACCTTGTCCCTCATAGAAGGCTGTTTCAGTAGAATCAGTAAGACGCGAAATGGTTTCTTTCTTATCGCTGACTTTCAACCTGTCAACAACAAGGTACAACTTTCCTTCCACCTTCTGAGTACGCTCAAAGCCCTGCATGCGCTCTGCCTCCAATTGCTCCTCCACTGTACGACCTTCTGTTACCTTCAGCGGAGAGAGAAGCATGAACTTCTCGCCTTCAGCATGTGACAGCATTGCTGCTACAACATCGTCGGCAGTATGTTTCTTTACCTCATTACCAGAAACGGGAGAATAGATTTTTCCGATACGGGCAAACAACAGACGCAGGAATTCATATATCTCAGTAGAAGTACCCACTGTAGAACGAGGGTTGCGAGCAATAACTTTCTGTTCAATAGCAATCGCTGGTGGCAAACCTTTTATATAATCACACTCAGGTTTGCTCATGCGTCCTAAAAACTGGCGTGCGTAAGCAGAAAGACTTTCCACATAACGCCTTTGTCCCTCAGCATACAAAGTATCGAAGGCAAGGGATGACTTGCCCGAGCCGCTGACACCAGAGATGACAACAAACTGATTACGTGGAATACCTACAGACAAATTCTTGAGGTTATTAACCCTCGCGCCTTTTATCTGTATGACATCTTTTTCCATTGAGACTGATTGTGGGGAAATGATTACCCCCCGACATTGTCGAGGGGAATTTTGGTTGCGGTGCGTACGGGACTCGGACCCGTGACCTCCAGCGTGACAGGCTGGCATTCTAACCAACTGAACTAACGCACCTTCCTTATTTGCTACAATTAGTAAAAGTCGTTTTTCTTAATTGCGGTGCAAAGGTAATACTTTTTTCTTAAACCACCAAATAAATCAACACTTTTTAACAATCCGAAGATTCCTTCATGTCGATTTCAGCACCCTGTGTATCTGTAAACCGGTATTGCAGGAAAGCAAGTTCCTGAGATGGCACCACCTTCACAGCCCATTTGTATTTCCAAATCCACTGTCTCTTTATGCTCCATATACCTTTATCTATATATGCATATACATAAGGATGAACATATAGTGTGAAGCGCTTGATACCGATATTTACAAGTCTTTCAATCTTTCTCTCCAGCGTATCAACAAAAAGAATACTGCTTTTTATCTTACCTTTTCCGTGACATACAGGACACTCTTCATCAACTATAACATCCATTACTGGACGCACGCGCTGACGAGTAATCTGCATCAGACCAAATTTACTTAACGGCAAGATGTTGTGCTTGGCGCGATCCTTCTGCATATTCTTGCACATACGCTCATAAAGCAGCTGCCGGTCTTCTGCAAGGTGCATATCGACGAAATCCACGACGATAATGCCTCCCATATCACGCAGTCGAAGTTGTCTTGCCAGTTCATCAGCAGCACCCAGGTTCACATCCAGGGCATTTGCCTCCTGTCCCTCGACACCACGCGAACGATTGCCGCTGTTGACATCAACAACATGCATTGCTTCTGTATGTTCGATGATGAGATAAGCTCCGCGAGAATAGTTTACGGTTGTTCCAAAAGAAGACTTCAGCTGTTTTGTTACATCGAAGTTGTCGAAGATTGGCAGCGAACCAGTATATCTCTTCACTACCCCAACCTTGTCAGGAGCGATAAGCGACACATAATCCTTTACCTCTCGGAACACATCATCATCATTGACATAGATATTCTCATAGGTAGGATTGAAGAGGTCGCGAAGGAGAGAAACGGCACGAGAGGTTTCTTCAAAAACCAATGCTGGACGTTTCTGACCTTTCTGGGCAGTTTGAATACGTTTGCATGTCTCCTCCCATCGAGAAAGGAGAACAGAATATTCGTTAGTAAGTTCTTCTGCTCGCAACCCCTCTGCAACAGTACGAATTATGACACCATAATTCTTTTTGTTAACCTTCTGAATAATCTGCTTCAGACGGGTGCGCTCTGCACCATTCTTTATTTTTGACGAAACATTAACCTTTTCGCCGAAAGGTATTAACACAAGAAAGCGCCCCGCGAAAGATATCTCACCAGAGAGGCGTGGACCTTTTGTAGAAATCGGTTCCTTAACAACCTGAACAAGCACATCCTCACCCTGCTTAAGTGTTTTGGCTACACTACCCTCTTTTGGTAAGTCCTGAAGACGAGTAGCTTTTGAGAAAGGAAAAGGATTCTTAAAATCACTTGCTAACTGTTTGAGATATTTTTCCAGAGAGGCGTATTGAAGTCCGAGGTCCAGATAATGGAGAAAAGCATCTCGTTCATACCCAACGTCCACAAAGCATGCATTAAGTCCGGGCATTATCTTCTTGACTTTTGCCAGGTAGATATTACCCACACAAAAAGATGCCCCGCGAGGTACGTTTTGGTACTCTACGAGACTCTTATCTTCCAGTAATGCTATGGAGATGTCTTTCTCCTTTGCCTCAATAATGACTTCGCTCGTCACGAGTTAGTTAGTTTTATTAAACTACTTATTTGCTCTTATGACGATTCTTTCTCAGTCTTTTTTTACGCTTGTGAGTAGCCATCTTGTGGCCCTTTTTCTTTTTTCCGTTTGGCATAATAATAAATATTTTAAGAAATTAATCTTTTGCTGTTACATCTTCACCTTTCATGCGTTGCTGAAAGCTCTTTGCAGGCTTGAAACCAGGATAGTTATGTGCAGGAACTACAACAGAGGTATTCTTTGTTATGTTACGTCCAATCTTCTGTGCACGTTTCTTGACAACGAAAGTGCCAAAGCCACGGAGGTAAACATTTTCCTCTTCACACATTGCATCCTTTACAACCTTCATGAAAGCTTCCACACATACAGAGACATCTGTTTTCTGTACACCTGTAAGAGTGGATATTTCATTGACAATATCTAATTTTGTCATATTTTCTTGCTGCGTTTTTAAATTTCGGCTGCAAAGGTACAAAAAATTTTGGAAGATAAAGGAGATATAGCTGTAAAAGAGAAAGAAAAAAGACAGTTTTAATGTTTCTTAACAGTTTCAAAGCAACCTATATCATGTGTCTGGTCTGCATATCGTTCATTACCATTACGGTCAGTAGTCAGAGTATAACCAGCATTTGCTTTTGATATAGGAAGAGTATTCTCCTTCGGAGTAAAGTCATAGAAGAAGTAATAAGTATCAAACAGAACAAAGCTGTTTTCAGGTGAGAAATCTGTATTATTCACATCCTCAATGATGCAATCCTCAAACATATACTGATAATCGGGAGTTACTTCTGTACGCAAGACGCAGGTATTGAAAGTAGCATTTAACTTTTCCTCACCATCCTTATTCTCACTCCACAGCATAACATCATCAGCATACCCTTTAATAAGACTGTTATAAACTCTAAGGGTAAGCGGATATTTCAAATCACCGCTCTTATTAAGGAATGACATTGCATGACCTCTTGCAGAATCGAAAGGATAATACTGTGCTATGGTACAATGAGTCATCGTGACATCTCCGCCTAACAACTTTACGCAATCGTTAAAGGTATTACTGATTTGAGTATTCTCCATAACAATCTTGCATGATGTTGCTTCAAGGCCCACACCTTTTGTATTATGTATCGTGGTATGATTCAAGGTGAGCATTGTCTGGTCTTGATTCTTTGCTGAGTCACACACTATAGCATCTGTTGCTCCGTGGATATCAACATAGTCAAAGGCATTGTCGTGAGATATATCATAGAAATGTATGCCTCCCCATTGACCAGGGTTATTATCATAGGTGAGATTTGAAACCATTCTGTCTAAACGGTCACACCTCAGCGTCACTTCATTTTTCTCATTTCCCTCATTCTTCTGTCCTTCTATCTTGAGAGTACCCTTTACATCTATGCCGGCACCAGAATGGAAATACATTGTTGTGCCTTTAGCAATGGTAACAACGACATCGGGTTCTACTGTAAGTTTACCATAAACGACAACTGGCTTACCATTGACATTGCTGATAACAGAATCTTTCTTAAGTGTCGCATTCTTCATCAGAATAGCATCCCACGAGTAGGCATTAAGGGTAACATACTGAACAGTACCGTTTTCCAACTGGAACATCAGACGGTCTTCAACGAGTTGGGGTGTTGTTCCTCCATTATTCCTTGATGTCAGTTCAACAAAGACACGAAGAGAGTCACCCTCTCTCAATTCCATATCGTTAGTCTGAAAGCCCGCATCGCTCCCAAGATAAGAACCATTGACATTCACCCTAAAGCCTGTCTGATTCATCTTTTCAAGATACACTCTCGAAATACGGATACCATCACCACTATTGTTATACACCATAAGAGTCTTATGCGGTGTAGGAACAGTAGAGAAACAGGTATCCAGCGACAGAACATCTTTCTCGAATGCCAGTGAGCCTGATCCAAAAGTATCTTTATCGTTGCAAGAAACGAGAAAAGAAGACACACAGAAGAATGCTACTATTGATATAATTATTCTAATAGACTTCATATGTTAGAATAACGTAACTCAAGGATGTTTATTGTATTATCAGAACAAGCCACATTATGGCTTATGCGATGCCCAGGCAGCCAAATAATCTCTCCATTAGCATCACACACAACACACAACTCTTGTCGCTCGTCCATATCTATCTTCTTGTCTGTCAGAAAATCACTGATAAGTTTTGAGCATCCTTTCATACCATAAGGCTTAAAGCGGTCTCCCTGTTGTATACGACGAAGCACCAAAGGAGTAACTACCTTGTCAGCATCCAGAGTTGCAACAAAGGGTTCTTTGCTAGGTTTAAAATCAGTTCCTTTGGGATATAGACAGGATGTCAGTTTTCCACAAACCAGACCATCAGACATTTTAAGACGTTCTGTTTTCCAATTTCCTCTGGCAATAGCATCTATTTGCTTTGATGTAAATCCCAAAGGCTTTAAGATTTTGAAAATATCCAGTTCTGTGGATTGTCCTCCACTCACTACAGTTTCCGCCTCCTGCAGATAGTGCATTGTCTTTGCAAGATTTTTGCGGACAGCAGGGAATATTTCTTCCATAAGTGGCAGCAATTGCAGCCTTATCTTATTGCGAATTGCATCAGCCTCCAGATTTGTGCTGTCTGTAATATAGTCTTGTTTGCGCAGAGCGAGGTAATCAAGAATCTCCTGACGAGTCATATCAAGCAATGGTCGAACGATATACCCATTGCGGTATTTCATGCCTGTCATGCCTGTGATTCCTGTCCCCCTCATCAGATTCATCAGCATCGTCTCTATGTTGTCATCCTGATGATGTGCCACAAGAATCTCTTCGGCATTCAGTTTCTGCCGCATTTCCTCAAACCATGCATAACGCAACTCACGTGCAGCCATCTCAATACTCACCTTATGTTCTTTGGCATAGGCATTAGTATCAAAATGTTTTACATGCAGTGGTACATTATACTTCTCACAAAGATTACGGCAAAAATTCTCATCGCGGTCACTCTCGTCACCACGTAAATGGAAATTGCAATGCAGAGCCTCAACCGCATCTCCTCTCTCAATAGTTTTCAAGAGAAGACAGACAGAATCGGCACCACCTGATAATGCTACAATTTTCATTCTATGTAAAGAACTAATCCTTTGAGATACTCTCCTTCTGGATGGTATATGTTTATTGGATGGTCTGCTGGCTGGTGAAGCTGATGTAGAATTCTTATCTTTCTACCACTTTGTGCTGCAGCAGTAAATATGGCATTTCTGAAATTGTCCTTGGTAACGACCTGTGAACAAGAGAAGGTAAAAAGTATTCCTCCTGGCGCTATTTTCTCCATAGCCTTTGCATTAAGGCGAGTGTATCCCTTAAGGGCATTATGCAAAGCACCTCGATGTTTTGCAAATGCTGGTGGGTCGAGAATTATAAGGTCGTATGGAGATTGTGCACCTGCTGTGTTACCATCTGGTATATTCGACAGAAATTTAAATGCGTCCTCACAGAAGGCCTTATGCCTGGTGTCATTAGAGAAGTTCAATTCTACATTGCTGTTTGTCAACGCAATAGCTTTCTCTGACGAGTCAACTGAATGCACTACTTCTGCCCCACCCCTCATGGCATAGAAAGAGAATCCGCCTGTATAGCAGAACATATTTAATACTCGCCTGCCTGCAGAATATTTTTCGAGTAAAGCACGGTTCTCACGTTGGTCAACAAAGAAGCCTGTCTTCTGTCCACGAAGCCAGTCAACATGGAACTTCAAACCATTTTCGATGGCGATATCATCTTTGGTTTCTCCATACAGGAATCCATTGACTACCTCCTCTTTGAATGGCAATGTCATCTCACTCTTATAATACACATTCTCTATGTCGTCAGACATAACAGCCATCAATGCCTTTCCTACCTCTCGACGACACACATGCATACCTATTGAATGAGCCTGCATCACAGCAGTCTTACCATATATATCTATTATCAAGCCTGGCAGACAATCGCCCTCTCCATGAACCAAACGATAGGCATCAGTCTGTGCACCAAAATTCATTTTGCGTCTAACATCAAGAGCAACACTGAGTCTCTGTTGCCAGAATCCCTCATCAATGGGTTCATCGTCAAAGGTCAATACTCGTACCATGATAGAGCCACGCTGAAAATGTCCGCGTGCAATAAAATCGCCATCATGAGTTATAACATCCACAATATCGCCCTCTTCTATGCCATCATCCATATGATCTATGGCACCAGAGAACACCCAAGGGTGAAAACGTTTCAGGGATTCTTCCTTCCCTCTTCGTAAATATACCTTTAACGACATTCTATTTAATTTTCGTTTTGGTTTTCGTTTTGGTTTTCGTTTTCTACAACTTTCTCAAGAACATAGTCTTTTGTTTCCTTCAAGCGCATATATTCCTCATAAAGCATGATACATGCCCATGCATCGGTAGCAGCATAGTCTTGCTGTTTTGTGCTTAGCACATCAGCTTCCCAATTAGAGAGCTGTTCACGCTTCGATATACGTTGTCCAAAGATGTTTGCATATAGTTTTGCAAGGCTGATATCTTCAATACCCAACTCTTGCATGTGCTTCTGCAGTTCAAAGAATCCTTGTGGTTTAAAATCTCCCAACACTTTCAGCGAACGCACATCATCAGCCCAGGAGAGTCCTATCTTCTTTACCTTTTTCGTCTCAAGAAGTTTCTTGATGGCAGGACAGAGGCCGAATCTGTTCAGGCGGAACAGGAAACAGGTATCATGGGTGCTGACCTGTAACAGTGACACTTTATTCTGATGCCCCTTCTTAAAACTCGGGCGTGTCTCAGTGTCAAAGCCTAATATGTCAGCCTTCATGAGATAGCTGACAGCCTTATTAGCCTCCGCCTCTGTAAGAATCACCACGATGCGTCCTTCAAAGAGAACCCTCGGAAGATCTTTTATCTTTGTCTTATCGTATTTTGAATATAACTTCTTCAATTAGAATTGCTCTAATATTTGAATACGTTTTGATGTCTCAGGGTGAGTAGCGAACATGCTGTTAAAGAATCCCTGAAGACCACCACTGAAAGCATGTGGCTTAATGATAAAGAGCTGTGCCACATCCTCACGTTCTACATTCTGCAATCCAGGAGCACCACTAATCTTCTTCAGTGCTGATGCCAGTGCCAAGGGATTACCACACAACTCTGCCCCACCGGCATCTGCCATATATTCGCGCTTACGGCTGATGGCAAAACGGGTCAGCAAGGTAAAGAAATATGCTATGGCGCTACACACAAGTCCCACAAGCATTATCACGATGGTTCCTGCACCGTTATTACGCCTGTCCCTGCTGCCTCCACTGAACATAATATGGTTAAACATCATTCGCATCACCATACTCATTATTGTAGAAACTATTCCCACAAAGATGATAGAGGTAATCAGCAGTCGTGTGTCACGATTACGTATATGTGTCAGTTCGTGGCCTATAACCCCTGCCAACTCTTCATCATTCAGAAGATCAAGCAAACCCGTTGTCACAGTTACTGTATATGTCTTCTTATTGATACCTGAAGCAAAGGCGTTAAGCATATTGTCATTTACTACATTTATCTGCGGCATATCCATTCCACATGTCATGCAGAGGTTTTCAACAATATTATATACTCGCGGATTCTCACGACGCTCCAAAGGGCGTGAATTAGTAGCATGGGCTATGATAGAAGTATTTGCAAAATAAGCTATAGCGAACCATATTCCCACACCGATGATTACCCAAGGGAGAGCACCGAGAAAATACATATTCACCTCCTGCCACGATATTTCATTAACCCATTCACCTGCATAGTTATCGTAACCACCGTTGAGATAGTTAACGACTGCTATAAACACATACACCATGCCCAGCAAGATGCACGGAAAGAGCAGGAGCAATAGGAAACTCATCCTATTGTTCCTGTCTATCTGAGTTTGTATTCCAACGTATTTCACACTTATAGTAAATTAATCCTTAAAAGCTTACTGTTGGAGCTTTCTCTATAGCAGCACGCTGCTCTGGTGCCACCTCAAACATAGGCTCTTTATGAAAACCGAACATATTGGCAATCAAATTATTAGGGAATGACTGCACAGAATTGTTCAGTTCTTTTGTAGCACTATTGAAGAAACGACGAACAGCAGCAAGTTTGTTCTCTATGTCAGCCAACTCACTCTGCAGCTGCATGAAGTTCTGGTTAGCCTTCAAATCAGGATAATTTTCTACACTGACTTTCAAACCAGCCAAAGCACTTGACAGCATATTATCAGCTGCCACCTTTTCATTAACACTTTGGGCACTCATGCAAGCACTACGAGCTGCTGTGATACGCTCCAATAGTTCCTTCTCATGAGTAGCATAGCCCTTTACGGTATTCACCAACTGGGGAACAAGATCATAACGTTGCTGCAGCTGAACATCAATGTTAGCAAAAGCATTTTCACGATTGTTGCGAAGTCTTACCAAAGAGTTATATGCTCCTATCAACCATAAGACGATTACCGCAACGACAATAAGAATAATAACTAAAGTTGACATAATCATTTATATTTTAAACAATGTGCAAATATACAACATTTATGCCAATTTTTATTCTTGCAGTTCTTCTGATTATATTAAATAAAGTGAAAAACGAAAAAAAACTTGTCCATTTCCAATAAAAACACTATTTTTGTAACGATAATTTTGTATCTACAAAACTAACCATATTAATATTTAATTATTCAAAGATGAAAAAACTTATCCTTTCTTCTTTTTTGTTGGCAGCGGCATTGAATGTTGGCGCTATAAACAAAATGAAGGTAAATGTCTCAAAGCCAGGTGCTCCAGTACAAAGCACTATGTATGGTATTTTCTTTGAGGACATCAATTATGCAGCTGATGGCGGTCTCTACGCAGAATTGATTATGAACCGTTCATTCGAGTATCCTAATGCCTTTGCCGGCTGGGATATCTCTGGCAAGGTATCTCTAAAGGATGACGGTCCTTTTGACAAGAATCCACATTATGTACGTCTGGCACCATCTGGACACAGTGACAAACATACAATGATTGAGAATCATGGTTTCTTTGGCATCGGTGTAAAAGGTAATGAAGAATACCGTTTCTCTGTATGGGCACGCGTACCAAATGGTGGCAGTTCCAAGCTATATATTGACCTTGTAGACAATGCCACTATGAGCGACGACCAGAAACTGGGCAGCGGCAGTGTGGATGTCAGCGGCAGCGAATGGAAGAAATATACAGCCATTATCAAGCCAAAGCGCACCTATGCCAAGGCTCACATCCGCATTTGGGGCGACAGCAAGACAACAACAGATGTTGAGCATATCTCTCTATTCCCAGTAAAGACATGGAAGGGACGCGAGAATGGTATGCGTCAGGATTTGGCGCAGGCTCTTGCAGACCTAAAGCCTGGAATCTTCCGCTTCCCTGGTGGATGTATCGTGGAGGGTACAGACCTCAATACCCGCTATCAGTGGAAAAATACTGTTGGTCCTGTTGAGAATCGTCCTCTGAACGAAAACCGTTGGCACTACACTTTCACAAGCCGTTATTATCCTAACTACTTCCAGAGTTATGGATTAGGATTCTTTGAATTCTTCCAGTTGTGTGAAGACTTCGGTTGTGATGCTCTTCCTGTCCTTTCCTGTGGATTGGCTTGTCAGTTCCAGAATGCAGTAGATAAGGGTAAGGAGACTGTTGCTCTTGAAGATCTTGACCCATATATTCAGGATGCTCTCGACCTCATAGAATTTGCTAACGGAGGTACTGATACCAAGTGGGGAAAAGTGCGTGCAGACATGGGACACCCAGCACCATTCAACCTCAAATTCATGGGTATCGGTAACGAGCAATGGGACTACAAAGACAACCCAGTATTCACTGAGCGTCTAAAGAAATTCCTTGATGTTTTAAAGAAGAAGCATCCGGAAATTAAATACATCGGCACAACAGGTCCTGACTCTGAGGGTTGGAAGTTCGACTTGCTCCAGCCAAAGATGAAAGAGCTGAAGGTTGACCTCTATGATGAGCATTTCTATCGTAATGAGGAATGGTTCTTGGACAAGGTAAATCGTCATCGCTATGACAACTATGACCGCAAAGGACCAAAGATTTTCGCTGGAGAATATGCTTGTCACGGAAAAGGCAAGAAGTGGAACCACTTCAATGCAGCACTTATGGAAGCAGCCTTCATGACTGGATACGAGCGCAACTGCGACATCGTACACATGGCTACCTATGCCCCACTCTTCGCACATGTAGAGGGTTGGCAGTGGAGACCAGATGCTATATGGTATGACAACCTCAATTCTTTCAAGACCTGTTCTTATTATGTACAGCAGCTCTATAGCCTCTATAAGGGTACTAATGTACTTCCAATGACAATGGATGGTAAGCCTATTGCAGGTGATGAGGACCAGAATGGTCTCTCTGCTTCTGCTGTTATTGATAAGAATGAGAGGGCTGTATATATAAAGGTGGCAAATGTCAGCGACCAGACACAGCAGATTATGATAGAGTTGAAGGGCCTTAAGGGTGTATCCAAGAATGTGAAGGTTATCTCTCTGTCAAGCGATGATCCTGTTGCAGAGAATTCCATCAAGAATCCAGAGAAGATAAAGCCACAAGAGGGTATGGTAACCCTCGACGGCACAACACTCAACGCAGATGTTCCAGCAAAATCATTCGCAGTGTATGTAATAAAGTAAGAGAAACCCCTTATAATTCAAATCCAACGAGGACGAACCCAAATCAAGGTTCGCCCTCGCTTTTGTAATACATCAGCCATCTTACTTCAGACATCAGCCATCAGCCCTCATAGACCTGTCACCTGAATAAGGCTCTCAGATATCCTACCTCTTTTACCTGAAAAGATAACAGAACTGCTCCACGATTTATAAAGTATCGTTCCGAAGCAGATTGAAATCATGGTTAGAAGATTTATAGTATGCCTTCATTATAATAATAAGTAACAGTTGATACAATTCTAAAAATGTCATTATGCTCTCTCAGTTGTTCTAACAATGTTTTAAAAATATAATCATCATTCCTATTTGTTTTTTCTTGAACCATAAAAAGTTTTGCCAACAATATTAAAAAATCTACACTATATTCTCCATGATTTGCTAAAGCAGTATATTTAGCAGCTTCTGTATTTACTTCTTCCAACAAATTATCAGTTCCAAATAAATGTACTCGTTCCTCTTCTGTCCTTATAGGGGCTGTTCTATTCCACAATTCCAAAAAGAAGTCTAATAAATGGTCAGTGGTCCCGATATCACTATATTGTTTTATAAGTATATCAATAGCCCAATGGATATGTTTGGGAGTGCGTATTCTACTCCAAGCGTCATTCTCGAGTTGTCTATACTTAATCAAAATATCGAAATCTGATATAGAACCTTGATAGATACCTATAATATATGAGCCATTAACAGGAAATTCTGCAAGAAGTTCATATCCCTTTATCTGCATTGATGGTTTCATACTATATATGCTAAATGATGTATTTTTACTTGACCTTCATTTATCCCAAATATTTCTTTAATATCTGTGCATTACCTGACTCATGAAGTTTCACGATGGCCTTCTCACGTATTTGGCGAACTCGCTCTCGTGTAAGGCCCAGTTCATCACCTATCTCTTCCAATCCTTTTTCAGGACATCCCAAACCAAAGCACTCGCGAATGATGATTATCTCACGATCCTTCAAAACACGACATAGAACGGCATTCAACTCATGAGCCATTGATTCATGGTCTGCACCTTTGTCAGCACGAGTATCATCACCACTTTCCATAATGTCAAGCATACAGTTTTCTTCACCCTCTTGGAATGGTGCATCTATTGAAACATGATGTCCGTCTGCCATAAGACTTTGGTAGATTTTTTCTTCATCAATTTCTGTAATTTCTGACAATTCTCCAATACTTGGATGGCGTTGGTTCTCTTGCTCGAATTTGGTTATCTCACGATTTATCTTACTGAGTGACCCAACCTGGTTCAGTGGCAAACGCACAATACGGCTTTGCTCCGCAATAGCCTGAAGAATGCTCTGGCGAATCCACCAAACGGCATAAGAAATGAACTTAAAGCCTCGTGTTTCATCAAACTTGTCTGCAGCCCTGATCAGTCCGATATTTCCTTCGTCAATAAGGTCAATAAGTGCCAATCCCTGATGCTGATATTGCTTTGCTACAGACAAACAAATCGCAAATTTGAAACAACAAGTTTCTCCTTAGCACGTTCAGCAACGACTCCACCTTTTCGTTTTAGTTGGGCCAATTCTATTTCCTCATCAATGGTAATAAGCGGAGCACGGTTTATCTCTATGAGATACTTATCAAGTGCCTCGCTGGAGCGATTAGTTATACTCTTTTGAATCTTTAATTGTCTCATATAATCTTTCTAATAAATAATTAAAATTCATAACAATATTGTGCCAGAATCCTACTGACTGCATGGGCTTTCAGGAAAGCCTTGGGGTTGCTGATGAGGCGTTGCCAAGCTGTTTCTGCTTCTG
Source organism: Prevotella sp. (assembly GCA_017475005.1). Taxonomy (GTDB): domain Bacteria; phylum Bacteroidota; class Bacteroidia; order Bacteroidales; family Bacteroidaceae; genus Prevotella. The sequence goes on along the minus strand of JAFVGI010000033.1, from coordinate 2,376 downwards.
CGAGAGTTACATCTTTAAGGTTAGCAAAGAGTTCCTTCTTATATGCCTCAACTTGCTTTTTTTCTCCTCGCTGAATGCTCAAACGTATTTGGTTGACTTTTATGCCATATACATGAAAGACCTGTTTTAGAATATCAAGCATTTCCTCTTGATAGATTAAAATGTCACACTTAGGATTCTTAACGTAGGTTTCATATAAATCCATTGTTTGCGGAAACCTGAGGGCATAGCGGGCGAGCTCATCATCTATGTCTTCAGGCAAGGGCCGCTTACGTTCCTTACTCAGATAATCCATTGGACTCAGGTCTTGAAACAGGCATTTGCGAATAGCTGGAATGTCGTAGCTACCTGCATTGGCTTCCAACAACTCTTCTGCTATTTTCTTGAAGTCCTCAAAGCGTGAGGCCTCAATGTCGAATTGGAACTTTGGCAACTCATCATTTACGAAACGAACGGAGTGTAGCCCATACTTCACAGGGTCAATTTCTGTAAGCCCCAAACAATAGCATATGAGAGACGATGGCACAGCGCCACGCGGCCAGATGGCTATTTCTGCAGATGTTGCATAATGGCGGAAAATCCAGAATGCCATCAGGTAGTAATCTACATAACCTGCATCCATAATGTGCTTTTTCTCCCCAATACATCTCAGAACAGCCTCCCTGCCAGGCTTGCTGCCGTAGCGCATTCTCATACCTGCGGCAACAAGGTTGTGAAATAAATTCAAGTGTGTCATTTCCATATATTCAGTTCTTTTCTTGTTAAACGATGAAATTCTTTTCTATAGCTGCAGATCAGTTGGATGCGGAGACGGAAGCGCATTCGGTGGTTTATTTCGTAGAGCCAACCATGACTTGCGTCAAAGCACTCGGCGACGTTGCGCTCCATGTATTCAAGCTGGTCTGGAGTCAGATGCTCGTCTTTGCGATGGCAGACAACAATGTAATAATCTACATACCCCTGTTGTTTGGGTCGCTCATGCAACCACGTTGAGAATAGTTTGAGAAATTCGTCATCGTCCTCATCTTCCTGCTTCAGTTCCACGCATTCAAAGTTAATGCCGCTTGAGAGATAATCAATTTCGTCTTGGCTGAAAATACATTTCTGCATTACTTTGAGGTCGTTAAGCCTCTCACGGAATTCTTTTTTAGTTGTAGCTAATGTTGTTATCATTCTTCTAATTTGGTAAGTTTATAAGGTGATTTTTTATGCACTATTTTAATAGCCCCCATATATAGGGTAAAAAACGTGCAAAAAGAAGGCGTTTTTGCCTGCAATTATGCAAAAACGCCGCAGAAAGAGAGTGATTTTTTATATTTTTTCTACAGAAACAAAAAAATTTTATAATTTCAAATTATTGGTCTTGATTGTTTTGGTATCTATTGACCAACTCGTCAATACTTATCGATTTCTCTTCCTTTCTTGATGATACATCATCCTCTACATTTTCCTCTACATTTTCACCTTCATTTTGCTTGACTATTTCCTTTACATTTTCCTCTACATTTTGCTCTACATTCTCAAATGTTATTGTTGGATTTTCATCTTCAATTACCACACGAGGTTCTGTTGGTTGTTCTGTTTCTACAGATTGACTTTTTTCTGACACTATCTCTGTTTTTGTTTTAGCCGACTCTTCATCTTCTTGAAAATAAAATAAAGAACCAATAATAATAGCTAACAAAAGCACAGTTAAACATCCTTTTCCGGATTGACGATTTTTATACTCCTTGTTACTCAGGACCTCCATGTGGTCCTCAGAATCGCGAACAATGTGATATCCCATAAATAATTACTAAACTAAAAAGTTAGACAATTGGGTCATAATTTGTAATAACCCCCATATATCTTTATACGAATGAAAAGTCATAAAAAAAGCGTTTTTGCAGTTTGATGTGCAAAAACGCCGCAGAAAGAGAGATATATTTATATATAAATTCTAAAAATGAAGATAATATAGATTTTACAAGGATATACAGCCGCAAGAGAGTGAATAATCACATCGGCGTTTGGCAAAGGGGCAACTCGCGATGCTTACTATATACAGTACTCTCATTGCCAATATCTCTCTTGTAGGTAATTATAGAGTTCTGGATACGACTTGGCTATTGGTCGCATAAATTCTTTTGGATCAACCAGATGATACAATGATTGGTCAGATAGCATTTCTCTCCAGGCTTCTTCCATAGATGGCATATTAGTTACTTCTGCATACCATTTATCCAATAGTTCTTTATTCTCTTTAGGACATACATGGATATGTACGAAATGCTCAGCAGGAAGAACCTTCTCTTCTTTATTATTGCAAATACATTCTGCCCATAGTGTCTGACGCATTAACTGGTAAAAAGGTTCTTGAAAGTAGATGCTGTGTTT
>JAFVGI010000003.1 GCA_017475005.1 Prevotella sp. | reverse complement strand
ATAAGTCTTTTCAGACTTTGTAGTTCTTCAAGTTAAAGTGCCATTATAAGTAAACTTCTATGTCCCTTTTCCTTGAAATCCTACACCTTCCTACGTCAGGTTATGCCCTTGTCAGGCAAAGAACCCAAGGTCTGAGCTCAATGTTGCGATTAAGCGAGAGCAGTGTCAAAATCGCTTTTGAACAATGCCGAGCGTGAGCAACTTCGACAAAGTCAACGCCGACCTTAAAAACCCAACAATGTACTTGACTGGCTTAGTAGCTTAATAGTTTAAGAGTCTATGCGCAGCGGTTTTTCCGCTCAACGAGCGGGGTTTTCTTTTCGAGGGTTGTAATAACGATAGTTATGTGGTAAGGGATGTGACTTAGGCGTAAAAGTTTACTTTTAAAGACAAAGACATAGCACTTAACACAAAGTTCCAACGGAACATACAAACATCGAAAAGGGTTTTCTTGGTTTTTGTTAATATTAAAAATTAAATAAAGGTTATGGAAAAAAAGAATTTTTGGCAGATGCTGGCGAAGGTGATAGTAGCCGCACTGACAGCTATAACAACTACAAGTTGCATGGGATATGGACCGATGTAACGGTTAACGGTTAACGGTTATCGGTTATAGGCTATAGGTTATCGGTTAACGCTCAACGCTAACCGATAACTTTTTCTAGTTTCTAGTCTTTAGTTTCTAGTTACTAACAACTAATAACTAACAACTAAAATCTTCTTCCATCACTTTCCGTAGGCCGAGAGAAGGCGCTCTTTTTCTGCGAGTGTTATAGGTATAATTGTACCATGTCGTGGGGTGAAGACTCCCTTTGTAGCTGTATTCTGCACGAACTGGAATGTCTTCAAATCTTCTGAACGGCAGAACTGATAGTGCCCGCTTCCGTAACAGTCATACATTACTATCCAGGACTTTCCGTCTATTGCCTTACAAACACCGACGCCTTCTACCGCTTCTTTTGTCTGCTCCACATTTCCCTGAAGCATTTCCCACTTGTCTGTGAGTTGCTTTGCTACAGCCTGATAGATGCCGCGTCCTGACTCCTGTTTATAGAACAGGTGATACATTTTGTCGGCATCATTATATACTATATCTCCATCGATGGTAGCATTTCCTGCATCAAACAGCCATTTGGGCTCTCCCTCCAGGTCAGAAAAATCTTTGTTGGCGTATTGGTAATAGATTTTATCATACGAGTCTCTGTCGCTTGTACGAAGAGAGTAGAACACCATATATTTTTTTGCCTTATGGTCATATATGGTCTCTGGAGCCCATACGCGGATTACGTTGTGCCATGTTTTAGTATAACGAGTGGGGAAGTTTATAGTATGATGTTCCCAGTTAATCAGGTCTTTTGACTTAAGCAACACCATACCCCTATTGCTTGACCAGCCCAATTCGGAACGCATATCTGTAACAACCATATAAAAAGTCTTTCCATCCTCACACCTGAGTATGTGCGGGTCACGGACGCATTGGGTCAATGCAATAGTATCACTTTTGATAACGGGTTCCCCACCATTCAGCGGAGTGAAATTATATCCGTCATCACTCAGGGCATAACATATTTGTTCCTGTTTAGGGCTATTGCCATTAAAATAGGTAAACAGATATGCCACCATCTCATTTTTTCCTTTCTGCGCAAAAGCAGAAGAAACAGCTGCCACCATCATAAACAGTGCGAGCGAAAATACTTTTTTGTTCATCATAATTATTATTAATGTTAAATGTTAGGTTAGAGTTTTATTTCTCTTATTGTCTTTTTCGTATTAAATGGAGGGAATCATCACAATAGTCCAGCACAACCTGTCGGTGTGTGATAAAAATGATGGTTCGTGACTTATCAGTGAGAAGATTGTTAAGAAGCTTCTTTTCTGTCTCACTATCCAGAGCGCTGGTAGCCTCATCGAGAATCATCAGCGGGCAATTGCGCAGCAAAGCCCTTGCAACACAGATGCGCTGCGCTTGTCCCTCGCTAAGTCCCCCACCCTGTTCGGAGAACGCGGTATCCAAGCCGTCCGGGAGAGAACGGACGAAATCTGCGCAGGCGGTATCAAGAGCCTCGTACATCTCGGCATCCGTCGCATCAACATTTCCCATCTGCAGGTTTTCACGTATCGTGCCGGACATCATTGTATTGCCCTGCGGAACATATATGATGTTACAACGAGTTTGCGGAGAAACGGGTATATCCTTCTCTACATTATATATATTAACACTGCCTTCAACAGGTTTCAGCAACGCCAGAATCATACGAATCAGGGTCGTTTTTCCTGCGCCCGTCTCACCAATGACGGCTGTACATGTGCCGGGCTTGAAATCAAACGAAAGATTATTGATTACGACTTTGTCAGGATTATCCGGATAAGCGAATGTCACATTACGGACGGCTATGCCGCAAGGTCCAGTGAGCGAAATCTGTTTACCCTGTTTCTCCAATGGCACATCTTCGAGTATCATCAGGCGTTCGGCTGCTGTAAAGACAGAAACGAACTGTGGTGCCAGGTTTGTCAGTGCCCTGGCAGGACGCTGCACCCTATTCACCAACTGCAGGAAGGCCGACATTCCGCCATAGGTTAATGTCCCTGCCGCCAGTCGTAAAGCGCCCCATGCGAAAGCCACGATGTATCCGGATGCGAAGCCGATGCTCACCAGCATGCTCGAGAATACAGAGAACTTTGTACGACGAATCACCTTGCGATGCAGGGTATCATGTTGAGTCGTAAGCTTATCGATAATAGTATCCTCTCCCTCCAAGGTCTTTACAAGGATACGGTTCTGGATAGACTCCTGCAAGAGGCTCTGCACCATACTGTCAGAGTTGCGGACGTCACGTGACAGCTCACGCATGCGACTGACATATATCTTGCTCACCAGCAAGAAGAGGGGGAACATTATGACAATTATGATAGCCAATCGGCTGTCCAGAGAATAAAGGTACACGAAGGCACCCACGAAAAGGCAGAACACCGACACCGCATTAGGAATTGTCTCTGCTACGAAATTGACGACGGTATTCACATCTGATTCGAGACGATTTATCACATCGCCGCTATGCATTGAGTTCCTTCCCTGAAATTCCGAATGCAGGATATGTCCCAGCATACGTCGCTGCATACGGTTCTGCGCACGGACGCCGTAATAGTTCTTTACCCACGTAGAGCAGAAGTCGAGGACGAAAGTACCAGATATCACCAATGCCATCCATACAACCGCCATGATAACATCCCCGTCAAGATGATGGGATGCGATATCTATAGCCCGCTGCACCGTCCATACAGACAACAGCGCCAATACCACATCCAGCAATCCTATGGAAGTATTCAGGATAGCCTGAAGCCGGTTATCTCTGGAGGAATCCCATATCCAGCGTGATATCCGACCTATGCTGTACGTAGTATTTGGGCGTGGTATTCTCATCTCTGGTCAAGTCCCCACATCATCTTTTCACGCAACGTAGAGTAATACTTACGGTCTGAGAAACGTATTATGCAAACATTATGTTCTGCCTTCAATATGCGCATCTCCATAGCGTCATGCAGGCTTGTAGATTTTCCATCGACGGCAACGAGCACAGAATGGCTGCGGCTCTCGACCTTCAAGGATATCACAGACGTGTCAGGCACGACAATCGGGCGGATATTCAGGCTATGAGGCGCTACTGCCGTGAGACACAACGTACCTGTTCCAGGAGCGATAATCGGTCCGCCATTAGAAAGATTATATGCCGTAGAACCCGTTGGTGTCGTGACAATCAGTCCGTCAGCCTGATATGTTGTGACATATTCGCCATTGATACTGGCTCTTATTGATATCATTGATGCGTTATCCCTCTTCAGGATAGCGATATCATTGAGGGCAAACGGTCCGCTTTCCAGTTTCTCATCGCCGGAAGTTTCGATTTTGATGACTGAATGTTCATCCACGCGATAGTTCCCTGCGTAGATATCAGATATCGCATTCTCTATCTCCGAAGGCACCACATCAGCCAGGAAACCCAGTCTTCCGATGTTAACGCCTATAATCGGCGTATCCTTGCTATGCACCCTTGCAGCCGTCTTGAGCAGCGTACCGTCACCGCCCATAGAAATGGCATAATCGACATTAAAATCGTCGCCATCAAAGATGCCATCAACCTTCACGTCCATGTGCTGTCCCTCAGTAATAAACTCATAAAAAGGGCGGTCCACATAGATTTCTGCATCATAACGCTGCAATATGGCAATAAGTTTGAATATTGCCTGCGACTTTTTTCTTTGATATACATTTCCAAAGATGGCGAAACGAATTTTTTGTGTCATTTTGCTATACTTTCAATTTTTTTTTGTAATTTTGCCGCTGCAAAGATACATTTTTAAATTGACAAAACAAATAAAAGCCTAAAAAAATATGCTTAAAGTTTACGAATTCATTGCAAATGGCTCAGAAGAGATAGAAGCTCTGACCGTTGTTGACGTTTTAAAGAGAGCCGGAGTGGACATTAAGACTGTCAGTATCAATGACACAGAAGCAGTAGAGTTGTCACATGGTGTGAAAATGCTTTGCGACCTTGCATTTGCCGATGCTGATTTCAGCGATGCCGACATGCTGCTGCTGCCTGGCGGACTACCCGGAACATACAATCTGAACGACCATGAGGGTCTGAAGGAGGCTGTGTTAAAGCACGCCAAAGCCGGAAAGAAATACGGTGCCATCTGTGCCGCTCCCATCATTCTGGGCGGTCTCGGACTGCTCGACGGCAAGAAAGCTACGTGCTACCCGGGTTGTGAAGACCAGATGATTGGCGCTACATACACAGCGGACGTTTACACCGTTGACGGCAATGTCATCACCGGTTGCGGACCTGCAGCGACCCTGCCATACGCGTACGCAATTCTTGAGATGCTGGGCTTGAGTCAAGAAGCCGACGCATTGAGAGAAGGGATGATGTTTAATAAGTTAATGAAGAGTTAAGAATTAAGAATTAAGAGTTAAGAGTTAAGAATTAAGAGTTAAGAGTTAAGAGTTAAGAAAAAAGGGAGTGAAAAAGCTATGGATTACGCTATCATTGTTGCTGGTGGGAAGGGTCTTCGTATGGGAGGAGAAATTCCCAAGCAGTTTATTCCCGTTGCGGGGAAGCCCATCCTGATGCATACGCTTGAGAAGTTCAAGCGTTATGGCGAGAGTTTGGCCGGCATTGAGGGATTGGAGATTATTCTGGTGCTTCCCAAGGAGCAGCACGAATACTGGGCCGAGCTATGCCAGAAATATTCCTGCAAGGCCTCCCACACTGTTGTCAATGGCGGTGAGACACGTTTCCACTCTGTGCAGAACGGCCTGAAAGCCATTCCCGATTTCGCAGAAGGCGTTGTCGGCATCCACGATGGCGTGAGACCTTTTGTGAGCCTCGATGTCATAGAGCGCTGCTATGAGGAGGCTCGCGTGAAGAAAGCCGTAATACCCGTGATACCTGTCACAGAAACCCTCCGCGATGTGACACAGGGCAAGAATGTCTATCGCGAGAACTATAAGATAGTACAAACCCCTCAGACCTTCGACATACAACTGCTGAAGGCGGCAAACCGACAGCCCTATTCCGAAGCCTTCACCGATGATGCCAGCGTTGTAGAAGCCTTCGGGCAGAAAGTCACTATGGTAGAGGGTAATCGTGAAAACATAAAGATAACCACCCCGTTCGACCTTAAGATTGCCGATGTCATCAATTCTTGATCAGGACATAAAATACATTGCAGGCGTAGGCCCCAGCCGTCAGCAGATGCTCAACAAGGAGTTGGGCATCATGAGTGTCGGCGACCTGATAGAGTACTACCCCTACAAGTATGTGGACCGTTCCAAGGTCTATACCATCAACGAATTGACGACCGATATGCCCTTTGTGCAGATAAGGGGTAAGATATTGTCCTACGAGACCTTCGACATGGGAATAAAGAAGAAGCGTCTCGTGGCCCATTTCTCTGACGGCACCGGTGTAATCGACCTGGTATGGTTTTCGGGGGTGCAGTATATTATTAAATCTTATAAGGTAAACCGTGAGTACATCGTCTTCGGACGTCCCGGTATTTTCAACAACCGCTTTCAGATAAGCCATCCCGACATCGACGACGTCAACAGCATGACGCTCGACGACATGGGTCTGCAGCCTCACTATCATACTACGGAGAAGATGAAGAAGGCCGGCATGACGTCGCGTAGCATTGAGCGCATCATGAAGGGCATGCTGCAGAAGTTGCTTCCGCTGCGTGAGACGCTGCCCGACTTCATCGTCAAGAAGCATCACTTCATCAGCCGCGACGAAGCCATCCGCTGCATCCACTATCCCCACAACCAATATGAGATGCAGCACGCCCGTGAGAGGCTGAAGTTCGAGGAGCTCTTCTACGTGCAGCTGAATATTGTGCGCTATGTGGCGAACAACAGGAAGAAGTACAAGGGCTACCTGATGCCGAAGGTGGGAAAGGCGTTTCATGAGTTCTATCATAATAACCTGCCTTTCGAGCTCACCGGCGCCCAGAAGCGTGTGATGCACGAGATTCACAAGGACATGAATACGGGCCGTCAGATGAACCGCCTGATACAGGGCGATGTCGGTTCCGGCAAGACACTGGTGGCACTGATGGCGATGCTCATTGCCGTCGATAACGGTTTCCAGGCCGTCATGATGGCGCCCACTGAGATACTTGCCGAGCAGCATCTTGCCACCATACAGGAATTCATGAAGGGTATGGACGTCCGCGTAGAACTGCTGACGGGCATCGTGAAGGGCAAGAAAAGGACCGAGATACTGGACGGCCTTGCCAACGGCGACGTGAAGATACTTGTCGGCACACATGCCGTGATAGAGGACACCGTGGTGTTTGGCAATCTCGGCATTGCCGTAATTGACGAGCAGCATCGCTTCGGCGTGGCACAGAGGGCCAAGCTATGGGGCAAGAACGACAATCCGCCCCATATCCTCGTCATGACGGCAACACCTATTCCCCGCACCCTTGCCATGACGCTATACGGCGACCTCGACGTGAGTGTCATCGACGAACTGCCGCCAGGTCGCAAGCCCATACAGACGCTGCATAAATACGACAACCAGAAGACAAGCCTCTACGAAGGCATCCGTCGCGAAGTGGCGAAAGGCCGACAGGTGTATGTGGTCTTTCCGCTGATTAAGGAGAGCGAGAAGATGGACCTCCAGAATCTTGAAGACGGCTTCAGGGATTTGCAGGCGGTGTTCCCCACCTACAAGATGAGCAAGGTGCACGGCAAGATGAAGTCTGCCGAGAAGGAAGCCGAGATGCAGGCCTTTGTACGTGGTGAGACACAGATGCTCGTTGCCACTACCGTCATCGAGGTTGGCGTCAACGTGCCCAATGCCAGCGTGATGGTCATCATGGAGGCGCAGCGCTTCGGCCTGTCGCAGCTGCATCAGCTCCGAGGGCGTGTAGGACGCGGTGCCGACCAGTCATACTGCATCCTCGTCAGCGGCTATGAGATATCCTCCGAAACACGCAAGCGTCTCGACATCATGTGCCAGACCAACGACGGCTTTCGCATTGCCGAGGCCGACCTGAAGCTGCGCGGCCCGGGCGACCTTGAGGGAACGCAGCAGAGCGGTATGGCCTTCGACCTGAAGATTGCCAACATCGCCACCGACGGACAGCTGGTGCAGATGGCACGCGACGAGGCACAGGAGATTATAGCGAAAGACCCCGACTGCAACCTGCCCGAGCACGCCATCCTGTGGAACCGCCTCGCAGAACTCAGGAAGTCATCCATCGACTGGGGAGCGATTAGTTAGTTAAGAGTTAAGAGTTAAAAGTTAAGAGTTAGGAGTTGACAATTGATAATTGATAATTGATAATTGAAAGTTGAGAATTATAAACTATGAAGAAGATTCTTTTTACCCTTGTGTGTGCTGCTGTTGTTTGCGCATGCGTTGCCAGGCACAACAATGCCGCTGTAAATAACTCTGAGACCACTACACGTGTGGAGCAGGACGATACGGATGCCATGATGGCGCCGGACTTTACGCTCAACGACATCTATGGTATGCCGCTGACGCTGTCGTCATTCCGAGGCACGTATGTGGTGCTCGACTTCTGGGGCTCATGGTGCCCGTGGTGAATCAAGGGCATTCCCGAGATGAAGAGATACTACGAGAAGTACAGCGGCAAGTTTGAGATTATCGGCATCGACTGCAACGACCCCGTTGACAAGTGGAAGGCAGCCGTAGCAGCCTACGACATGCCCTGGAAACACGTCTATAACCCCAAGGGCACTCGTCTGACAGCCGACTATGGCATACAGGGCTACCCGACAAAGATTATCATCGACCCCAAAGGCCGCATCGAGAAGATTGTCATAGGCGAAGACCCAGCGTTCTACAAATACCTCGACGAGCTGTTCCAGTAAAAGTGCCCAACTTTAGTCTATAAACTGACATTCAATTACGATATATATTATAAAGGTAAAACAATTAGCGGATAGTCCGGCGGCGGTACTATCCGTTTTTTTTGTCAAAGAAAGAACAAAACTATGGAATATAAATTTGGGAGGATTCGCAATGTGCGGGTCCTCCCGAAATGGTTTTGTGGAGAATTGTAACCAAATCGTAACCGACATTATTTGCCTGTTTGTCTCAGATTTTGTACCTTTGCACACAGAAAAATGCAAAACAGACAAGATTATGACAATTGACATTACATTCAGATTGCTTGGTTCTCTGGCACTGCTCATTTACGGCATGAAGACGATGAGCGACTCACTGCAGAAAATGGCGGGACCGGGTCTTAGACATATTCTGGGACGTATGACTGGCAACCGATTCAGCGGCATGCTGACAGGAATGATTGTAACCTGTGCTGTCCAGTCATCATCAGCAACGACGGTTATGACGGTTTCCTTTGTGAGTGCCGGCCTGTTGACACTGGCACAAGCCATCTCTGTCATCATGGGAGCAAACATCGGCACTACACTGACAGCATGGATTATGTCACTGGGCTATAACGTTGATCTTACGACTGTTGTGTTCCCTGCATTCCTTGTTGGCATGGTGCTTATTTACAAGAAACGTCATAGCGTGGCGGGCGAATTCCTCTTCGGACTGGCGTTTATGTTCTGGTCGCTTGTGATGCTGAGCAATGTGGGACGCGACATGGACTTGGCGCATAACGCTGACGTGATGTCTTTTTTTGCTTCGTTCGACACCAGTAGCTACCTTACCATCCTAGCCTTTCTTACTGCGGGCACTATTATCACATGTATCGTACAGTCTTCAGCGGCAGTCATGGCCATCACCATTCTGCTATGCTCCACTGGGGTGCTTCCTATCTATATGGGTATTGCGCTGGTCATGGGTGAGAACATCGGTACCACTGCGACTGCCAACCTTGCTGCTCTTGGCGCTGGCACAGCAGCACGGAGGGCTGCGCTGGCTCACTTGCTGTTCAATGTCTTCGGTGTTATCTGGGTGCTTGCAGTATTCTATCCATTTGTCGATATGGTATGTGAAATTGTTGGTTACAATTCCGCATTGCCGGGACAAACGACAAAGTTTCCCATTATGCTGGCAATGTTCCACACGTGTTTCAACGTGCTTAATACCGCCCTGCTCATAGGCTTCATACCTCAAATGGAACGACTTGTATGCCGACTGCTGCCCGATGGTACAGAAAAGTCCAAACAGCCTGCTACGCTGCACTTCATTAACGACGGTGTGATGCAGACGCCGGAAATAGCTGTGTTTCAGGCACAGAAAGAAATCGTACACTTTGCTGAGCGCATACAGCGTATGTTCGGCATGACACGTGCTCTCATCGACGAAAAGGACAAGAAGGAATTTGAGCGTCAGTATGAACGTATCAGCAAGTACGAAACCATTTCCGATAACATGGAAATAGAAATTGCCGAATATCTTGGACAGGTGGGCAATGAGCACTTGTCGGACGATACGAAAGAGAAAATTCGTATAATACTCCGTCAGATTGGTGAATTGGAATCCATTGGCGATGTATGTTTCAAAGCTGCCCGTACCATTCAGCACCTGCGCAACAATCACGAGGATTTCACTTCCAAGCAATATGCTAATCTGCACGACATATTTCAGCTGGTAAACGAGGCTCTTACACAGATGTTGGTTGTTATTAGCGGCAGACGCGAAGACCTCACCATCGCTCCCTCACTTGAAATAGAACGTGACATCAATACCATGCGCGACGCACTGAAAGCAGAAATAGTAAGTGACCTCAATGCCCTACATTACAGCTATTCCCTCGGTGCACTCTATGGCGACCTCATTTCCGCCTGCGAAGAATTGGGTGACTATGTTATGAATATTGTTGAGGCACGTCTTGGTAAGCATTTGCTTGTATATCGCGGTTTGCAGATGAACCTCGACCACAAGACTGTCTCCATCGACGGCACAACAGTCAGCCTAACCCGCACTGAGTACGCCCTGCTTCATTTGCTCCTTGCAAACCAGGGTCAAGTATTCTCCCGCCAGCAACTCATGGACACCATCTGGACAGGTGTCATAGTAACAGATCGAACGGTAAACGTAAACATCACGCGTCTCCGCAAGAAACTCGGCCCTTACGCACAAAACATCGTCAGTCGCCAAGGCTTCGGATATGTTTTTGAAGTAATTTAAGAAAACGGAGAGTCAAGAACAACAAGACTATTTTACACACCTTAAGGGCAGGAACTGCGTAATTGCGGTTCCTGCTTTTTTGTATATACATGTAAAAACAAACAATATGAAAGAAAAAAACACTAACGGAAAAGAACGGCCCGGGCGGCGGTTTCGCGAGGCTGTGGACGGACCGAAGATTAGGGAGAAGTATTCGAAGATGCCGACGAAAGAGCTGGCGCGGCAGCAAGAAGTATAGCGCCCAGTTTGCCGCCGATGTGTCATGGCAGCGCGTTGATGCATCGGGCGCAGCAATTGACGAGGATGACATCATAGACGATGGTGGTGACACACCTGGCGGTGGCGATACACCTACGCCTACACCGGACCCTGGCACGGGCGGCGGCGGTGATCCGGATAACGGCGGCGTAGAAGAAGGCTAGTTTTCAATTAACAATTAATAATTAACAATTAGCCTCCGGAAAGTTCATAATTCATAATTAGCCTTCCGGCCCATAACAACCACTCCCTGGCAGATTTTTTCTGCTGGGGAGTGATTTTTTTGCGTTTTTCTTCTTACTCTTCACTTTTTTTTCGTATCTTTGCACGCGATATTTACTAAACAATAAGCATGAAGGAATTTGTCATATCTGAAGTGAAGGCGGAAACGGCTGTGCTGGTGGGACTCATTACGCCTCAGCAGGACGAGGCGAAGACGGAGGAATACCTCGACGAGCTGGAGTTTCTGGCCGATACTGCCGGCGCTGTAACCGTGAAGCGTTTCACGCAGAGGGTGAACGGCCCTTCGAGTGTGACGTATGTCGGTTCGGGAAAGCTTCAGGAGATACGAGAATATATCGAGGCACAGGAGAAAGCCTACGACGAATGGCAGGAGGAGCTGCACTACCCCGAAGAGGGTGACGGTCCGCTGCCCGTCGGTATGGTGATATTCGATGATGAGCTCTCAGCAAAGCAGATACGCAACATAGAACACGAACTGAAGGTGAAGATACTGGACCGCACGAGCCTCATCCTCGACATCTTCGCCATGCGTGCCCAGACGGCGAACGCCAAGACACAGGTGGAACTGGCACAGTACCGTTACATGCTGCCACGTCTGCAAAGGCTGTGGACACACCTTGAGCGTCAGGGCGGCGGCTCCGGCAGCGGCGGTGGAAAAGGCTCCGTGGGACTGCGCGGACCAGGTGAGACACAGCTGGAGATGGACCGACGCATCATCCTGCACCGCATGTCGCTCCTGAAGGAACGTCTGGCAGAGATAGACAAGCAGAAGACGACACAGCGCAAGAACAGGGGCAGGCTCATCCGCGTAGCACTGGTGGGATATACCAACGTCGGCAAAAGCACCATCATGAATATGCTTGCAAAGAGCGAGGTGTTTGCCGAGAACAAACTCTTCGCCACCCTCGACACTACCGTCCGCAAGGTGGTGATAGAAAACCTACCCTTCCTGCTTGCCGACACCGTAGGATTTATCCGGAAACTGCCCACCGACCTTGTCGATTCCTTCAAATCGACCCTCGACGAGACACGCGAGGCAGACCTGCTGCTGCACATCGTAGACATCTCACACCCCGACTTTGAAGACCAGATAAACGTCGTCGAGAAGACCCTCGCCGACCTGGGATGCGCCGACAAACCGTCAATGATAATATTCAATAAGATAGACGCCTACACTTGGGACGAGAAGGACGAGGACGACCTCACCCCCGTGAAGAAGAACGAGATATCGCTGGAGGAGCTGAAGCGCACATGGATGGCAAAGAGTGAAGAGTTAAGAGTGAAGAGTGAAAAATACGTTGCCGACCCAATCTTCATCTCAGCGAAAACAAAGGAGAACGTTGACGAGTTCCGGGAAGTGGTATATAAGAGGGTGAGAGAGCTGCACGTGCAGAAATATCCGTACAACGACTTCCTGTGGCAGGAGAGTGAAGAGTGAAAAGTGAAGAGTGAAGAATATAAACAAGCATAACAACATGAACTACAGAAACCTTTTACAGCATGAAGTAGAAGAGCTTGAGGCTCAGGGCTGCTTTTCAAACGACTGGCAGCAAGTGACGGTGGCAGACGACTTTGACGCTGCTGCGATACACAATACCGGCTTCGATGGCGAGGTGCGCATCGGCAGCGGAGTACACATCCGCAATGTCGGCATCATACGCACCACCGACGGCGCCACCTTTGGCGAGAACGTCACCATCAGCGTACAGAACGAGGCCGGCGACGGCAACCTGATACTCTACAGCGGCCTGACATCACAGACAGCAGCCCTCATGGTGCGCAACGTGGACAACAAGCCCCTCTTCGACAAGATAAAGAAACTCGTAGCCCAGCACGTAGAGGAGAACGGCGTGCCATGCACCACAATAGGCAACGGCGTCACCATCAGCGACTGCCGCGAACTGACCAACGTGAACATCGGACCATACTGCGAACTCTCCGGCGCATCACGCCTCGTGGACTGCACCCTGTCCCCCACCCCAGAGGCCAATATCTACATCGGCGACGACGTCATAATGGAGAATGTCATAGCACAGGCTGGCGCCACTATCGTGGACGGAGCAAAGATATATGACACCTTCGTAGGCGAGGCATGCCACATAGGACGCGGATTCACTTCCGAGAACTCCGTCTTCTTCGCCAACTCCCACATGGACAACGGCGAGTCATGCGCAGCCTTCTGCGGACCGTTCTCCGTAAGCCATCACAAAAGTTCGCTGCTCATCGGTGGAGAATACTCTTTCTACAACGCCGGTTCGGGCACAAACTTCTCCAACCATGCCTACAAGATGGGCCCGATACACTACGGCACAATGGAGCGTGGCGCAAAGACAGCCAGCAGCGCACACATACTGTGGCCGGCACACATCGGTGCCTTCTGCATGGCCATGAACAAGATACAGTCACACCCCGACACCTCGATGCTGCCATTCTCGTACGTCATCGGCGAAGGCAGAAAGACTGTCGTCATACCGGGTATCAACCTGTGCACCGTAGGAACATACCGCGACGTCATGAAATGGCCGAAGCGCGACAAGCGCCCACAGAGCGGCAGAAAGTCATACATCACATTCGACTGGCACTCACCTTTCGTAATACAGAAGGTAAAGGACGGCATAAAATACCTCGAAGCACTGCAGGACGAGCAGGGCTATGATGCCGAATATTATAAAGGTGACGGATTCATCATTCCCTCCAACGCCCTGGCAAAAGGTCTGCAGTATTATGATCTCGCACTGAGGATGTACGGCAATGCCAACACCCCGGGCGAATGGACCGATATGCTCGGACTCCTGATGCCGACAGAGGCCCTCGACCAAATAAAGGAAGACATCATGAATGGCGACATTCCGTCTATCAACACCCTTGAAGAGAGATTCAGCGACGTCTTTGACAGCTACGCACAATGGAAAGGATTCTCCGACAACGATGGCGATATGGAGCAGGCACACGAAGAGTGGCTGAACTACATACGCAGAGATGCCGAGAAAGAGTACGACATGGGAGACGTCTCCGAAGACATGGTACAGGATTTTATCAGCTCGTTGAGCTAAGGCCCCCTCCCAACCTCCCCCAGTTATGGGAGGAGAAGTTAAAAGTTTAAAGTTAAAAGATAAAAGTTTGATATGAAGAAAGTTTTTCTGTTTATTTGTTGCGCCCTGATAAGTGTCACCTCTATGGCCCGCAGCTACGAAGAGGTAAAGGGCGATCCAATGAAGACACGCATCTACACCCTTGACAACGGACTGAAGGTATATCTCTCCGTCAACAGGGAGCGCCCACGCATAGCAGCCCAGATAGCAGTTAATACGGGTTCCAAGAATGACCCTGCCGAACTGACTGGTCTGGCACACTATCTGGAGCACCTGATGTTCAAGGGTACTAAAACCTACGGTACGTCCGACTATGCCGCAGAAAAACCCCTGCTGGACAAGATAAGCCAACTCTACGAGGAGCATCGTGCCCTCACCGACCCCGCACAGAGGAAGGCGAAGTATCACGAGATAGACTCTGTGTCGCAGCTTGCAGCACAGTACTTCATACCAAACGAATATGACAAGATGATGACCGCCATCGGCAGTCAGGGCACCAACGCCTTTACCTCCTACGACTACACATGCTACGTGGAAAATATTCCATCCAACGAGCTGGAGAGATGGTGTATGGTACAGAGCGACCGTTTCCAGAATATGGTGATACGCGGATTCCATACCGAGTTGGAGGCAGTATATGAGGAGAAGAACATCAACATGACCAAGGACAACAACAAGGCCTACACCGCCATGTTCAGCAAACTGTTCCCATCCCACTCATACGGCACACAGACAACCATCGGCACACAGGAGCATTTGAAGAATCCGTCACAGGTAGCCATCATGGACTATTATAAGAAATACTATGTGCCTAACAACGTTGCCATCTGCATGTCCGGCGACCTTGATCCTGACCAGACGATGGACCTCATCGAGCGCTACTTCGGCAGTTGGAAGAACGACGGCACAAAGACCAAGGTTCCGGGACGCACATTCCCTGTGCAGCCAAACTTCACGACCCCGCAGGACACCACCGTGTTGGGCAAGGAGATAGAGAATCTGGCACTGGCATGGCGCATGAAAGGTGCTTCGTCGCTGCAGTGCGACACCCTGGCAATGGTCGATATGCTCCTGTCGAACGGCAGAGTGGGACTTATAGACACCGACCTCAACAACAAGATGAAGACTCTGGGAGCAGGCAGCAGCGCCATGAATCTAAAAGACTACGGCGTCTTCGTACTTTCTGCTGCGCCCAACGAGGGACAGACCCTTGACGAGGTTAAGGCCCTCCTGCTGCAGGAAATAGAAAAACTGAAGAACGGCGAATGGGACGAGAGCATGATGAAGAGCATCGTTGACAACGCAAAGCTGGCACAGCTGAACAGCCTGGACAACAACCAGAGCCGCGTACGCCAGATGGTAGATTGCTTCATTGACGACGTTCCATGGGAGCAGAACATTAACCAGTTGGACCGCATAAGCAAGTTGACGAAGGCCGACATCATAGCATGGGCTAATGAACATATCAATGACGGATATGTGGCACTCTACAAACGCAAGGGTGAGGATACCACAATAGTAAAGATTGACAAGCCGGAGATTACCCCGATACCAAGCAACCGCAATATGCGCAGTAAGTTCATGGAGGACTTTATGGCAAAGGAGGTAGAGGATATCCAGCCACAGTTCATCGACTTCAAGAAGGAACTGACCTTCAGCACCACGAAGAACGGTCTGCCAATAATCTACAAGCAGAACACCAGCGACGAGCGTTTCTCCCTGACCTACCGCTTTGCCTTCGGCGATCTTGCCGACCAGCGCTATGACATAGCAGCCGGATACATGGACCTCCTCGGTACAGACAAGGAGACACTGGAGCAGATACAGCGTGACTTCTACGACATAGCATGCAACTACAATGTCAACGTGGGCGATGATGCGACATCAATCTCTATTGCCGGTCTGCAGGAGAATATGCCTAAGGCTATCGCCAAGATGGAAGACCTGCTGCAGAACCTAAAGTCTGACACAGCGGTGTATAACAAGCTGCTCGACCAGACAGCAAAATCACGCATGGAGAGACGCAACAAGCAGAGCAACTGCTACGGCGCGCTCGTAAGCTACGGCATCTACGGTGAATGCAACCCTACCAACAACATGCCAAGTGTCAGCGAAATGCGCAAGATGAATCCGGAAACATTTACCGAACTGCTGAAAGGTCTTACCTCAATGAAGCACGAGGTGATATACTGGGGCCCGGCAAGTCTGAGTCAGCTGAAGAACATTCTCGCCAAATGTCCGAGCGCAAAGATAAAGGACTTCAAGGACGTACCTGAAAACAAATACTACACAAAACTGAATACTCCTACGAATGAAGTATATCTTGCACCATACGATGCTCCTAACATCAATATGCGCATGGTGCATAGCGAGGGAAAGCCTCTGGACATTGAGAAACTTCCTCTCATTTCATTGTTCAACGAATACTTCGGCGGCGGCATGAATGCCATCGTGTTCCAGGAGCTGCGCGAAACACGCGGTCTGGCATACAACGCATGGGCAACATACAACACACCTTCACGCAAGGGTGACACAGAGTATTATCAGCAGCATATCATCTCACAGAACGACAAGATGGTTGACTGCATAAATACCTTTAAGGCCATCACTGACACCATACCACTGTCAGAAGCAGCCTTCAATACTGCCAAGCAGAATATGCTGAAGAGTATTGCAGCACAGCGCACCGTAAAGGCTGGCGCAATAAACAGATATCTCAGCGCACGCCGACTCGGCATCGATTATGATATCAATAAGATGTATTGGGAGGCAGTACCAAAGATAACATTGCAGGACATCGTAAACTTCGAGCAGGAGAACATCAAGGGCAAACCAATGAAATATCTCGTATTAGGCAAGGAGGCAGACCTCGACATCAAAGCCCTCGAGGAACTCGGTCCTGTTAAGCGACTCACATTAGATGATATTTTCCCAAGTTACAAATAAACCAAAAATATAAAAACATTATGGCAAACGTAGAATTTAAGTACGCCCCAATGTTCCAGTTGGGCGAGGACAAGACAGAGTATCGTCTTATTTCAAAGGACGGCGTCAGCGTAAGCGAATTTGAGGGTACCCCAATCCTTAAGGTCAGCAAAGAAGCTTTGGAGCTGCTCACCACACAGGCTTTTCATGATGTAAACTTCATGCTCCGCCGTGAGCACAACGAGAAGGTGGCAAGCATCCTCAACTCCCCGGAAGCCAGCGATAATGATAAGTATGTAGCACTGACAATGCTCCGCAACGCAGAGGTGGCATGCAAGGGACAGTTACCTTTCTGTCAGGATACCGGTACTGCCATCATTCACGGCGAGAAGGGACAGCAGGTATGGACTGGTTTTGAAGACGAAGAGCCACTGGCAAAGGGTGTCTATAACACATACACCTCAGACAATCTGCGCTATTCTCAAAACGCTCCTCTGGATATGTATAACGAGGTAAATACAAAGTGTAACCTGCCAGCACAGATAGACATCGAGGCAACGCACGGCATGGAGTATAAGTTCCTGTGTGTTGTAAAGGGTGGCGGTTCTGCAAACAAGACATACCTTTATCAAGAGACAAAGGCCCGCATACAGAATCCAGGCACTCTTGTTCCTTTCCTCGTTGAGAAGATGAAGAGTCTCGGCACAGCAGCATGCCCACCATACCACATCGCCTTCGTAATCGGTGGCACCTCTGCAGAGAAGAATCTGCTGACCGTGAAGCTGGCTTCTACAAAGTTCTATGACTCTCTGCCAACAACAGGTGACGAGACAGGACGTGCCTTCCGTGATGTAGAACTCGAGAAACAACTTCTTGAAGAAGCAAAGAAGATTGGCTTCGGAGCACAGTTCGGTGGTACTGCCTTCGCTCACGACGTAAGAGTAGTACGTTTACCACGTCACGGAGCATCATGTCCTATCGGACTCGGTGTTTCTTGTTCTGCCGACCGTAACATCAAGGCAAAGATAAACAAGGATGGTATCTGGATTGAGAAGATGGACGACAAACCATACGAGCTGATTCCAGAAGCACTGCGTCAGGCAGGCGAAGGAGATGCTATACAGATAAATCTCGACCAGCCAATATCAGAGGTTTGTAAGGAACTCTCAAAATATCCTGTATCAACACGTGTAAGCCTCAACGGCACCATCATTGTTGCCCGTGATATTGCTCACGCAAAGATTAAGGCACGTCTGGATGCCGGTGAGGGTATGCCACAATATTTCAAGGACCATCCTGTACTGTATGCCGGACCAGCCAAGACACCAGCAGGAATGCCTTGCGGCTCTATGGGACCAACAACAGCAAACCGTATGGATCCATACTGCGACGAATTCCAGGACAATGGTGGTTCATTAGTAATGATAGCAAAGGGTAACCGCACACAGGTAGTCACCGATGCCTGCAAGAAGCATGGTGGTTTCTATCTCGGTTCTATCGGTGGACCAGCAGCATACCTCTCTTCCAGCAATATCAAGAGCATTGAATGCGTGGAATATCCGGAGTTAGGTATGGAGGCTATCTGGAAAATACGTGTTGAGAACTTCCCTGCTTTCATCCTCGTTGATGACAAGGGCAATGATTTCTTCAAGAAATTTTAATGCAAGAACTAATCCTCGTATTAGAGTTCGTCATTGGGCTGGTAGCTATCATCAAAGGAGCTGACTGGCTCACCGACGGAGCAGCATCAATAGCCCACCACTTTGGCATCCCAACCATAGTGGTGGGACTTACCATTGTTGCAGTAGGCAGTTCTGCACCCGAATTTGTGGTCAGCGTCGTTTCTGCAATCAAGGGAAATGTGGATATGGCTCTGGGTAATGTTGTCGGTTCTAATATCTTTAATATTCTCGGTATCGTAGGAATAACAGCTCTCGTAATGCCGATAACAATCGATAGACGGAACATGAAATACGACGTTCCTTTTGTCGTACTCTCCAGTCTATTCATCGCGATTACTGCTTTTGACAGTTACTTTGAAGGCAATGGGAATCCTGTGAATAATTCCATTTCACGAAGTGATGGTTTGCTGATGCTATGCACATTCGTTGTCTTTATGGCATACACCATGTCCATTGCAAAAAAAGATCAAAACAACACCGACGACAACGATAACAATATCAAGCCAAAGCCATTATGGAAAAACATTCTTTTGGCAATCATCGGTTTGGTATTACTCGTTGCTGGTGGAGACGGACTTGTTGAGGGAGCTTCCGGCATAGCACGTTGGATAGGAATCAGCGAATCGGTTATCGCACTGACTATTGTGTCTGCCGGTACGTCAGCACCGGAGTTGGCAGCATCTGTTATGGCAGCAAAAAAAGGCGACACCGCTATGGCCTTAGGTAATGTGGTCGGTAGCGTTGTCTTCAATGTATTCTTCGTCCTAGGAACATCAGCAGTTATCTTCCCTCTTGGTATTGGAGGCGTTACAGCGACAGACATTCTCGCATTGCTCGGAGCATCCGTACTGCTTTGGATACTGACAGCCTTTGGACAGAAAACACTCATTATAACACGAACAGAAGGGGCCATCCTGGTCATTATGGCAATTGCTTATTACACATATCTCGTTATATGAACATAATTTTCAACATATACTACGGAGTAAATCAAGGGGAATATATCTGTCTTAATATTCGCCAAGGAAATGGAGTCACAGTACATAAGATGACCCAAGTTGGCGGCAATTGGTCGTTTGAACTGAGAATAAACGATGCAGAGCTCCGGCAGTATGGCAGCGAGCCATTCGACTATTACTATAGTCTGCAGTCGGATGACAAAATACTGAGACAGGAATGGACCACACAGGCTCATCGTCTTGACTTAGGCCAGACAGGTGTACAGCAATACACTGTATATGACACATGGATTGAAATCCCTCATGACACATATCTCTATAGCTCCGCCTTCACACAATGCATCAACCGCAGAGAAAAGGTCACCCGTTATCGCAGGACATCGCCCACTATTCTGCGTCTGAAGGTTCGTGCTCCACAGTTGCGTGGTGACGAGAAACTCATCCTTACAGGCAGCCATCCTGTATTGGGAGAATGGGATACCTCAAGGGGCATACCATGTTATGAGCAAGCCCCAAATGAATGGATATGTGACATCGATGCAGAATATACCGTTGGCGAGGATTTGGAATATAAGTTTGCAGCAGTTCGCGCTAACACCAATTTCCCTGTAATTCAGCAAAACGTAATGTGGGAAACATGTGATAACCGTCACATCGTAGTACCACGAATGAGAAAGGGAGAAATAGTAGAGTACGAACTCCCGCAGGCATTCTTTGAGATATGGAATGTAAAGAAAGCAGGCACTCTGATTCCTGTTTTCTCATTACGCACAGAGGGCAGCTTCGGTGTCGGTGACTTCGGTGATTTAAAACGTATGATAGACTGGATAGCCTATACGGGACAACGCATCCTGCAACTATTGCCTATCAACGACACAACCGTCACACACACATGGACAGACTCATATCCATACTCTTGTATCAGCGTCTTTGCGCTACATCCTCAATACATCGACCTTAGACAGCTACCTCCACTGAAGGATGCAGAGCAAGCAAAGCGCTTTGAAACATTAAGACAGGAACTCAACGCCCTTCGTCAGATAGACTATGAACGTGTCAATAATGCCAAGAATGAATACCTGCTGATGCTCTTCCGCCAAGAAGGCAAGAAGGTACTTGCTTCAGCAGAATATAAATCATGGTATGAGGAGGAGCATTTCTGGCTTGACACCTATGCCAAATTCTGTGTCGCTCGTGACAAGGCATATATGCCGGCATCTCATGGGTATTATTGTTTTGTTCAGTTCCTGCTTGCAAAGCAAATGCGTGAAGCTCACGAATATGCCCGTTACAAGCGTGTAATACTAAAAGGCGACATTCCAATTGGCGTACATCGCAATGGCTGTGACGTAATGCAAGACCCTCGCTACTTTAACCTCAATGGCAGCGCCGGTGCTCCACCTGATGAATTCTCTATAAACGGTCAGAACTGGGGATTCCCAACATACAACTGGGACGAGATGCTGAAAGACGGATGCCTGTGGTGGGTACGCAGATTCCGCAATATGCAAAAATATTTTGATGCATACCGTATCGACCATGTCCTGGGATTCTTCCGCATTTGGGAAATTCCCGTTCATTCCGTTCACGGACTGTTGGGACAGTTCCAGCCAGCGCTCCCTCTTACCGTCAGCGAGATAGAGGCATACGGACTTCACATGCGAAAAGGGCGTTTCACCCGACCATATATTACCAAAGAAATCCTCGAAGACATCTTTGGCGACAGGGCAAGCTATGTGCGCGACACCTTCGTAGAGCCATATAAGGACGGCCTATACCTAATGAAGGAGGCATACAACACACAACGTAAGGTTGAAGCTGCCGTAACCAATGATGATAACCTCTGCGATGGATTATACACACTGATTAGCAATGTGCTCTTCCTGAAAGACCACAAGAATCCGGAACTCTATCATCCACGCATTGCTGCCCAGCAAAGTTATATATATAGAATACTTTTGAGCGACAGCGACAAAAAGGCATTCAATCGCTTGTATGATGATTTCTTCTATCGCCGCAACACGCAATATTGGCAAACGGAGGCAATGAAGAAACTACCTCGTCTTGTTGAAGCCACACGTATGTTAGTATGTGCCGAAGACTTGGGAATGATTCCCGACTGTGTACCAACAGTACTCAATGACCTTCGTATTCTATCCCTCGAGGTACAATCAATGCCAAAAGAGTTCGGACTGCAGTTCGGGCAACCGGAGCGTTACCCATATCGTTCTGTCTGTACCCTGGACTCGCATGACATGCCAACGCTGCGTATGTGGTGGGATGAGGATTACGACAGAGCACACAACTACTACAGCACCGTCCTCGGTCGCCACGATGATGCACCACACCCGTTACCAGCATGGTTGGCACGTGATATCATGCTGCGAAACCTACAATCAGCCTCTATGCTGTGCATCATTTCCATGCAGGACTGGCTGGCTATAAGTGAAGAGCTACGTTTGCCAGATGCTAATGCAGAACGTATTAATATTCCCGCAAACCCACACCATTATTGGCGATATCGCATGCACTTGAATATAGATGATATGATGCAGAATCACCGTTTCTGTGACGACATTG
This sequence comes from Prevotella sp., assembly GCA_017475005.1. GTDB lineage: Bacteria > Bacteroidota > Bacteroidia > Bacteroidales > Bacteroidaceae > Prevotella. Next base: position 26,810 of record JAFVGI010000003.1, on the reverse strand, counting down.
CTGAAATGATAATCCAATCAGGCAGGTAAAGTTTATTGAACATTGAATAATGAAGATTGAACATCATGAATTATGAAGACATTTTATATGTAGCCCAACTACGTTCGTACTTCTCTGATACTCCAGAATTTTTCAATCAATGCATGGAGTATCCAGGTGGTTTATTAAGGTGGTTAGGATTATGGCTGACGCAGCTATTCTATTATCCATGGCTGGGTATTACAGCCTTGATTCTAATATGGTGTACCTCCTTGCTAACCCTCAAACAAGCCTTTAAAGTTAAGTTAGCATGGACACCACTGCTTCTGATACCTATCGTTTGTCTTATAGCATCAGACATACAGTTTGGATATTGGATATACTATCTTAAATTCCCCGGCTACTATTTCTATGGTTCTTTAGGTGTGTTATGTGTATCGTTGCTTGTATGGCTTTCTACCTCAAGCAACAAATATCTTTCAGCTATAGGATGTCTCATAACGGCACTTTCCTATCCTCTTATCGGTTCCTACGCCCCCTTGGCGATGGCATGTACTGCATTCATGCTACTTCTCAATAAGCGATGGAGTCTTGGAGCAATGGCGGCGGTAGCGACGATAGCGGCCCCCATATTGTGGACAACGTTGTACGATACATATCCGACATCCAAGACCTTCACTATCAGCATTCCCGTTTTCGAGTATAGCGGATATACGAACTATTCGAAAGGCTATCCTTTCCATATCCTCTTCGTTGCCTTATTCTTGATGCCTTTGCTGCACAAGTTACCAGAATTGAAGCTAAAAAGCCGCAAGGCACTGTTCTTTCTTTCTCCTTTATATATTATATTGTTCGTCGGCTATGGGCTTTTTCTTCAGGCATATAATTTCTCTGATGAAGCCTTTCGGACCGAGTGTAAGGTATATCGTGCGATTGACGAGGAACGATGGGATGATGCCCTCGATGCAATAGCCCGTATGAAATGTGATATCACACGCGAACTAATCGTGATGAAGAATATCGCGCTCTTTAACAAGGGCACTATCGGTAACGAAATGTATAACTACCCCGATGATGGAGTACATCCCAAGACAGGCGATTCGCTTAGGGTATGTCTTGCAAATACCGCAGGACCTATTATCTATCTCCATCACGGTATGACAAACTATGCATATCGTTGGGCAATGGAGAATTCCGTGGAGCAAGGACTTAACATCGCTCACATCAAGGTGATGGCAACAGCTTGCATGGTGAATGGGGAAAAGGCCTTGGCACAGAAATATATTAACATGCTCCAGCATACCATGTTCTATAAAGACTGGAAGATGCCAAACACGAAAAAGATCAGTGAACTGCGAGAACATCTTCCGGAGCTTGCCGGTAGTGACAATGGTCTCATCGAGAAATTCCTCATCGACTTCTTCAGCACCATCCCTCCTACCCCATCCCGTTACCTGACCGAAATGGGATTGGCATACGCTCTAATGTCCAAGGACATAAAAACCTTCTGGACACAATTTTTCCGTTTTGCCGCTCAAAGGGAGAATATGGAAATGCCAATACATTATCAGGAGGCAGCCCTGTTATATGGGAAACTTGAACCTCAGACTGTCGATTCTTCACGCATGCCATACGACAAAGCACGCATTCTGGACCGTTATCCACAGTTTATGGAAACAGCAACACAATATATGCGTAGCGGTATGGACGAAAAGGCAGTAGGCGAAGCGATGCGCACACAATACAGCGACACCTTCTGGTGGACATACTATTTCGTTCACGGCTCGACATATTATTAATTTATTGGTCCTATTAGTCCTATTGAACCTATTCGTCCTATTAAAAAATTTTTCAAGCAATGTATAAGCATCTCACATCTTACATCATACTTCTTACATCATACTTCTTTTTTTCCTGTTCCGGTCCCTCCGTACCAGAGAATGCTCAGCGTATAGACTCCAAGCCATCCATATATCCTGACTATACCGACGTAACGCTTCCGGCAAATCTGTGTGCCCCCAACTTTATGGTAAAGGATGCACAGGAAGTAGTTGCACGGTTCTCCTTTGAGAATATGGAATACGTCTTTGGCGAAGACAATAAGGTTATCATTGACGATGATGACTGGGCAACAATACGCGATGCTGCGAAAGGTAAGAGTATTACTGTTGAGGTCTTTTGCAATAATGGAGATTCTTGGAAGGCATACGCGCCATTCCAACTGTATATCTCCAATGACACTATTGACCCATATATCTCATATCGTCTCATTCAACCATCCTATGTGGCATACGAAGATCTCGTCCTGGCACAGCGCAACATAACCAACTTTGACGAATCAGACATTTACACCAATCGCTTGGTACAGACAGAGGAAAAAGGACAGTGCATCAATTGTCATTCCTACCAGAACTACTCCACCTCCCGTATGCTCTTTCACATGAGACAGAACTGGGGTGGAACGATGATTGTTGACAACGGCAAGATACAAAAGGTTGATTTGAAGACCGACAGAACTATCAGTAGCGGTGTATATCCTGCTTGGCATCCATCCCTTAACCTCGTTGCCTTTTCCACCAATAATACCATGCAGACTTTCCGTATGAAGGACAATGGAAAGATAGAGGTTTTTGATACTGCTTCTGATCTCATTCTCTACGATGTTGATAAGAATACTGTCAGCACTATATGCAATGACAGCAACCATCTTGAGTCTTTCCCAATATGGAGTCCTGACGGTAAGACATTATATTACTGTGATGCTCTTTTTGAGTATGCTGCTAATGACACCACGTCTAAGGAGAGACAGGTGATTCAACGCTTCGGTGAGATAAAATATAATATTATGCGCCGTTCCTTCAATCCACATACACATACCTTCGGAGAAGCAGAGATGGTCTTTGATGCTGCCTCTCGCGATAAGTCGGCAACCCTGCCTCGTCTGTCGCCCGATGGACGATATCTGGTGTTTGCATTGGGTGATTTCGGATGTTTCCACGTATGGCATAATGAGGCCGATATCTATCTTGTCGACCTTCAGCAACCAGATAGCATATACCGCCTCAATGGTCTGAACTCATCACTATCCGAGAGTTATCCCTCCTTCTCAAGCAACGGACGTTGGATAATGACAGACTCACGACGTGAAGACGGCAACTATACCAGACCATACATCTCTTATTTCCCCAAGCCTGCGGCTGGACAAGTTCCTAAATGTTGCAAGGCATTTGCTGTACCACAGAAGAATCCCGAATATAATATTCTCCTGACGAAGTCCTACAACCGTCCAGAGTTTATGAGACAACCTGTTACCATCTCTCCAAAGGAGTTTGCTACGGTAGCTAAGACAGAAGCGCGAAAAGCGAGTTATAAATAATTCCCATTGGTCCAATAAGTCATATAGGTCCCATAAGCCCTATGCTTAACGAAGACGTCATATACCTTATCATGCCCGCGCGATACGGAGGTATCAACGGCATCCGCAAGCGACTGGATTATCTCGCAGACCTCGGTGTGACAGCGCTTTGGCTGACTCCAGTTTTTAAGTCTATGTCGTATCATGGATATAACATAACGGACTATTATGACATCGATAAACGCTATGGCACCATTGATGACTATAAGGCACTGGTTCAGGAGGCTCACGAGCACGGTTTGAAGATTATCATGGACATTGTCCTTAACCATTGCGGCATAGAGCATCCATGGTATTCTAACCCACCAGAAAAAGACTGGTTTAATAATTCTGTCACCCAAGCTATAACCAACTACCGTCTTACCACCGTCGTGGACCCATACGCATCTGAGTATGACAAGCGGCAGACCGTAGATGGCTGGTTTGTACGTTCTATGCCCGACCTGAATCTCAAGAATCCGCACCTTCTGGAATATTTCATCAAATGCACAGACTGGTGGATAGAGAATACCGGCATTGACGGCATACGCATGGACACCTTTCCATATGCGGATAAGGATGCTATGACAACGTGGTTACAGGAAGTACATTCCCGTCATCCTAACATCAACGTGATTGGTGAGACATGGGTGTGCGACACTCCTTTTTCTGCAAGCATGCAACAGAGTGGTCTCGACATCCCTATGGACTTCGCACTTTTTACAGCCTTCGGATATGCGAAACATGAAGAGACGCATGAGGTATGGAGCGGTTTGAATCGCATTTACAACACGCTCTGCTATGACTACCTGTACAAGAATCCCGCGATGGTCATGGCATTCTTGGACAATCATGACGTAAACCGTTATATAGAAGATATATACCCCTATTCTCCCAATGCGCCAATGATGCTGAAGGCTCTCAAGGCATCACTCGCAATACTCCTGACACTGCCGCGCATACCGCAGATATACTACGGCACAGAGGTACTGATGGGAGGCATTATCGATAAGTCCGACAGCAAGGTGCGCAAGCCCTTCCCCAAACGTTGCCTTACACGCGAAGGACGTACTGCCGATGAAAATGACATGCACCGATATCTACGCAGGATTCTACATTGGCGAAAAGAGAACAGCCGTCTCATAGCATACGGTTCTATGAAACAATTCATACCATACCGTGGCATCTATGTCTATGAACGTAGGCTGGGCGAAAATTCTTGTCTGGTAATCGCAAACGGGAACAACGGCTCTGCCCTCTTCTCCCCAGCCAGATATGCTGAGGTCATAGGCTCTCACCGCGAGGGACGAGACATTATCTCCGGACGAACAGTGTCGCTCACCAAGCCATTCCGACTTAGTGCACGAAAAGTGATGATAATACAACGCGTTTTGCTGCCCGATAACCGATAACCGCTATACGCTAACCGTTACCTTGCCAACCACTGCTCAGGGTTCAATTTAGCACGTTCTTTTCTTAATTGGAACTGTAGTATATTATCCTTTCCGATGGTTCCAATTGGCTGTCTTACGGTTACCTTTTGGCCGCGTGACACACTGACGCTTGCCAAATTACAATATACGGAAATATAAGAGCCATGCCTGATAAGCACACCCATAGAACCACCGACGCTGAATACAGCACTCACCTCTCCGTCATAAATTGAGCGAGCTGCTGCACCAGGTCCACCAAGTATATTTATACCTTTATTATCTAATACTACTCCAGGCAAGCCCTCCACGCCATGCTGACCGAAATGGCTTACTATTCTGCCACCGGCAACAGGTGACGGCAGTCTGCCACGGTTTGCCTCAAAGCCACCGCTGATGACTCTGTCTTCTGTTGATAGCATGACAGTCGCTTCCTCATTCATCTTTTTTGCTTCTGCTACATTACGCCTGTCGCGTTCTGCATCAATGGCAGCTTTACGCTCCGCTGCGATACGATGAGATTCTGCCTCACGTGCCAGCTGCTCTGCACGCTTCCGCGCTGCCTCGTCATTGGCAGCCTGTGCCGCAGCAGCTCTGGCTCTCTCCTCAGCCGCCTTTGCCTCTGCTATACGACGGGCATTCTCCTTGGCACGTGCCTCTGCCTCAGCTTTCTTACGAGCCAACTCCTCAGCCTTACGCTTAGCCTCAGCCTTCCTGCGAGCTTCCTCAGCAGCCTTCTTCTTTGCCTCTGCAATAGCACGCTGGCGGGCGCGTTCCACTTCTTCTGCTATAAGGGCATCAATGCGCGAATTCAAGACAGCATCACGCTTCTTCTGATCTTCAATGACACTTTGTATCGTCTTCTGCTGGTTCTTAAGAGACGCAACAATCTGCTGACCTTCCTGCTTCTGGACACTCAACGCCTGCTTCTCCTTGGCATCCTTATTCAGGAGCACATTCTTATATTTCTTTGCATCGCCGAGTTGTTTTTGCTTCTCTGCCACTCTTTTCCTCTGTTCCTTTAGCGCCTCACCTTGCGTTCGCTGATATGTGGCATAATCCTTCATGAAGCGCATGCGACGGTATGCCTGGCTGAAGTTCTCAGCTGAGAAGATAAACATTATCTTGCTGCCAATGGTATGGTGGCGTGCCATATACTGCATGCTCTTGATATAGCTTTTCTTGCGTTCCTCGAGCATCTCCTCAAGATTCTCTAACTGCATGGTGAGCATATCAATATCATCATTGATATGATAGATGTCGTGCTGAATAGAATCAATAGAACGCTGACGTCTGTTTATATCGCTGCTGATTCTCTCGAGGTCCTTGAGTTTCTTGCTCACCTCGGCCTTGTTGGCTCTGAGAGCCTGCTCCTGCTTTTTTATGTTCTGCTTTATCTGGGCCTGCTCCTGACGCAGTCCCTTGATGGCAGAATTAGTGACAACAGGTTGCTTGCCGTTCTTCTGTTGCGTAGTAGTCTTGGCACCAGACTTCTGTGTTGTCTTGGTTGTCTTTTGCGTTGTTGTTTTACGAACAGCAGTACGTTGCTTGGTACCCCTGGCAGTAGTCTTCTTTTGAGCATTAAGACTCAAAAGGCCGAATAACATTATGTATATAAGAAGTCGTATTCGCATGTTTAAGAGTGAAGAGTGAAAAGTGAAGAGTGAAGAATCTTAGTCCTGGACTAATTGGTTTCTTCTGACTTAAAATCCTCCGAATTTGTTCATCAGTTCTGTGGCTGATACAGCCTTATATCTTGATGACACACTCGTGATGTTGGCATCCCAAGTAGCATCATTGTTTATCTTGCTGAGCTTTATGTTTAACACTGCAGCGCCTATATCAAGAGTAATGCGCTCCTTTTTATATTCGTCCCAGAAACGTTGCTGAAGTGATTGGAAATTGAGGTTATACTTCTTCAGGAATGGCACATCCTCATATTTCGCCCTGACATACTGCCTGTTTATCCTATCTATCAGCAAAACCTCGTTAGGAGTGAACTCCAAACGGGCTGCCTCCATAATGCCATAAGGAACAACGGTGATTCTAATCATCTCATTATACCTCATGAACAACTTGCCATCAACGTCTATGTTATCTGTCTGAGTCTTAACATTTACGTCCAGTTTAGCAGTGACATTTATGACATTGGGAGTATTATCCTTTACCACGACAGGCTTCGGAACACTCTCCGTTGTCTTGGTTGTCTTACACGCTGTCATTACGATGGCACCGATAGTAATAAGTAGGGCAGTTTTTATCTTCATTTTATTTTCTCGTTAATTGCTCTTAAATGTTCGAATATTTCCTTGTTATCTTCGTTTTCCTCTGGCGGATCAAGATTCTTTATCGCCATATCGATATATGTCTTGGCATCCGCATAGTTACCTTGTTGATATAATATCCATGCATAGGTATCGAGGTATATTGCACTATTTGGTTCTGCCGTAATAGCCTTATACGACATCTGCTCTGCCTTCTTGAGATTTTCCTTCTCTACTGACAGGTAATATGCGTAGTTATTCAGGCACACCACGAGGTCTGGAGAATATACCAGGCAACTGTCATAGGCCTCATAGGATGCCTGCTTATTGCCTATCTTATGATATGCATCCCCAAGAATGCTGTATATCTCACCCATAAGGGACTTCGGAGTTTCCGACTTTTGGTTTGCAACGCCACTCTTCAGCGAGTTTATGGCATCTTCGGGATGATCGTTTACAAACTGAGCTACCCCAAGATAATAGTACAACATCACCTCACCGGGTATATACTCTACCGCCTTACGACATTCCTTGACGACGTTCTCATCAATACTGTCATTCCAAAGTATTTGGATAAGTTGTAAACGAGCAGCAATATTTTCAGGAGCGACATCAAGGACCTTCTGCAACAGTTCCTTCGTATCAGCAGAAGAAGCATCGCCATGTGTTTTAAGCCATTCACCGAGGAGAATGGTACGGGTGCCGGTGTCTGTTGTTGGATTGACGAGCAAACCCTCCAGCAGGCTATCCGCTTTCTGCTCATTCTTCACCGTGCGATAATAATCCATGAGCGACATCTGCGCCTGAGCATTGTTGGGGGCTTCCTTTAACACGTCCGTAAACGTCTTCAATGCTTCCTCCTTCCGTCCATTGTTCAACAGCCAGTTTCCCATAAGAACCCTGTATGTCATTTCGTACGGATGAGTATCTGCCAACTGCTTTATTTCCTTGTATGCGCCATCGCTGTCCCCTAAAAGAGAATGAGCCTGCATCTTTGCAAGCGTTATCTGCTCACTCTGGCCTTCCTGCACCTCCAGTCTGCCCAAAGCATCAAGCATCTTCTTGTAGTCACGCTGCTGCTCATATATCTGAATCAGAATGCCGAGATATTCCGTATTATCAGGCACCTGGTGCGCTAACTCCTCATACACCACAACGGCAGAATCTATCTTGTCGCTGTAAAGATATAGCTGCGCCAGACGTTCCTGATACTCAGTGTTTTCGGGCTCCAGTTCCGTTGATTTCTTTATATGAGCAAGTGCGAGAGAGTCATTATGCAGTCCGATATACATAGACCCAAGTCCATAATGAGCCTCCGAGGCTGTCGGCGCCATCTCTACGCAGCGTTTGAACAAAGCAAAAGCCAAGGCGTAGTTACCCATATCCTTTTGCCTTACAGCCTCGAGATATGTGTAATCATATTTAGAATTGCCAGCCCTTAGAGTCAGCAAATTCACAACAAGGAATATAGCTAATACGATTCCCCTCACTTTGAAACTTGAAACCTGAAACTTGAAACCTGAAACTTACTTTCTTCCAGAATGTCCGTATCCGCCTGCACCTCGCTCTGTTTCATCGAGGACTTCCACTTCCTCCAGGGCAGCCTGCTCATACTTCGCAATAACCATCTGGGCTATTCTCTCACCAGGTTCTATGGTAAAAGGAGTATTCGACAGGTTAACAAGGATTACACCCACCTCGCCTCTATAGTCAGCATCGATAGTACCAGGAGTATTAAGAACCGTAATACCATGCTTAAGAGCAAGACCCGAACGAGGTCTTACCTGAGCCTCATAACCATCGGGAAGAGCCATGAACAGACCAGTAGGAATGAGACGACGCTCCAACGGTTGCAACTCTATAGACGTTTCTATATCAGCTCTAAGGTCCATACCTGCACTTTGGGAAGTAGCGTAAGCAGGCAATTGCTGGCGACCCTTATTTACGATTTTTACCTTTACCATTTTTCTTTTGTGCCATTTCCGGCTTTTATTATCCAAATAATTTCTTGCTATCAAAAAAAAGGTCTGTCTTTCCTCCATTTGGAAAGCCAGACCTTTCGTATAACGGAAATCTCTTACTTTCCGTGATGCTCGTCGCTAACTGTAAGCTTCTTTCTACCATGAGCTCTGCGAGATGCTAATACTCTGCGGCCATTCTTGGTGGACATACGCTCACGAAAACCGTGCTTGTTTACACGACGACGATTGTGGGGTTGAAATGTTCTTTTCATTGTTCTTATGTTTTGTTTGTTGTTTCGCCTATTTCACGTAATCGAGGTGCAAAGGTACAATATTTAATTTAATTACGCAAGTATTTGACATGAAAACAAGCATTTAAATAGCATTTTTATTGATTTTTATCCATTTTTCTACATTATTTTAATACCTTTGCGCACGTTTTAAGCCCTGAAGAGGGGCTGATGTGTTGTTGTATTTTTCAATCACAAGTATAAAATAAGTTAAAATGATCCAATCACAAGACATTAAGAAGGGTGTAGCCGTTCGTATGGACGGAGGCATCTGGGTATGCATTGATTTCCAGCACCGTAAGCCAGGAAAAGGTAACACTATCATGAACATTAAGCTCAAGAATGTAACAGACGGTCGCGTTCTCGAGCGTCGTTTCAATATCGGTGAGCGTTTGGAGGATGTTCGCATCGAGCGTCGTCCATACCAGTACCTCTACAAGGAGGGCGAGGACTACGTATTCATGAATCAGGAGACATTTGATCAGGCTCCTATCCCTGCAGACCTCGTAAGTGGTGTAGAGTACATGAAGGAAAGCGATATCGTAGAAGTAGTAAGCGACGCAGATACAGAGACAGTGCTTTATGCAGAAATGCCACAGAAGACTGTCCTCCGCGTAGTTCATTCAGAGCCAGGCGTTAAGGGCGATACAGCTACAAACACCCTGAAGCCAGCAACACTGGAGACAGGTGTAGAAATCCGTGTACCACTGTTCATCGAAGAAGGAGAATTGGTACAAGTAGATACACGTGACGGTAGCTACCTTCAGAGAATGAAGGAATAGTATCTTACTCTCATCGTGAGATATTCCGTAATCATACCGGTTTATAATAGGCCTGACGAGGTTGACGAACTGCTCAGCAGTCTCACTCGTCAGGCTTTTACTGATTTTGAGGTTATCGTTGTCGAAGACGGTTCCTCAGAACCATGCGAAGAGGTGTGTCGGAAATATACCGGCATGCTTCCCCTACACTATTACTCCAAGGAGAATGGCGGTCCGGGCGACAGCCGCAACTACGGAGCAGCAAGAGCACAAGGTGAGTGGCTCATCATCCTTGACAGTGATGTTTTGTTACCGCCTACCTACCTCAATTCTGTGAACGACGGAATTGCCGCATCTCCAGACATAGCAGCCTTCGGAGGTCCTGATGCATCGCATCCCGATTTCAACGCGATGCAAAAGGCTGTAAGCTATTCCATGACATCCTTCTTCACAACAGGAGGAATAAGGGGCGGCAAAACGAAGCTCGACAAATTCTTCCCACGCTCCTTCAATATGGGCATACGACGTGACGTATATATGCAGCTTGGGGGATTCAAGAAGATGCGTTATGGAGAAGACATCGATTTCTCTTATCGCATCGTTGAAGGCGGATTTTCTACAATGCTGATACCCGAAGCATGGGTATGGCACAAGCGCAGAACAGACCTGAGGGCATTCTTCCGCCAGGTAGAGCATAGCGGTGCTGCCCGTATAGCCCTGACTAAACTACACCCAGGTACAATGAAACTGGTACATCTTCTACCGATGCTATTCACTGTGGGTGTATGCGTCCTGATACTTATTTCGGCTGTAGGACGCGTTCTGATGGAGTATGACCACTCCGCCGGTTCTCCGCAGGCAGCAATTCATAAATGGTATTGGCTGTGCGCAGCACCTTGGATACCACTATTGCTTTTCGCCGCATTAGTATTTGTTGATTCGACCATACGCAACCGTTCCCTAAAGGTGGGATTCCTAAGTATTGCGACATCATATACCCAACTGTTAGGATACGGTACAGGATTTATTAAAGCATGGATGGGGAAATGAGCAAGGTAGAAAGAGAGGACCCATTACATCGCTTGAGGGTTAAGGAATGGGCAAAGGAAGACCGCCCACGCGAGAAACTGATGTTGAAAGGCCCTGAAGCCCTCAGCAATGCAGAGTTATTGGCAATACTCATCGGTTCCGGGAACAGCAACGAGACAGCTGTGGACCTGATGAAGCGAATGCTTCGCGACAACAAAGACAGCCTTGCAATGCTTGGAAAGATGTCCATCCAGGAGATGATGAAATACAATGGCATTGGAGAAGCAAAGGCCATCACGCTGTTAGCGGCATGCGAACTGGGAAAGAGAAGGCAACAGAGTTCTATGCCCGAGGTGCCCAAACTGGACACACCACAGAACATATACAACCTAATGCACCCCATAATGTGCGACCTGAAGGTAGAGGAATCCTACGTATTGCTGTTAAAGACAAATTTCCAACTTATCTCCAAGATAAAACTCTCACAAGGAGGTCTGGTAGAGACAGCGGTCGATGTCAGGATAGTGCTTAGGGAGGCCCTTCTGGCTGGAGCAACAATCATTGCATTGGTTCACAACCACCCCAGCGGCAATATAACACCAAGCCGTAATGATGATACGCTGACCAATCACATATTGCAGGCCTGCAAAACTATGAGAATCCATCTTGCCGACCATGTTATCATAACAGATGGCAATTATTACTCTTACCGCGAAAACGGAAAACTATGACACAAGAAGAAAGAACAAAGATAGAAGAGCGCATCGTAGAAGTGCTGCAAACAGTCTATGACCCCGAGATTCCTGTTAACATCTATGATCTCGGACTTATATATAAGATTGACCTTGCTGACGATGGCAAGTTGGACATTGATATGACGTTCACTGCCCCATCATGTCCGGCAGCGGATTATATTATTGAGGATGTGCGCACCAAGGTAAGCGCTGTATCCGGAGTCACATCAGCAAATGTAAACATGGTCTTTGAACCTGAGTGGGACAAGAGCATGATGACAGAAGAAGCAAGAGTAGAATTAGGTTTCGAATAATGATATATTTTCTCAGTGATGCACATTTAGGCTCCCTCGCTATTCCCCACGGTAGGATGCAGGAGCGCCGTCTGGTCCGTTTTCTTGACGAGATAAAACCGACCGCAGAAGCCATATACCTTCTTGGTGATATGTTTGACTTCTGGTACGAATACCGTCATGCAGTACCTAAAGGCTACACACGTTTTTTAGGTAAACTCTCCGAATTGACCGACAGCGGAGTGGAGGTGCATTACTTCACAGGAAACCATGATATATGGGCATACGACTACCTTGAAAAGGAATGCGGTGTCATCATCCATCGTAAGCCCCTCACCCTCGACCTTTACGGTAAGACATTCTTCCTTGCCCATGGCGATGGCATGGGTGACCCCAACAAATCATTCAAGATTATCCGTTATATCTTCCATAACAAGATATGTCAGAAATTATTTACGTGGCTACATCCTGACCTCGGCATAGCGTTTGGCTTGCAATGGGCGAAACACTCGCGCATAAAGCATGATTTAAATGGTGAGCCAGCCTATATGGGAGAAGACAAAGAGCATCTTGTACTCTTTGCAAAACAATATATTGCTACCCATCCCGATATAGATTATTTCATCTTTGGTCACAGACACATCGAACTCGACCTTGTTCTTCCAAACAGTTCGCGTGTTGTAATCTTAGGCGACTGGATAGCACAATTCACTTATGCTGTCTTCGATGGCGAGAGATTATTCGTTGAAAATTACGAAGAAGGTGAGACATTCTTGTAACGTTTAAAGGTTAACGTTTAACGTTTAAAGAAGGTTTAAGAAGTTTAAGGGTTTCAAGTTTCAGGTTTCAGGTCTTAAGTTTCAGGTTTCAAGTTTCAGGTTTCAAGTCTTTAACCGTTAACCGATAACCGATAAACGTTAACCTTTATCCTTTATCCTTATCGTCTCTAATGTAGCATCATTGACGAAGTGGTCCATATCCACATAATGAGGAATACCCCTCAACAGTCCACGATCCGTAAACTGCCACATTATAGGCTTTACCGCATACGGGAAAGGCAAGTCGCTTTTTGGAGACGGGACGTGTAATGTCCTGTAACGGGCTATCCACAGTGGGTAGTCATCAAATGTAGGAGCCAAGAAGCGCGAATAGAAATTCTGATTACTATATATTATGGGGCGTTCCCCATATTCTGCTCTCAGCAGACAAGCCAGAATAAATACATTAAACTTCAGATATTTGTCATACGGGCGTTCCATCTGCCTATCCTCGGCAAAGTCGAATACGCTCTGTTCCTCCACATCAATCACGGGCAACAACTTCTGCTTTTTCCTATCAACACGTTCTTTGAATTCCAGGAAGTGTATCAAAGCAGACCCACTGACAGCCCTTATATTACCACGCATACTGTCTGTAGATAATGTATCCTCCTCAAGTTCCAGAAAATTCTTATTGTAATTGGTGTAGAACAAATAAGTCCCTAATGGAATTTCATATTGCTGCGCAGAGTCAACATAGCTGTCATACCTCACATCATGTCGCAAATCCAGTCCCATACAACGGGCATACACAAATTTCGGGCGATGCTCGCCGCTCATCAGTTGCCCCCATATAATCTCACGTTGATGGCGTGAAATATCTATACCATCCATCGGAACCGGCAGATGGTGCATTATATGATGGTGATGAACCTTATGAGCGCTGCGAACCCTGTGATGTCGTTTTGCAAACGGAGCATTAAGCGCAGACGTCAGTATTGCTATAAGTATAATGAGCAGAAATCGCATAAAACGAGGGCAAAGTTACTAAAAAATAAGTAAATAACCAAGAATCTAAGCACAATACCTTTTATTTTTTTCGGAGGATGCAACGTAGATGCAACGTAGATGTAACGTAGATGTAACGTAGATGTAACGTAGATGTAACGTAGATGTAACGTAGATGCAACGTAGATGTAACGTAGATGTAACGTAGATGCACGATAGATGCACGATAGATGCACGATAGGTGCACGATAGATGCACGATAGATGCACGATAGATGCACGATAGATGCACGATAGGTGTACGATAGGTGTACGATAGGGTACGAATACAAATTCCCCGACAACCAAAAGCTGTCGGGGAATTATTTTTCTAAGTTCTTTATGCCTCAGAGAATTGGTCTTTACCAACACCGCACAGAGGGCATTCAAAATCTTCGGGAACAGCCTCCCATGGTGTACCTGGCTCGATACCAGCCTCTGGAACTCCTACTGCGGGATCATACTCCCAACCACACACTTCACAAACATACTTTGCCATAGCCATAATAATTTATAAGGTTAAACATTAATGCATAATTCACAATGCATAATTCATAATTAAGGATTATCTCATTTTGCACTTGATGATTTTCACCTCGTTTATTGGTTTGTCGCCTTGTGCATGATCCACCGGCACCTGGCGAATCTTGTCAAAAACGTCCATTCCACCGACCACTTCTCCAAATACAGTATAAGTCTTGTCCAGATGCGAAGCATTATCCCATACTATATAGAACTGATTTGCCCTGCTCTTATACGTAGGATTTTTCTCATCACTCTCTCGCGCAGCAGCAACAGCGCCCCTCTTGTGCCAGAAGCGTGGATACACTATTTCCGCATCAATGGTAGCTCCATCACCGGTCTTTCCGCCCTGTATCATAAAATTCTTTATCACACGATGGAACAGTGTACCATTAAGCGTTCCTGCCTTTGCACTGGCAATATATGCATCTCGATGCTTAGGTGTTTCGTTGTATAGCTCTATGGATATGGTGCCCATATTGGTAACTATATCCATAATCTTACGGTCATAGTTCTCCGGAGCAGGTCCACCTTCATCATACAGTTTCTCCATAGTCACAGCACGCATTATATCTGTTGGAGTACCATCTTCATGAAAAGCACCTAATTTATATTTAGACGGTTTGCATGTCGGTTCCCAATAGAACACACCCCTACAGTGCCCATCCGTTGCTGTTTTGCATAATGTAATAAGGCGTTGAAAATCCTCTCTACCCTGCCCTGTTGTCTGAGGGTCCGTTTCATCTACCAGAAATCCCGTTTCCGTTATCATCGACTCCGTTCCATATCGGGCATAGAGGTCCTTTATATTCGTCATACACTCCGAATACAGTCTCTCTATCGTTCCCGTATAGCCGCTATCAAAAGCCCAATAGGGATATAATGACATACCTATCAAATCCCATTTCGCCCCATTATTCTTCAGGGCATCAAGGTTCGTCATGTATAGTTCGGAATTATATCCCTTATCCAGGTGTACTATCACCAAGGCATCCGGGAATACCGCCTTTGTTGCGTCGTATCCCGCTTTAAAAAGTCCGGCATATTGTTTCATCTGGTCTTCCCCCATCCACATGCCTTTCAGTTCACCATCCGTCTCACGTATCTTTCCAACAGGCCACAGGAAGCCATTGCTTGTCTCATTGCCTACCTGCACCCACTTTGGTGTAACCCCATTATCCTTCAGTAGTGTCAGTACACTCTTCGTATGCTCCGCCACGTCTGCACATAGTTGCTTATACTTATGCTTCTCCCACGCCTTTGGTATATTCTGCTTTCCAGGGTCAGCCCACCAGTCGCTGTAATGAAAGTCTATCATTATATCCATTCCCAATGCTTTGGCACGCAGAGCCTTCGCAAGCACGTCATCAGCATTGCAGTAGTTGCCGGCCTCACCCCCGTCCCCTCTCCTTGAGGCGAGGGGTGCTTGTGTCGGATCAACCCATACCCGTAAGCGTACGGCATCCATACCCATTTCCTTCATCAGGGCTGTTGCCTCGCGTTCCTCGCCAAGGTAGTTATACACCTTCTGCCCACGCGCCTCCATCTCTGTGCACCAACTGATGTCAGCACCCATAGTGAAGTCTTCCGCCTTCAGCTGGAGAGTGAAGAGTGAAGAATGAAGAGTGAAGAATAATAAGAATACTGCTCTAAGTTCTCGCATATAATATATAATATGATTATGCTATCAGACTGGTCCGAGTGCAAAGATACGATTAAGTTATGAGAAATACAAAAAAATAACGTTTTTTTTATTTCCATGACGAAGTATCTTCGACTGATAAAGTCAAAGATACGAAAAATTTGATTAAGTGAGAAGAAAATGAATGTATTTATTTTATCGAACGTGAAAATTTCATCCAACAAGTTATAAATAATGCAAGAAAACAGGTCACTTGAACCAACCTTTTTAGCCTCGCGGGGTGGGTTTTAGGAAAAAAACATAAAAAACACCATTATCAGGATGTAAGTGCTTTCAGCCCTTTCGTGATGCAAGTCGTATATTTTTATTTGTAAGCAAGCTTCCAGATAAAAATCTCCGCCTTACCTCTTTGCCTCTTTTCAGAGTTCTAACATCCTGCCAATGGCAAATACCTCGGTTCTATCGAACCTGAAAAACCGAATTTTTGTATTTGCCCCCTTGCGATACAAACAAGAAGAACAACAAAAACAACTCAAAAGACAAACATATTACCTGTCTTGTTGTCCAGATAGTAACGTTCACATTGATCGCGTGTCGGAGCAAAGTTATATAATATTCCCTCACCTTCTCTACATTGTTTTCCTCGAAAAGTATATCCAACGCTTCCTGATACATGTATTCGTTCAGGTATGGTCCCAATTCGCGATGCACCTGCTGGCACAAGCCAATGATAGGATAGCGAAATACTTTTATTGTTGTATTAAGTAGAATTTTCTACTAGGCTGCAATACGGCAATATATGTTTTTTAGGTTTGGAACAAACCGGTGTTTTTCGCATTAGCGCAAAACAGGATGCACCTCAGCATAGTTCAAAAGCATTTTGACTCTGCTATTGATGTTTATCGACTTCTGTCACGACTCGACATAGTTCAATTAAACTTGACTCTGTGCTCGCTGCTCCATCAGTTCGGTTTTCACTGTTTTTGCCTGACGATGGAATAACCTGACGAAGGAAGGTACAGGAGTTCAAGGGATAAGGACTTAGAAGTTCGCTTATGAAGGACTTAGAACTTGAAGTGCTGCGAAGGTCTGACAAGACTTATACCATCGTCAGGGGTTTTTAAGGTTTTTGTTAAAAATCATCAGCATGACATACACATACATATTGTAGAAGACAAATAAAAACAGGAGAAAATGAAAAAATCATTTCCTCCTGTCATCATAATCATAGGATTTTTATTTATGTTTCAGATAGTAATCTACTCCCAGTTGAACATTTTTCTTAAAGGCATCAGAAGTAATGGTAGCGCCTGTTACGCCGTCCACTTTCTGCTTTGAGACATCCTTTACCTTCATGCCGTCCCATTTGGTAAGCAGGAGGCGCTTCACCCTAGCGTTATACTTTGGTGTCTCCTGATTCTTCAGGGCCTCAACCTTCACGATTTTATCCTTCTGGATGTATATCTTCAGTGGTGTAGCACCAACATATCCTATAACATCCTTTCCTAATGTAGTAGTGTTAACCACATACATACCATTCTCCTTTGTCATCACTCCATCATCACCTTTGGCGCTTGAAAGAACGACAACGAGTGAGAACAATGCTAAAATACTAATTACTTTCTTCATTTATTTAAAATACTTTTTTCCGTCAATAATATAGACGTTACCTTTCTGCATAAGGTTTACTTTGCCGCCCATAATATTGTAAATTTCCTTTGATGCAGGCGCTTTAGCAGCCTCTACGGTCTGAACGGCAGTAGGAGTACCTTCTTCTGTCTCGAAAACTATAGTATAAATATAGCGTGAGCCTGTGGTTGAGAAGGTAACGCTCTTGGCACTACCAGTCCATGTGCCATCTGCGTATGTTCCGCTGTCAGCATCGAGACCTGTTTGGCTGTTGCCAAATACAAAGTGAACAGCTTTTATATACTTGCCTTCGTCAGCAGTGAGTGTGAATGTACCATTCTTATAAACCTGCAGCTCATTGCCTCTTGATGCAACGTAGAAGTAACGGGTAGGTGTGAAGCCATCAGTGCAGGTGAAAGTTACGTCAGCCTTCTTGATGCTCTCACCGGCGAGGTTGCCCTCGGTAGAAGTGCCTGTGCCGATAGCATGACCGATATTGTTGTTCATGAAGTCGTAGAGGGTAAGCAGGTCAAGTGCCTCATACGTTACGGTCTTGTTGGTAGCAGGACCAGGTGTGCCAGAACCTGCGTCACCAGTCTCTATAGCGCTCTTGTATGCTTCGAGGCTTGCCTCTGGTGCATAGAGTGTCACATTGTCTGCGCAGCCGTCAATACTCTTCTTAAAGAAATGAGGTGCTGTGGCATCCTCGAAAGCCATTATAGAGAGGTTTGGACAGTTCTGCAGCATCATAGAGGTGAGTTTCTCTATGGTGCCCTTCATGCAGAAGTATTTAAGGTCGGCACACTTCTCGAACTGACTGGAGCCATTGAGTGTGGTTAATGAAGCAGGCAATGTTATTGCTATGATGCCGCTCTGCTTGAATGCTGCACCATTGATGGTAGTTAATCCCTGTGGAAGAGATATGTGAATAAGATTCTCACAGCCAAAGAAAGCAGAACCCTTAATCTCGGTAACGGTAGCAGGGAGTACCACAGTTGCCTGTGTTGACTTGGCAGGAAGCCATATTGCTATGGTCTTGTCAAAGTTATAGAGTACGTTCTTATCAACTTTAAAGTGGGTGTTGCCGCTGTTGACCTTGACTGCTGCTATTGATGTGCCCTGGAAGACATTGTCGCCAATGGTCTCGAGAGATGCTGGTATCTCTGAAATCTCTGCGAGGGTTTCCACGTTTTGGAATACCAGGTTGCCGATGCTCTTAAGTGAGGTAGGGAAGGTAAACTTTGTAAGCTTAGAATAAGTAAAAACGCTGTTGCCTATTGACTCAACAGAGTTAGGCAAAGTGATGTCAGCCAGCACACCACTGGAAATGCTGAAAGCACTGTTACCAATGGTCTTCAGGGCTGAACCCTCGCTGAAGGTAACCTTCGTCAGAGTCTTCAGACCTCCGAAGGCGCTTGTGCCGATATTTGCTACAGACGCTGGGATGTTGAGTTCTGTGACAGAAGGACCGTCAGTAGCCATAGCACTGGCAGCAATCTCAGTGATGCCGTCAGGGAGGATGAGTGTGGTGATGTTCTTACACTTATTGAACATATACTTTCCAATGGTGTTGGCAATACACATCTGATTCTTATAATACTCGCCACCGTCAACGATAGAAGCGTTTTTAAGATTGAGTGATACAAGCTTGCCATCTGTGGTAGAGCTACTCTCATATCCTGCACCTGCCATTTCGCGAATATACAGGATGTCTGCTCCGTTCAAAGGTCCCGTTACGGAAAGCTCTGTAATGGTGAGCTTCTCGCTTGAGTCAATCTTACTTGACAACTGACCACCTGCTGTAGTGGTAACATCAAGTGCAAACAATTCCATGTTTGCAAACATCATGCCGGCAACGAGAGCCAGCATCTTAATCTGTGTAAAAATTTTCATAAGCTTTTGTTAATAATTTTTATTGTGAGTTATAGTTTTTATTGGTCTAATGAGTCTTATGGGGCTTATGGGACACCTTTCACCTAATTAAACATTCCCAACGTTACTCCGAAACTTGAGGCATGAAGGTTACTGTTGGTTCTCAACCAATCACCATTAGCCCTGACGTACCACATAGTTGGCTTTTTCTTAAAAGTAATCGGGAACTGATATGTCACGCTCAGGCTACCCTTTACATAGTTGGAACGATAGTATTTCATGTCAGGTATCAGCACCCCTACAGCATAGTCTGTCGTCGGGTCATTAAGAGCCAACGTAGCAGTACCGTTGAAATGCATAGTAAATCCACCGTCTATCCAGAGGCGTTGCTTCAGCAGGCTCGTACCACCTTCAAAGGACAGGTTGTATCCGTCATAGTGCAGACTTGACTCTGGCAACAGATAATTATTCTTAGTATCACAACTTGTAAAACGAGCACCAACATAGCGGTTCACTCTTTCTCCATCGGTGAAATTCAGGCGGTAATGGAAATCCGTCTTGAATATCTTCACCTGAAAACGCTTTTTCATCACCAGCATTGTCTCATAATACTGTGATGACACAGGATATGTCTGCGTTATGGTAGAGTCTCTTATTTCTATTGTTCCATCAGGAAGACGGTGCTCATAAGAATATGTCTTTGTCTTTATCTCGTCATTATTCTCCGCCTTGTATTTTTGGGTATATTCATCCGCATACGACTGCTCATAGCCCAACGAGAAGTCTATTTCATGTAACAGGTTCTCTGCCTTAATACGATTGCGAATGCTGAATCCATAGTTATAGTCAACAAATTTTCCCTCCTCCTTCTCATACTGCCCCAGGATATTTTCTGAGCCACGCTCTATATTAGCAGCAGCAATCATATTATACCTATCCGACTTATAGCTGTATGTCAGTTCTGCCCCGAAGCGATGGTCCACCCATTCTCTCTGGTAGCCGCTATAACCGCTGACAGTACCGATAGCATGCTCTAAACCTGTCATGTTATAATACATAATCGTAGCATCCGACTGGATAGTCCTTACTCCATCTATCTTCTCTTTTCTGCGATGATAATTACCGCTGAGACCGAAGGTATTTTTGCCAAAGGTATATGTAACAGCAGGTATTATCTTATATTCCAGCAGCTGCGAACGCGGACGCGGGTCGCGCAAGCGGCTCAGGTCACCCACGTTATAGTCTAATCGCATACCGAAGTGCCACTTTCCTATGGCAGCAGAACCAAGAGCAGCAGTAAAGTTAAAGTCCTGGAAGTCATACTTACCCACTATGGAACTGCCCGAGAAATAAGGATTGGAATTATATGGACGACGCACATCACACCACGTACGGTTGTTCACACGTCCATAGTCAAAATCAAAGCGTCCGTAACCATATATGTATTTTCCTATCTTCTGGTATCTCTCCGTCTCAAAACGCAGTTGGTTACTACGTGTTCCCTCCTGCACACGGGTATAGTCACCACTGTGATGGTAATATCCTATCTCTGCATATCCACGGTTGCGTGTAGTATCAATGCCAAGACCCGCAGCATTATCAGTAAGACGCCACAGCTGCGTAGCATCGTCAAAACGATACTCCCCGAGAGCTGATACCGTCTGCTGAGCATATATGGTGCATGTCGTCAGCACCATTGCCAATATTGTGATATATCTCTTATTCTTCATCATACTCTCGCGGTTTTATCGTTGTTGAAACCTTAAAATCATTACTGCTGTTATTCGTATCCATCAATTTCTTACGACCATCGGGATATACACGTGCTGTCTTGCGATACACCACTTCTCCTGTATAGCCTAATGTCGCTTCTATGTGCGTACATCCTGCATCAATCTCGTCGTACAGGCGTTTTGTCGAAAGATTCGGACCCGTACTCGTATTCTTGATAAAATCAACACCATCCTTTATCGTGCTGTTAGGTACAAGCAGATACACCCATGTGCCAGACGTCTTCCCATAACCATACGTTGTTGGCCATGTATTGATATCTTCATCCGTCTCGAATAATATAATACCACATGGCCCACCCTGCATCAGATTCATTCCTTTCAGCGATGAAATGGCATAATATTCACGTAACATCTTTACGACATTATCATTATGCTCCAACTTATCATTAAGATCTACTACCTCGAAGTCTGCTCCAGAGAGATCCGCTTCAAACTGATTCTGAGCCGTCAGAGTGTGATCTACGGCACTGTTAGTAATAACAATACTCTTTCCGCCCTCCACCAGATATTCCTTGTCGGTAGGAATACGGTACACCTGTTTTACAACGACCATTGTGCCGTTTATATTTGGGTCATTCTTCAGATTATCCAGTGTATATGGCTGGGGATTTGAACTTTCCAACAGTCCGATATACATACCTGCAACATCTGCTGTCTGGTCAGATTGATTGAATAGCTCTATATACCTGCCAGCCATATAGTTCTTGTTACCATTATATTTTGAACCCGAACTGTATATCTTACTTATAACTATAGATTTCGTCTTTTGGCCAGGATCTTTGGGAGTAATAGCCATAATAGCCGATTCCATTTCTATCGGCAACTGTTCACGTGTCTCATCGAACAGTTGTTCATTCAATGTAGCAGTTATTATACATTCTTCTACAGCGTCTTCAGAGCCAGTCTTTTGGGCATATTCCTCACCTGTCAGTTCTACATAAGATGATATGTCATATACGCCTGGCATGCAGCCCTCAAATGTTGCGACACCGTTTTCGTCTGTCAGGGCAATCTTTTCTACTGTCTTACTCTTTATTTTGACCTCCTGATTATCCAAAGCAGTACCAGCCTTGAAGTCTGCCGGAGTCTTCAGGTGAACCTGAACATTCACTAATCTGCCTGCATCATCATAATTGATGCAAGAGGCAAGTGTGACCAGCAACACTGCTAGAGAAGTGATGAGATTATTTAGATGTTTCATTATTTCGATATTACGATATCTCGTTATTACGATATCACGTTATTACGACGATTAAAGATTAAAGTAAAGTTCTGCACCAAAGCTGAAGCCTGTATTGTATTGCGAACGTGTCTTGCTATGGCTGTTGTTATACAGGAATGGTTCGTAATAAAGAGCATTATTCACATAGAACGACAGTCCCCCCACTTTGCCAAGTTCTTTTGTAATACGTGCCTGCACATTCCATGTTATCGGACTCGACTCTGTCTCCATATCTATTGAGCGGCTTAACAGCTTATAGATAGGCACATTGTCTATACCGACAGGAGCTGTAGCATAATAGTTAGCATCCATTCCCAGATATCCGGCCAGCATCTCGTTTGATATCTCGTGATAGTTACACTGAGAGTCTATCCATCCAATAGGATTCTTATCCATGTTATACGAATGGTTCCAGCTATGCCATATCACCTGTGTTGTCAGTGATGCCACCATACGCAGTTCTGGTATGTGTGTAACAGTACGAAGGGTTGTCACCAAACGACGATACTTTGAATAGTTATCATCCAAACCGTTAGGATATACCAACTTGAAAGGCTGTGTGTCTGTTCTCTTATATGGTATTTCCGGCAAATACTTGCTATTCAGATTCGATGCATTCAGGTTTGTTGACCATGTCTTTGACTCCTGATAGGCACCGCTGAGGTAGAACGATGTACGTATAGCCTTCCATGTACCAAAGTCCATATCAGCCTCTATACCACGATTCTTTGTGTGTGCCACGTTGCCTATAGCTCCTGTTGTGATAAACACCACATCTGAACGCTGTGGAGCACCCGACATATCAGGATTTGCAAAGTAATTAGCAGTATATGTATGGAACTCAGTAAGATTACCGAATCCGTCAGGAGTATTGTCTATATATCCCAAAAGACTCAGTTTCTTGCCATTCTTCAGGCGTATGTCGAAGCCAGCCTCCACCTTTGTTGTAGTGGCATTTTTCAGACTCCTCGAATATTCCACATTATAGACGTACGTATGATAAGCTTGTGTAGCAGCATTCTGGTCTGCCGGTGCAGCAGGTCTGTCAACATACTTCTTGTCAGGATATAGATAATTCAGACCGGGAGTCTTAGAGTTCAGACCTATGCCAGCACGTATGTCAAGCCACTTTGTTGCAGAGAATGAAAGATTAAGACGTGGAGAAAGAGCTGTCGTAGCAACATTCGAGAATGGCTGCATGGCAGTAAAGCGCAAACCGAAGGTGGTACGCAGGCGATTTACCTTGTTCATCGTCCATACCAACTGGTCCTCTGCATATGCAGCAATCTGATGCAGTCCTGGGATATCGCTATATGCTCTTGGGCGTCCGTCACTGTTTGGCACCAATGGATAGCGGTCATCCTCATTGTAATAGCCACGTCCGGTATTCCAGTCGTAGTGATACTCCGCACCTACTTTGAACGTCTGACGTGTCTTTCCAGCCTTTACGTAAAAACTGTTACCTATCTTTGCAAACAGATTACCCGGATGACTTTCCGTATATGCTGTTGTACGATAGGCTATCTTCTCATAAGGCACTATGTAATATCCTGTTTCGCGAGCTGTCAGTATAGGATTTATAGAACCACCGGATATTTTTGCCAGTCCCGTTTCTCTCTTGTCATTACGAGTGAAGCTCAGTCCTATTGTATAGTTCACTGTACGGGCAAAGAGTTTCTCCACCTGTATGCGACCGTTATGTGTAAAGGAGAGTGTCTGGTTTTTGTTCTTTTTGTCCGAGCCCTCTACCGTAGCATCCGGATCATCGCCAGTCCAGTCCTTCGCCATCATATAACGTATCTTGGTGTTCATATTCCATTTTCGGGTGATGTCATAACTCCATCCGAATGAAGCAGTATAACGATGGTATGAATTTGTCTTCCATCGTGGGTCGCCCCATGCCTGTGCATAATCCAGACTACCGTTTATGATACCCAGTTTTCCGATGTTAGCACCCTTACCGACAGAATAGTTCATGAGGGCAGGATTTACCTTTGCCTTCACCTGCCACGGAGTGACGCCCACCTTTGAGTGTACTATCACCATACCGCCGCTGAGGTCACCATATTCTGCTGAAGGAATACCGCGTACCACCTCTACGTCATTGATGTCATCTGCAGAGATGTTTCGCAGGTCAGTACCAGTAAACTCGGTCATAGGACCCTGCGACATCGAACCATTGTTGGAGATTGGCACTCCGTCAACCATCACGCTGGAACCAAATGCTGCCGTAGGGTCGTTGACCAGTTGTCGTATTTGCAGGTTTGTCTGCGACATCAGGTTATTATGTCCCATCAGCTGACCTGGCACCAGCTGCATAATGTCCGCCAGAGACGATGCCTGAAGGTGGTCGATAGCCTGTCTGCCTATGATGCTGGCAGTAGATGTGCCGGACGCATTCTGCTTGGCAGTCACGCTAACCTCCTTCAGTGCCAAAGAAGCCTCCGACATGCGTATAGCCAGATCGAGGTTCTTGTTGGTAATGGCAATATTGGTGGTATAGGTCTCGTATCCCACATACGTCACCGACAGGGTGTATGTTCCCTGAGGCACATTCTTAATCGTTGCCTTACCCTTCACATCAGTAACAGCATACTGTCCCAAGGGATTCAGTTGCACAGTACCCATTATAATAGGCTCTTTGGTCTGGGCATCGGTGACACTTACGCTTACGTCATAAACCGGTGCATTCTTCTGGGCAAACAAGTACGGAGTACAAAGTACAAGGTACAGGACACAAAGCACAAAAGGTATATATCGCTTATTTTTCATTCTTCACTCTTCACTCTTCACTTCAATACCTTCAGCCTGTATATCAGACAAAAGTTTTTCCGGATTAGTCTCAGTATTTACGTAGGTAATGGCAAGGGAACCTTTTGCAGGATTTACGTTAACGTCATCCACGCCGTCCAGGGACAATACAGTTTCTATCGTCTCGTCATTGGCAGCTTCTGCCGGTATTTTGAAATATGCGAAACTGATTTCCTTACTGGTATAGTAGCTTACTGGTGTAAAGCCCATATCCAACAACTTCTGTCGTATAGTAGCTTTTGTTGTCTTGTTGGCATCATAGCGTACGAAAATATAGCCCTTTGCAAGATTAGGACCTACGCTATCCATACCCACCATCTCGTAGAGATTCTTCTTTATGAGCTCCGCATCAGCCTCTGTCTTCATCTCATCCGCCTTCAGTCCCATACCGCGTCTGATTTTCTCCTTTGGGTCATAGGTGCTTGGCTTATAACGTCCCGTTGCCTTAAGGGTAGCACAGATGCTGTCAGTATTCGTCTTTGCAGGGTCAAACGCCACAGCTACAGTACGTTTTTCCAGGTCGAACTGTAACCCTTCGACTCCTGGCTTACCATTCAGGGCAAGGCTAACATTGTGTGCGCAATCCTCACAACGCATTGCTTTGATGCGAACAACGAGGGTGTCTATACCGGCTGCCATAGCAGCGCTAACTGTTACGAAGAACAATAAAAGTGTTGATAATTTCTTTAGCATACGTACATCTTTATTTTTTTTGGTTGCAAATATACGCATTTTTTCCCTTTTATACAAACTTTTACTCTTTGAAAAGGGAAATAAGTGGTTAATATTTCCATTTTCCGTTGTTTGTTCTATTTTTTTTGTATATTTGTCCCAAATTTTAATAAACGGAGGAAATAATATGTTTGGATTAGGAGGAACAGAGATTCTTGTTATCGCATTGGTAGTACTGCTGTTGTTTGGTGGCAAGAAGATACCAGAGTTGATGAAAGGCCTCGGTACTGGCGTCAAGAGCTTCAAGGACGGCATGAAAGGTGTCACAGACATTGACGACGAGAAGGAAGAGAAGGAAGTGAAAAGTAACGGTTAAAGGTTAAAGGTTAAAGGTTAACGGTTAACGGTTAGCGGTTAGTGATTAGTGATTAGTGATTAGTGATTAGTGAAACTGTAAACTGTAAAATGTAAACCGTAAACTGTAAACGGTTAGCGACCTTTTTTAGTTTTGGCTGATACTGAACTATCATTCTGGGAGCACCTCGATGTATTGCGTGGAGCAATACTGCGAATAGCGGTGGTCGTGGTGGTTATGGCAATCATCATGTTTTGCTTGCGTGACACGTTGTTTGCCATTGTGCTGGCACCATGTAGCAGTGACTTCGTCACGTTTCGCCTGATTGGTACGGAACCCTTCCGGCTTCAGTT
>JAFVGI010000032.1 GCA_017475005.1 Prevotella sp. | reverse complement strand
TTCTGAGCACATATAAATAGTTTCCTACGGACTTATTTCGTATGAAATTAACCACTCTTACGCTTACGCTGAACGCGGCGCAGGTCATTCCTGATTACTTCTGGGGTGATTTCCGCATATATCTCGGTGGTAGTGACAGAGGCGTGGCCCAGTAAGCGTTGTATGGTTGCCATACCGACACCTTGCTGCAGAAGTAGCGAGGCAAAGGTATGACGGGCAGTGTGGAAGGTAAAACCACAGTCACCGCAACCTGCAAGACGCAATACCTCCTTCAGGTGCTTGTTGACGGTTGCATTGCTTCCCATCGAGGACGTCAGCCTGGTTACACCGCCATGTTTCTCTATCAGAGGGACAGCTTTGCCGTCGAAGAGTTCAAGGCATGGAATGTTGACATCTGTCTGAGTCTTCACCATACGTTTGGTTATCCAACCTTTGCTGTAGTGCTCGTCGCGCAATGTTTCTATATCTGAGAAGCGTAGTCCTGTATAGCATGACAAGAGGAATACGTCACGTATCTGGGCAACCTTGCCGACTATCTGCAGTGACTCCACCTTATGCAACTGCTGCATAGAGAGGAAACCTCGCTTGCTCGTCATCTGAGGTATCTTAAAACGCTCGAAGGGTGATGCTGCTACAATGTTACGACGTTTGGCTTCAAGGACAATAGTACGCAATAGTCGCAGACGACAGATGCGTGTATTAGGTCCAGAACCATGAGCTTTGAGCCAAGCATCGTACTTGCAGACGAAAGAGTAATCAACATCCTGCACCAACGCTGATGGGCGGAACTTCTCCAGAGAATTGAATAAAGTACGGTATGAGCGGCGTGTCATCTCGCGGCGGTTGGTGGAGCCATTAAGCATTTCCATTCCAAAATCTATGATACGCGCTGTAGGACGTGAGGCTTCACGCCATGCTTGCCTGAGCACTTCAAGGGTTGGCTCTACTCCTCGACGCATACAGTCGATTTCAACAGATTGCAAATCGAATATCATCTGTCTGAGACGGAAGTTCAAGGCATCGGCTATGGGGTGGTTGACAACTTGCCCATGCAGGAACTGGTCAGGTCTGACTTTGACACGGGCGGAAAAATAAGTCTTGCGCCGTTGCTGCGAGCACTCTATCTGCAACAGTCCCTGGCCGTCTGGCGAAAGGCGACCGTTACGGCAGAAGGTGGCACGGTAGGAAATTAGATTAAACATATCCAACATTATGTTTAGTGACCCAACAAAAAAAGGCGAACAGAAGGGGTTGTTGGGATGCCCATATCGCAGGGTAGCTAATCCTGCTTATTCCGTTCGCTTGTGTGCAAAGGTAAGCAAAATTTACGATACAACAAAATTTCAACATCATAAAAACGAAATTAAAATGGCAAAATTAAAGGACACAGAGGTATTGACCAAGCAGGTGTACCTCAACATCAAGAGAGGAAATGAGGTAGAGACAAAGCAGATGAGAACTGCAGAGGCTCTAAAAGTGTATGGTGACAAAGAGGTGGTCTTCATGTACGAGCCCCGATATTCTGAGGAACGTGAGTGTAATGAACCTGACGTTGTGAAGAAGGCACGTAAGGCAGGTCTTGTGGAAGATGACAAACGCAAGGCTGGCGTGACTGACATTATTCTTGCGTAAATCTGGAAGCAATGAAAAAGATAGTATTTATCATAGTGGTCATGCTGACGGGAGCCTGGCTCACAGGATGCTCTACCAAGAAGCAGGTAGTGGATAATGAAAGGATTGATTCTGTTGAGGTGAGTAATAAGGACACCGTCAAGCAGAACCAAATCAAGAGCGAGGTGGACAGCACTGACCATTTTCGTGAATCCACGAAAAAGGAAAGGCATGACAGGTGGAGCCAGAGGCTCATAATGATTACCCCCAATGGCGATATTCTGAAGGACTACCGTCATGACTATGAGTATGTGGAGCGCAATAGCGAGTTGAAAGACAGCCTGGCGAAGTACCACAGCATTCGTGATAGTCTGGATATGTATAAAGCCCGCTATGATGCTCTGAGTAAGTCGATGCTCCAGAATAAGGAAACGGTGGTGTGGGAAGAACCATGGTGGAGAAAGTATGAAGAACCTCTTATCTTCTGGACGGTACTTGCGCTCATCATAGGCTTCTTCTACATTAGAGATAAGTGATATGTATAAGACAATAACCATAATAGGAACAAAGAACCTGTGGGCGATGATTGCGACCACGGTTTTAGCAGCGTTCACGCCAACTGTAGGATTCTTGACAGCCATCATCATCGGATGGGGTGCCAACGTGTGGTGTGGCATGAGGGCTGATGGGGTGACACTTTTCAGTTGCCATAACTTCTCATGGAAGAAATTTCTGGTGGCATTAGCAGAACTACTAATGTACCTCTCGGTCATGGAGGTAGTTTCACTTATAGGACACCAGATGGGTGATGATGAAGAAGTCAGATATGCCTGCAAAACGATGTCATACTTCATAATTTACTGTTATGGTGTCAATAGCCTCAGAAATCTGTGTAAGGTATATCCTAACTCGGAAGCTCTGTGGCTGATATATGTATTTGTACGTATGGACTTTCGCAGGCTATGGCGCATCGATGACTTGATGGAACGATACAAGGAACACAAGATTAAGGAACAAGAATATGCAGATAACAACATCACAACTTAACGGCATAATGCCCAGAGCTAAACACAATGTATATGGCAACCCATACTTTGAACGCAAGTACACCATTGACAATATCGTGGAGCTGCTTAATCGATATGCACCTGATTTTGGTATTGACACCCCACTCAGGTGGGCACATTATCTGGCTCAGATAGCCCATGAGAGTGGCGAGTTCCGCTACACCAAAGAACTTGCAAGTGGTGCAGCCTACGACACTGGAAAGCTTGCTAAACGGCTGGGTAACACCCCACAGAAGGATGGAGATGGGCAATGGTTCAAAGGCAGAGGCCTCATACAGCTCACGGGCAGGGCAAATTACGAAGAATACAAGAAGTTCTGCGGATTTGATGTGGTGAGTAACCCTGACCTGCTCTGCCAACCCATTGGAGCGATAAGAAGTTCTATGTGGTTCTGGCGGCTGAAGGGATTGAATATACTTGCTGACAAAAACGACATTGTTGCAATTACCAAACGCATCAATGGCGGAACAAACGGGCTGTTTGAGCGGAGAAACTATTTCGTCGCTGCCAAACATGCACTGAAGATATTCTGAGGAATATGAGGGGGAGCAGAGAAGTCCCCCGACTCTATTAACAAACATCTGACCTTTTATTAACGAACCCCATCAGGAGCGAGCCGAGGGACCTTGTAAGTCCACTGCCTCCTCCTGATGGGGCTACTGTGTTAATAAATATAGGTCAGATTTTGTGCTACAAAAGTAATAAAAAATTATTGTTCAACCAAAAAAGTAAAGTAAAAATGAAGAAAGAAAGGTTTTTTATGCCAATGGGAGGGGTATATTTTAGCCCCCTAACGGTGATGGGTGTGGAATTTTATATGGTATTAACAGCATTAAAACAACGTTAGAACGATGAATAAATACTACGCAATGCTGGACAAAGTGCTTTCAGAGGGAAAGCTACAGCAGAACAGAAAAGGCGAAATAACTTACCTCATCAATCAACAACTCTCTCTTACCCCAGCCGATCTGCTTGACATATTCGAGAGCCACAGCATTGCCAGAAAGAAGCTCAAAAGCGAACTACAACTGTTTATGCAAGGTGAAAGACAAGTTGAGAAGTATCGTGATGTGGGAATAAATTGGTGGGACTATTGCGGTTCAGTCCTGGTAAACAGCTATCCAACCTATTTTGAGAAATTGCCCCCGCTCATTGCCAAAATCAACCGTGAGAAGCGTAGCAGTAAGAACTACGTGCTTTTCCTCGGCGAGACCAATGCAGAGAGCAACCAGGCACCGTGCCTTAGCCTCGTGCAGTTCCAGATAGACGGAGGTGAACTTGTTGTGACGGCATATCAAAGAAGCAGCGATGCAAATCTTGGACTCCCTTCAGACATCTACCATCTCTATCTCATGGCACGCCAAATAGATTTACCCCTGAAGAGTATTACACTGTTTCTGGGTAATGTCCACGTATATGCCAACAATGTAGCCAAAACACGTCTTATGCTTGATGGAGCTGAAGATGTGAAGTTTGACCTGAACGTGTAACAGAAGGTAGTTATGGTGTAGCAGCTTTGTAGTACTACATGGGGGCTACATTTTGGCGCATTTGCCTCCAATATCACTACAAAGGTACTCATATTTTAACGAAAAACCACCCAAAAAGAGTTAATTCTGCTGGGTGGTTTGGTTAAATCTCTGTACGCTATAAAATGGTTTCTCGATGGTACGCTTCGTTTGACGGTTTGGTACGCTTCGTTTGAAAATTCGCGAACGTTTCGATTTGCGGATTATAGGTAGATAGGAAATTTGTTATTCCTACCTTATTTATATAAATAGTGTCGTTGAGAGCGCAGTGGATTTGCATCTGCTGCTT
>JAFVGI010000031.1 GCA_017475005.1 Prevotella sp. | reverse complement strand
TGATGGGAACTACGGTAAGGTGCCAGGCTATATCAGTGCCGAGGAGATTGCCGAACGCTACAAGCAGAGCAAGAAATGGGTTCACTATCTGACCCGAACCAAGCGTGTTCCTCGTGTTCAGAAAGCCGGATTCCTGTTCTATGACGAGAAGGTGGTTGAAGAACTCTTCAGCAGATATACATCTGTAGAGAATATCACAGAGTGGTACACCTGCGACGATATAGAACAGAAGTACAACATGACCGCTGTGGCCCGAAGGAGCTTTACCCATCGGCATAACATCCCGACCAAGAAAGAGTACGGTATCACCTATTACTCCAAGGTTCATGTGGATTATGCAAAGAATCCAGGAATCCAGTATGCTGACGAATACTATACTGTCGATCAGATAGTGGACATCTATCGTGTTGGGAAGAACACCGTGTATAACGCTATCAGGCATTACAAGGTGCCAAGTCTTAAAGATGGCAATTTCGGAGTGTATCTGAAGACGGCCATCGACAAGATCTTCAAGGACAAAAAGCGGCCTGAACAGCAGTAATTACACATTATGGATAATGTTAGGATAATATTAGGATAATGTTAGGATGAAGTTATTCTCGTGTTATTTTCAAGTTATAATAAGTTATGATTAAGTTACGGAAAGTTATGATTCAAGTTATAAAATGGCCTCAGACATATCATGAATATGCTGGGATTAAGCCTATTTGGAATGATTTTCAAATGATGTCCAAATTATTTGCTGCTGACAGATATCAGCATGTAATAATCGGATAATTTTGCAACCAATTTAAAATATTTAGAACTATGCAGATTTGTAAGACTGTTACGTTGAGAACAAAAAAGCTGAAGAACGGAATGCTCTCGTACTATTTGGATTACTATCCCGGACTCCGTGATAATATCACCATGAAGATAGTGCGCCATGAGTTTATCGGGATTTACATCTATCCAGATCCCAAGACGAAGGAAGAAATCCTGTACAACAAGGAAATGGCAAAGAAGGCCGAGGTTATCCGATGTCGGCGTTACGAGGATGTTGTCAGCCAGAGACTCGGCATCCTCGATGAACGGAGGCTGAAGGGCGACTTCCTCGCCTACTACCGCCAAATCCTGAAGAACAAGAACCAGAAATGGGAATATGTATATCAGCACTTCGAAAAGTTCGTGGAAGGCAAATGCCGCTTCATAGATGTGGATCTGGAGCTATGCAAGAAATTCCACGACTACCTTCTGAACGCCAAGGGACTGAAGACAGGCTTGCCTCTGGCCAGGAACTCGGTCGCCGGTTACTGGTCAACCTTCCGTGGATTCCTGAATGTGGCCTATAGAGACAGGTGTATCAAGGAGAATGTCAACGACTACCTTGACCGCATCAATACGGTAGCCACACGCAGGGAGAGCCTGACAGTTGCAGAGATTAAGAAATTATATGAGACCCCGTGCGAGTACGACGTTCTGAGACGAGCTTCCATTTTCTCTTGTCTGACAGGCCTCCGTCGCAGTGACATCATGGCCCTGACGTGGAACAATGTGCAGGAATATACGGATGGCGGCCATTACCTTGACTTTATCTCCGTAAAGACCCAGGCGGACAACCTCATTCCTATCAGTGAAGAAGCCTATATGCTGCTTGGCGAGAAAAAAGACGGTCTGATTTTTGAGGGTCTGAAGAAAGAAATGACCAATCATCCGTTAAAAGATTGGATCAGTTCTGCAGGAATCAAGAAGCATATAACCTTCCATTGCTTCAGACATACCTATGCTTCATTGCAGATTGAAATGGGTACTGACGCATTCACCGTTCAGAAGCTGCTTGCCCATAAGACCATCGGCACGACAGAGATCTATACCCGACATGCAGACCCGAAACGTCGTGAAGCAGCCAACAAGATATGTTTAGGTTTGTTAAAACCGAAAGTGATACCCATCGATGGAGAAAAGAAGAAAAGAGGCCGTCCACGAAAACAAGTGCCAAACAACTGAAAAGAAGGCAAAAGAATGACGTTTTCACAACTCGTAAAACGTTAAATTTCAGCGTTTTAAATTAAGTTAAGCAACATCCATTTTGTTTTAGTTATTCAGAGTTATTCAGAAGAATCTCCCTAACTTTGTAGTCCAAATCATAGAAAACAATACGATTATGGCAATAAAGTTTAGGGAGATTCTATTTACTATGTTCTGCGCGGCATCCGCTGCCATGCTGCTTATCTTCATACCATTGGCCATCCTCCTTTCGCCATCGGCAGGATATGCGTCATTAGGATATCATCCTTATCTCTTCCAGTTACTTCTATACGGTCTTTTTATCCCGACAGTCCTGGCAACGGCAGGATATGGCCTGGTCAAGTTCTTACGGAAGCAAAGCAAGAAACGCCTCCAATCAAGACTGCAAGGCCATAGGCCAACCGACGAGCAGATTGCCCTGTATGAAACTATCCGCAAGCAGCACCAAACGGAGAAAGAAGATATGGACAAAGCCATGCTGTCAGCCATCCGACAGTATATCGAGATCACATTAAGCCCGTATATGAAGGATGCTGCCCTTACCTTATTATATAATAATGTGTATCTCTGGTATCATAGCAAGAAAGCCTCACTTGCTCCAGTCTGCACCGACGGCACCCTCTCCACCCTTGATTTGCGCCATCTTGTCTGGAACATTGGAGAGCGTTGCGGTTGGAAGGGCGAACAGAGAGCCAGATTCATCAAACTGAGTTTCCCTTCTGAGCTGAAGGATGTCGAGGTAGAGACCATTCGGAGGAACCTGCGCCAGAAAGGAACCTGCAAGATTGAGATCGATGTTCCTGAGAATGGCAGCTTTGCCTTTCACTACCCCACCACAATGAACTGCCTGGCCCGAACAGAATAATTACATGATGATTATCTGAAACTTATTCCAGTAAGTCTTTGTCAGCATTGAATCAGTTTATTACTTTGCACCATCATTCAAACATTTAGAATAATGGCATACGAAGAATTGACATTTAACGAACTGCCGTCCGCAGTGACCCTTCTTCTCCAGAAAGTAGATGGTTTAGAGCATCTGTTACACCAGTTGCAAGGAGATCTCACCCAAAAGAAAAAATCTGAGGAGAACGGCCATATCCCCATGTCCCTCACAGAAGCCTGTGCGTTCCTGAAGATGAAACGCTCGACGATGTATTATCATCTGGAGAACGGAAACATACCGGCCACACGCAAGGGAAAGAACTATATCCTGTTCAAGGATGAGCTGGTAAGATGGGCTGAGTCAGGCAGAACCAACGATGTTCC
>JAFVGI010000030.1 GCA_017475005.1 Prevotella sp. | reverse complement strand
TTGTAAAATTCGCTGAAGGCATCGCTGCTAAAACCCTTTTTCTGTGCTATGCGCGGCAGTTCATCATCAAACTGTTTCTTATGCAGCTTAACGAAGTTATGCCATAAACCGAGCCTGCGAGCTTGTTCCTTGCGTGAAACGAGGAACTGCGCCGAAGGCAGTTTCTTAGCGTTGTTGGCATCAAGAGCCTCATCGATGCTACTGGCTGATGATGTGACATAGACTGTGGTCATGCCATCAGAGCCAGACTGAGCTATTTTGCTGAAATACTCCATATCTGCCTTTTTTTCATCAGTCATGTAGTTTATGTTTGCCATATTGGCATCAAATTCTACATCCTTACTAAACCAGGCAAGTACGAGGGTAATGAGGAGAATGAGTCCTCCCCGTAATCTCTCCCGAATCGGAAACTTATATCGTAGATTGAAGAATGAAGATTGATAACGGTGAACTGCCAACTCTGCACTATGAACTGCAAATTGTGGCAACCATATCAAGACAAAGAGTATCGTTCCAATGAGTAAAAGAGAGGCAAACAAGCCAAGGTCACGCAGAGCGGTAGATTGCAGGGGTACCAATGCCAAAAAAGCTCCCACGGTAGTAATGTTGCCGATAATCAGGGGACGAGATATATCTTTAAGAGCTTCACGCATATCCATTCCCTTACGAGTATGAGCCACCAGATGCAGGGGATAGTTTACCGCTATGCCTATTATAACGCTGGCTATACCAATAACGATAATGCTGACAGAAGAATTACTAATTAAAGCTATTCCTCCCATAGCAAACAGCCATCCCCAAACAATGGTAACGGCTATGAGGATAATAGATTTGGCTGAACGGAAATAATACCATAACAACCCCAATATCATTATGGAAGCAAGTGTTATCGCAATTGTGGCATCAGTCTTTATTTGGCGCGCATTGCCCACAGCAATGGCAGGACCGCCTGTGATATGAGCCTCAACATCAGGATGTTTTGACTGAACACGTGTAAGTGCTTTCTCCAGTGTTTCTATCAGTTTGGTATTCTGCTCTGTCTCAGCATTTCCATACGGAGAATCAATGACAACCAACGCCTTCTGCATGTCAGGTGTAAACAGATATCCGTCAGATATTTCAAACCCATGCTGACTGTGCATATCAGCTAATTTTGCCACTACAGGCGTGAACAGGTTGAGAGGGTCGCGACTGATATTAGATGCCATCATTCCTCCCGACGGAAACATCAGCATCTGTTTGTTTAAATCCATCTGTCCATCGATGTATCCTGGTATATTAAGCAGAGAATCCATCACGGCATAATCCACCTCTGTAAGGAAGTAAGGGATGTTACTATATACAAAAGCCTGAACTTTGCTGATGCTGTTTGCATCTACCTGTGCAGTCATGCGCTGTGCTATCGTGGCGTCAAGCTGTTTCACATTCTCAGCAAATTCATCGATAACGTGGACATTGCTGAATGTAATCACCACCTTATCGGCTCCTGAGATATCCTGATAGATATCCAAAGCTTCTCGCTCTTCAGAGTCCACAGGCAGGAAATCAGAAATATCCTCCTTATACGTCAGTTTGGTTAGGAGTATTATAAGTGCTACCGTGATAAAAGTTAGACTGCTCCATTTTATCACAATATGCGTTCTCAGGAAATCGTATATTTTCAATGCAACGTCTGCCATAGCCATTCTATGAATTTGTTTGTCCACTCTCTGCTCTCTACAGTCCCTTTGACAGAAGAAGCTCCAAAGCCGTGACCTCCTGTCTGATATTGTATATATGTATGTGGCACCCCGTTAGCTGTCAGCGCCGAGTCTAACAGTTCAGAATTCTGGTATTTCACTACGGGGTCATCCTTACAGTTCATCAAAAATACTGGCGGACAGTCTTTCTTGACGTGTAGTTCTAAAGAAAGCGAATCACGCATTATGTCACTATACTTTCGGTATTCGCCGAGCAATGCTCTGCGTGAACGTTTGTGAGCGTACTCTCCACGTAATGTAACAACAGGATAGATGGATGCAACGAAGTCTGGTCTCAGTGACTCCACTACCTTGATACCTTTTCGCGTAAGAAAATCGGTATCATACATTTCAGCAGCAAGCATCACTAAGTGTCCCCCTGCAGAGAACCCCATTGCTCCCACCTTGTTTTTGTCTATGCAAAGCCTGTCAGCATTCTGTCTCAAATAGTGTATTGCCATCTGAATGTCTTGTAACATCTTCGGATACTGTCGTCCAGGCACAATAAGCCTTGAGTGAGTGACAAACTGGAAAATGCCCTGTACTCGGTAATTAAGCAGGCATGCTGTTATGCCATTATTTTGTAACCACTGACACACTTCCACTCCTTCAGCCTCTCTGTCATGCCAACTATAGCTTCCTCCTGGACATACTATGATGCATGGCGCTTTTTTGCTGGATTCCTCTGGGTATATCTCTAATGTGACACTCTTTGCATATACTTTTGTTCCTTCCCACAGTCTTACCTTTTCCTGTGCATACGCAGACATGGAACAAAAGCTTATAGTCAACAGGCATAATAAGAGTCTGCAGACCCTCTCAACATAGTACTTCCTAAACCAAGAAGCTATCTTACGTATCTCGCCATGCTTTCTGTATTCTGTGGGAGCAATTCTCTTGTCTATATCTATTCTTATCTCTCCTTTGCGCAAGTATTTGCCACCCTTAGGCAGAACCCTTCCCGCTCCATTTTCTACTATTGGAAGTATATCGAGTCCTAAGGTGTCAGCTATCTCAAATGCCCCTTTATGAAAACGCTGTATCCTGCAATCAGGTGAGCGTGTCCCTTCAGGATATATCATTATGCTATAGCCACGCTCTACAAGCGAGCGAAGTCGGGGCATCAGTTCATTTATGCCTTTCGTCAATGGATAGTACTCGCCATTTCTTACTGCATAGCCAAAAAAAGGATTATGATAAACCCAGTCTTTAGTTAGTATGGCGAGTTTAGGTGATTGTGCCAACATAGCCATAATGTCGAGCGAAGACTGATGATTACATATCACCATTGCCGGCTTTGAGAAATCCTCGTTCTCAGGATTGTTGACACTATATTTTACTCCTGGAATGCCATGCCATTCCATAACCATTTTGCCTATGTAATGGAGAAGTTTGTGAACTTTCCATGTGCGATTGTCTGAATTATGTTCCGTTATAACATAATACAACGATATTGGTAAGAGTCCGAATAACGATACTACCACAAAGAACGACAGAGAATACACTGTTCTGATGCCAGTCAAAATCCATCTGACAACAGCCATCGGCAGGGCATACAGCAGGGCAAGGAAGCACAGACAGGTGTTGAGTATCGATATTCTCGTAAAATCGTATGCAGGTCTGAAATGCGATACCCGCTCCTTCTCTGGAGGATAATATACTCTTACAGGCTGACTCACAATCTCCACCCCATGCCATGCTGCAAATACCAACAGTTCTAACTCTGCCTCATATCGTGAAGTAAGAAACCTCAGTCCGTATAATCGATAAAGAGGGTACAGACGATAGCCAGACTGTGTGTCGCGTAGTCGGCGCAGCGTCTGCACGCAAAACCAGAAGTTGCTGAATGAATTAGCAAATTTACTGCCTCCAGAGCGTTGCTGACTTTCAAGATCTTGACGTTCACCCACAATTATGGCATCAGGATTTTTCTTATGTGCCTCTATGATTAATGGTATGTCTTCAGGATAATGCTGACCATCTGCATCAATGGTTATTACATACTTGAACCCCATCTCTGCAGCCTTACTGAAACCAGCCTTAATGGCTGCTCCCTTGCCGCGATTTCGTTCAAGCGTGACAATTTCCACACCATCGTAATTAAGAGTTTTGGCAAAGTCACGATTATCCGTACTGCCATCGTTTACCACGATTACAGCATAACCCGTCATCATACAACGCTGCACTATATCGGCGATAGTGCCGGCATTGTTATAGGTCGGTATTATAATACAGATATCCTTTATATACTGACTTTCCTTTATCATCATTCACAGTGGCACGTATTTCTTTTTTTTCGCAGCTTGTTTCTATCTCTATATTCAAACATTGGTCAGGCTTGACAACAGACAGGAATTTTACATTTCTAACACCCATCATGGTTATAAGCCTTCCGAACTGTTTTTCAGCCAGTTCCTTAATTATCTGCATTAAACAGACACCAGGAACAACTGGGTATTCAGGAAAATGTCCCTTGAATATGGGACTGTCTTCCAATATTATTATGTTGAAATCACCCTCTTCGGCTGATAATATGTCATACAGATAGTGTTCAAGCATTATTTAAACATGCCTTTATCAATTTTTATATTGGTCTTTACGTTTTTAAACTCTATCACAGTGTAGTCGCCTTCTATTTCCTGCATCACCACCTTTTCAATAACCCCTGTCTGTTTATTGTGGTAGAGTGTAATCTTGCTGTAAAGATGCCTCATGTCCTTTGGAACAGGAAATATTGTAGGTCCAATTCTCTTACCACGTCTGCTGGTCTGTTCTAATATGGTCATCATCACCTTGCCAAGGTCTTTGAACATCTTTGCCTCAGGACCTTTGAACTCCTGCACCTTAGTGCTGTTTTTAACAATCTTAGCCCTACCACCATTCATTACGAAGGCAAAAGAATATGGCTTAAAATACTCCCAACGAAGCAGCGAAGGTGCTTGGCAAGCCATATGGCCATGAGCCACCATCTCCTCACCTTTTATCATCTTCATGTGCTTTGTTTGTACAAAGTCTGCAGTGAGGCTTTTAGGGTGAGCTGACAATGTTAACGGAAACGTTAACAATAACGCTAATATTACCTTACGATTAAAATACATCCTGTAATAATTAAGAAAACACCTATCCACTTCCATACATCTACCGTTTCGTGGAAAAAAACTATAGCAGCAATCATTCCGAATACATAACTCACGGACACCATAGGATAAGCAATGCTTAAAGGGAAATGCCTTACTATATACATCCATAGCAAACTTGCTGCACCGAAGCATATACCACATAATGCAAACTGCCAATTTAGTAAAAGAGAATAGAAATAGTTTCTGCTCCAAACGAATGGCTCCATTCTCATCATGGCAAACTTCAGCATCACCTGCGCCATAGCGAGCAAAGCACTTTGAAGTGTGGATAATATGATTAATTCAACCCTCATTTAGTCACTCTTTTAATAATCATGCTACGTGAGTACAATTGTCCAAATTCGTCGTGATGTCCCACCAAGACAGTCTTTGCCCTACCCTTGCTGATAAGACGATGTGCATCACGCAATGCCCACTCCATAGATTTTTCACCTTGCACATAGGTTATGTTATACCCATGACATTTATTTCGTATAGCGACGGCACTGCCTATAGTGTTATGTGTTGATTGCATAAAGAGTGTAGGACTGAAAGAATGCTCTCCGCCTTCAACTAATCCATCCAGTAATTTTTTACTCGTCTCAAACATGCCGAATGCTGTTGCTGTAATGATGGCATCAGGCTTTTCTATACCTGTATTCTTAAGAACCTTCATCGAAGATAAAGTCGCAGCCTTCATCAGTTTTCCCATTCTGCGTGCAGCCATAGGAGAGATGTATTCCTTCAGTTCATTCAACTGTGATTCATCAGTAATAGTTACATCTGCCATCACTTCACTATCATATCTTTCTATTTTTTCTTTTGTCGCTAAAGGCGAGTCACTGATTATGATAGAACTGTCATTCCCTCCGAAGCCAAATGAGTTGCACATGACATGGTGAAGTTCAGCATGTTCCTCCCCCATTGAGGGAGTAATACCTCCATCTATCTGCCTCTTCCATCCAACGTTGGCAGGGATAAAACCATGCCTCATGGCAAGAATGCAAATCACAGTCTCAATACTTCCCGATGCTGAAGTAGTGTGTCCTGTATAACCTTTGGTACTTGATACTGCAGGCACTCTGTCTCCAAAAACTCTTTGCAGTGCTCTGCTTTCGCTTATGTCATTATTCGGAGTGCCTGTTCCGTGGGCATTGATATAACTGATGTCATCACATTTGATATTTGCCATGGTTAAGGCTCCGGTCATAGCCTGGAAGGCTCCTTCGCCATCATCTGATGAAGCTGTTTGGTGAAAGGCATCGCAACGGTTGGCATAACCTGTGATATAAACATCACCCTTTGCCAATCCTGACTTGACCATCACCACGTATGCAGCTCCCTCGCCGAGATTAAGTCCGGCACGGGTGTCATCAAAGGGACGACAGCGTTCATGGTCTAATATGAGCAAAGAATTAAAACCATTAAGATGGAGCAAAGAGAGAGCTTCTGAACCTCCAGCAATCACTATGTCAGCTTCGTCATTTTTGAGTATTTCTGCTCCAAGAATCAAAGCATTGAGAGCTGAAGAGCAGGCTGTTGAGACGGTGCATGTCTCACTATTGAGCCCGCAGAGGCTTACTATGTCGTCAGTTTCAGAACCTAAAGACCAATTTGCTTGTATGTCAGGGGCTAAGTCCATATTGCCTACGGTTGTTCCTGAAATAAATACTGAGCGCATAGAATTGATATCACTCACCGATAATCCTGCATTGGATATTGCCTGTCGCGTAGCATAGACCCCCAATAGCGTCGTGCGACTTACCACCTGACTCTCTGGGATGCCCAATTCGGACTTAAGTTCACTGTTCGACATCTTTACCTCGCCAACAGGCAGTTCTTTATGTTCCGATGGCAAATAGCGCATACGTTCCACACCACTGCGTCCTTCACGCAGGTGTGTTATGGTCTCGTTAGCATTTTTGCCTATAGCCGAGATTATTCCTATGCCGTGTATAGCTACTGACATCACACTTTTTTTTACTGTTCTTGGTGTTTCTTTACATATTCTGCGATACACTTTACGCTCTTGAAGATCTCCTTACCTTCGGCGGCATTTTTGAGCCGTATACCGTATTTTTTCTCCAGCATCACGATGATTTCAAGTGCATCGATAGAATCGAGCCCGAGTCCATCATCACCAAACAATGGTGCCTCGTCCTCAATATCTGCAGTTGTCATACCCTCAAGGTTGAGTGCCTTGATAAGATTTTCTTTTAACTCATTAATCAGTTTGTCCATATATCTTTAATTTTTCTTTTTCGTTATCTACCCAACCACTCACCAATGGTATATTACCCCGATGAGTGTCTGAAAGGGTGGCTTGAATTATCTGGCGCATCAGTTTCTCGTTGCGATTACGCAGTACGTAGAATGATGTTTCGGTCTGCCAGCCGTGTCTTATGGCAATCTCACCAGCAGCGATATTTGGCAGAGTGTATATAAACAATGAGGGACTGGGAAAATATTCGTCATCCTTTATAGTTTGCATGAATGCCTTGTCAGTAACTGTTGAAGCATTTTGATTGAAGAGTATCACATCAGCGGCTGGAAAGTTGATATCTTCTGATGCTTTCACTGCTGCACGGCTCAGGGCATCCATGCGTCGCCCCGTATTGACTGCTTGATTCCGACCAGTATCACATGGAGTAAACATTGGAGTCTTCTCTTTTCGGGTGGGGGTATGTGTTTTCTCAACCATCACAGCTGCATTAACGCCTCCGAAACCTGAAATCATTTTTATAAAGGCGTGCTTGTCTGTTTTTCTTTCATTAGCTGAGATATTCACTTTGCCGCTGACACCTGGTTCAGAGAAGCCTTTTGAGGCAAGTATTATGCCGTCATCAAGAGCACGGGCTGTAAGAATAGTCTCCAGCAAGCCTGCTGCTCCCATGGTATGTCCATAATACCCTTTCAGTGCAGAAAGCGGAACGGCTGACAGTCCTGCTCTCTCTATGGCTACTGATTCCATTTGGTCATTATACATTGTTGCTGTGCCATGAACTCCTATGCATGCTATGTCTTCCTGCTCCGCTTCTGACAACATTTGTGTGAGCACCCTGTATGCTCCATCCCCCTTGGGATGTGGTCCGCTGATATGCCAGGCGTCATTGCATATTGCGCCAGCGGTAACGTGCCAGCTATGGTTGAGGTTATTGCCATCGTTGTCCCTTCCTACTACCATTGTAGCAGCCGCTTCGCCAAGGTTCAGTCCTAAGCGCTCTATGTCGAAAGGTCGGCAGGGTTGGGGTGAGAGTGCTTTCAGAGATTGAAAACCAGAGATAATAAATTTACTCTGTATATCTGCTCCTGTTATTACAGCATATTCATATGTTCCTGCATCAATGAGACGGAGAGCCAATATCTGGGCGGCTATTCCAGAAGCACAGGCATTGGACACTACCACAGGCTCGTTCTCTATTCCCAGTTTCAAGGCTATTTTGCGAGCCGTCTCACCCATAGGCTCGTCAAGTAGTGCTTTGGTGCTGCTGAGAATGAAAATGGTGCGTGAGGGGTCAATCGTGGTATGGCAGAGAGCATCGTTTGCAGAAGCTATGCACAATGCTTCAAAATCGGGTTCCACAGAGAACAGACTCGCCTCTATATCAAACGGCACACATCTGGTGCCAGCCGCGTGATGCGCCACACCTGTCATACCGCTTCTTACGGCAAGATAATTTTCTTCTGTAGTATTACCCAGGGGTGATGTTATGTTGGTTGCAAGTATCTTCATCGTTCAACCATCTTTACCTCTGCCTTAGCATATATTTTGTTAGCGACTTTCACCTCAGCTCTTACCAGCAGTATGCCCAGGGCTTCCTCTATTTTTTCGGCTGTAGTAGTTATCGTGGTGCCCACACGAGGCAGGTCTAACACGTCGTAGCTGTTTATGGCTCCTATATAACCCGTCTTGAGATTCTTCTTTAGTATGTATCTATTTATATATCCGATGCGAGCTGCACACGTTTGGGCAATGTTCTCCATCATGCCTGCAGCTGACAGAGCACCATTTTCTATGAATATGCCGCCTTCCCTGATTGATGTTTCGGTTATGGTAAACCTGTCGTCAAAATGAATAAGACGGTCAACCAGCAGCATAGGTTCACGCTGAAGCAGTATGTTATGTATGTCTATCTCGCTTAATTCCAAAATTCAAAATAGTTATACCACTGTTCTGGATACATAGTTATGATGCGCTCTAACTCTCTGGCGTAGCTGTCAGCCAGTCCCCTTACCTGCTCTGGGCGTGGTGCCTGCTTGTTATATATCAGTGGTGATACGTATATGCAGTAGCTTTTAGCCCCTGTCTTCATTACATTAACTGCCAGGCAGTCAAGACCTCGCATTGTCGCAACTCTGAAAGGACCTGCAGGCAGATGCGCCGTAGCTCCGAGAAAGTCAGTCTCGATACTTTTCTCTGAGCCGAATATTCTGTCGCCTGGCATACTTACTATCTCGCCATTGGCAAGGGCTGAGTTTATTTCATACAAATGACTCATATCTGCATCGATGCCTATCATGTTTATATTGGTATTGGCAAACATCTTATTACGATTCTTCATTACCGATGCCTTTTCTCCCCCGAATACCAATGCGTTAAAGCGCTTCTTTTCTGCAACGAGCGAGTATCCTGCTATTTCGTAGTTGCCTACATGAGCACTTAACTGCACAAAACCATCCTCTCTTGAAGCAAGGGCAAGGAAATGTTCATTACCCACTATCTCTATATTGAAATGCTTTCCAGCATACATTGCAAACTTATCTATTACAACTTGTGCAAAGAGATAGAAGTTACGATAGGTAGCCAATGCTGCCCTGACTTTTGAATAATGCCACCTTTTACGGAAATAACGATAGATTATTTTTTGAGCAGGATTCACCAACAGGCAGACGGGAACTACGCATACTGCCACGAAAGCATACCATAAGCGCACGTCACTGTAGCGTAACATGCGTATGAGCCACTTGTGCATCCATCCATTGCC
This sequence comes from Prevotella sp., assembly GCA_017475005.1. Lineage (GTDB taxonomy): Bacteria > Bacteroidota > Bacteroidia > Bacteroidales > Bacteroidaceae > Prevotella. Next base: position 3,686 of record JAFVGI010000030.1, on the reverse strand, counting down.
GTATGTAGTGCCTGCCCAGTTTCGTTTCATTGCAACTTTTATACCTCCATGTGTGGTTACAACTTGCTCTCAATATAGTCATAAAACTCGCCGAGAGTAGTTATCTGCTTGAATTCCTCAGCCCTAATTTTGTAACCGAAGGTCTTTGCTACGAATGCTACAATATCTACGTAATCAAGGCTGTCAATGCCCATTTCCTCACGCAAATTCGCCTCAGGTGTAACCTTATCGCTGTCTATCTCAAGTTCCTCTGTCAGAAACTCATTTATCTTGTCTGTAATCTCTTGTCTTGTCATTTCTTTATTTTATTTTCTCACTACAATAATACTGTGCCCCTGCCCCAGTCCGTCATATATATGTTCAATCTTTAGTCCTGCCTTGCGTATAAAGAGTTCCAGATCTTCGCTATGATACATCTTACTGTTGCCATTGGCTATGGCTGTAAAATACAGGCTCGTCATAGTGAGGCAGAAGGCTGCAGGTTCAAACCGCTGACGGTCCCATAGCGTCTCCATGATAAATAGGCGGGTATTTTCGCCCATCACAATCCTTGCTCTGCTGAGGATGCTTATAATTTCATCCTCGCTGAAACAGTCAAGGAACTGACTCATCCATATAGCATCGGGACAGCCTGCTTTGAAAACGGGAAATGCCGTTCGGGAATCAAGCAGATTAAGTCCGATGCCGTTTATGCGCTCTGCTCCAGGCTTGCCCTCAATGTTCCTTTTCATCAGTTCTATCTGTTGAGGCAGGTCGAGTATCGTAACATGCACATCCTTGTCATATTTCACACACTGCAATGCCCACTTGCCCGTATTGCCACCCACATCGTAGAGGGTCTTCACCTCATACTTCTTAAATACCATCTCCAGAGCCTCAGGAAATGATGAGTCACTGTAGAAATGGTCAAATCCGAACCAACTCTCCTGTACCCTCTCTGGTAATGATGAAAGTCCCTCATACACCGTAGGCCATTCACCGAAGTGACGCAATCCTACAGGTTTGCCTTCACGAAGTGACTCCTCAAGATGAAACCACCCCACGTAATTTACATCGTGGTTAAAGTCCATGTTTACTCTGGTAGCCTCATCAGTAAGCAGAAACCATCCGGTTTTCGATAAAGTGTAACGTTCACTATCAGCATCTATCAGTACTGTGCCAATGGTGAGACCTGCTTCAAGCAGACATTTCACAGCATAACGGCTGAGTCTTTGACTATCTTGTAACGCATTATAGACTTCTTCCTCCGTCATGCCTTCCCTGCTATTTCGTAGCAGGTCAAGTATGCCGAACTTCACTATGAGGCGCGATGCCTGAAACACTACCGCCCCCCACGCTATGAACTCCGCCTGCCTTTGAGCCTCCCTCGCCGACAGTTGTTCTTCTGTGTACCTTTTTTTTAATTCTGGAAAAAGATTCATCTTGCTCTATATTGGAATTACAAAGGTACATTTTTTTTCTATCACTACCAAAAAGACAATAAAAAGTTTGTATTACTACAAACTTTTTATTATATATTTACATTTTGTCTATTGTAGATTAAGTAATTTCTTAATAGTTTTCCCTACTGTTTTACCAGTATCTTTCATAGGATCTCTTAATGCGATTTTATCCTTTGCATCTCCATCGCTACTCTTAAAGTCAAACATTTCAATCTGTTTGTTTGTTTTTCTGTTCTTTAGTATTATCAAGGCTTTTATGTTGCCATCTTTATATACCTCTTTTATTTTTACCAGTATTTCATATTCCACATCATTTTTATCAACACAAACTGTTAACGATGTCAGTTCGTCATTAAACCATTCACAAAAATATTCCAACGACTCTTTTTCCCAATTAGCCGTACGACGGCATATTCTTAAATACGTTTTAAAATCATCCCCTTTTATGATAGGCGAAGACAACTCTTTACCTGTTTCATCCTTTTTAACTTTCTTTGGGTTGTAAATGGCTTCAGAATAGTCCATCGACACCTTTAGGGTATCCTGATTTCTTAAAACTGAAATACTGTCGTTTATTACCACAATCTTTCCAGCATTGCATGTTGTGTACAAACACATTAAAACGAAAATAAAAATTGCTTTCTTCATATTTCTTTAGTTTATAGATTTTATCTCCTTAACACAAGAGCGGAGTTGGTTCCCCCAAAACCGAAAGAGTTACTCAAAACGATATCTACGGGAACTTCTAAGGTAGAGGTAGCTATGCGCATCTTAGCCGACTCTTCATCAGGATTTTTAAGGTTAATGTTAGGAGCAATGAATCCTCCCTGCATCATGATAATGCTATAGACAGCCTCGCTGGCACCCGCCATCCAGCATTCATGACCAGTCATGGATTTGGTACTGCTTATCCATGCTTTATGTCCACAAAAAAGTTGGTTGAGTGCTTGAGCTTCCACTAAATCACCTTGTGGTGTACCCGTGGCATGAGCATTTACATAGTCTATTTGGTCTGCCGTTATATGGGCATCGTCTAACGCACGTTGCATAGCGAGTAAAGAACCTTCACAACTTGGAGTGCTTAATTTTCCACCTCCATTGCTTGAAAAACCATAACCTGCTACTTCGGCAAGTATGGTAGCACCACGCTTCGTTGCATGGTCGTAACTTTCAAGCACGAGGGCTGCTGCACCTCCACTGGGCACAAGTCCCTGACGGTCACGGTCAAACGGACATGATGCCTTATGGGGGTCTTCTATCTGGTGCGAGAACACGCCGAGAGCATCAAAACTGGACATAGCATACATATTGACTTCTTGCGCTCCACCGCAGAGTATTACATCCTGCAAACCCTGACGAATAAGTGTGGCAGCAATGCCTATAGCATGACTACCACTGGCACATGCCGAACTGACTGTGAGGTTGATGCCTTTTACCTGGAAGATATTACTGAGATTCATGGTTACCGTAGAGGTCATTGATTGGAAGATGTTGCCAGCCCCCATAAACTCTGAGTCACAGTGAGTTTTCATCACTTCATGCGCCTCAACCATAGCTTTGGCAGAGGTGTCATTACCAAAGATAATTCCATCTGGCGAACTCAATCCTGCCATAGCCAAAGCCTCACGTGAAGCCATATATGCATACTCTGCCTGTTCAGACATACCAGCACGCATTCGACGATCTATAAGTCCTTTCAACTGTGGACGCTCGACAATGCCTGTGAGGGGGGAATGATAACCGTAGTCCAAACGTGAGATGTCAATGCCAATACCTGATTTCCCAGTCTTGAGCGACTGAGTAACCTCGTTAATATTAGTGCCAAGGCATGACCATATACCAATGCCAGTAACCACAACTTTCATGCCTGCAAAGATACTAAAAAATTACGATATGACAATACCAACACTCATTTAATTTGACTATTGTCTGATTCTTCTTCACATTTTCTTGCTTGGTATGTCAGACTGTCTGCATCGATATAAAGCATAAGGATAGTGTCATACTGACCTTCCAAGGTAAAGAAGTCAAGTATTTTTCTTGAAGATTCAAAATCTTTTCATTACCTTTGCAGGGAAGATAAATCTCATTTGAGCGAATTTTGTATGATGAGCTGCCAAAAATATAAGATAAAGCTATGTGTGCTGTTTTTCCTGATAGTGCAATTAGCATTGCTGTACTCATGCAGAACGGCTTCGTCAGCAGAGAAGGTGCAGTCTTACAACCTGAACCGCCAAGAGCCTA
>JAFVGI010000029.1 GCA_017475005.1 Prevotella sp. | reverse complement strand
ATTATTCTGATTGTTCTGGTTGTTCTGATTATTCTGATTCTGGTTATTATCCTGGTCCTTCTTCAGCTTCTTACAGAGCACATAGTTATACCTTGTCTGGTTATCATGTGGCCTTAGTTTCAGCGACTGCTTATATTGCTCCATAGCAGGACCATATTGCTGCTGTCTCTGCATTATCACTCCCATGTTGTGATATGCCATTGCCTTTCTCTGTTTGCTTGTTTCTGCCTTGGTAGCTTTCTCGAACATCTCATAGGCCATAGAGTCCTTATTCTGTGCCAATAGCGCACATCCAAGGTTATACATAGCCTGAGCATTCTTGTCATCCGAAGACAACGCCTTGCGATATTTCAGTTCTGCTTTTGATGCAGCCCCTTCCGCTCCGCCACGCATATCCCTGTTACCAGAACGTATATGTGAACGCACTCCTTGGGCATTTACCTCAAGGTGCATTGGGACGGTTAACAGAAATATTATGAGTAGCCTGTATAACATTTATTTTTTCTTAAACAATTTCAGATTCTTAAAATATGGGCTCTTTGCCTCGCTAATGAGCATTTCAATAATCATGAGTATGATGATAAGTACTCCTACCCATTGATACTGCTCGTCATATTCATCATAGACAACACTCTGCATTTCTCCCTTCTGCATCTTTCCCACCTCGTCATTAAGGCGTTCCTGTGCAGCAGTGGTGTTATCAACATGAATATAGACGCCTCCGCTGGCAGAAGCTATGTCACGACACATTTGTTCGTTGAGGGCTGACATTACGGTATTTCCGGTATTGTCTGTCATATATCCTCCACCCTGTTGTGGTATTGGTGCGCCGGTAGTGGTTCCAATGCCAAGTACAAAGACCTTATAGCCTTTTGACTTCGCCTCTTCGGCCGCTTCTATGGCACCACCTTCATGGTCTTCGCCGTCGGTGATGAGGATTATAGCTTTGCCAACATTCTGCTGCTGCGTAAAACTCTTTGCTGCAAGGTTTATGGCACCAGCGATATCGGTTCCCTGTGTGCGAATCAAAGATGGTGAGACATTATTCATGAACATCTTTGCTGACACATAGTCACTCGTAATCGGCAACTGTACGAAGGCATCACCGGCAAATACTATCAGTCCTATCTTATCCTTAGAGAAGTGGTCCACCATATTCTCTATGAGCATCTTACTCTTCATAAGACGGTTTGGTGTCACATCTTCTGCAAGCATGGAGTTAGAGATGTCAAGACATATGATTGCCTCTATGCCGTTTCGCTTCTCGTGCGACACCTTAGTACCCATCTGCGGACGTGCCAACATCAGGATGGTAAGAGTCAGAATAAGCATCAGGAATATGAATTTCGTCCATCTCCTCTTTACAGAAGAATCTGGCATCAGGGCTTTTATGAGTTCCTTGTCTGCCAGACGTTTCAGCATGCACCTGCGATGCCACTCTGTCCACATCATTATGAGTGTCAGCAGGGGGATGAGACCAAGGAGATATAAATATGTATATGATTCGAATCGCATCAGTTCCTACGAAGTAAGGTATATTTCAAAAGTATTTCCAACAGAAGCATCAGCAATGCACCGAGTACGAAAGGCTGGAAGGCCTCATAGCGCTTTGAGAATTTCTTCACATTCAGGCGACTTTTCTCCAGTTTGTCGATGTCCTTATAAATCTGCCTCAACTCCTTGTTGTTCGTGGCACGGTAGTAATTACCGTCACTTGTGGCAGCAATACCTTTCAGTGTCTTGGTGTCTATCTCTACAGGAATATTGACATACTGCACTCCTCCTGCTACAGACAGCGGATAGCGTGCCACTTTGTTTGTTCCTACACCGATGGTATATACGCGCACGCCGAGACTCTTGGCTATCTGTGCTGCTGTCATTGGAGAGATGTCCCCCATGTTGTTGGAGCCGTCGGTAAGGAGTATCACCACACGACTCTTTGTCTTCGAGTCCTTCAGGCGTGAGATGGCATTTGCCAGTCCCATACCGATTGCCGTACCGTCGGATATCAGGCCGTCGGCAGCAATGTCTGTACGCACATTCTTCAGCAGATTCAGCAGCGAGGCATGATCTGTCGTCATAGGACATTGTGTGAAAGCCTCGCCGGCAAAGATGGTGAGTCCGATGTTGTCGTTTGTCCTGTCTGCTATAAACTCTGCCGCAACGTCCTTGGCAGCTTCTATACGGTTAGGGCGCAGGTCTTCAGCCAACATAGATGTCGATACATCCATTGCCAGCATGATGTCGATACCTTCCACGCTGCGTTCGTCCCAGGCGCTGTATGTCTGTGGGCGGGCCATAGCAATGACGATGAGGATGAAGGCGATGCAACGCAGTATCATGGGGAGATGTATCAGTCTTACCCTCCAGCTGACGGGAGCCTTCTTATAGGCAAAGGTGTCACTGAAGACGACTGACGCCTCCATCTTCCTCCTGCCACGATTGCGCCATAGCACATACCATAATAAATAAGGAATGAGCAATAGCAGCAGTGAGAAGTATATGGGTTGTGTAAATGTCATTTAGAATCTTAAGTCATAAAGTTGCCAGCACAGGTAAGCCAAGAGGGCTGCAATGACGGTTATCATTATGCCCATAGCCCATTTCAGGGATATCCGCATGCGCATTGTCTGCTTTTCTTTTTCAGAGATGGTAGGCTCTATGCGTTCTTCTGTCTGCACATTCTCTTGTTTTGTCTCGTTGATGAATGCTATTGCCGAAAGCAGATTCTTGTCGTTCTCACTTACTCCTGCTGTATATTTTGCAAATTTCACGAGGTCAGCTGTTTCGAAAAGCATTGTCAGTTCCTGCAACTCAGTATCACCATGATTGCGCAGCTCCGCTACTATCTCCGAACTGGTCATCTCCATAGCATTGAATCCGAAACGTTCCTGCATATACTGACGCAAGGCATCCGTCACCTGGGTGTAGTACATCTTCTGGTGGGTATAGTCAGCCATTTCAGGCTTTTCGTTTCTCACCTTTTCTATTATGTTCAGTGCCTTCTGGTGTGGTGGAATAATCTTCCTTATCCTAACTTTGAAGGTGATAGGCTTTTTGCTCTTCAGGCGCAGGTATGCCAACCAGCAGGCTACATACAGTAATGCTATAGCGATTGCTATCCAGAACATACCGCTCCATTCTGTCCATGAGAAGGGATTGTCCTGCACATCATTAGGACCATAGAACTGGTTTGTGTGGACTGTATCCACCTCTACTGTCAGCACCTTCAGCGCCAGCGATTTTGTAGCATATTCCTTACCGTCAATCTTTATCTTCTGTGCCGGTATGTAGTAGAGGGAGTCATCCCATGCCGTCAGTATGAGGTTTTGGGTCACCTCCATATATCCGTTTTCCAATGCCACGGTGTCCAGAGACGGGGTTCCCACCACCTCCAGTGTTGCAGGCTTCGCATTAAAGTTTTGCGGATTGGGAAATTGCACCTTTTGTCCTTCCTTCAGCGTCGCTGTCAGATGCATAGTCGTCTGCTCACCAATCATCATCTGTACAGAGTCGATACGAGCCTGCACCGTCTGGGCATGAACCTTACCCATGCCGAGCATCGTGAGGATACATATAATATAATGTGTAATTTTCATCTTCTGGCAAACATCTGTTGCAGGTATTTCACGTAGTCTTCATTGGTAGCTATCGAGACATAGTCCACGCTGTTCTTCTGGAAGGTATTCTTCAGCTTTTCCTTTCTCTCCTGCCAATATTGGCTGTGTGCTCTTCTGAGAGCCTTACTCGAAGTGTCGATATATTGCTCATAGCCTGTCTCCGCATCATGTATTCTAAGTATGCCGACATCTGGCAGCGCCTTCAGTATGGGGTCATAGAGTTGTATTCCCATGATGTCGTGTCTTGAGGTGCATATCTGCAGCGGTTTCTCAAAGTCTTTTCTGTCATAGAAGTCGCTGATAACAAATGCTGTGCAACGTCTCTTCTGCATGCGTCCAAGGTATTCCAGCGCCGCTCCTACGTCAGTGCCTTTTCTTGCTTCCTTGCTCCCTGCCTGCTGTTCGTCACTGTCGTATGCCAACATCTCACGAATGATGTAGAGGATGTGTTTTCTGCCCTTCTTGGGAGGAATATATTTCTCTATTCTGTCAGAGAAGAACAGCACTCCTATCTTATCGTTATTCTGCATGGCAGAGAAAGCCAATGTAGCGGCAATCTCTGTTGCCATAGCATTCTTCGTCTGCTTTCGGGTGCCGAAGTTCAGGGAACTTGACACATCGACAAGCAGCATCACAGTCAGTTCACGTTCCTCCTCAAAAACCTTCACATAAGGTCTGTGGAAGCGTGCTGTCACGTTCCAGTCAATGTCGCGCACATCGTCTCCGTACTGATACTCCCTCACCTCTGCAAAAGCCATACCACGTCCCTTGAAGGCAGAATGGTATTGTCCTGCAAAGATATTGTTGCTCAGCCCTCGAGTCTTTATCTCGATACGGCGAACCTGTTTAAGAAGTTCAGAAGTCTCCACCCGAATAACTATAAACTATAAACTAATCAAGGAACTTCCACCTTATTGATTATCTGCGATACAATCTCCTCTGTAGTGATATTGTTCGCCTCCGCCTCGTAAGACAAGCCTATCCTGTGGCGTAGCACATCGTGTGCTATGGCGCGGATATCCTCTGGTATTACATATCCTCTGCGCTTAATGAAAGCGAAGGCACGTGAGGCCTTCATCAGATTGATAGAGGCACGAGGGCTGGCACCGAAGGTAATCATTGGCTTCAACTCTGCCAGTCCATAGTTCTCTGGGAAACGTGTTGCAAACACGATATTTGCGATATACTGTTCTATCTTTTCGTCGATATACACCTGGTTGACGATTGCACGAGCCTTTGTTATCTCCTCAGGACTTGTCACGGCACCATACTGTGCGCCATCTTCTCTTGGAACGGAGTTCTCACGCATGATGCGTTTCTCCTCCTCCAGCGTTGGATAACCGATGTTCACCTTCAGCATGAAACGGTCCATCTGTGCCTCAGGCAATGGGTATGTACCCTCCTGCTCCACTGGGTTCTGTGTTGCCATTACAAGGAATGGCTCTGGCAACTTGAAGGTCTGTTCGCCGATGGTAACCTGATGCTCCTGCATTGATTCCAGCAACGCACTCTGCACCTTCGCAGGGGCACGGTTTATTTCGTCAGCAAGCACGAAATTCGCAAACACTGGGCCCTTCTTCACCTGAAACACCTCTTCCTTCTGCGAGTATATCATAGTACCGATAACGTCGGCAGGCAGCAAATCAGGAGTAAACTGTATTCTGCTAAACTTACCGTCTATCAAGTTTGACAACGTCTTTATGGCAAGTGTCTTTGCCAAACCCGGCACGCCCTCAAGGAGGATGTGTCCATCACTCAACAAACCAATCAGCAGCGACTCCACCAAGTGCTTCTGTCCCACGATGATCTTATCCATCCCAGCAGTGAGGTTTGTCACGAAATTGCTGTGCTGCTCTATAAGAGCATTCATTTCTCTAATATCAACCATATATATTATATATCTTATTTCAAGTTTTCGTGTTCGTTTTCGTGTTCGTACAAGCGAAGCGACGTTTTTTTCAAGACGCAAAGGTATAAAACTTTGTTTTCATCTCTGCTCAGATTACAATTTCTTGCGCTTTTTTCATATATTTTTAATTTAACAATGTTAAAATCCCCCGTCATATGTTAACAACATGCTAAAAAAATGCCAACCATTTCTAGTATTGTTTTGTAGTATGAAAAAAAAATCGTAACTTTGCGCGGAATTAATCAAAGATTAAAAATTTAAGAAATTAAGATATCAAAAACATTATAAAGTAAAATGCTTACACTAAAACTCATTACAGAAGAGAAGGCTCGCGTTATTGTGGGACTGAATAAGAAACATTTTCCTAATGCTGAGCAGGCTATAGAGGAGGTTATTGCTGTTGACAAGAAACGTCGTGAATCACAACAGGAACTGGATAACTGTCTCTCAGAACAGAAGAAAGAAGCCAGCCGCATCGGTATGCTCATGAAGCAGGGCGACAAAGAGGCTGCAGAAAAGGCTAAGGCTGACGTTGCTGCTTTGAAAGAGAAGAGTAAGAATCTGGAAGATAAGAAAGCACAAGCTGAACAGTTGCTCACTTCCCTACTCTGCCAGATTCCTAATATTCCATACGACGAGGTGCCAGAGGGACGCGCTGCTGAGGATAACCGTGTAGTAAAGAGCAATCTGAAGGAGTGTACTGCTGAGGATACTGTCGGTAACTGGGACGTAAATCCTTCACTCGGCATTGATAATCCACTACCTCACTGGGAACTGGCAAAGAAATATAACCTCATTGACTTTGACTTGGGCGTAAAGATTACAGGCGCTGGCTTCCCTGTATATATTGGTATGGGAGCACGTCTGCAGAGAGCTCTCATAAACTTCTTCCTCGACCAGGCTCGTGCTGCCGGATATACAGAGATAATGCCTCCAACAGTTGTTAACCAGGCTTCGGGCTACGGCACAGGACAGTTGCCCGACAAAGAAGGACAGATGTATCATTGTGAGGTAGATGACCTTTACCTCATTCCTACTGCCGAAGTGCCTGTAACAAACATTTACCGCGACGTGATTCTCGACGAGAAAGACCTGCCAATAAAGAACTGCGCTTATACACAGTGTTTCCGCAGAGAGGCTGGCAGCTATGGTAAGGATGTTCGCGGTCTGAACCGTCTGCATGAGTTCTCAAAGATAGAGATAGTACGCATCGACAAACCAGAACACTCAAAGGAGTCACACAAGGAGATGTTGGAGCACGTAGAGGGTCTATTGAAGAAGTTGGAGCTGCCATACCGCGTTTTACTGCTCTGCGGTGGCGACCAGAGTTTTACTTCATCTATCTGCTACGACTTCGAGGTTTATTCTGAGGCACAGGGACGTTGGCTCGAAGTATCATCTGTTTCCAACTTTGATACTTACCAAGCAAACCGCCTGAAGTGTCGCTATCGCAACAGCGAGACAAAGAAGACAGAACTCTGCCACACCTTGAACGGTTCTGCCCTTGCTCTTCCTCGCATCGTCGCTGCTATCCTCGAAAACAACCAGACAGAGGACGGCATCAAAGTGCCAAACGCTCTTATCCCTTACATGGGCTGCGATTTGATTAAATAAAAAATGATTGGCGGTTATTGATTCCGATTATTCAGATTATTCAATTCTCAATAAAATAAAATGTTTAAGATTTTATCTAAAAAGCAATTCTCCGAGAAGGTATTCTGTATGGAGATTGAAGCTCCCCTGATTGCGAAGAGTCGCAAGCCGGGAAACTTTGTTATCGTGCGTGTTGACAAGCACTCTGAACGTATGCCTCTTACTATTGCTGATGCTGACATCGAAAGAGGATGCATCATGCTGGTGATACAAGAGGTTGGTATGTCATCAACAAAGCTCTGCAATCTGAATGTAGGTGATTCAGTAGCAGATATCGTAGGCCCTCTTGGCAATCCTACACATATCGAGAAGTTCGGTACCGTAGTATGTGCCTGCGGTGGTTTGGGTGCTGCTCCTATGCTTCCTATCATTCGCGGTCTGAAGGCTGCCGGCAACAGGGTACTCTCTGTCATTGCTGGACGTACTGCTGACCTCGTAATCATGGAGGACGAGATACGCGCCTCTTCCGACGAGGTAATAATCATGACTGATGACGGCTCTAAGGGCGAGAAGGGTGTCGTAACTGTCGGCATCGAGAAATTCTGCCAGCAGGAGCACATTGACAAGGCCTTCGCTATCGGTCCTCCGATAATGATGAAGTTCTCTTGCCTGATGACACAGAAATATGGCATCTCTACCGACGTATCGCTGAACACCATCATGGTGGATGGTACTGGTATGTGCGGTGCCTGTCGTCTGACAATTGGTGGCAAGACAAAGTTTGTCTGCATCGACGGCCCAGAGTTCGATGGTGCACTCGTTGACTGGGACGAGATGTTCAAGCGCATGGGAACCTTCAAGCGCGAAGAGCAGGAAGAGATGGAACATTATGCCGACCACGTCTATGAGGACGTAGAGACTGGCATCAACGAGCATACAGATGTGAAGATGGATAATGCACCTGTAGATGACTCTATCGAGGTGCTGACAGATCGCAAGGCTCCTTGGCGCGAAGAGTTGCGCAAGAGCATGAAACCAAAAGAGCGCACAGCAATTCCTCGCGTTGTGATGCCAGAGCTTGATCCTGTTTATCGTGCTACAACACGCCTTGAGGAAGTTAACAAGGGCCTGACCAAAGAGATGGCCATGACAGAGGCTAAGCGTTGTCTCGACTGCGCTAATCCTTCTTGTGTAGAAGGCTGTCCTGTAAACATCAATATACCTTCATTCATCAAAAACATCGAGCGCGGTCAGTTCCTCGCTGCTGCCAAGGTACTTAAGGACACCTCTGCGCTGCCTGCTGTCTGCGGACGCGTTTGTCCACAGGAGAAGCAGTGCGAAAGCAAGTGTATCCACCTGAAGATGAACGAGCCTGCTGTGGCTATCGGATATCTGGAGCGCTTCGCTGCCGACTACGAGAGACAGAGTGGAAATATCTCCCTGCCTGACGTAGCACCGTCTAATGGTATAAAGGTGGCTGTCGTTGGCTCTGGTCCTGCAGGACTGTCTTTTGCCGGCGATATGGTGAAGAAGGGTTACGACGTATATGTCTTCGAGGCTCTACACGAAATCGGCGGTGTGCTGAAATACGGCATCCCTGAGTTCCGTCTGCCTAACGCCATCGTTGACGTGGAGATAGAGAACCTCCGCAAGATGGGCGTACACTTCCAGACCGACGTCATCGTGGGCAAGTCAATCACTACCGACGAACTGGAGGCACAGGGATTCAAGGGTATCTTCGTTGCTTCCGGTGCTGGTCTGCCAAACTTTATGAACATACCTGGTGAGAACCTCATCAATATTATGTCATCTAACGAGTACCTCACCCGTGTGAACCTAATGGATGCCGCAAATCCAAAGACTGACACTCCTATCAACCTTGGTAAGAATGTACTCGTTGTTGGTGGTGGTAATACTGCTATGGACTCTTGCCGTACAGCAAAGCGTCTTGGTGCGAACGTGACATTGGTATATCGTCGTTCTGAGCAGGAAATGCCAGCACGTCTTGAGGAGGTAAAGCATGCTAAGGAAGAGGGTATCACATTCCTCACCTTGCATAACCCAGTAGAATATCTCGGCGACGAGAAGGGTGCCGTGAATCAGGCTGTACTCGAGGTAATGAAACTTGGCGAGCCTGACGCATCAGGTCGTCGCTCACCAGAACCCACCGGCGAGAAGATTACCATCGACGTAGATCAGGTTGTTGTGGCTATCGGTGTATCTCCAAACCCACTCGTACCAAAGTCTATTCAAGGCTTGGAACTGGGTCGCAAGAATACCATCGCCGTAAACGAAGGCATGCAGTCAAGCCGCGCAAACATCTATGCCGGCGGTGATATCGTACGTGGTGGTGCTACCGTTATCCTCGCTATGGGTGACGGACGCAATGCTGCAAAGAACATGGACGAAATGCTGCAAGGCAAATAATATGATTCCTCCTTCAGAATTACCAATAAATGCAGATGGAAGTGTATTCCATCTGCATTTGCGTCCTGAACAGATTGCCGATAAGATAATCCTCGTTGGCGACCCAGGCAGGGTGAAGACTGTGGCTTCGTTCTTCGATAGTATAGAGTGCGAGGTACAGAGCAGGGAGTTCCATACCATCACTGGAACATACAAGGGTAAGCGAATCTCGTGTGTCTCAACCGGCATAGGCTGCGACAACATCGACATCGTAATGACCGAGCTTGACGCCCTCGTAAACATAGACCTCGACAAGCGTGAACTGAAGAACGATCACACGACGCTCACCCTGGTACGCATAGGCACCTGCGGCGGACTGCAAACCTTCACCCCTCTCGGCTCTTTCATCGCAAGTGTTAAGAGCATAGGTTTCGACGGATTGCTCAACTACTACGAAGGTCGTGATGAGGTGTGCGACCTGGCACTTGAGGAGGCATTCTGCAAGCACATGAAGTGGAGCCCAAAGAAGGGTGCACCGTATGTAGCTATTGCTGACGAAGAACTGATAAACCGTGTGGCAGCAGGCGACATGGTTAGGGGCATCACTATTTCTTGCGGAGGATTCTACGGTCCGCAAGGACGCTTTGTGCGACTCATCCCCAAAGACTACGAGCAGAACCTAAAAGTTGAAACATTCTCTTACATCGATCCTCACCATCCTGATGCTGCACCATTAGAAATATGCAACTTCGAGATGGAGTCGTCTGCTGTAGCAGGTTTGTCTGCCCTGCTCGGTCACAAGGCTATGACCTGTTGCATGGTTGTAGCCAACCGATACACTATGGAGATGAATACAGAATACAAGTCGTCAATTACCGACCTTATACAATTAGTACTAGACAGAATATGATTCCAGCAGTTTTATTCACTCTATTATTCATTGTTCTTGCCATTGTGTTTATTCTTGGCAAGGGCGACAAACTCATTGCCGGATATAACACAGCCAGTGAAGAGGAACGTAAGCAAATAAATATCCGACGTCTGCGTATATTGATGTCTGGTATATCAGTCATAACCGCCACTTTCTGTGCCACTATGCCTATCATAGGAAATAATCTTAAAGCGCAACTTGGTATCGCAGCGGTATTTATCATTGTGATTGTCTTCGTCATTATACTCGCCAATACCTGGGCAAAAAAGAAATAGAATGCAGTCATATCTTGACATCTTCCGCCAACTCTGCGCCATTCCGCGTCCTTCGCACCACGAAGACAAGGTGGCTGACTTTCTCTGTAATTTTGCTGAGGAGCATAATCTCACTTACAAACGCGACGAACACAACTGCGTTCTGATTGAGAAACCCGCAACTCCTGGCTACGAGGACAAGGAGCCTATCGTCATTCTCAACCACATGGATATGGTGTGTGTGGCAGAAGAGGGATTTCCTGTGCCTGGACCGGTTGAGGCAATAGAATATGAAGAGAACGGCGAACGCTGGATGCGTGCCGACCACACCTCATTAGGTGCCGACAACGGCATCGGACTGTCAATGGCCCTCGCCATACTTGCCGATGATGAACTGCCCCACCCCGCCCTTGAGGTGCTCACTACCACTTGCGAAGAGACGGATATGTCGGGAGCATCAGGACTGGCACCTGATTTCTTCAAAGGCAGGCGTGTGCTGAACATCGACTCTGAAGCCTACAGCGAGATTACCGTTGCTTCGGCAGGAGCCCACATACAGGTGGCACACTTGCCATACCGCCGCACCGCGATGCCCAAGGATTATATCACCCTCTCCGTCAGCGTCAAAGGAGGCAGAGGCGGACACAGCGGCGTGGATATCGGCAGCGGAAGGGCTAATGCAATAAAGATTCTCTGCAATCTGCTGCTTGTCGCCATACGCCAGACAAACATAAAGCTATATATTATAAATATAAAAGGTGGGCAGGCTTATTCTGCAATACCTTGCGAGGCAGAGGCAAAGATTTGCATCCCCAAGGAGAATGCCGAAGCCTTCAACGTGCTCGTCAGCCAATGTAACGATGCCATAACGGCGCAGTATTCCTCTACCGACCCTGATGTCAAAGTTACGGTAGAGCCTGCTGTCTGGCATGCCTCCGTAATCAACGAAGAAGGCACACACCTCATCCTTGCAAGCGTCAACGGCATACCGGCAGGACCTTTCACT
Organism: Prevotella sp.; assembly: GCA_017475005.1. GTDB lineage: Bacteria > Bacteroidota > Bacteroidia > Bacteroidales > Bacteroidaceae > Prevotella. The sequence goes on along the minus strand of JAFVGI010000029.1, from coordinate 54,359 downwards.
ATGCGTCCCGATGGCGGAGTGCAGACAAGCAATAATATCGGTATCATTGACACTGAAGTTCAAGGTTTAAAAGTTCAAGAGGCTCAATGTCTCATCTCTTCGCATACCAGGAGTTTCTCGTCGCAGGCTATGGACGAACTCTCCGACAATATCTCAAAGATTTTCACCCTCACAGGCGCCGAGGTAGAGACTATCATGCACGTAAGCCCCTGGGAGGAAGACCTGCACCATCCGTGGGTGCAGCAGGTGATGAACACCTTCAGCAATGTGCTCAACTTTTCCCCTACACCTGTATCAATGCACTTTGCATTGGAGGCAGGCTACTTCGTTGAGAAATTCCCGGGCATACACATTGCCTCTATCGGACCGCGAATTATGTATCCTCACAGCCCCAACGAAAAAGTATCCCTCACAACTGCTGACAATATCATGCGGGTAGTGAGAGAGGTTGTTAAGAGTTAAGAGTTAAGAGTTAAGAATTAAGAGTTAAGAGTTAAGAATTAAGAATTAAATACTATGTCTTATTCCACTGAACAGATTCGAAAAATGACGGGTGCCGTATTGGGCCCTTTGTGTGCCATCATATTATGGCTGATGCCTATTGATGGGTTGTCGGAACAGGCTCATCATCTGCTTGCAGTGATGTCGCTAATCGCTATCTGGTGGATTACGGAACCAGTAGCCATTCCTATAACATCGCTGTTAGGCCCGACGCTGTGTGTCATACTTGGTATTGCGCCTATAAAAGATGCCTACGAACAGTTTGCCAATCCTATGATATTCCTCTTCCTGGGTGGATTCATGCTGGCAAAAGGCATGATGGTAAACGGTCTTGACAAACGTATTGCCTATGGCATCATGTCAATGAAATGGGTCGGCGACTCCCCAAGACGCATATTCCTGGCTATCGGACTTGCCTGCATCCTTTGTTCCGGATGGATAAGCAATACTGCTACGGCAGCAATGATGTTTCCTATTGCCTTAGGTCTGTTGGAGGCTATCCGTGAGATGATGGCCGGCAATGGCAAGATTATCGACCTCAGGAACTACAAATATGCCACGGGCCTGATGCTTATGACGGCTTATGCCTGCAGCATCGGCGGTGTGATGACGCCTATCGGAACGCCTCCGAACATCATCATGATTGGATTCCTTGACCAGTTGGCACCACAGGCCCCGAAGATATCTTTCTTCCAATGGATGATATGGGGAACCGTTGCGATGATATTCTATTTCGTTCTTGCCTATATCGTACTGTGGCGCATGTTCCCCGCAGATGTGGAACACATCAAAGGCGCCAAGGAATTCATACAGAACTCCGTCGATTCCCTTGGCAAATGGACTCGTGCCCAGAAAAACACCCTGATAGCTTTCTTTACGGCTTTCGTACTGTGGGTTGCCCCAAGCATCCTGGGCATTGTATATGACGTGGATTCCGACGTGATGAAATTCTACGACAGCCACTTCCCTGAAGCAATAGCCGCAATGATTGGCGGACTGTTGCTGTTCTTCCTGCCGGTAAACCTCAAGACGGGCCAGATGACAATGAGTTGGAAGGATGGCGTGGAAGGTATCGAATGGGGAACCCTGCTCCTCTTTGGCGGTGGTTTGGCAATGGGTTCTATGATGTACACCACTGGCCTGTCTTCATGGATAGGTCTTGGACTCAAGGAGGCCCTGGGAGGCAATCCGTCGGAATGGATCTTCGTAGGAGTATTCTGTGTGGCAGCCTTGATAATGTCCGAACTCACCTCACATACGGCCTCTACCAACCTCATGGCACCAATCGCCATCGGTGCCGCCCTGTCGTTAGGCTTCAGTCCAGTACCTGTTGCCGTCGGCATCGCACTGTCATCGTCCCTCGGATTCATGATGCCAGTATCAACACCACCTAACGCCATAGTATATGCATCCGGCTACGTTCCTATCACGAAGATGATAAAGTCCGGCTTCATCATCGACCTCATAGGAATCTTCCTGGTTACGATACCAGTCCTGATGCTCCTCGTGAAATACGTAATGGATGTGAATTGAGGACACAGAGCAATAAGGCGAACAATTAAATCATGAAAAAAACAATCATTATTGCGTTGCTGGTTCTCGTCGCTATTGCGTCAAGTGCCGCTGTGCCCGACAGCATTAGAAGAAATTTGGAGGACTTCTATACTATTGTACAGGTGGCAGAAAAAGACTATGCAGCATTCAAGTTCAAAGTGACCGATGCCAACTGCAAGGAATATGAAGCGTTCAAGAAGTCGCTTGTCAAAGACATCAAGAAGCAGAGGAGAACTTGGCAGGATGCTGTTTGCGCCTACGTCGGCTGGTTTGGCGATTTCCATTTCTTCGTTTTTGGGAATAAAGAGGTCAGTGCCAATTACTCTAAATACGCGAGGAAACGAATAGAGTATTGGAAACTAATGGATGAATATCATCTTCAACCGATGTCTTGCAAAGTAGATGACGTTACATGGCTTATCCGTTTTCCTTCTTGCGACGGTACTCAAGAATGGGCGGAGCAGAGTGCTCGCGAATACCTGAACTCCGGATGTCCCAATCTGATTATCGACATCCGAGGCAATGGTGGCGGATCGGATGATTCCTATCAGCCCTTTATGCAATTGCTGTTCGATACGCCTGATTGTTCAAGAGATGGATGTATGATTCGTTTTACGGAGGCTTCCATCAGAAGATGTAGATTGACAGAGGAGAGACTCAAGGAACTCGGCCTTCCCACGGACTTTGCCCACGCTCCCGAATATGTCGTTTTGGTAGAAGAAGGGGCTACCTTCCATTACGATTCCATCAGCACTTTCCCCAAGAAAGCGGCTATCATCGTCGACAACAGCGTGGCCAGTTCTGGAGAGCAATTGGTATTGGATGCCCGTCTGGCAAGCAAGCGCACAAAAATTTACGGGCGAGACAACACTTTGGGCTGCGTAGATACAGGTAACTGCCCTCACTATATCCCCGCAGACCGTGGTCTCACCATTCAATATCCCATGTCATATTCCACGCGCTGGGAAAAGGGTACAGGCGTTGACCCCACAGGCATCACCCCCGACATCCGCATCACACTCCCATATCCCAAGCATCTCACCGACAACATCGACGAGTGGGTGCTGTGGGTGGCAGAGGACTTGAAGCGATAGATAATTATCAAAACTGACAGGCATCTGTGTCTGTCAGCACATAAACAACATTTCAGGGCAGGAACCGCATAAATTTGCGTTTCCTGCTTTTTGTATATATCCATTTAAAACCCCAAAAATGAAAAACAAAAAACTAACACTATTTTTGTTTGCGAAAAAAATCGTTCTATTGCAGCATGAAAATTAAAATTAGTGCTGACCGATAAAAAACTGGTGCGCGCCAACCTGACAATTGGTGCGCGCCAACTTCACAATCGGTGCGCGCCAACTTCATAATCAGTGCGCGCCAACTTATAAAATATTATTAACCCTAAAAAACAAACGCTATGGTAAAAAAATGGGTGGCAAAGGCTGAGGACTTGCAACTTTCTGACATTAAGCCGTCACTCTACTATCGGTGATGACAATGGAGGTGACACCCCAAGCGGAGGCGGTGACGATACCGGTGGCAGAACGGAGAATTAAAACAAATGAGGATGTGCCTATTGACACATCCTCATTCTTTTTTTATTGTAAATCGCAGGGGATTACTTGTTCACCTGGAACTTTGTGATGCCTTCCTTGATGTAACCTACAATCTGGTTTGCTGCAGCGAGACCTGCGTTGGTGTTTGCCTCTGCTGTCTGTGCACCCATCTTCTTTGGTGTAGAGAAGTAACGGCCTTCGAACTTCTTGAAGTCTGCATCAGCATCAGGCATGATGTCGGTGATGTACTTCAGGTCTTCGCGCTCTGCCATGAGCTTGAGCAGACCAGCCTCGTCGATAACTTCCTTACGGGCAGAGTTGATGAGGATGGCGCCCTTCTTCATTGTAGAGCAGAGGTCGTAGTTGATGCTCTGCTTTGTCTCTGCTGTTGCAGGGATGTGGAGAGAAACGATGTCAGCCTCCTTGAAGAGGTCTGCCTGTGAAGCGCAAGCCTTTACGCCTGCTGCCTCGATAACGTCTGCTGGGCAGTATGCATCATAAGCGCAAACCTCCATGCCGAAGCCCTTGGCGATGCGGGCAACGTTGCGGCCTACATTACCGAAAGCGAGGATGCCGAGCTTCTTACCCATCAGCTCAGAACCGGCCTTGCCATTATAGAAGTTACGAACGCAATAAACGAGAAGACCGAGAACGAGCTCAGCCACTGCGTTGGCATTCTGACCAGGAGTGTTCATTACAACAACGTTATGAGCTGTTGCAGCCTCGAGATCAACATTGTCGTAGCCTGCACCGGCACGAACAACAATCTTAAGATTCTTTGCAGCATCCATAACCTCTGCATCAATCTTGTCAGAACGGATGATGATAGCATCAACGTCTGCCACAGCAGCAAGAAGCTGTGCCTTCTCTGTATATTTCTCAAGGAGTGCCAGCTCGAAACCGGCATTCTCAATGATTTCCTTTATACCTTTGACAGCAGATGCTGCAAAAGGCTTTTCTGTTGCTATTAATACTTTAGCCATTTTCTTTTTCTATTGAGATTTTGAATTTAGTGCTGAGCCTCAAACTCCTTCATGCAAGCCACGAGAGCCTCACAGCCTTCGATAGACATAGCATTGTAACAAGAAGCGCGGAAGCCACCAACGTCACGGTGACCCTTGACACCTACCATACCTTTAGAAGTAGCGAATGCCATGAACTCATCCTGCAGCTCCTGATACTCTGGCTTGAGGACGAATGTGATGTTCATCAGTGAGCGAGAATCCTCCTCTGCTGTACCAACGAAGAGCTTGTTGCGGTCAATCTCACCATAAACGATTTCAGCACGCTGCTTAGCAAGCTTGTCCATAGCTACGACACCACCCTGAGCCTTGATATAACGGAGGTTCATAAGCGCTGCATAGATAGGTACTACTGGAGGAGTATTGAACATAGAGCCCTTCTTAACGTGAGTACGGTAGTCGAGCATTGTTGGGATAGGACGAGACACCTTACCCAGAGCGTCTTCCTTAACGATAACGAATGTAACACCTGCCATAGAGAGGTTCTTCTGTGCGCCGCCGTAAATCATAGCATACTTGCTTACGTCAACAGGACGAGACAGGATGTCAGATGACATATCAGCAATCATAGGAACTGGAGAATCCAAATCATAACGCATCTCTGTACCGTAGATGGTATTGTTGCTTGTGATGTGGAAATAGTCAGCATCTGTTGGGATGGTGAAGTTCTTTGGGATGTAAGTGAAGTTCTTGTCAGCAGAAGATGCTACTTCTACAACCTCACCAAAGAGCTTTGCTTCCTTCTGTGCCTTTGTAGCCCATACACCAGTATTGAGGTATGCTGCCTTCTTCTCGAGGAAGTTGTAAGGAATCATGCAGAACTCAAGCGATGCACCACCACCGAGGAACAATACCTTGTAACCCTCTGGGATGTCGAGAAGTTCCTTCATAAGAGCCTCAGCCTCATCAACGATAGGCTGAAAATTCTTTGCACGATGTGAAATCTCCATAAGAGAAAGTCCTGAATTGTCAAAATCAAGACAAGCAGCTGCAGTCTGCTCAATTACCTCACGTGGGAGAATTGATGGACCTGCATTAAAATTGTACTTCTTCATAGTTTTCTTTTATTTAAATAAAATATAATTTCCTTTAATTAGACCGCAAAGTTACACATTTTATACGAAAATAGCAAATTTAATTGCGCAGATTTTAAAATATGAGCAATAAATAAACACTTTTATGAAAAAATGATAAGCAAACTTATCAATATGCCAAAAAGAAAGATATTTCTTGCCGTCTTACCGAGTATTTTATTCAATGCCCTACCCGATTTAATCATACGCATCTGATTCCAACTCTGTACGAACAGGAAATACACGCAAAAGCAGAGTAGCATATTCTTCTCGCTCCATCCGTATTGAAAGAGGACTGCAACGAGTGCCAATGTTGGCAATGTGATATATAACCATTCGGTATATTTCCTGCCAATCATAACAACGAGTGTGCGCTTGCCGGCATTTCTGTCATTGTCATAATCACGATAATTGTTGACAATAAGCAGGGTATCCACTACAAGGCCACAAGCAATGCCCAGTATCCAAGGCATTACACCACATACTAGATAAGATGTGAAGCATACAGGTATTATGCCAAAGAATATTACGACCAACAAATCGCCCAGCCCCAATCCTGCAAGGCATGTGGTATAGAGGAAACAGAACAGTATGCAGAAAACTCCTACCAGTATCATTTCCCATCCTCCGACAAGAATCAATGGCAAACCAATGAGGCCAGCAATGGCAGTTGTTATAGCCATAGCCCACCGCATAGCAGGAAGGGACACCCATCCCATAGCACATGCACGCTCAGGGCCCAGACGGGTTTCATTGTCATTGCCATGAATGCAATCAAAATAGTCATTGACGAAATTAGCATCTATCTGCATTATCATGGCAAAGAGGAAACACAATACATTTGCGACGATACGAACAGTGAGTTCGTCATCATTCAACCCAAGAAAACCGGTATCATATATCGTCTTCCAGGCGAAGGCCGAACTCAGCATAACAGGAACCATAGCACCAGAAAGCGTCTTGGGACGAGCTGCGAGTATCCATGCCTTAAGGGAATTCTGACGAATGTTATCCGAGTTGTCTGCTTTGCCAGTCTTTATGTCAATGACCATAATTCTTCAAATTTCTCTCTAAGAAGCGTCTTGTTGTTTATAATATTGCGAAGAGTGGACAGGTCTTTCTCATTTTGCGAACCTTCTATCCACAACTTTATATATCCAGCCGTGGAATATTTCTCCTGCATATGTTCACAAAATCTCTTCCAATGCTCCTCTTTATTCATTTCCGGATAATGGGACTTGCCATACTGTATAGTACGCTTGAAAACAGACGTAGGATTAAGGTCCCGGTCAGCCTCAGCTACTATCTTGCCATAAATAGAGCGTGGAGCCCTGGAGGCAGAAGCCCGATGGTCTTCGACAGCCTCCTTCATTATCCTTATCTGCATATCAGAGAACCATTTCTTCAGTCGCTGATCTGCCTGCAGGATTTTCCCGGATGTAACATGATGTATAGCGCGGGGGCCTTCAAGACCTAAATCATGATATGCAGCAATGACATATGCCATATCCTCATCAGCACCCATCTTCTGCGCAATGGATACTGAAGAACGTATTACACGGGTAACATGCTCCATATTATGTGCAACATCGAACGCAGCATACCTTGGTAGGATGTCACGTTCGATGAATGCCATGATTTCTAAATTAACCAATATCTATCGGGAAATTTTAGATACGATAAAATTACAACTTCAAGCCTTTCAGTACTTCTGCTATCTTCTGGCGTGTTGTCAGTCGTGTTGGAACGAGCGGCAGACGAAGATTGTTCTTCAGCAGTCCCATCTCAGACATCAAAGCCTTCACACCAGCAGGATTGCCATCTACGAAGAGAAGACTATAGAGGTCTGTAAACTTATGATGTATCTTCTGAGCAGCCTCAAACTGTCCACGGAATTCCAGACGTATCATTCGGGAGAATTCCTTTGGCAGGGCATTTCCTATTACAGAAATAACTCCGACAGCACCTGTTGCTATCATATGAAAGGTAATAGCATCGTCCCCAGAAAGTACTTCAAAGTCCTTTGGCTTATACTTTATTATTTCGTCAACTTGTTCTATAGAGCCACTTGCTTCTTTGATAGCAACGATATTATCACAATCGTTTGCCAGACGGCAGGTTGTCTCAGGTTTCAGATTAATACCAGTACGCCCAGGAACGTTATACATAACAATAGGCAATTTGGTAGCTGCGGAAATGGCTTTGAAATGTTGATACAGACCTTCCTGAGAAGGCTTATTATAATAAGGACATATACTAAGTATGCCGTCTATACCACTAAAGTCACCTGTCTTGAGAGTTTCCACTATGGCAGCGGTATTATTTCCACCACAACCCATAAGGAGCGGCACTCTACCATGAACCTGCTTGACGATAAACTCCTTTACTGCCCAATATTCTTCTGTAGAAAGGCAAGGAGTCTCGCCAGTAGTAGCAAGGATGCAGAGAAAATCCGCATCATTGCTTAACTGGTATTCTATAATGGATGATAGAGTCTCGTAATCTATCTTACCATCATCTGTGAACGGAGTAACAAGGGCTATTCCTAAGCCACGAAATATATTATTCATACGTTTATTTATAATCTTGCCAAGACTTGATTCCTAAATCATCAACTGAAAGCGTAGTGAATGCATGGATAAATGCAGATGCCAGACGGGCATTTGTGATCAGAGGAATGTTATGATCGATTGCACCACGACGAATCTTGTAACCATTTGTCAGCTCACGCTTTGTATGATTCTTAGGAATATTCACAATAAGGTCAAACTTATGGTCATGAATCATATCCATTACGTTTGGAGCATCCTTCTGTGTCTCGTCAGGCCATCCTACTGCTATAGCCTTGATGTAGTTATCATTGAGATAGTTTGCTGTTCCTTCTGTTGCATAGATAGTATATCCAGCTTTCTGCAATGCCATTGCTGCATCCAACAGAGAAGCCTTCTCCTTTGTGCCACCAGATGACAACATGATACCCTTATCCTTTGAAGGAATCTTGTATCCTGTTGCTATCATAGAATTGAGGAGAGCCTCTTCGTATGAGTCACCAAGACATCCCACCTCACCTGTTGATGACATATCAACACCAAGAACAGGGTCAGCATTCTGCAAACGAGCGAAAGAGAACTGACTTGACTTAACACCCATTCTGTCGATATCAAATTCTGACTTGTCTGGCTTCTGATATGGAGCATCAAGCATTATTCTTGTTGCTGTCTCAATGAAGTTGCGCTTGAGAACCTTTGATACAAATGGAAAAGAACGTGATGCACGGAGGTTACATTCGATAACCTTTACATCCCTACCCTTTGCCAAATACTGTATATTGAACGGACCAGAGATGTTCAATTCCTTTGCAATAGCACGAGACATCTTCTTAATCTGACGGATAGTTGCGAAAGTGACATCCTGAGCAGGGAATACCATTGTAGCATCACCAGAGTGAACGCCTGCATACTCAATATGCTCAGAGATACCATATTCTACGACCTCACCATTTTGTGCTACACCATCAAACTCTATCTCGTTTGTCTCCTGCATGAACTGAGAAACAACAACAGGATATTCCTTACTTACCTCAGAAGCAGCAGCCAAGAAGCGCTTCAGTTCTTCGTCATCATAGCAGACATTCATTGCTGCACCTGACAGCACGTAAGAAGGTCTTACAAGAACTGGATAACCAACTTCCTCTATGAATTTGTTGATATCATCCATTGATGTCAAAGCACTCCATTTAGGCTGATCTATTCCTAGTTGATCAAGCATAGAAGAGAATTTTCCTCTGTTTTCAGCTCTATCGATAGATACTGGGCTAGTACCCAAGATTGGCACACTCTGACGATGGAGTTTCATTGCAAGGTTGTTTGGTATCTGGCCACCTACAGAAACAATCACACCACGTGACTGCTCAAGGTCGAAGACATCCATAACGCGTTCGAATGAGAGCTCATCAAAATAGAGTCTGTCACACATATCGTAGTCAGTAGAAACTGTTTCTGGGTTATAGTTAATCATTATTGACTTATAGCCCAACTTGCGTGCTGTCTGGATAGCATTTACTGAACACCAGTCAAACTCTACAGAAGAACCAATACGATAAGCACCAGAACCAAGAACAATAACGCTCTTCTCATTCTTGTAATAGTTAACGTCATGTCCCTCAACAGCATAAGTCATGTATAAGTAATTCGTAAGTTCCGGATGCTCAGAAGCAACAGTTTCAATACGCTTTACTGCTGGAAGGATGCCGAGTTGCTTACGGTATTTTCTTACTTCCAGATTCTCTTTTTCCATATTGGTGCCCTCTGTCTTGAGGACGAAACGTGCAATCTGGAAATCAGAGAATCCCATTACCTTTGCCTGACGCATAACGTCAGCAGGAATCTCACTAACACTATTGTAGGTTTGAAGCTTATGCTTGAAATCAACAATATTCTTCATGCGCTCAATAAACCATGGGTCAATCTTGGTGAGCTCATAAAGGCGCTCAATAGTATATCCCTTCTCCAAAGCTTGTGCGATAGCAAAAATACGGAGGTCTGTTGGGTTAGAAAGTTCTTCGTCAAGGTCATCAAACTTAATGTGATCATTACCTACAAAGCCATGCATACCCTGACCAATCATACGCAATCCTTTCTGGAGCATTTCCTCGAAAGAGCGACCGATTGACATGATTTCACCTACTGACTTCATGGAAGAACCAATCTTACGGCTGACTCCAGAGAACTTGGTAAGATCCCAACGAGGAATCTTACATATCATATAGTCAAGAGATGGAGCTACATATGCAGAGTTTGGAGTTCCCATCTCACCAATCTGATCAAGGGTATATCCGAGAGCAATCTTTGCAGCGACAAAAGCAAGAGGATAACCAGTAGCCTTAGATGCCAAAGCAGATGAACGACTCAAACGAGCATTAATCTCAATAATACGATAGTCATTATTTTCTGCATTGAACGCAAACTGTATGTTACACTCACCTACAATATTAAGATGGCGAACACACTTAATGGTGATATCCTGCAGCATCTTCACCTGCTCTTCTGTTAGAGAACATGTAGGTGCAACAACAATTGATTCACCAGTATGTATTCCCAATGGATCAAAGTTCTCCATTGAAGCAACAGTAAAGCAATGGTCATTAGCATCACGGATACACTCGAATTCTATTTCTTTCCATCCCTTCAAACTTTCCTCTACCAATACCTGTGGAGCAAAAGTAAATGCACTTTCAGCAATTTCCTTGAAAGTCTTTTCGTCTGGACAAACACCAGAACCAAGTCCACCAAGTGCGTATGCAGAACGTATCATGATAGGATATCCTATGCGACGTGCTGTTGCAATAGCATCTTCCAATGTTTCACATGCCTGTGATACAGGAACCTTAAGGTCTATCTTATTTAATTCCTTAACGAAGAGGTCTCTGTCCTCTGTGTTCATAATTGCCTGTACTGATGTTCCCAATACTTGAACACCATATTCTTTCAGAACACCTGTCTTGTAAAGTTCTGTACCGCAGTTTAATGCTGTCTGTCCACCGAAAGCCAGAAGGATTCCGTCAGGACGTTCCTTCTTAATGACCTCTGTTACAAAATGTGTATTAACAGGAAGGAAGTACACCTTATCTGCAATTCCTTCACTAGTCTGAATTGTTGCAATGTTTGGATTAATAAGCACACTGCTAATACCTTCTTCACGTAGAGCTTTAAGTGCTTGTGAACCAGAATAGTCAAATTCACCAGCCTGACCAATTTTAAGGGCGCCAGAACCCAAAACGAGAACTTTTTTCATTTGTTTATAATCTTTTAAACCTTAATACCTTTTTTTATTATTTATTCTACTGTTACTGATTTTGCTAAATTGCGCGGTTGGTCAACATTCAGACCTTTTGCTACTGCAACATGATATGATAAAAGTTGCAAAGGGATAACACTGAGCAATGGAGCGAGACATGCTAACGTATTTGGGACTTCGATTACCTCATCCACCATCTTTTTTATTTCTTCATCGCCTTCTGTTACAATTGCTATGATATGCCCTTTTCTTGATATCACCTCCTGCATATTGGAAATAATCTTCCTATAGAGTTTATGATGGGTTGCTATAAAAACAACAGGCATCTCTTCATCAACAAGAGCAATCGGACCATGCTTCATTTCTGCAGCAGGATAACCTTCTGCATGTATATAACTGATTTCCTTCAGTTTCAATGCGCCTTCCAATGCTACAGGATAGTTCCAACCACGACCCAAATACAAGAAATTGTGTGCAAAAGTAAACTTAACAGCCAACTTTTGTATCTTATCGTTCTGTTCTAATACCTTTTTTATTTTGTCAGGAATATTTTGAAGTTCCTTTATTGTTTCTTCAAACTCGTCTTCCTCTACAGTACCTTTAACCATTCCAAGAGCCAAGGCTATCATTGTCAAGACTACCACCTGACCTGTAAAAGCTTTTGTAGAAGCCACACCTATTTCAGGACCAACATGGATATATGTACCGGTATCAGACTCTCGCGCGATGCTGGAACCTACACCGTTTACTATACCATATATCAAAGCACCTTTTTCTTTTGCCATCTGTATGGCAGCTAAGGTATCTGCAGTTTCTCCTGATTGTGAAATAGCCATAACAACATCATTTGGCTCTATGACAGGATTTGAATAGCGGAATTCTGACGCATATGCCACTTCAACAGGAATACGACAGAAATGTTCTATCAGTTGTTTTCCTATCAATCCAGCATGCCATGATGTTCCACATGATACTATCACTATACGTTTAGCCTGCAGCAATTCCCTGCGATGTCCCCTTACAGCCGACAAAAGCACATCAGGATGGTGAGTAAAAGGAGATTCTATCACACGACCACTCATACAATCTCTCAACACATTGGGCTGGTCGAAGATTTCTTTAAGCATAAAATGTGGAAATCCTTCATGATCAAGCATGGACAAATCAACATCGACCTCCTTTACTTCTGTCTTTGACTTTTCGCCATTGAGGTTATATACTCGCAGTTGTTCACCTCTTTCTATCACAGCGACCTCTTCATCTTTGAGATATACTATATGATTTGTATATTCTGCAATAGGAGAAGCATCTGAAGCCAAAAAGAATTCCGAATTATCATCCACAACGCCGACAGCTAATGGAGAAGATTTTCTTGCCGCTACCAAAACGTTTGGATTTCTAGAATCTATCACAGCAATAGCATATGCACCATAAACTTTTCCTAATGCCACCCTGACAGCCGTTGGCAAATCAACAGCATTTTTCTCCATTACATACTCAATGAGTTGTACAAGAACCTCTGTATCTGTCTCACTTTTAAAATCAAAGCCATGTTTCTTCAACTGTTCACGCAAGGTGGCATAATTCTCAATTATTCCATTATGAACAAGTGTCAAATTTCCAGATTGTGAAACATGAGGGTGTGCATTCAATTCACTTGGCACACCATGAGTGGCCCATCGTGTATGTGCAATGCCTATGCTACCAGAAACATCTTTTCCTTCGGCGAATTTAACTAAGTCACTAACCTTTCCCTTTGCCTTGTAAACATTGAGTTTGTTTTCCTTAGCAGAAAGCATAGCACAACCGGCTGAATCATATCCTCTATATTCAAGCCGTTGAAGGCCCTTAATCAATATCGGATAAGCATCTTTGTTTCCTATGTAACCTACTATTCCACACATAAATTTTGTTTGTGATTTGTGTTGTTTATTTAATTATTTTGTTAAACTGATAACGAATGTTGCCAGTGACAATAATGCGCTAGAAATAGGTGTCCAAAACATATAAGAGTTAACATCTGCTGAACGTGCTCTTGACTTATGAGGTTCTATATAAACCACATCATTCTGTTGCAGATAGTAGAAATCAGAATTAAGCATATTTGCATCATTCAAATTATATCGTGCAGTAATTTTTTCTCCATTTGGAAGTTCACGAATCAAGAGTACATTCGGACGTTTACCATACACGGATAAATCACCAGCCTGCGCAAGAGCTTCTATAATACTCAGTCTCTCATTAGAGACATTCAAAGTACGAGAACCAGACACCTCACCTATAACAGTAACTGTAAAACTTGAGTAACGAACTTTTACAACTGGGCGTTCTTCTTCTGCAAAATAAGGTTTAACTTGATCCAAAAGAAAATCTTCACATTGAGGACGAGTAAGACCACCTACCTTAACCTTACCCAAGACTGGGAACGTGATATATCCATCCTGATCCACTACATAGGAATAAAGTTGTCTTGATACGGCGGTCAAACCAGTTGAAGAACCTGAAGATGAATTACGCAAGGTCATATTAAATGGCTCAGCTGCTTCAGGGTTGGTAGAAGTTACAGTAATAGTCAGTTCATCATTAGGTTTTATATGAATCTCTGGACGCATTTTCACCCCCTCAAGACTCACAGAATCCATATTCTGGAAGTATGCCAACTCCTTTGCCATCTTGCATCCCGTTAACATCACCAACGAAAAGGCTGCGACAAATACAATAATAAGTTTTTTCATACTATACTTTATTTCTTAAATGTTTAATCATATTAGAAATTTTCATTCATGAAATGTTCAAATCTTTCAATACCTTTACCAGTACAAATTCCTCTAATTATTACGCTATGGCAGTTTACAAACATTTGCTGATATGTAAGATCATTCAATTCCTTTGTTGCTCTTAACATATGCATCATATTCTTCATAATACGACTGAAGATTGCATAATCTATATCTTTCCGGAAATACCCTTGTGCAACACCTTTCTTATAAAAATTAAATGCTTTCTCACGCTGCTTGGTGTTGTACTCTTGCATCATCTTTTCAACCTTTGGATACTTCGCTAAATCCGTAAAGAAGGAAGATGTTGTTTTAGCCGAGAATTCAACTTGTAAACGCAACACTTCACAAAGAATGTCCATCACATTATCCGTATGGGACGAAAAGTCTTGCAAATGCTCATCTCTTTCTTCCACAAGACTTCTGAAAACTCCCATGAGAATCATCTCTTTATTGGGAAAAGCCTCATAAATTGTTCGTTTTGAGACATGAATACCATGTGCTATATCATCCATGGTAACAGCCCTAATACCATATTTCCGGAAACGTTTATCCGCTTCCTTAATAATAGCAAAACGAATATTTTTCTGTGATAGCGCCACCTGCTACTTTAGAATGGTAAATCCTCTGCTGAATCTCCTGCAGGCTCTGCACTATCTACTATTGGAGCTTCTGGCATCGGCATTGCATCATCTGTATTTGCATTAACTGCAGCTTGAGGTTGTCCATCTACAGGACGAACATCATATGCCCTAATGCTGTTAAACCATCTGCCATTATATTCATGTGCATCAATATCAAAAGCAATATTTACTTCTTGTCCAACCTGTATATTAAAACGCTGAAGACGGTCCTCACCAAACACCTCAAATGCCATCTTCTTTGGATACTGATCATGGGTTTCAACCACAAACTCCTGTAATTTCCATGTATTACCAGTTCTCTGACTTGTACCACTGCGCTCTGGTAGTGCGCTAATAATCTTTCCTTGAATTTCCATTGTTTTATTTTAAGATATGATTTTTTTTACACTTGGATGCAAAGTTACTTTTTTTTTCTAACCTGTTGTCCTTTTTATATATAAAAAAAATCATAAGAGTTAAAAAAACTTAAACTCTTTTCGGGCCATACCATATACTCATATATTTTTCTTATCTTTGCGCTGATTTTTTCCAAAAGAAGTAAAGCTATTATAAAATAATCTATCATAAAACTATGAGATTTACATTATCTTCTTCAGCGCTCAGCACAAAATTGGGCATTTTATCAAAAGTTATTAACACTAAAAATTCATTGTCCATTTTGGATAGTTACCTTTTTGAGATAAGAGGTGGTCAACTTATCATTACAGCATCTGACAATGCAAACATGATGAGATGCTACGTTGCTCTTTCTGATTATGAAGGTGAAGGCGCTTTCTGTATTCCAAACCGTATTATTCAGGCGGCAGTAAAAGAACTTCCTGAACAACCTCTCACTTTTGAGGTATCTTCACCTGACAATAGTATCAAGGTAATCTACCAGAACGGTTCTTATCGTGTTGCTGGTCAAAGTGCTGACGATTATCCTAATCTACAGCCTATTGAAAATGATTTTACAGAAATCTCCATCCCTGCCAGCACTTTGGCTTCAAACATACAACGTACCATGTTTGCAACTGCCAACGATGAGCTTCGTATGGTTATGAATGGTTTGTATTTCGATTTACGCGAGGACAGCCTTAACATTGTCGCCAGCGATGGTCACAAAATGGTTCGCAATATGATATTCTCATGCAAGACTACAAATCCATCATCTTTCATATTGCCTAAAAAGCCAGCAGGTCTTCTGCGTTCTGTACTTGATCTCAATGATGAAACAGAAATCACTATTCGTTTCAACAGCAATAATGCAGAAGTAAAATTCCCTGACGGAATTCTTTCATGTCGTCTTATTGAGGGACGTTATCCTAATTACAGTAGTGTCATTCCTACAGACAATCCAAATATCGTAAACATAGACCGCAAAGGGTTGATGAGTGCGTTGCGTCGCGTATTGCCATTTGCAAGCGAAAGCACACAGTTGGTAAAGTTACGTCTTTCTCCAAACAATCTTGAGCTTTCTTCTGAAGATTTGGATTTCGCAACAGCTGCCCATGAGGATTTGGTATGTGATTACAACGGAGCACAGATGAGTATTGGTTTCAAGGGTTCTGCAATTTTCGATATTCTAAACAATCTTAGCAGTGACAATGTATCTATCGAGCTCGGAGACCCTAGTCGTGCTGGAGTGATTCGTCCTGCTGAGCAGCCAGAAAACGAAGATATCCTTATGCTCATAATGCCAATGTTGTTAAGCGAGTAATCTTAAAATAATAAGATGAAACTGAATCTTACAAAGCCTCTTATCATATTCGACCTGGAAACAACTGGTCTGGATATTTCTAAGGATGGCATTATCCAGATTAGCTATATTAAGGTAGAACTTGACGGTAGCGAAGAGCGTAAGAATTACTTCGTTAATCCTGGACGTCCCATTCCTACTGAGATTACAGAGCTGACCCATATTACTAATGATATGGTTGCAGATGCTCCAACGTTCAAGCAATTAGCTTCTACGTTGGCTCAGGCATTTAAGGGATGCGATTTTGCTGGATACAATAGTAATTTCTACGACATTCCTATGTTGGCAGAAGAGTTTTTAAGAGCTGGCATCAGCTTTGATTTCTCTAAATGCCGACTTATTGATGCTTGCGCCATTTTCAAGCAGATGGAGAAGCGCAACCTCGCCGCAGCATACAAATTCTATTGTGGCCGAAATATGGAAGATGACTTCCAAGCCCATCTGGCCAACGAAGATACGGAAGCAACATATCGCGTTCTTCAAGGCGAACTTGATAAATATGCTCCTGGAGCGAATGAAGATCCTAATAAGGTTCTGAATAATAATATGGATGAACTCCATAATTTCTGTAACAAGGAGAAAAAGGTTGACTTCGCTGGCCGCATGAAGTATAATGAAGATGGTGTGGAGGTCTTCAATTTTGGAAAATACAAAAACTTACCCGTCGTTGAAGTACTGAAGCGTGATCCAAGCTATTATAGTTGGATGCTGAATGGTGATTTTTCACTTGATACCAAACAAGCCCTGACACGTATTAGGTTAAGAGAGCAGGCAAAATGAGATGCACACTCCTTATTCTTTGCACATTATTCCATTTCCTGACAGTTTCTGCTCAGGAACTGACTGCTAAGGTCAATATCAACCATCAGCAGGTTCAGGGCACGGACAATGCTATTTTCGAAGAATTAAAGGGTAAACTGGAGGAATTTCTTAATACCCAGCAATGGACATCCCTGCAGTTTTTGGAGCATGAGCGTATATCTTGCTCATTTAACATTACCGTAAAGGAATATAAGCGTGATGAAGGCATCTGGTCATGCTCATGTATGATTCAGGCCAACCGTCCCGTTTATAACTCGGCCTACACGACTACCATCTTTCAGTTTCAGGACAATGATTTTACATTCACGTATAGTCAGTTTGAAAATCTGAATTATAACGAAGAGGTTATAGACAATCAGCTTCTTGCCCTCTTCGCGTATTATTCATATCTCATTATCGGCATAGACCTTGACACTTTTTCCCCGTCAGGAGGTAGCGATGTCCTGAACCGTTGTCTTAACCTCACCAACAATGCGCAGAATCTGGATTTCCCGGGATGGAAGGCTTATGACAGCAGCAAAAATCGCTTTGCTATCATCAATGACTATATGGAAGGAGCGATGGAGCCTTTCCGCACATTGCAATACAACTATTATCGCAAGGGGCTTGACGAGATGGCCAGCAATGTAGAACGTGGCCGTACGGAAATCAGCACGGCCATTACAGAGAATTTAGAGACGGCTCACAAGAACAGGTTAAGCAGTATGCTTCCGCAGATATGGACGGACTACAAGAAAGATGAGTTGGCCAATATATATAAAGGTAAGGGTACTTCCAAGGAGAAAGAACAGGTTTATGACGTACTGTTCTCCATCAACCCCTCCCAAAGTAATTCTTGGGACAAAATAAAACAATAGATATGCTCAAGCATCTTTATATAAAAAATTATGCTCTTATTGATGAACTCGACATCGACTTCTTTTCTGGTTTCTCTGTAATTACGGGTGAAACTGGTGCAGGAAAGAGTATCATCCTTGGTGCCATAAATCTTCTTCTCGGTCAGCGTGCCGACTCAAAGGTTGTCAAGCCTGAGCAAAACAAATGTGTCATTGAAGGAACGTTTGTTGTTGATGGAACAGAGCATATCATTCGCCGCGAACTATCTTCCACAGGCAAAAGCCGTGGCTTTATTGATGACGACCTCTCAACGCTTCAGGAGATGCGTGACTATGGCGAGAGATTGCTCGACGTTCATTCCCAACACCAGAACCTGCTTTTGCAGAAAGAAGATTTCCAACTTAGTGTGCTGGATATCATTACAGGCAACGATTTGTCTGCCTATGCAAAAGCCTATAACGCATATATTGATGCAGAAAAGCGTCTCAACAGCCTCATAGAAGCCGATTCACAGGCTCATAAGGATGAGGAGCTGCTGCGTTTTCAGCTTGAGGAACTGGCAAATGCCGATTTCTCTGCCGACGAACAGGAAGAACTCGAACAGGAGCAGCAGACAGTTTCACATGCAGAAGAAATAAAATCCCTTCTGTTTGAAGCCATCTCTGTTCTTTCCAATGACGATAGCGGAGTCAACGACCTCCTGCGCCATGCTTCGCAGAATGTAGAGTCAGCCTCCAGGCTTTCGCCGCAGCTTAGCAGTCTTTCTGAGAGGCTGGAGTCGTCATATATCGAGATGAAGGATATTGCCAACGAACTTGATAGAGAACTCGACAACATTTCCTTCGACCCACAGCGCCTTGCTTTTATCAACGAACGCCTCGACCTTATATACACTCTTCAAAAGAAACATGGCGTCACTACCCTTTCCGAACTCCTTGACAAGCAGGAAGAGTTGCAGCAGGCCATTGACTCCATCGATGGCAGAGGCGAAGAGATTGAGGCCTTGAAACAGGAGGTTGCCAATCTGAAGGCAGAAGTAGAGAAAAAGGCTGAGGAACTTAGCAAATCGCGAAAGAAGACAGTCCCTGCCGTTGAGAAAAATATCATCTCCCGTCTGGCAGACTTGGGTATGCCGAATGCAGAGTTCTCCGTCAGCATAGAGGAAAAGTCCCTCTCTCATGACGGCAAGGACAAGGTGGCGTTCCTTTTCTCTGCCAACAAAGGCATGCCATTGCGTCATGTCAGTCAGGTAGCATCCGGCGGTGAGATAGCACGTCTTATGCTGTCTCTGAAGGCGTTGATTGGCGGAGCTGTCAAGTTGCCTACCATTATCTTCGACGAGATAGACACCGGTGTCAGCGGGCGCATAGCCGAACAGATGGCAAAGATTATGCACGAGATGGGCGAAAAGGACCGTCAGGTCATCAGCATCACCCACCTGCCACAGATAGCAGCTCTCGGCACACATCACTATAAGGTGGAGAAACACGAGACATCATCAGGCACTACCACATCTGTCATGCGCCAGCTCGACAACGAAGAGCGCATCCGCGAAATAGCACAGATGCTCAGCTGTGCAGACATTACCGATGCCGCCCTCGAAAATGCTAAGCAGTTGATTGCATCATGGAAATAAAATCTGCTACCTTTACCATCAGTTCTGCAAAGATATCCCAGTGTCCGAAAGACACCAAGGCTGAATTTGCTTTTATCGGCAGGAGTAATGTCGGCAAATCGAGTCTTATCAATATGCTCACCAACCACAAAGGGCTTGCCAAGACCAGTGCTACGCCGGGCAAAACATTGCTCATCAATCATTTTCTTATAAACAACGAGTGGTATATCGTTGACCTCCCCGGTTATGGCTTTGCAAAACGTTCCAAGAGTGTTCAGCGCAGCATTGAGGAGATGATATCCTCATACATTCTGCGCCGCGAACAGCTGGTGAATGTATTTCTGCTCATCGATGTGCGCCATAATCCGCAGAAGATAGACACTGAATTCATGACATGGCTTGGCGAGAACGGCATTCCGTTCTCCATCGTGTTTACGAAAGCAGATAAGTTGTCTGCCACACAGTTACGCCAGAATGTTGACAACTACATGAAATCACTGTTGGAGACATGGGAGGAGTTGCCGCCATATTTTGTAACGTCGTCGGAAAAGAAGCAGGGCCGCGAGCCTTTACTTAACTATATAGAAGGAATAATTGGCAACACCTGTTCTTGATATCCAAAATCTTTCGAAGCGTTTTGGAGAGCGTGTTCTCTTCCAAGACATCTCATTTTCCATTGCCGAGGGTCAGCGCGTTGGTCTGATTGCTCAGAATGGAACAGGCAAATCGACACTCCTTTCCCTACTGACGGGTGACGACACTCCCGATGCCGGCACCATCATTTATCGCAACGGCATCCGCACGGGGTTCCTGCGTCAGGAGCCGCGTTTTCCGAAAGATGCCACCGTGTTGGAGGCGTGCTTTTCGGGAGTTAATCCTGACGACGACACCCGCCTGAAAGCTAAGCAGATACTGACGCAACTGCGCATCACCGATATGGAGCAGCCCGTACACCAGCTCTCCGGCGGACAGCAGAAACGTGTGGCACTAGCGCAGGTGCTGATATCCAATCCCGATTTTCTGATACTTGACGAGCCCACCAACCACCTCGACCTCGAGATGGTCATCTGGCTGGAAAATTTCCTTTCGCGCGGCAACAAGACTATCCTCTTGGTGACGCACGACAGGTTCTTCCTCGATAATGTGTGCTCCATAATCCTTGAACTCGAAGACCAGACCATCTATACCTATCGCGGGTCGTATTCCTACTATCTTGAAAAGCGCCAGCAGCGCATCGACACGATGGCGGCGAGCATACAACATGCCAACAACCTTTACCGTCGCGAGCTGGAGTGGATGCGTCGCCAGCCACAGGCACGCGGTCACAAGGCGAAGTATCGTGAGGATGCGTTCTACGAGCTTGAGAAGCTTGCCAAGACGCGCCTGGAGGAGCGTCAGGTGTCGCTGAAGTCGAAGAATGTATATATCGGTTCCAAGATTTTCGAGAGCCAGTATGTCTCAAAGGCGTTTGGCGACAAGGTAATACTGAAGGACTTTTACTATAACTTCGCCCGTTTCGAGAAGATGGGCATTGTGGGCAACAACGGCTCCGGCAAATCGACATTCCTGAAGATGCTCCTCGGCATCGTCCCTCCCGACAGCGGCAGGTTCGACATCGGCGACACGGTGCAGTTTGGGTATTTCTCGCAAGACGGCCTGCAGTTTGATGAGCAGCAGAAGGTCATCGACGTTGTCCGCGACATTGCCGAATACATCGACCTTGGTCAGGGGCGCCAGTATTCTGCGTCGCAGCTGCTGCAGCATTTTCTCTTTACCCCCGAACAGCAGTACAACTACGTCTATAAACTCTCCGGCGGCGAGAAGCGCAAGCTGTATCTCTGCACGGTACTGATGCACAATCCGAACTTCCTTGTCCTCGACGAGCCGACAAACGACCTCGACATCAAGACGCTGCAGATTCTGGAGGATTACCTTCAGAACTTCCCCGGCTGCGTCATCGTCGTGAGCCACGACAGATATTTCATGGACAAGATTGTTGACCATCTGCTCATCTTCCACGGCAATGGCGAGGTGCAGGACTTCCCGGGCAACTACACGCAGTATCGTGAGTGGAAAAAATTACAGTCAAAGGTCGTGGCGGAGGTCAAAGGTCAAAGGTCAAAAGTCGAAGGTTCAAAAGTTCAAGGGGTTCAAGAGGTTCAAGGTTCAAAGCCCTCTTATCGCAATGATACCCGCCGTCGGTTGTCGTATAAGGAGAAACAGGAATTCCTGCAGCTGGAGCACGATATCGAGGCGCTGACTCTTGAGAAGGCTGCCGCTGAGGAGGCGCTGTCGTCGGGCACGTTGTCTGTTGAGGAGATAACGAAACTCTCTGAACGCTTTCAGGTTGTCACGCAGCAACTCGACGAGAAAGAAATGCGTTGGCTGGAGTTGGCAGAATACTCTTGAGGTTAATGTTCAATAAAAAATGCTTAGCAAATCAAAGATAAAATTTATCCGCTCTCTTGAGCAGAAGAAATTCCGCAAGAAGGAGAATGCCTTTCTTGCCGAAGGTCCCAAGTGTGTTGACGACCTGCTCTGTGCCGGTTTCCGTCCCCGCATGGTGCTGCATACAGCGTCGTGGCAAAGTCCCGTTCCCCTTCCTGCTGCGGCGGAAGACATCCTTGTTACTGACGAGGAACTGCGAAAAGTGTCGCTGCTTCAGCATCCGCAGCACGTACTGGGCGTGTTCGACATCCCGACGGTGTCGTCTGCCAGCCTTTCCGATGCACCGGCGACAGACCTTGTCCTGGCGCTCGACAGCGTGCAAGACCCTGGCAATCTGGGCACCATAATACGCACGGCAGATTGGTTTGGCATCCGTAACATCGTCTGCACCGCAGGCACTGCCGACGCCTATAATCCGAAGGTGGTACAGGCCACGATGGGCAGCATAGCGCGTCTTAACATCACGTACTTCGACACGCTGCCCGACTATCTCTCTACCCTGCCCCCTTCTACTCCCGTCTATGGCGCAGTACTCGACGGCGAGAACATATACACCACTACGCTCACCCCTCATGGCGTCATCATCATGGGCAACGAGGGCAATGGCATCTCCGCCCCCGTCCGCGAAATGCTGACGCATAAGCTGCTCATTCCGCAGAACCGCGAGGGGGCCGAAAGCCTTAACGTCTCAATAGCGACGGCTATCATCCTCTCCGAATTCAGAAGACGGGGTTAGTGGTTAGTGATTAGTGGTTAGTGAATATTTTAATGGCGCAGAAGAACTATGAACTCTAAAACGTGTATCCCACTGACGCTTTGGCGTTCCAGTCAAAGTATTTCGCGGTGACGAGGTCGTAGGTACCTTGAAAGCGATGGGCCTGACCTGTGACCTTGAAGAACCAGTCTTTGTGCCAATAGACTGCGGCCATCTGGAGATCAACGTTCAGCTTTACGCCACCATTATTTGTCTTGGCTTCTTTCTCGACCAACGTGAAGTCGTCTTCGGTGACATCGCCGTCATCCCTGAAATCCAGGTCTATCTGGTGTGCATGTAATTTGTTTACGACGGTCAGCACGGGCATCGCCGTGAGGTTTATCACCCAGTTGCGTCCGGGAACCCAGTTGTAGGTATAACCCAGACCGATACTGCCCTGATACATCTCGAAGCCGCCGATGTTGTTGGCCGCCAGGAAGCCGAAATTCTCATTTCTGTCAGAGAAAGCGCTGGAGGAGAAGTCGAGCTTCAGGTCGTATTTCTGAAAATAGAACATCAGACCTGCTATGATTGAACCTGCCGAGCGCAGCTGGCGCGTTGATTGGTTATAGGCGGCGGAATAGGAGAATTTGCGTTTGTTGAATACCCAGAAGCCGTCAACCACAAGTGACGTAATCTTCATGGGGTTCTGCAGGTCTAATTCCTGTTGTGGCAAAAGAGCTCCATAATTCGTGCCATTAACAACAAAGTTGCTTATTTCGAATATGGGGTTGCTGTAATGGAAGCGCCTGAAGCGTACATTCAAGCCGTATGAGGAAGAGGCCATATTGAGCGACAGATTCATGCCTCTTTTGCCGTTCAGCGCCACGCCGTAGCCAAAGCCTATGCCGTGGTAACCTACCCATAGGCCGAGAGAACTGGTGACGCGGGGGGTTATCTTCAGGTACGTATCGTAATCCACTTCATTGTCCCCATATTCGCCTGCGGTGTTGGAGTAATGGCTCCGCATCGTGAGGTGCATCTGCTCGAAGGTAGGATTGAGCACAACGGTCCACCCCTTCTTGGGCAGCCCGATATACCGTGGGTCAGTACCTTTTACTCTCGCTGAGTCCAAGCGCGTAACGACCTTCTTTACGAGCTCCTTCTGGGCAGACACCGTACTCAGCGGCAACGCCAGCATGATAACTATGAGGAGTTTATTCATCCTTATTCTTTCATCAGGAACTCCTTAAAGTCCTTGAAGTCTTTTGACATTGGGATGCTCTGCTTGGTGCCTTTCATGAACTCCTGCAGGCGCTGGGGTATCGCGATATCGGCAGAGAGGATTTCGTCAACCTTCTCCTTGAACTTTGCCGGATGGGCTGTCTCGCAGAAAACACCTGTCTCGCCGTCCTTCAGGAGGTCCTTCAAGGCCTGATAGCCGCATGCGCCATGAGGGTCGAGGACGTAGCCTGTCTCCGCAAAACACTCCTGCATGGTAGCACGTATCTGCTCGTCCTTGTATGTAGCACCGCTGATGAGGCTTGTGATGGCCTCGTGACTGCCCTTATAGAGGTCGTAGATGCGGGCAAAATTGCTTGGGTCACCCACGTCCATAGCATTGGCAAGGGTCTGCTTTGACGGCTGAGGATTATACTTGCCTGTCTGCAGGTAGTTATAAAAGATATCGTTGGCATTATTGGCAGCCACGAAACGCTTTATCGGCAGTCCCATAGCATGGCCGAAGAGCGCAGCACAGATGTTGCCGAAGTTGCCGCTTGGCACACACATCACCATGTTGTCGGCCTTGCCGAGAGCCTTCATGCGGGCATAAGCATTAAAGTAATAAAATGCCTGAGGCAGGAAGCGTGCTACGTTGATAGAGTTGGCAGAGGTGAGCTTCATGTGGTTGTTGAGGTCGGCATCCATGAAGGCTGACTTCACCAGAGCCTGACAGTCGTCGAACACACCGTCCACCTCAATGGCGGTGATATTCTTGCCGAGAGTAGTAAACTGACACTCCTGAATAGGACTCACCTTGCCCTTTGGATAGAGCACATAGACATGTATGCCCTCAACACCGAGGAACCCATTCGCAACAGCACTGCCCGTATCACCCGACGTAGCAACAAGGACATTTACCTCAGACTTTTGACCTTCGACCTTAGACCTTTGACCGTTCTTGAGGAAGTACTGCAGCAGACGTGCCATAAAGCGTGCGCCGACATCCTTGAAGGCCAGCGTAGGACCATGGAACAGCTCCAGGGTATAGATGTTTGTATCGCTCTGACCTTTCGGCGTAACAGGCACAACAGGGCAGTCGAATGACAATGTGTCACAGACAATCTTGTCGAGAGCCTCCTTTTCTACGTCCTCACCAAAGAATGCCTCTGCAACAGTGCAGGCAATCTCCTGAAATGACATCTTGTCGATGTTATCGAAAAACTCCTTCGGGAGCTTCTTAATATTCTCCGGCATATAGAGGCCCTTGTCCTCTGCCAAACCTTTCACAACAGCCTTCTCAAGACTGGCGATAGGTGCTTGCTTGTTGGTTGAATAGTATTTCATTTATTAAATTGAAAATTGAGAATTGACAATTGAAAATTGACCTTAGACCTTAGACCGCCATAAGGGTTTGCATAAATTCATTTAACTTCAGGATGCCATAGCCACCATTGACGCAGGTGAATTCGTCGTATGTCTGCACCTCGTCGGGCTCTATTCCTTTATAGTATATGATAAATGGCACTGGTTCACCGACGTGTATGCGCATCTCGACAGGAGTATAGTGGTCGGGCAGCACAGCAATGCAGACTGGCTCGTCCCACGTCTTGGTCTCTTCGTAGATAGGACCTATCATGCGCTTATCAAGGTTCTCAATGGTCTTTACCTTCAGTTCTACATCACCGTCATGACCTGCCTCGTCACTGGCCTCAACATGCAGGAACACAAAGTCCTTGGTCTTCAGATTATCAAGAGCCGCCTTTGTCTTTGCCTCATAGTCGGTATCCCAAAGACCTGTTGCACCAGGCACCTTTATGATGTCTAAGCCGGCATATTTTCCGATGCCCTGAATAAGATCTACTGCAGACACCACAGCACCCGACTTCACACTCGGATACTGCTGCATGAGGGTCTGCATATTTGGACGGTAGCCCCCACTCCATGGCCAGATAATGTTTGCAAGGTCCTTGCCCTCTGCTGCACGCTTCTGGTTGAGGGGTGCTGCAGGCAGTATCTCGTATGACTTCAGTATCAGTTCGTTGAGGAGGTCTGCCGTCTCCTGTGCCGTCATCCTGCCGGGCTCTACAGGAGCATCCGCCATCGGACTGACGAGCAGCTCGCGCCATGGCTCATTAGGATGGTCATGAGGAGGATTGCAGACGATATATTTGCTGCCACCCTTTATGACAAGCAGATGACGATACTGTATGCCACGAATAAAGCGCACCTTGTCACTGCCGAGTTTCTCATTGAGGAGGTCTATCAGCGGACCCGCATCTTCCGTTGTAAGGTTGCCGCCATTATGGGTCTTTATGGTACCCTCAGGAGTAACACAGATGATGTTGCAGCGTATTGCCATGTCCATAGGGTCCATGTCATAGCCTATCGATGCAGCCTCAAGGGGACCGCGACCTTCATACACCTTGTCGAGATCGTAACCGAGGATGGCAGTATTGGCAACCTCAGAACCAGGAGAATATCCCGCAGGAACCGTCACCAGTCTGCCAGTGCAACCATTCTTTGCCAGAAGGTCCATATAGGGAGTGTTGGCATATTGCAGCGGTGTCTTACCACCCAGCTGCTCTATTGGATTATCGGCCATGCCATCGCCGAGAATTATTATTGTCTTCACTTTCTAAATTGAAAATTGATAATTGAAAATTGAGGGGTGTTGCCTTAAATGTTCGCTATCGAAAGGACATTGGCAAACACACCGGCTGCCGTAACGCTGGCACCGGCACCAAAGCCTTGTATCAGCATCGGGAATTCCTTGTAGCGTGATGTGGTGAGGGTAATGATATTGTTGGAACCCTCCAGTTCATAGAAGGAATGGTTCAGCGGTATGTCGCGCAGAGATACGCAGCACTTCACCTTATCGCCATCTACCACCTCCATAGAAGCCACGAAACGCTGACGGCAGTTCTTTGCCTCCAGTTCCTTGCGCTTTGCCTCGAAAGCAGCATCAAGCTCTGGCAGACGACGCCAGAAGTCCTCAAGGGTGCCCTGGAAGAAGTCATCGGGCACAAAGAGATGTTTTTCCACATCGCTCTGCTCTACCTTATAACCAGCCTCACGAGTCAGGATGACGAGTTTGCGTATTACGTCGGTTCCACTGAGGTCGATGCGTGGGTCTGGCTCTGCAAAGCCCAGCTCCTTGGCCTTCTTGACGGTCTCCGAGAATGGTGTCTCGGCAGAAAGGGCATTGAAGATGTAGTTGAGGGTGCCTGACAGCACAGCCTCAATCTTCAGTATCTTATCACCGGAATTGATGAGGTCATTCATAGTGCCGATGATAGGCAAGCCGGCTCCCACATTGGTCTCGTAGCGGAACTTCACCCCTACTCTCTTGGCTGTCTCTTTCAGCTTGTGATAGGTCTCATAATCGCCTGATGCGGCAATCTTGTTGGCAGTGATGATATTCACATTATGCTCCAAGAGCGACTGATAGAGGTCGGCAACTTCCTTTGAGGCAGTACAGTCGACGAAGACACTGTTGAAGATGTTCATATTCAGTATGCCATCGAGCATCTTCTGGGAATTTGACGCCTCGGCCTCATTGAGTTTCTCCCTGTATGTCGTAAGGTCTATGCCCTCACGTGAGAAGATGGCTTTCTTTGAAGATGCTATGCCCACGACATTGAGCAACAGTCCTGACTCCTGCTTCAGTGTCTCATACTGCGAATGTATCTGCTCGATGAGCTTTGCACCCACTGTGCCGACACCGCAGATGAAGAGGTTGAGAACCTTGTATTCTGACAGGAAGAAGGAATCGTGAATAACATTCAGCGACTTTCTGAGGAACTCGCTCTTTACTACAAACGAGATATTCGTCTCCGAAGCACCCTGAGCACACGCTATGATAGAGATACCTGAACGTCCCAGACAACCGAACAACTTTCCGGCAATACCTGGGGTCTGCTTCATGTTCTCACCCACAATAGCGATGGTGGCAAGGCCTGTCTCGGCCTTCATGGGGAACATGGCACCTGTCTCTATCTCCTTGGCAAATTCTTCATTGAGCACCCTTACTGCTTCCTCTGTATCAGCCTCTATCACACCTATTGAGGTAGAGTTCTCGGAAGATGCCTGTGACACCATGAATACTGATATGCCATTATCTGCCAATGTGGTAAAGATGCGCTGATTGACACCTATGACACCCACCATTGACAAACCTGTTACCGTAATGAGGGCTGTGCCATTGATGCTCGAAATACCCTTGATAGGCTTATGGTCGCCTGTCACCTTGTCTGTAATGATTGTTCCCTCGGCTTCAGGATTAAAGGTGTTCTTGACCTTGATAGGAATGTTCTTCACACAGACAGGATATATCGTCGGAGGATATATTACCTTCGCTCCGAAGTTACATAGCTCCATAGCCTCCACGAAAGACAATTCTTTGATAGGATATGCCGATGTTATCACTCGTGGGTCGGCTGTCATGAAGCCGTCAACATCGGTCCATATCTCCAGCAGCTCTGCATCCAATGCCGCTGCTATGATGGCAGCTGTATAGTCAGAGCCGCCTCGTCCGAGGTTAGTGGTCTCGCCACTCGTCTTGTCCTTCGAGATAAATCCCGGCACAAGGGATATGCGTGGCAGTGGAGAGAATGTCTCCTTCACCAGCTTGGTTGTCAGTTCTGCCGAAAGGGCATTGCGACCTTGTTTCTTCTCAGTCTTTATGAAATTACGGGAGTCAAACCATCTGGCTCCCTTTATGAGTGTTGCTACTATATTTGAACTCAGACGCTCACCATACGCCAAGATGGCATCCTGCGTCTTGGGAGAAATATCATGAATAAGGTAAACACCGAAATAGAGACTCCTCAACTGCTCCAGCAGGGCATCGATAGTGTTGAAAAGGCGTTCACGGTCCTGAGGGTCTGTGATAATAGTGTCAATCATCTTGTGATGTCTGTCAACTATCGCATCAAACTCTTCACGATAACGCTCATCTCCTGCAAGGGCTAAACGGGAAGTAAGAAGTAGTTTGTCTGTAATGCCACCCAAGGCACTTACAACAACAATGACAGGCTGCTTCTTAGCCTCTTTCTCAACGATATCCTTCAAACTAAGGATACTCTCTACGGAACCTACGCTGGTTCCGCCAAATTTCAATACTTTCATAAACGATGCACCTTTCTTTTCAACGCAGTGCCGACGCTTTTCTTGATGATTAAAATTCCCCTTTACAGCAGGGGGTGACTTTGATCTTTATACAAATCGGGTGCAAAAGTAATAAAATTATTACAAACTGCCAAACATTTTCTGTTGTTTTGTTAAAAATATCTAAATTCCGCCGCTTTTGCCCCTCTCTTTCTAAACTCCAAACTCTAAACTCTAAACTTTTTTGTACCTTTGCACCCGCTTTACGAGTTAAGGCATATTCACATCTATTTCATTAACAATTTAACAACGTTAAAAAATGGCAACAAAAATTAGATTACAGCGTAGCGGTCGTAAGGCTTATGCTTTCTATCGTATCGTTATCGCTGACGTAAGAGCTCCACGTGATGGTAAGTTTACTGAGAAGATTGGTACCTACAATCCTAACACCAATCCTGCCACAGTAGATCTGAATTTCGACCGTGCTCTTTACTGGGTTGAGTGTGGTGCACAGCCTACTGACACTGTTCGTAGCATTCTCTCTAATGAAGGTGTTTATATGATGAAGCATCTTCGTGGTGGTGTTAAGAAGGGTGCTTTTGATGAGGCTACTGCACAGGCTAAGTTCGAGGCATGGAAAAAGGCAAAGGTAGCTGGCACTGAAGCTGTCAAGGCTGCTGAGGCTAAGGCTCTTGCTGACAAGAAGGCTGCTAATCTCACTGCAGAGAAGCAGTACAATGAGGCTAAGGCTAAGGCTATTGCTGAGAAGAAAGCTGCTGCTGATGCTGAGGCAAAGGCTGCTGAGGAAGCTGCTGCCGCTGAGGCTAAGGCTGCTGAAGAAGCTGCTGAGGAAGCTACAGAAGAGGCTCCTGCTGAGGCACAGGAAGAAACTCCTGCTGAGGCATAAGACTCTCACAAGAAAAACATTAGAGAAGCGTATGCCTTTATGGGCGTATGCTTCTTTTTGCTTTCATGAAAGAAGAACGTTTTTTCTACGTACCACAGGCGACAGAACATAATGCCCTGCCACAAGAGGAGGCTGGACATGCTGTTCGTGTGCTCAGACTAAAAGAGGGAGACACCATATTCCTCATCGACGGAGAAGGGGGTATACATCAGGCTGAGGTGACACTGGCATCCAACAAGAAGTGTGAATACTCTATCACAGAGTCTCACATCAACCCTGCACCACAGTTTCCGACAAGGATACATATCGCCATCGCGCCTACCAAGATGATGGAACGCATGGAATGGATGGCTGAAAAGGCTACAGAGATTGGCATTGACGAGCTCTCTTTCCTCGAAAGCCAGTATTCTGAACGCAGGACTATGCGTAGCGACCGCATCGAAAAGACTGTCATCTCTGCCATGAAGCAGAGCCGAAAGGCATGGAAACCTGTTATCAATGACCTGATGCCTCTGAAGAATTTTCTCGACACTCCAAGGGAGGGACGGAAGTTCATCTGTCATTGCCACAACGAGATTCCCCGAACAGACCTCTACAAAGAGATTCTCTCTCACAAGGGGGATGACCAGCAGCAGAATGTCACCATCCTCATAGGTCCGGAGGGCGATTTCTCAAAGGAGGAGGTAATGTATGCCATGGAGCATGGATATGAAAGTGTCTCTCTCGGCGAATCACGCTTAAGAACCGAAACAGCTGCCCTCGTGGCACTGATGACAATAAGACTTGGTGGAGTTAAGAGTTAAGAGTTAAGAGTTAAGAGTTAAAAATTAAGAATTATGAAGTCTAAATCAAACATTTTATATGTCATAGCACTGATGCTCTTGGTGCTTACAAGTTGTAGCAAAGGAAACTATATCAACAACCTACCCCGCAATGCTGTGGGACTGATGGCTGTCAATGGTGGAAAACTGGTGGGAGCATACTCTCCTTTTAAAGTCCTTCTGACTCCTTTCGTCAATGAGGACAGGACGCAGATGAAGGGCATCGACCTGACAAAGGATATCTACTTCTATGAGACTTCAGATGGTATGTTTGGCATCTGTGCTCCGATTGCTGACGACTACGACTTCCACGACTTCATTTCCCGCCTTAGCAACATCGGTGGCTTGAGCGAATTAAAGACTGAGGGCGACACTCACTATTGCTTCTACAAGAACCAGTGGGCCCTGGCATATAATGAGTATTGCATGCTGGTTATGGGACCTGTCATGGACAATGAGTCTGAACGCAATAAAATCATCAAGCGCATGATTGCCCAGATGGATGACAATGAGGAGACCAGCTGCCAGGGCACAGAGCTGTGGGAACATCTCAATGAATCAACTGCTCCTGTGCGTTTTGTCGCAAGGGCATCGGCATTGCCAGAACAGATTGTGAGCACATGCACCTTCGGAGCTCCTGTGGGTACTAATCCCGACGATGTACTCATCGAGGCTGCCATGACATACAAGGATGGTACTCTCTATATGGATGGCACTACTTGTTCGTCCAACAAATTCATCCTGCAGACTCTGAGAAAGTCCATATCGATGTATCGCCCCATCTCCATCGACTGGGAAAAGGCCATTGACGCAACAGCTCTCTCTACTATCTTCGTCAATGCCAAGGGAAAGGAACTCATCGGCACCATCAATAACAACAAGACTCTCTCCTCTCTCCTCATGAGCACTGGGGCCTATGACCAGATAGCGCAAAGCAATGGCAATATGGCCATCACCATACGCCCTCGCGGCAACAACATCATCGAGAGCGGTGTGACAGCAGAGGTAAAGGTGCTCCCCGATGCCAACAAAAAGAACAAAGAACGCCTGGTGGCAGTCTTCAATACCGAAAGCCTCCTCCAGAACTTCACAATAAATATCTTCTCTTCTCTCAACAAGATTAAAAGAGTGGTATTCATCATTGATGACTAACGGTTAAAGGTTAAAGACGGTTAAAGCTTAAAACTTAAAGCTTAAAGAATGAACAATATACTATTCCATAATGTCACCCCAAGGGTGTTCGAAGGCACAGAGCTGTCATCCGAGATATGGCAGTGCGAAGCAAAATTCGAACGCGGTAAGCTATACCTCATCGAGGCCGAATCAGGAAAGGGCAAAAGCACCTTCTGCAGCTACATCCTGGGCTATCGCAATGACTATTCCGGATGCATACTCTTCGACAACCAGGATATCACCCTGTTCTCCCACGACAAATGGGCCGATATACGCCAGCGCAGCATCAGCCACCTGTTTCAGGAGCTGCGACTGTTCCCCGAACTGACGGCAATGGAGAATATCCTGATAAAGAGCCAGCTGACAGCCGGCGAAGCCAACTGGAGCAAGGACGAGATAATGACATGGTTCCAGCGCCTGGGCATTCCTGACAAGGCTGACCAGAAAATCGGCAAGATGTCTTTCGGACAACAGCAGAGGGTGGCAATGATAAGGGCTCTTGTGCAGCCTTTCGACATACTGCTCGTCGATGAACCCATAAGCCACCTCGACGATAACAACTCACAGATAATGGCCGAGATAATGATGGAGGAGGCTCACAAGCAGAATGCCTGCGTCATTGTGACATCTATCGGTAAGCACATGGACCTGCCTTATGATAAGGTTTACAAACTCTAAAACACCACAACTATGAAATTACTCTGGAAACTACTGCGACAGCATATCAGCATCGGACAATTCTGTGGTTTTGTGTTTGCAAATCTTGTGGGCATGATAATAGTCCTTGCAGGCTATCAGTTCTATAATGATGTGCTGCCCATCTTCACCAGTGGCGACTCCTTCATGAAGCCCAACTATATCATGGTGACAAAGCATATCGGCATGGGAAATACCCTCTCTGGGCGAAGCAACTCTTTCTCCGAGCAGGAGATCAACGACCTCCGAAGTCAGAGCTTCACCGAGAAGCTGGGCTGTTTCTCCACTACCAACTATAAGATTAGTGTCAGCCTCGCCATCGGCGACACTCCTTTGGCAAATGCCGAGATGTTCTTCGAGAGTGTGCCCGATGAGTTTATCGACATCAATATGTCCGACTGGAAGTATGTGGATGGTGACGAGACAGTGCCTATCATCCTCCCGCGCACATATATCAATATGTATAACTTCAGCATTGCACAGCAACGCTCCCTGCCACAGATTTCAGAGAGCCTCATGAACTCTATCATCGTGCAGATATATGCTCATGGCAATGGTCAGCAGCAGACCTTCAAGGGCAAGGTGGTGGCATTCTCTTCTACCCTGAATGCCGTCCTTGTGCCACAGGCCTTCATCGACTGGAGCAACAAGAAGTTTGCACCTCAGGAGGAGAATCGCTCTACACGACTCCTGATGCAGGTGAACAATCCTGCTGACGAGAAGATAACATCTTACTTTGAGCAGAATGGTCTCGAGATGGAGAGTGACCGCCTGAATGCCGAGAAGACAACATACTTCCTGCGACTCATCGTAATGCTGGTAATGGTCATCGGACTCATCATAAGCACCCTGAGCTTCTATATCCTCATGCTGAGCATATACCTCCTTGTGCAGAAGAATACCGAAAAGCTCCAGAACCTCCTGCTCATCGGCTACAGACGCGCTCGCGTGGCTCTGCCTTATCAACTGCTTACCATGGGCCTGAACATCATTGTCCTCGCCATCGCCATCATCGCTGTGGTGCTCATCCGGAATTATTATATGACAACAATACAGGCGCTCTATCCTGAGATTTCCCATGGTTCCCTGGCGCATGCCATAGAACTTGGAGTAATACTGTTCCTCATTGTTACCATACTGAATGCTATTATCATAAGACGCAAAATCAATAGGATTTGACAAAGCTCGAGCTTCTTTCCCCTGCCAAAAACCTCGAATGCGGCATTGCTGCTATCGACCATGGTGCTGATGCTGTGTACATCGGTGCCACACGTTTTGGTGCCAGGGCAGCAGCAGATAATAGTGTAGAGGATATTGCTACACTTTGTGACTATGCCCATCAGTTTGATGCCAAGGTTTATGTCACTGTCAATACCCTGCTCCATGACGACGAACTCGACGAAGCAGCACAGCTGTGCCTCGACGTCACCGCCGCCGGAGCCGATGCCATCCTCATCCAAGACCTCAGACTGCTTGATATAATTCATAATTCAAAATTCATAATTCATAATTCCCAAAACTCTTCACTCTTCACTCTTCACTTGAAAACGTAAGTTTTCATGCTTCCACCCAAACCGACAACCGCACCGTCGAGAAGGTGCAGCAGCTGGCACAGATGGGCTTTCGCAGAGTAGTGCTGGCAAGGGAGCTGTCCATCCAAGAGATTGCTGCCATCCACAAGGCAGTGCCTGAGGTGGAGCTGGAGGTCTTCGTGCATGGTGCCCTGTGCGTCAGCTATTCAGGACGCTGCTATGCCTCGGAGTATTGCTTCGGACGCAGTGCCAACCGTGGGGAGTGCGCACAGTTCTGCCGACTGCCTTTTACGCTGAAGGATGCTGACGGAAATGTCATAGAACAGGATAAGCATCTGCTCTCACTGAAGGATTTTGCACAGCTCGACAACCTGGAGCGACTGGTGGAGGCAGGAGCTGTCTCTTTCAAGATTGAGGGACGCCTGAAGGATGCTGACTATGTAAAGAATGTCACAGCAGCCTATTCCCAAAAACTCAACAGCATCATCAGCGCCCATCCTGACCGCTATCAGCGTGCTTCGATGGGAAGATGCTCCTACACCTTTCAGCCCGATATCCACAAGAGTTTCAACAGAGGCTTTACCACCTATTTTGCCGATGGCCGATGTGCTGGTCAGGCGTCTTTCCTTACCCCTAAGTCCATAGGCGAGTATGTGGGGAAGGTGAAGGAGATTCGGGGCAACAGCTTCAATGTCTCTTCTGTCACATCATTTGCCAATGGCGATGGTATGTGCTTCTTCTCTCCACAGGGAAAGCTGATAGGTTTTCGCGTGAATAAGGCAGAGGGCAACAGGATTTTTCCGCATAAGATGCCTGCTGGCATAACACCCGGGACTGTCCTCTACCGCAACTACGACCAGACATTCCAGAAGCAGCTCTCAAAGCCCTCTTCCGAGAGAAAGGTAATGCTCAGCATGACATTCACTGTCACCCCCACGGAGCTGCAGCTCTCTGTCACCGA
This sequence comes from Prevotella sp., assembly GCA_017475005.1. GTDB lineage: Bacteria > Bacteroidota > Bacteroidia > Bacteroidales > Bacteroidaceae > Prevotella. The sequence goes on along the minus strand of JAFVGI010000029.1, from coordinate 18,859 downwards.
CGAACATGGACATAACGGCACTGCCACCATGCCATACGAGTACCAGAAGGCCAACACACCGCAGGAGGACAATATCCGCAGACAACTCACCAAAGCCGGCGGAACGATATATAATGTAGTGCAGCTGCAGATAAACACCCAGGTGGAAACACCCTTCATCCCCAGCAGCCACCTCACAACCCTCCGCCGCCAATGCCTGGAAAACGTGAAAGGTGAAAAAAATAATTCTCCGCTCGGCACTTGTGACGCTTTTACAAAGGCCACAGGCCGACTAAAAGAATTATCAATTGTCAATTGTCAATTCTCAACTGTCAACTCTCAACTTTCCGCTGCCTCTAAACTCTCCACTCTAAACTCTAAACTCTCCACTGCCTCTAAACTCTACACTCTCAACTCTAAACTATCAGCTCCCCAGGAGCTCATATTCTCCCGCTACTGCCTGCGGCATGAGTTGGGCTATTGCACCAAGGGCGGCAGGAAGGCACCCTGGCGCGAGCCGCTGACACTGCATCTGGCAGATGGGAAGTCATTCAAAATAAAATTCGACTGCAAACAATGCGAAATGTATATCATGCGATAAGTAGTATGTTTCATGCGATGAAGATATATCATGCGATAGCGGCACTGCTGCTGCTCACCACGATGACGTCATGTTATCGTGAGCGTCTCCATACGTTCGATGAGGACACTGAGAAGGACACCCTCTTTCTTGAGGGTAGCCACCACTATTCTGTGGGGTATAACTTTGTGGTGAACAGCGACAGCATCATACTCATCTCACAGCAGCCCGAGGAACATGTGTCGCAGCTGCAGACCGATTCCTTCTCCATAGCCAGGAATCAGCATCTGGCAGTGTCAGACATCAATATCCTGCCGCAGGACAGCATCGACTCTGTGTGGGTGCAGGTGGTCAGCGAGCAGGGACGTCTGGGATGGATACACGAGAAGGAGATGCTTGCCTCGGTGGTGCCGACAGATCCTATATCACAGTTTATCATGTTCTTCTCCCGCACACACGTCATGCTGGCGATGATACTGGTGGTCATCATGGCGGCCATATATATCATGAGGCTCAGCACGCTGAAGAAAAGCCATCTCGTGCATCTGCGCGATATCGACTCCTTCTATCCTACCCTGCTGTGCATCATTGTGGCATGCTCTGCCACGTTCTATGCCTCGCTGCAGATGTTTGCGCCTGATACATGGCAGCATTTCTATTTTCATCCCTCCATCAATCCCTTTGTGATGTCCCCCATCCTGGGAGTCTTCATATCGTCAGTATGGGCGATGCTGATAGTGGGCATAGCGACAGTCGATGATGTGCGTCACAAGCTGCCCGCAGAAGAAGCCATCCTCTATCTCTTCAGCCTCCTCGCAGTCTGTTCCCTGCTCTACATCGTCTTCTCCATATCCACCCTCTACCACATCGGCTATCCCCTCCTCGGCGCCTACTGCTACTACGCAGTAACGAAATACTTCAGGCGATGACCCCATCCCGACCTTCCCAAGGGGAAGGAGAAAGTTGAGAGTGTAGAGGTTAGAGTGTAGAGGTTAGAGTGTAGAGTGTTGAGTTGAAAAAATGTTTTTCTCGGCAAAGCCGAGGGTTTTTCTTTCGAGGGCTTGAACCACGTAAGTGGATGTGAAAAGTGGTATGACTGTGGCGTAAAAGCTCGCTTTTAAAGACAAAGGCGTAGCACTTGGCACAAAAGCTCTGCAAGAGCTTCAAGACTGAGAAAGGGTTTTTATGGTTTTTGTTAAAAAAAATTCGTGTCGATTTGTGAAATTCGTGTTCAAAAAAAAATAGAAAAAATGAAAAAAATAAAATTCTTCCCTTTTAGCTCCTTCCCTTGGGAAGGTTGGGATGGGGTCCTTTTCACTTTGCTCCTCGCTTTGCTCGGAGCCTGCTCCGATTCCGACGTATCGCCAGAACCCGAACCAGTCATCCCCGCACAGCGCACCATCATAGCATACTTCGACGGCAATAACTCCCTCGCCTCAAATCTCACAAAAGACATCGAAGAGATAAGGACAGGTTCTGTAAACATCTCCGCCAACTATAATGTCATCGTCTTCGCCAACATCAACGGCAAGAAGCCATACATCGCCGAGATGGCAGGCGGCAAGAAGACCGTCGTGCGAGAGTGGGACAACACCTTCTTCGCCACCAATCCCGACAGCATACTGTCCATCATGCAGTGGATAGTCGGCAAATACCCCGCCAACGAATACGGCATCGTCTTCGGCGGTCATGGCACCGGCAGCATCGTCTCTACCGACACCATCGCCACCACCATGCGCCCCGCATACGCCTATGGCAATGACTATAACACCACCCCATCCCAAAAGCCCCTGCTGTGGATAAACACCGGCACCCTCGCCACTGTCATCAGCCATCTGCCACGCACCAAGTTCATCTTCTTCGACTGCTGCCTCATGCAGGACATCGATGTCGCAGGCCAGCTGAAGAAATACACCGACTATATCATCGCCCCTGTCTGCGAGACCCCCGCAGAAGGAGCACCATACGACAAGATTACCCCCCTCCTCACCATCGACAATACCGAGCAGATGTGCGACGAGCTCCTCACCACCTATCAGGCATACTGTGAGCAGACAGCGAAGCCCATCTGCATCTCCGCCCTCAGGACATACTATGTCGATGACATGCAGGCAAAGGCCAATATCGCTTTGCAGGAGGTAAAGCAAAACCTCCTTACAGCCCCTGTCACCTATGACAAATATGCAAATGTGATATACTATTACAAGCAAAACACCTTCGCAGACCCATGCCTATACGATTTGAAGAGTTTCCTGTATCAGCAAAACCAAAACAACTATCTGAGCGATGCCACCTATAATGCCTTTGTCGAGGCGCAGAAAAACAGCATCTTCACCAGCAGGAAATCATCGCAGTGGGTCAATGCCCAAAACAGAATCGACTTCACCCAATTCGTCGTCGAAGACTACAACTACGGCGCCCTCTCCATCAGCAGAGACGCTTTAGAAAAATAAGGTAGATTTTAGAGTTAGCAGTTAGTGACCTTAGACTTTTGACCTTTGACTTTTGACCTGTCAACTGTCACCTGTCAACTATAAACTTTTTTACACAGTCCCTCTCTCCGCCCAATCGCCCCTGTCAAGGTTACGATAACCTATAGCCTCCGCAATATGCTGGCTCAGGATTTTCTCTGAGCCGTCGAGGTCGGCAATGGTACGAGCCACCTTCAGAATGCGTCCGTAGGCACGGGCTGAGAGCTTCAGACGTTCCATCGCCATGCGAAGCATATCAAGCGATGCCTCGTCTGGTTGCGCAAAAAGGCGCAACATCTTCTCCGTCATCATGGCATTGCAGTGAATGCGTTGGCGAAGACTGTTGGGGGTATAGTCAGGGTCTGAAGAGTCGAGACTCTTGTAATAATCGCCAAAGCGTTTCTCCTGTATCTTACGAGCCTTCACCACCCTTTCACGAATCGAAGCAGAGGGTTCGCCTGGCTGCATCTGTGAGAGTTGGGAGAATGGCACAGCCTGGATCTCACAATGTATGTCGATACGATCCAGCAACGGACCGCTTATCTTTGAGAGGTAACGGCTGATTTGTCCTGGGGTGCAGTTACACTGATGTGTCGGGTCGCCATAATATCCGCAAGGACATGGGTTCATCGAAGCCACGAACATGAAAGAACACGGATATTCCACATTATACTTTGCACGGCTGATGGTGATTTTCCTGTCTTCGAGAGGTTGACGAAGTACCTCAAGGACTGAGCGTGGAAGCTCTGGCAATTCGTCCATGAATAAAACTCCATTATGGGCCAAGGATATCTCCCCAGGCTGCGGATTAGTACCGCCACCGACAAGAGCCACCTGCGAGATGGTGTGATGAGGAGAACGGAATGGACGCTGGAAGATGAGCGACTGGTCAGGATTCATCTTTCCTGCGATGGAGTGTATTTGGGTTGTTTCAAGACTTTCGTTCAGCGAAAGTGGAGGCAAGATGGTGGGCAGACGCTTTGCCATCATACTCTTGCCACTGCCAGGAGGGCCTATCATGATTACGTTGTGGCCGCCTGCCGCAGCAATCTCAAGAGCCCTCTTTACCTGCTGTTGACCCTTGACGTCTGCAAAGTCAATATCAAATTTTCCCTGCTGCTGTGCAAAAAGCTCGTTGATGTCCAGTTTTAAGGGTTCTGGAGTATTTATGCCTTTGATGAAATTTATCACCTCGTCAAGAGTTGACATACCATAGACGTCGATACCAGAAACCACGGCAGCCTCCTTCTCGTTCTCCTTGGGGAGGATGATACCCTTGAATTTTTCTTTTTTGGCAAGGAGAGCAATCGGAAGAGCACCGATGATAGGTTTTAAGGAGCCATCGAGGCCCAACTCACCCAGAATCATGTAATCGTTAAGAGGGTTGCCCGTGGTGGAACCTATAGGGGTGCCAGTGGTAGTGCCGTTGGTGGAACCAGTGGTGGTGGGGATGAGGACTTCGTTGGCGGCGAGGATGGCGATGGAGATGGGTAGGTCGTAGGAGGAGCCCTCTTTCTTTTTATTTGCGGGAGAGAGGTTGATGGTGATGGCCCTATTGGGGAATTTGTAGCCAGTATGTATCATGGCGGTCCTGATGCGGGCCAGGCTTTCCCTTACAGCTTCGTCGCCGAGGCCTGTGAGGGTGAGGCTTTGTCCATTGGTGAGGCTCGTCTCAACCGTCACCTTCGATATCTCCAGTCCATTGACTGCTGCACAATACGTCTTTACAATCACAGATATTATTTTTTTAAAAGGAGTGAAAAAGGGAGTGATAAGGGAGTGATAAGGGAGTGATAAGGGAGTTCCCCCCCTCTTCTCACAACTCTTTACATCTTATCCATTGCCTGTTGGAGGTCGGCGATGATGTCGTCGGCGTTTTCGATGCCGACAGAGAGTCGTACCAAATCGGGGGCGATGCCGGCTTCCCTTAACTGCTCCTCAGACAACTGTCTGTGGGTGTGGCTGGCGGGATGCAGGACGCAGGTCCTGACGTCTGCGACATGGGTGACGATACTGATGAAACTGAGCTCGTCCATGAACTTGATAGCTTCTTCCCTGGTACCTTTCAGACCAAACGCGATGACACCACAGGAGCCATTGGGGAGGTATTTCTGGGCCAAACCGTAGTATTTGTTGCTGGGCAGACCGCAGTAGTTTACCCATCCTACCTTCGGACACTTCTCTAACCACTCTGCTACCTTCTGGGCGTTGCTGCAGTGTTGCTTCATACGCAGTGCCAAGGTCTCAAGACCGAGGTTGAGGAGGAAGGAGTTCTGTGGGGCTGGGATGCTGCCGAGGTCGCGCATGAGCTGTGCAACGAGCTTGGTCATATATGCCATCTTGCCGAATGCCTTGGTATAGGTGAGGCCATGGTATGACTCATCGGGGGTTGTCAGCCCAGGGAAACGAGCGACCCCATCCCGACCTTCCCAAGGGGAAGGGGTAGACAGTTGAGAGTTGACAGGTGACAGGTGAGAGGTGAAAGGTACTGCTGAATTATCTTTGTCGCCGGCGGATTCGTGGGTGCAGGTTTCCCAGTTGAAGTTACCTGAATCGACGATGCAGCCGCCTACTTGTGTGGCGTGGCCGTCCATGTATTTCGTTGTGGAATGGGTAACGATGTCACAGCCCCACTCGAAAGGACGACAGTTGATTGGTGTGGCGAAGGTGTTATCGACGATGAGGGGTACGCCATGCTTATGGGCCATCTTGGCGAAGCGCTCTATGTCAAAGACGCTGCAGCCGGGGTTGGAGATGGTCTCGCCAAAGAAACACTTGGTGTTGGGCTGGAAGCATGCCTCTATCTTCTCGTCGTCCCACTCCGGATCGACGAAGGTGCATTCGATGCCGAGCTTCTTCATGGTGACGCCAAAGAGGTTGAAGGTGCCGCCATAGATGTTGTTGGAGGTGATGAAGTGGTCGCCAGCCTGACAGATATTGAAGACAGCATAGAAGTTGGCTGCCTGTCCAGAGCTGGTGAGCATAGCGCCGACACCGCCTTCGAGGGCGCATATCTTCTTTGCTACTGCGTCGTTGGTGGGGTTTGCCAGACGGGTGTAGAAATAGCCTTCGTCCTTGAGGTCGAAGAGGCGTGCCATCTGGTCGGATGTTTCGTATCGGAATGTTGTTGACTGGATGATGGGTAGTTGTTGGGGTTCGCCTTTTTTGGCTTCGTATCCGCCGTGGATACAGAGTGTTTCAAGATTTTTTTTCATTTTTTTTATTTTGAATTTATTATACAGTTTCATGTTTCAGGTTTCAAGTGTTATTTTAACAAAAACCAAGAAAACCCTTTGTAGGGATTGTGCTCTTATCAGAGCTTTATCGCTGTTATATCAAGTCTGCTTGTATGCAAGCACCCAGACAGCCTTTCTCTAACATCTTTTTTCCTTTCGGGAACTCAATCCCTACAAAGAAAAACCCTGCTTCGCAGAAAAACATTTTCTCTACTCTAAACTCTACACTTTCCACTGACTATCGCTCGGCTTGTCCGCTTTCACCAAGGGTTTGTACGCCCGACTGAAAGAAACTATAAACTATAAACTCTAAACTTTATTCGCTAACCTCAATAACCGCTAACCTCTACACTCTCTACTCTACACTTTCCACTGACTATAAACTATAAACTCTAAACTCTACACTTTAACCCTCTACACTTTATTCGCTCTTCTTCTGAGGCGGGCGAGGAGTTTTTCTGTGGCGCCGGACTGGGAGCGGACGTAGGTGCCTGCGGCATCGGAGGCTGTCTGCAAGACAGCAGGGTCCTCAAAGGATTCCATCACCTTGACAAAGTCAGCATAACCCTCTATCTCAAAGCCACCACCACACGCCTTCAGCTCCTGGGCCTCCTGGAACTTCTGGTTATTCGGTCCGAATATCACCGGCATATTCCACACCGCCGCCTCGGGCAGGTTGTGGATGCCTACGCCAAAGCCACCACCGACATACGCTATCTGTCCATACTTATACATGGACGACAGCAGTCCGAAGCAATCGACCACCAGCACATCGGCATCGGGCAACGCCTTGACATCCTCTACCGTCAGCTGGCTGTAGAACAGCACCTTCAGGTCGGGCATGAGGTCCTTTATCTGTTCGAGATGCAGGGGTGCTATGACATGTGGCGCTATTATCAGCTTCCACCCCCTATGCTCCCTGAAATATCTCACAAAGATGCGTTCATCGGGCAGCCATGAGCTACCGGCAATGAAGCACTTGCTATTCTTCGACAGGAACGACTCCACCACAGGCAGCTTCTTCGACTGTGCCGCAATGGTCGTCACGCGGTCAAAACGCGTATCGCCAGTGACATCGACATTGGTGATGCCGATGCTGGCCAGCAGTTCCCTACTCTCCTCATTCTGCACAAAGAAATGCGTGAAGCACTTCAACACATGGCGATACTGCAATCCATACCACTGGAAGAACACCTGTTCGGAACGGAATATGGACGACACACTATACACCGGCACCCCACGATGGCGCAGGATATGGAGGTAGTTATACCAGAACTCATACTTTATGAAGAAAGCCTCCACGGGCCTCACTGTCCTCAGGAACCTGCGAGCATTCGCCACAGTATCGACAGGGAGATAACACACCAGGTCAGCCCCATCATAATGCTTCCGCACCTCATACCCCGAGGGCGAGAAGAATGTCAGCAGTATCTTCCTGTTAGGATACACCCTGCGATATTCCTCCATGATAGGTCGGCCCTGCTCAAACTCTCCCAGCGAAGCAGCATGGAACCACACATACTCCGCATTCGGATCAACATGTCGCTGCAGATATCTCACGGCGAGATTCTGTCCGCGCCACATAGTCCTCACTTTGGTGAAGAACTGCGCAGCGACATAAACGCCGAACTGGAAGATATAGAGGAGGAGGTTATACAAGTTTGTAACGTTTAAAGTTTAAAGTTTAACGTTTAAAGTTTAAAGTTTAACGTTTAAAGTTTAAAGGTCAAAGGTCGAAGGTCAAAGGCCAAAGGTCGTTAACCGTTAACCTTTAACCGTTAACCGTTATTGAACTAATTGCTTTTTTGATGCGGCGGATGGTTTCGTCTTTGCCGAGGAATGCTGATATGTCGAACATTCCAGGGCCCTTGCCTTCGCCGACGAGGCATAGCCTGAAGGCATTCATGACATCGCCGAGCTTATAGCCCTTGCTTTCTATCCATGCCATGACAACCTTCTCCTGTCCCTCAACAGAGAAGTCGTCGATGCCACTGAGGACATCGCACAGCTCTGCCATCACCTCCGGAGAATTCTCCTTCCATCTCTTGCGCACTGTCTTTTCGTCGTAGGTCTGCGGTGCGATGAAGAAGAAGGAACAGAGATCCCACATCTCATGGATGAAGTTCACACGGTCTTTCATGAGCTTGCAGACCAGTTCCACACGCTCCATTGTGGTATCAACACCATTGTTGGCTACTATCGGTGCGAAAATCTTTGCCACCTCGGCAGGTGACTTCTGGAGGATATACTCATGATTGAACCATATACCCTTCTTATAGTCGAACTTCGCACCAGCCTTGGAGCATCTGGAGATGTCGAAGGCCTTGATAAGCTCGTCCATAGAGAATATCTCCTGTTCTGTGCCAGGATTCCATCCCAACAAAGCGAGGAAGTTTACCACTGCCTCTGGGAAATATCCCGACTCACGGAATCCTGAAGACACCTCTCCTGTCTTAGGGTCATGCCATTCGAGAGGGAACACCGGGAAGCCCAGTCTGTCGCCATCACGCTTGGAGAGCTTGCCCTGTCCTTCTGGCTTCAGCAACAATGGCAGATGCGCAAACTGCGGCATAGTATCCTGCCATCCGAAGGCCCTGTAGAGCAGCACATGCAATGGTGCAGAAGGCAACCATTCCTCACCCCTGATGACATGAGACACCTCCATGAGATGGTCGTCCACGATGTTTGCCAGATGATATGTAGGGAGTTCGTCAGCCGACTTATAGAGCACCTTATCGTCGAGGATGTCGGACTTGATGCGCACCACACCCCTTATGAGGTCGTTGACAACGATTTCCTCTCCGGGATTGATAAGGAAGCGCACCACATACTGCTTTCCCTCATCGAGAAGTGCCTGCACCTCCTCTTTTGACATAGAGAGGGAGTTTCGCATGGACATACGAGTCTTGGCATCATACTGGAAGTTTGGAGTGGCATTACGAGCCTGTTCCAGTTCCTCCGGAGTATCGAACGCCATATAAGCCTTGCCATTGTCGAGCAGCTGCTTGACATATTTCTTGTAGATATCCCTTCTCTCGGACTGTCTGTAAGGTCCATATTCGCCACCGAAAGAGACACCCTCGTCAAAAGTGATGCCCAGCCAATGGAAGGCCTCAAGGATATATTCCTCGGCACCAGGGACAAAGCGGTTGGAGTCGGTATCCTCAATTCGGAAGATAAGTTCTCCACCATGTTGTTTCGCAAAAAGATAGTTATAGAGGGCTGTTCTTACACCTCCGATATGGAGAGCTCCAGTAGGCGACGGAGCAAATCGTACACGCGTTTTCATTGTTTTAAAAAGGGAGTTAAAGGGGAGTGAAAGGGGAGTGAAAAAAGGGAGTGAAAAGGGAATATTTGACATATCCTTTTAAACTTCCATGAGCGAAGCGAATTATCTTCCATTTTTACTTCCATTTTGAATTCCTAAATCTAAGTAACTATAAAACAGGATGCAAAGATAGCAAAAAAAGTCTATAAAATGGCGTATAATATAGGTAAAATACATTTTTTTGGGAAAAAACTTTGTTTTGTTATTTTTTTTTGTACTTTTGCAGCGTTTTTTAAAGAACGCCTAGGCAATGGAAACAGAAAACATACATATTTATTCTGCACCGAAGGTAAAACGATTCCTTCAGATGGTAGTATATATTGTCGTCTCTGTGACGCTGATAGTGTTTGCGATGCCAAATACCGACAAGCCCCTTCTGACATACACTATCGGTGAGCCATGGACCAGTCAGCAGGTTATCTCTCCAGGTGAGATATACATACAGAAAGACCCTGCCGTAGTGGAGCAGGAACGTGCTGAGCTGTTGCGTCAGGACTATTTTCCTTATTATAATATAAATATATCGACTGGCGAGAAGCAGGTAGCGCAGTTTTTGCAGAAATATTCAGACGGTGCCTCAGGTGTATCGGCATACAGCATGCAGGTTGTTGCCAACCTGATGACCGAGATGTACAGTCAGGGCATCATGAACCAGATGGAATATCAGAAGCTCATTGAGAGCGACAGCATCACTGATATCATGCTGGTGAAGGACAACGAAGCCGTAAAGGCCGAGAAAGCCTCATTGATGAGCACCAAGAAGGCCTATGAGATATTGATGGACGACCCATTGCTGGAAAGCATCAAGCCCACCCTTCAGGAGCTCAACCTCAATGAATTCCTGGTATCGAACATCACCTATGACTATAAGCGCAGCAAGCAGGCCTATAACGAGCTGACATCGCTGATATCGACGAACAGCGGCGTCATGAAGCAAGGTCAGGAAATCATCAATCGTGGTGATATCGTTACAGAAGAGAAGGCCCGCATGATAGACAGCTACAATGCCTTTATCAGCAATAATAGCGAGCGCACAATCGGAGAAATCTTTTTGCACAATGGTATGCAGTGGCTGTATATCCTGCTGATAATGATACTTTTCATGTGTTACCTGCAGTACTTCAGAGAGGAATATCTGGTAAGGCCCAGCTGCATGGTGATGCTCTTCACCCTGCTGACGCTGTTCCCTGTCATCAACTCCCTGCTGGTGCGCTGGGATCCGAGGAATGTGTATCTCCTACCCGTCTGCATGGTGCCGATGTTTGTGAGAGTATTCCTCGACAGCCGTTCCGCCTTTATGGCCCACACCACACTGGTGCTGCTGTGCAGTGTTATTGTTACAGAGAGATTTGAATACATAGTATTACAGATAGCAGCCGGCTACATCGCCATCTGTGCCCTGAGAGAGGTTACGAAGCGTTCGCAGATTATTGCTACCAGTGCCTGCATCACAGGTCTGTATCTGGTGACATACACCCTGCTGAAATACATGGACAATGACGATCTGACCCTTGAGCTGCTGAAGCACGGATACCTGTTGTTCATCATCAGTGGTATGCTGCTGATGTTGACATTCCCACTGATGTTCCTGGTAGAGAAGACATTCGGCTTTGTATCGCCAGTAACCCTGATGGAGCTGTCGGACAGCAACAAGGAGCTGCTGCGTCGTCTGTCAGAAGAAGCCCCTGGCACATACCAGCACAGTATCATGGTGAGCAATCTCGCCTCTGCCATAGCACAGGAGGTGGGTGCAAAATTCCTGTTGGTAAGAACAGGTGCCCTGTACCACGATGTGGGAAAGCTGGCCAATCCTGTCTTCTTCACAGAAAACCAGAATGGCATCAATCCCCACACCCGTCTGACACCACAGGAGAGTGCCCGCATCATAACAGGACATGTGGAGGAAGGCATACGCCTCACATCGGCAGCAGGCATACCAAACATCCTGCAGGACTTCATCAGAACCCATCATGGCAAGGGTCTGGCACGCTATTTCTATACCACCTACAAGAACGAGCATCAGGATGAGGAGATAGACGAGGCACCATTCAGATACAAAGGTCCTAACCCATTCACCAAGGAGCAGGCCATACTGATGATGGCAGATGCTGTAGAGGCATCATCACGCTCATTGAAGGAATATACCGAGGAGAATATCACCAACCTGGTGAACAACATCATAGACAGTCAGGTAAAGGAAGGATTCTTTGAGGAGTGTCCTATTACCTTCAGAGACATAAAGAGGACCAAGGAAGTATTGATAGACAAACTGAAAATAATATACCACACCCGTATAGCATATCCGGAAGAGAAAAGTTGAGAGTTTAGAGTTTAGAGGGTAACGTTTAACGGTTAACGTTTAACGGTTAGAGACAATTATGCATTATGCATTATGAATTATGAATTGCAATGAGTGGTTGAAGAGATGGTGGCAGGACAAGGGTTTCGGCATAGAGTCAAAGACCGACTACGCCTTTCTCACAGACGTAATAAAGGAAGACTATCCCTACTATGCCTATGAAGACATCCGCCGCCAGCATCCTGACGATAGCGATCGGGAGATAAGGAAGCTGGAGCTGAGATACAGGGTTGCCAATGCGCTGAAAGACAAGGAATATGCCATTGTGGAAGGCAGACTGGAAGACAGTGACGAATGGCAGAAATATATCGAGGGGCGCTACATCACCTATGACATGGTTGATATGGGCATCGCCATTAGAGCCTTAGACCGAGAGCCGGAACATTATAGGATAATGAAGGTGTGAAGTAAAGAATTGACAATTGATAATTGACAATTATTGGGGAGTTAAGAGTTAAGAAATTAAGAAATTAAAAGTAATAATAAATAAAAACTATATTTCATTATGTATTGGACACTAGAACTTGCATCTCGTTTGGAGGATGCACCATTTCCAGCAACGAAAGAAGAGTTGCTTGATTATGCCATTCGCAGTGGCATTTCTATGGAGGTAATAGAGAACCTTCAGGAACTTGATGATGAGGAAGACTTAGTTTATGAATCTATCGAAGACATCTGGCCAGACTATCCGACAAAAGAGGATTTTCTGTTTGATGAAGAGGAATATTAACCCCCAAACCGATAAAAATAAACTAACTAACTGACTAACAAACTAACTCACACACAAATTTTATCGGAAGACCTATGAAAACAAAGCTAAATCTGATTTTGGTACTGTTGGCAATATGTGTCAGCATGAGTGCCCAGCAGCAGCTTGCCTTCCCTGGTGCACAGGGATGGGGTCGCTTTGCTACAGGCGGCAGAACAGGCACTGTGTATCATGTGACCAACCTCAATGATTCAGGTAGTGGTTCATTGCGTGATGCTGTCAGTCAGCCAAACCGCATTGTCGTCTTTGACGTTGCGGGAGTAATAAGAATCAACTCACGCATATCATTTGCGAAGAACCTGTATGTGGCAGGTCAGACAGCCCCTGGTGAGGGTATCACTGTCTATGGTGACGGTGTATCCTTCTCAGGTTCAGACAACATCATAGTACGCTACATGCGTTTCAGAATGGGTGCTGTTGGAACAAAAGACAAGGATGCAGCAGGCATTGCGAATGGTCAGAACATGATTTTCGACCACTGCTCTTTTTCATGGGGACAGGATGAGAACTTCTCTGTGAACTGGGACAACAAAGGCACTGCGCCACAGAACATCACCCTGATGAACTCTATCGTAGGACAGGGTTTGATGACACACTCGGCAGGTGGTCTGATGCAGGCAGACAATATCACACTCTATCGCATTCTGCTTGTAGATAACTCCACCCGTAACTTCAAGGTAAAAGGTGTCAACCAGTATGTCAACAACATTGTATATAACTGGAAGAACTACGCCTACAACATGGGTGGCGACTCAGAGGGGTCTTCATACGTAAACATTGAGAACAACCTCTTCATCAACGGTCCTGCCGGCGGTGGCGATGGTCTGACAGGCGGTAACAGCGATTTCCACTTCTATGGCATTGACAACTGGCAAGACTCCAATCGTGACGGAGTGAATAACCCAAGCCTTTTCACAGGCACAGGCGGCGGCGACCGTCAGTCACAACCATACTCCTACCCTACATTGGAGAAATGGTCAGCCAATGACCTGATAGCAAAGCTGCTGCCAGAGGTAGGTGCTTCACTGCCATATCGTGACATAGCAGACTGCTACATGGTTGACGAGGTTTTAAGTTTTGGCACCAAGGGTAAGCTCATCACCAATGAGAACGAACTCCCCATCGGCGTTCCTACGACATGGAAGATGTATGCAGGCACCAAGCGCACTGATACAGACAATGACGGTATGCCAGACGATTGGGAGAATGCCAACGGCACCAACCCAAGTGTCAATGATGCTATGACGATAGCAAGCAACGGTTATGCCAACATCGAGAACTATATCAACTCCATAACAATAGAAGACAGACAATTCTATCTCCGTCCTCCTATGCTGCCAGAGCTGGCAGATGCTACCCCGACAAGCCTTACTATCAGCTGGAGCGACTTTACTGACAATGAAGAAGGATTTATTGTCGAGATGCTGAAAGGTTCGGATTATGTAGAGGTCGGCAGGACAGAAGCTGGAGTGACATCATTCCTCATTGCAGACGAAAGCCTGAAGCCGGCAACGGCATACAAGGTGCGTCTTTGCTCATTCCTGGGCGACAAGAAGTCTGACTATACATCCGTAATCACTGTCAAGACACGTCCTGAGCAGACAGACATCATCGACGCAGAGACCTTTGACGGCAATGGAGAAGGCGAATGGCTCATAGCTCCTGCAACAGACGAGGTAATCACCCTCACAGAACCAACCGAGAAGACAGCTGTCGTAGTACGTTCTGACGCCAATGTCACCATCGATGGCACAGGATATATCAGTGGTTCGGCTTCCATGAACAAGACCGGCGAAGGCACACTCACCATTGCCAGCCCACAGCAATATGAAGGTGCTACGGTGCTTCATAAGGGAACGTATGAGTTCTCTTCACTGAAGAATGGCGGTGTTGCCAGTGGTCTCGGCATGAGTCAGGAGTTTGCGCAAAACTGGATTATGGATGGCGGCGTGTATAAATATACCGGCTCTTCTACAACCACAGACCGTTCTGCCACACTCTATAACAACACAGAATTCAACATCTCCAATAGCGTTGCCACGGTTACCATGAACGGCAGCATAGAAGGCCAGGGCGACCTCATCGTCAATGGTGCAGGAACCGTTGCTGTAAATACCGAAAACTTCTTTAAGTATGACGGCAACCTCGTCATGAAGGGCGGCACGCTGAAGCTGAACAGCAAGACAGTTTCAGAGGCTGGGCTCGGCACAGTGTCAAAGCTGATGATGCAGGGAGGTAAGTTTGTGACTGTCGGTAAGAATGAGGCAAGCGTTACATACAACTTCCCTATCGAGGTGGCAGAAGGAACTACTTCAACTGTTGACTTCGACCTGTGGAATACCAACAAGTGTTCCGTAACGGGTAAGGGCACCCTCACATGGAATGTCCACTATTTGCGTGAATATATAGAAGGTAACTGGGACAACTTCACCGGCAAGCTTATCGTCAATGGTACCGGCAAGGCAGGACAGAGTCAGTTTGCCCTCCGCAATGGTGTCGGTGTTAAGAATGCTACCATCACTCTGAAAGGTAATGCCTCCATCAACTGTGGTAAGACCTCCGTCACCTACTATCTCGGCGGTCTGTCAGGCGATGCCGGTACTGTTCTTGCGGGCTTCAATGTAAAGGCCAAGGGTACTGGCACATGGGTTGTCGGCGGTGCAAATACCGACGAAACCTTCCGAGGCGTCATCAACAACAATGACCAGGCAGGCACCCATCCTGGCACTACTACCATTGTGAAGCAAGGTTCCGGTGACTGGCGTCTGACAGGTAACAATGTATATAGTGGCACGACAACCGTCAGCAAGGGACGTCTCATCGTCAATGGCACACACAGCGGCACTGGTGCTGTCACAGTACAGACGGGTGCTACACTTGCCGGAACAGGTACTCTGGCTGCTGCTACAACCATCAGCACGGGTGCTACGTTGCAGGTTGGCGATACCCTCGTCAATGGCAGAGGCCTGACATTCAGCAGCACCCTGAAACTCAATGGCACAGCAGCCCTCAACGTTCTTGCGAACCGTACCAAAAGCAATACCATCACCCTGAAGAGCACCACGACTCTCAGCTCTACTTCCGTATTGCAAATCAACGGCGGCGAGCAGATGGAAGAGGCTCCGTATGCAGGAACGGAATATCAGATATTCAAGTTCTCCGGTCTCGGCAAGGTTACAGGCACTTTTGGCGAGATACAGCCTGCCACCCCTGGAGAAGGACAGACATGGGACACCAGCGAACTCTATACCAAAGGCGTCCTGAAGGTTGTTGGTGGAGAGGAGAATCCTGATGTCAATCCAGAGCCTACCCCAGAACCAGCCGGCGAGACAAAGACAGCCCTCCTTGCATGGGGCAACATGGTAGCAAAGAGCTATGACAACAGTGGTGTCAACAACATGATGGAAGGCGCTGCCAATGACGAGGCATATGGCTTCTCTATAGTTTGCACAGGAAACCTCACAAAAGCATATACCTCTGGCGGCAACTCTCCAAAGATGCAGATTCCATACAATGACCAGATATTGGAACGTACCCCGATAAAACTTTCCAACGGAGCACAGAACACCGTCTTCATGCCAGAAGGCGCAAAGGCTACGAAGGTTATTCTCTACAGTGTTACAGGCACCAACAGTTCAAGCCGCACCAGCTATTGGAAGGAAGTGGCAGGCGTAAACTACACAGAGACGACCACCACGGTTCTCGACCTCGATGCTCCGAGAGACAATCCTAATGCCGTATCATTCACTCTCAACAATGTGCCAGACAAGTTCACCTTCACAAACACTGGTGAGCAGCAGTGTGTCATTGTCTATATAGAATACCACTTCGGCGGTCCTGACGGCATAGATGCAGCAAAGGGCAGCACTACCCCAGTGCGTGTAGAATACTACAACATGTCAGGTCAGCGCATAGCAGCCCCTGAACAAGGCATCTGCATCATGCGCACCATCATGCAGGATGGCAAAGTAACGTCGAAGAAGGTGGCGTACTGATAACGGTTAAAGGTTAAAGGTTAACGGTTAGCGACAATGGCGCAGAATGCAAAAACATCCTGCGCCATTTAGTTTCAAGTTTCAAGTTTCAAGTTTTTTCCGTTCAGGCGGATTTGCAATCCGACTGCACTTAATATTTGGATTTGCAATCCAAAATTTTCTCGCATTACAAATGCTTATATTCAATGCGGCCGGATTTCAAATCCGCCCGAGCGAAGGTTTTCGTTTTCGTAGCGAAGCGCCGTGGGCGCTTTGATTAACCTTCGTCGCCGCCTCCGGTGTTGTCGCCGCCACCATTGTCAGGGTCGCCGCCATCAGGCGTCGGTGTTGGCGTAGGCGTTGGCGTGTCGCCACCCTGGTCATCGGCATCCTGCTGACCTTCTGCGGTTGGCACCTCTACGAAGCGAAACTCCTTCTCGTCGTTCAGACGGCTCGTCAGCTCGGCAGCAGGCTCGAACAGCACGGTAATCTTTGCACCGGCACTCGTAACCAACTTCTTCTCCGGCTGGCTCTTGCCCTGCACACGCAGTTTGAATGTGCCCAGTCCGTCGATGCTTACTGCGTTGCCGTTCAGCAGTTCGTCGATGATACTCTGTGGGAAATCGGCAAACACACCGTTAATCTCGCCCACCGAGAACGTGCTTCCGCGAGCCATGCGCTTTGCCAGCTGCGTCTCATTGACGGTTGAAATACGTGTCCACTTTGGATAGTAGATAAGCTCCTTTGTCTGAAGGTTCAAACCCTTCATCTTAATCAAACTAATCATAGTTTTTTTGTTTTTAAGGTTAATATTTAAATGATTTTATAACGTCATTATCATGCCCGTTTCCGTTCATGATACATGATTAGGTTCAGTCATGATACATGATTCACTTCATTCATGATACATGATTAGGTCAATTCATGATACATGATTCAATCCATTCATGATACATGACCGATTCTGTTCATGATCATGACCCGATTTATTCATGCTCATGGGCTCTAAAAAACGCCCCGCCGGGGGAGGCTCCCCCTTCCGGCGGAGGGCGTTCGTCATTATGATGGTTAGACATGTTCATGAGTTTCTCTGTCTTTTATTCCATCCAGTCATCGTAGTCGGGGATTTCGTTGGGCGGAGTGCCACTTGCCTGAAGCAGGCATGTCCTATGTTGCAGCTCGACTACTCTCATTGAAGGTTTCTTGTATGCTCTCTTTTTCATTGCTGTGTCCTCCTTATTCAATTACAATCTTTTTACCATTGTTGATATAGATGCCCTTGGTGCTGGGCTTGCCGCTGAGCTTTCTGCCCTGCAGGTCGTACCAATCGTCAGCGCCAGCATAATTGTCAATTGTCAATTGTCCATTGTCAACTGATAAAGTGCCGATGCTGGTCACCTCGCCATTGGCTCCTACAAGTTTGACAGTGATGCGCTGTGGCAGTTCTACTTCGTTAGAGGCAGAGCGAGTCATTCTTCGGGCAGAGGCAGAATTAGGTTCCTGCTCTGAGTCCTCAGGCTTAACCCACTCTAAATAGCATGATGTTGGGCGAATCTTCGCGCCGCTCTTCGCCCTCACGAAGTCGCCGGCCACGACGAGTTGTTCGTCCACCTCCTTGGTATTCCCTGCGAAGCCATACACCTTGCCGATTTCCTCAGGGTTCTCGCTGTCGCTCCAGTAGCGCGGCTGGTAGGTGCCAATGAAATTCCATTTGTTCCACGAATATGTGCCATCGCTGCCGTCGTACTCGGTCTGCTTGTTACCGCGTTCGTAACCCTCAGTGAAGATATCGAAGCCTTGGTAGTAGTCGTCCCCATTAGTGAAGTAGAGGTATTTAGCGTCCTCGCCAGGCATGAAGAGATACGGCGTGTTGGCCTTCATCGTGGTCTCAGTCGTTTCGTTAGAGCCTTCCACGCCCACTTCCTTCATCACGGCAATCCACATGTTAAACGGCACTTCCTCAATGCCTGCGAACTCGTAGAACTTTCCCTCCGAAATGTTGTCATATTCACCCCGCCTGATATCGTTCTTGCGGAAGTCGAACGGCAGCATGATGGTCACGGCCTTGTCTCTGGTGAACGGACGGTTGTAACGCAGGTAATTTGTCCTCTGTTTCGTCTTGACATCCTTGATGCCGAGCGGCATGTCATCGTACTCGATGAT
>JAFVGI010000028.1 GCA_017475005.1 Prevotella sp. | reverse complement strand
GGAACGAGCACAGTGTTGAGTCCCATCTTGTGGAGATGCGAAAACGTACGCTTCACGTCCTCTGGCGTCGAGGCTGACGAGTTACCCAACTCACCACCAATCATCAGCATAGGCCTATCGTTGACAACAATCCTAGCCGTACTATTATCACGATGCTCCAGGCGAGGCTGCCGTTGTGCCTGTGCTCCCATTGCCAGGATACAGAGAAGCAGGGAAATAAGCAAATTCTTCATATCATCTAAAAGTCTGCTGATTATTTTATGCCACAAAAATAACAATTATTTTTCGAATGACATTGGATTTTTTGCGATTTTCACATTATTATTGCTTCTTTCCACCTTCCCTGCATGCGTAATTTTGTATTTATACATATTATCAACTATATTATAGAAAAAGAGATTCATATATTTGTGCATGAAAACAATTATAAAAAAATGTGCTAATGAAACAGTTTAAGATTAACAAGAATTACACCAATCGTTCTGAAGAGTCACTTGACAAGTACCTTGTAGAGATAAACCGTATACCTATGATCACCCCAGATCAGGAGGTCGAATTAGCCCAGATTATCAGGAAGGGCGGAAAGAAAGGAGAAGAAGCAAAGAATAAATTGGTGACTGCGAATCTCCGTTTCGTTGTCTCCGTTGCCAAGCAGTACCGGCATCAAGGCGTTCCACTTTCCGACCTGATTAATGAAGGTAATCTTGGTCTCATCACTGCGGCAAACAAGTTTGACGAGACGCGTGGCTTCAAGTTTATCTCCTATGCCATCTGGTGGATCCGTCAAAGCATTCTCCAGTCGATTGCTGATTATAGCAATATGGTTCGCAGACCTCAGAGCCAGATCGCCATCAGCAACAAGATCAAGAATGCCACGAATGTCTACTTTCGGGAGTGATTAGAAATTATGTTGCTTCACAAGGTGTTGTGACCATCAGCACAAGGTTATGGCTCCAAATACAACCCGTATGGTGTGGGGATTTTGAGGCATACCATTGGATCACCTTGGGTAGATGAAGGAACAACAGTTACCTTTGCGACCTAATTTCATCGACTCACGAAAGCAGAAACGGCAGTCCTTATTATACATACGCATACGCGCACAAAGGATTCTGAGGATATAATTATCTTTGCCGTCCAAGAGAGAGAGGTAGCTCGGTTTAATTGGATAAGGTACGGTTTAGTTTATTCCCATATTAAATATCCATAACCTAAACTAAACCTAATATCTTCCAGCTACGAAACCAGCATTACTTTACAAGGGACAAACTCGAATACGACGGAAGACTGACGGGGGACAAATCACTACTCAAATTGAAGTGAACCTTTCAGTTGTGTCCAACTTTCTGGGTTCACTTCATTTGCGTCCCCTTACCGTCCCTCGGAGTCACTATAGTTACCCTAAAACAAAGGCATCAATACTGATTATCAGTCACTTATATTTGCAGATAGTAACTTCTGCATTGGAAAGTAGATTCTGCGTGGGCAAGTGACCCCTTATAAACAACTCTGAGCAACTTGGAGTAATTTGAACTAAGTCCCTCTAAATGAGGGACTTTTTGTATTTTAACACTTCAAGTTGCATATTTTTTTGTACCAGTTTTTCGAGCTATTTTTGCACAGTATTTCTACCGCGAGTGTAAAACAGATAATAAAAACGCCCTTAAAAACGCGATATTTGGAACAAAGGTGATACACCATGAGAAAGTACCAAAACGCCATCGAAGGGACAGCCCATAAGAGGGAGACACAAGGAAAGTATTTTGATCTATTTCAACTGACGTTATTTATTTCTCTAACGCTTGTTAGGGCTTGGCTGGAGCTGTAAGCCGAATGATGTTCAGCGAGTATGGAGGTACATCAAACTGAACGCTATTGTTCTCTGGGGAGAGTAACTGCTCCACAGGGTGAATGGTGGTAGGGGCATCGAGCGTGTTCTCTTCCATACCATCGTTGGCTGCCAAGCGTACTACTCGGGCTGATGCCGGTGTGAAATTCTTGAGGTTGACGTTGGCGGTTGTTGCGACATCGCTGGTATTTGCTACCTTTACGATAAGTTCACCTGTGGCATCGTCGATAGTGGCAGACGAGAAGATTCCTTTCGTTTCATCATGCTTCAAGACCGTGTCGAAGACAAGTTCGTTGTCGAGCCATGCCTTGACGCTATCTCCTGCCACCTGAAGGGTTACATCATACCAGCGTCCAGACTCGATATGTCCTCGCTTACTTGCGGTCAGCAGCTTTCCGCCATTGCTGATTTGCTCTATGGCATGCTGTGAGTTTGTCCATCCTCCGAAGTTCACCCAACAGTAGTTCTTGTCGTCCACATAGTTGAAGATGATGATGAATCCTTCTGCTCCCTCGTCTTTGCGTGCGCGGAACTTACATGTGTAGTGGTCGCTGTCGATAACATTCTTCTCTATACATAGGGTGGCATCCTTCAGCCCTGTCTGTCGAACGATATTACCTTCTTTGTTCCAGTCGCCCTTGACATAATCGTATTCCTTGACGGTTTCGAAAGAAGCATGTGTGCTCCATGTGCCGAATCCTACACGGCTCTGCTTGGGAGTAAGAGGTTTTCGTGCCACATCCTTGTAGGGATTGTTCTGTACCACCTTCACTACCTGGGTGCCCAGATGCTGAGGCATGAGCTGCTGAACGTAGTAGCTTGGGGTGCCCATTACACGACTGCTATTGAAACGTATCATATCAGGACGCCAGCGGGCATCGTTCTCATTGACGAAGATTGGCGCATAGGAAGCTAATTCGACTACGTCAGAGTTATTCTCCATTCCCATCATATATACAGCCTCGCCAAGGGCTGCATTCATATTGCCCAGATTGCCGTAGCCGTTTGTCACAGCATATTCGCCCACATATACCTTTGGCCCTTGACGGTCATAGCTGTCGTATTTATGGAAAGCGGCAGCGAACCAGTCAGGTGAGCGATAGTAATGCTCGTCAAGCAGATCCACAGGCAGCTTGCTGTTCCACTTCGGGTTGTCATCGCCCCATGCGACCACGTTTCCTATGATTTTCATCTCAGGGTACTTTTCACGTATGGCTTTATAGAACTGCTCATAACGCTCATAGTAGTGGTCACTCTGCTGATTGGGATCAGGCTGGTTGTTCTCGTTTCCCACCTCTACATATTCTATTCCGAATGGTTCAGGGTGCCCGTTCTTGGCGCGTAAGGCACCATATTTCGAAGTGACGGGACCATTGGCATACTCCAAGGCATTCATACATTCATCAATCCACAGCTGTATGTTGTCGTATGGAGTCATACCACCGTGCCATAGTCCTACGTTTACTACATAGAGCGGCTTGGCGTTCAGGTCCTCTGCCAGTTGTAGATATTCGTGATAACCGAGTCCGTCGGTTGTGCGGTATCCCCAGTTCACGTTCCAATGCCCTTCACGTTCTTCTATCGGTCCTATGGTGCGCTCCCATCGGAAGGCGTTATCAGGACTCTCCTGTCCCTCTACAAAGCATCCGCCGGGGAAGCGCATGAACTTAGGATGCATCTGCCACAGCATATTGGCAAGATCGGGACGCATGCCGTTTTCGCGATTCTTGAAGGTTGGAGGGAAAAGGCTTACCATGTCAAGCTGTACCTGTCCCACGCCATCGAAGACTAGCGCAAACCGTGCCTTAGGATCATTGCCATCAGCTGTGAGCGTAGCCTCATACTTCTTCCAGCCCTTTGAATTAGAGGAAGAAAGACTGCTTACCATAGTCTCGGCATATATCTGTGAGCCGTCATGCGAGTAGAGCATAGCCTTCACGTTACCTTGATATTTCAAGGCTTTTGCCCAGAATGTGAGATGATAGCTACGCCCTTGCACGGCATTAATTCCCCAGAAACCCTCATTCACCAAGCGTACGGGAGATTCCTTTGAGGCCTTGACTGTCAGTTCCAAGGCATTATGCTGCACGCTGTTGAGCAACGGTGCCTTTTTAGAGGGTTGTATGAGTTTTGCCGACAACAGAGAAGGAGCGGTAGCATCGGTCGTCCATCCCTGCATATCGGCAGGGGCGCCATAGCGTGGTCCGTCTTCAAACGAGCGGTTGCGTATCAACTCGGCATAGATGCCGCCGTCGGCTGCGTGGTTGATATCTTCATAGAAGATTCCATAGAGCATCGGACTAACCTTCGGTCCGCGCTGCTGGGTATCGATGTCGATAGTTACCTGTGCCTGAATTGCCAATGCAAAGAGAGCACAACCGGTTAATAGAATAGATTTCTTGTAAGTCATTTTTTTTGTTTTGGGATTATATCGATGTATATGGTTTAGCAGAATGGTTGGATTTCATCCTACCTTTTCTCGTCAAGGCAATGACTAAGCAAGCTTGTCAATGCTCTTTTGGCTTAACGAAAACGTTCCCGAAAATTGGTTCAAATTCCATTTAACAAAGGCTGTCAGTTCCATCTTTTGCTCCATGTCGCCTAGATAACCATTTGCAGGATTTTTCCTTTCTCTTCGAGAACTGCTTTTAAATACAAATGCAAAGATAATATTTTTCTTTGAAAAAATGGACAAAAAATAACATATTTCCCTTTTTTATGCTATTAATTAACGTGAAAATCGGGTAAATCATGGATAAGAAAAAAATTTCGGGTGAGCTACACGTTCTATCCCTTTTGGATCCTTATATGCTCCTGTTCCCCATGCCAAGAAATCAGAGCCATCCCAAAAACGCGAACCATTTGTTGGGTCTGGATTCCCTAATACAACTCCAATTAAAGCAGCTCTTGCCATATTTGCCTTTTGACTATTATCTTTATTGGAAAGTTCTGTTTTCGTATCAGGAACAGAAGAATAACCAGAAGTTAGCAAAGACCACATAGATCTACCTTGAGCATTAGCTTCGTTTCGTGCTATGTTTGCAATAAAAGTATATTCCTCAGGATCTTTAGAAGAACCTTCTTGAGCAATAATATTTGCCATTACCTTAAATCTGTGCTGAGAGACATCCAATCTCTTTATGTTATGGAAATGACCATTTACAATTCCATCAGCAAGAAAAACTTTATTGTCATCCCATTTGTCTCGTCCTAAATATTGACCATTCTTGGCAAAATAATCACCTTGTCCATCAGGATCAAAAAGAATTATAGGATTACCATGACAATAGATATATGCACCAATGTTTACATACTGTTCAGTAAGCGGATCCACCCCATACCACATACTAGTGACAGGGTTCATGTAACGAGCACCATAGTAGTACAGACCTTTCCATTACTATTAGCAGGGACCTTATTTTAGTGGAGAATACAAAAAAGTATTCTTTGCCGTCCAAAAGAGAAAAATGAAAGAGGTTTGCTTTATAATATAGCACAACACACAGCATGGTTTAGTTTAATCCCATATTAAATATCCATAACCTAAACTAAACCTTTTATCTTCCGGCAATGAAACCAGCATTACTTTATAAGGGACGAACTCGAATACGACGGAAGACTGACGGGGGACAAATCACTACTCGAATTTGTCCCCCAGGGACAAAAACGTATTCGTCTTATATGAAGTCATAAAAGATCTTCAAATGCGTTACTAAAGAAAGTTAGAAATGACAATAAGCATCACTAAAGGACATACAAGACTCATTCCTTGTTCGCTTCACAGCGATTGCAAGAATGTGCAAAAATCTGCGTTAAAAAGTGTAAACGTGCAAAGAACTGGAAAATCGATTTTGCAGATGTTTG
>JAFVGI010000027.1 GCA_017475005.1 Prevotella sp. | reverse complement strand
TGTTTCCGGTACAACAGGCATCAAGGAAGTTGAAGCCGACGGCATGCAGGCAGACGGTAAGTACCTGAAGGATGGCAAGATTGTCATCAAGAAGGGTTCTAAGCTGTACAATGCTGTAGGTGCTATCACTAAGTAAAGTATAAAACTTTATATATTCTATTATCCCTCGCTCATCCCGGGCGGGGGATTTTCTTTCATTAAGAAAATAATTCTTCCTAAGTATGCTTCTACGTTCTATTCTTGATTTTATACTGCCGAGATACTGTCCTGTATGTAGAGGTAAGCTTATAGTGGAGGAAAAGGCAATTTGCAAGAATTGTCTTTCAGATTTGCCTCGAACTCGGCAGTGGTTACCACGTAATGGTATTAGGGTAGGGGAGAAGACATTTGAAGAAGGTACCTTCGCACAAATGTTCTGGACACGCTTGCCGGAACTTACCAAAGCAATAGCCTTTCTAAACTTTCGTTCAAAATCGGAGGTAGCAGAGATTGTCTATGACTTCAAATATCGAGGTATGAAGAATACCGCTGTAGAGATGGGAAGAATCGCAGCAGAGGAAATACTTCCGTCAGGATTCTTCGATGACATTGATGCTCTTGTGCCATTGCCATTGAATAAGTCGCGATATAGGGAGCGAGGTTATAACCAAAGTGAACGCTTGGCTTATGGCATAAGTCTTGCTACAGGAATCCCTGTAGAGACAAAATATGTCATCAGACGTTCATTTAAGAGTTCGCAAACCTCTCTAAGTAAGATGGAACGCCCGGATAATGTAAGGGATGTTTTCTGCTTAGGTGAAAAAGCAGACGAAATGTATGGTAAGCATATTCTTGTCGTAGATGATGTCGTAACAACAGGTGCAACAACAGCTGCGTGTGCAAAAGTAGTGTTGCAGGTGCCTAATACCAAAGTCTCCATTTTCGCTCTAGGTCATACGACTCATTGATAATTTAGATTTGACCAAGAACATTGACTAAAATCATAAGGATTTTAAAATTTTTTGTTAAAATCCTTGTGGTTTTAATTTTTTTTTTGTTACTTTGCACCGAATTGGCTACGTGTGTGGTATATCTAAACCTATAGGTTATCACCGCCGATTTCTATTAACTATCTGATATTAAATAATTTAACATAACTAAACAATATTAACTTTATGAAAAAACTCTTTTTCTATGCATCCCTTGTCTGCATCTCTCTGATGTGGTCATGCTCCAAGGAGTACGCAGTTGATGAAGAAAACCTTCCGGAATGGCTAGGCGAGAGTATCTATTCGGAATTGCAGAATCCTAAGTTGTTGGATGGTACGTTCAACACGTATCTGCGTCTGGTTGACGATTTGGGATATAGTGAAGTATTGTCTAAGACAGGTAGTAAGACAATCTTCCCTGCAAATGATGCTGCATTCGAGGCTTTCTTCAAAGATGGTAACAACAAGTTTGGTAAATCCAGCTATGAGGAACTGACAAAGTCGGAAAAGGCACAGCTGTTGTTTGCTTCTATGCTCGACAATGCTATCCTGCTCGGTAACCTGTCATCTCAGACTGGTAGTAATGGTGTACTTCTGCAAGGACAGATTGTGAAGCACCCCACAAATATTCAGTTGGTACAGTCCGTTGAGCCGATGTACTCACAGAATATGCCGGCAAACAATCCGTATTTCGCTCCTTGGAAAGACAAGGGCTTGTCATTCAATGCCTTGTATGACAATACTACTGCACCGATGGTCCATTTCTCTGGAGAGTATTTCCTTAATAATGCCATGACGGTAACCGGCTCCAATGCTACAGACTTTAAGATACTGACGGGACATGACTATGTTGACGGTTGTGCATACGTTTTTGACAAACAAGTGATGCTGCAGCAAGGGTCTGACACTAAATATGGCGATGTCACCTGCCAGAACGGTTACATCCATCAGCTGGATGAGGTGCTGGTTAATCCAGGAAACATGGCGCAAATCTTACGTGCCAATTCCGATACAAAGCATATCTCCCGCATGATGGATTATTTCGCTGTCCCGGTGTTGGTGGAGGATGAGACATTTAGAAAGGAATATGCTGAATATTCAACAGAAAGTGGTGCGCAGGATCCTGTGTATGCTATACGTTATTTGAGTAAGAACTCACAGAGGGCAAAATTGAACCGTGCGACAGCAGCGGAAGCCAGTGTCAGCGATCAGGCTCTACTCAATTTTGATCCAGGTTGGAACAATTACAACCCAACATTAGGTTCCGGTTCTGATGGTGATCAGGCGGAAATTGCTGCAATCCTTTGTCCGACTGATGATGTTATTGAGAAGTATTTCTCACATGATGGTGCATATATTGTGAAGAACCTGGGTGTTCAGGGGTTGCCATATGACGAGGCGAATATCAAGAATACTATCAATCAGCATCTTGATGCGATACATAATTCTGATCCTAAGATTTTTACTAGCATGCTCAATAATATATTGAAGCCGTATCTCTCAAAAACAGTACCGAGCAAGTTCAGTACAGTTCAGAACGATGCATTTGAGTTCCTTGAGGATGCTGATGGTAAGACTCTTTCTACTGACCATATTTCACTTAAGGCAGACGGTAATTATGATGTACAGATAGCAAATAACGGTGTCATATACAAGATGAACACCTTCTTTGCCCCTTTGAAGTATAATTCAGTTCTTGGCCCAGCTTCTGTTTATACTGACTTACGCATGATGGGTGAAATGCTGAACGATAAGCAGGAAACTGCCGGAGTTCCTTCAACATTGGGTGCAGACATGTATTACTATCTTGTATCAATGAAGTCAAAGTATGCGGTGTTTAACCCTACGGATAATGACAACTTCTTCTATATTGACCCGGCTTCTATCACGAGGAAGGCTGATGGTTCTATAGAAAAGATGTACGCGTTGAAATTTACTTATGAACCAAATCAACCGAGCGAATTTAAGACTTATGTGCAGCGTTATGAATATAATCCGACAACGAATGCTCTAACCTTAGACCCGACCGTTGGTAAGATAAGTATCGGAAAGAAGTTACCTAAGGGCACAACAGGTGATATCGAAAAATTGAGCACTGCCTCAAGCTATTATTCTACACAGATAAAGGATATGCTGAACTATCACACCGTTGTACTTGACGGTACGTCCAGTCTTTCTGGCAATCACTATTATCTTACAAAGCATGGTGGCGCAATTTATGTTGCCGATAAAACGGCTTCAAGTGTAGGAACAAGCACTGTTCAGGGTCCGTTACAGATTGGTACTGGGGCATATACTGCTTCTAAGGTTACAGAGATATTCAATGAGAACAGTGCTGATGCCAGAATTACCAATGGTACGGTTTATCGTCTGGATTCTCCTATTCAGCCAGCTATATACAATACTCATGATATCTTGAGTGATGCTGCGAAATATCCTAAATTCCAGGCTTTCTTCGATTTGATAAGCGGTTTTTCATCAACCAATGCTGAAACAGAAGCATATTTGACATGGTGCGGTATTCTTAAGACTACTGATTCAGAGGCTGAAAAGAATGTTAAGAAGGCACCTTATATTATATTAGATAATAATAGCAGAGTTGCAGTCTTCGGAACCTATAACTATACACTCTATGTACCGGAAGATATGTCCTCTGCTTTCGCAAATGGACTCGGTAACTGGAACATCATTGAGAATATATACAATAACTGGGAAGCTTACAAATCTGATTATGGATATAATACAGAAGACGAGGCAAAAGATTTTGTTAAGAAGATGATTGACAATATGCGCAGTTTCATTCTGTATCATATGCAGAATAACTCTGTCTTTAAAGACGACAATCTTAATACTGCCAGCAATGAGACTCTATATACTAACAATCTAGGTATTGCGAAGTCTCTGTCCTTGATAGGCTCAGGCAGTGACGTATATGTCAAGGATGCTGTAGAAGGTCGTTCTACTACAGATTATCCTAAAATCACCGGTAATTCCAATATTCTTGTCAGAGATATATCTGTATCTGATGAATTGATTGGTTTTGATGATAGCAATAACACGTTTAGGTTTAAAGATATAACATCCTCCTCATTTGTTGTTATACACGGTATAGACAAGCCTCTATGTTACAATACGACTTTTAAGTATGATGATTAATAACAAAAAAATATATACTACTATGTATAAAACTAAAATCCTATTGACGTTATTACTTTCTGTCATTGTGCAGTTTGCGTTGGCGCAGGGCAAAGTGATATCGGGTACTGTAGAGGATGCTATGGGACCTGTCATGATGGCAAACGTAATAGAACGAGACGCAAACAACCGTATCGTCAGTGCTACGCAGACCGATATGATGGGTAACTTCTCTATGGAAATTAAGAATCCTAAGAACAAACTTGTCGTTTCTTATGTGGGTAGTAAGACTGCAGTCTTGAATATCGGTGACCAGGAAACATTCACCATCAAACTTGAAGATGAGAAGACAACCCTGAATGAGGTTACTGTCAAGGGACGTCGTACTAACTCCGGTGGCTTGAATATTGACCAGCGTGAAGTGTCTATATCACAGCAGACGTTCAACCTCGCAGACGTCGAGGGTATGGCATTTACCTCTATTGACGAGGCCCTGCAGGGTGAAATCGCTGGTCTGGATATCGTAAGTAACTCCGGTAACCTTGGCGCTGGTACCACTATGCGTCTGAATGGTGTAAATACCATCAATGGTGATGCAAACCCGCTGATTGTCGTTAACGACAAGATATTTGACTATAATCCATCTGATATTGACCTTGAGAATGCCGACGAAGAAGCTTTCTCTTCTCTGCTTGCTGTCAATGTCGAGGATATAGCCTCTATTACAGTCCTTAAGGATGCTGCTGCAACTGCAGTATGGGGTGCACAGGGTGCTAACGGTGTTATCGAAATCAAAACAAAGCGTGGCAGCCGCGGTAAGCCGAAAGTGAATATGTCATACAAGTTTACCGGTACGTGGATGCCTGCTGGATATAATCTTCTAAGTGGTGACAACTACACCATGATGGTAAAGGAGGCAATATACAACAGAGATCCGAGACCTGATGCAACTACAAATATAAACGAGATAAACTATTTGCCAACTTGGGCTGCGGGTTACTATAACTGGAACAATAATACAGACTGGGTTGATGCCATAAAGCAGTTTGGTGACCAGCATGATATTAACTTCAATATCGCCGGTGGTGGACAGAAGGCAACTTTCCGTATCTCTGCAGGATACATGCATCAGAATGGTACTGTCATAAAGCAGGTGTACAATCGTTTGACAACACGTCTGGCACTTGACTATAATGTGTCTGAAAGAATAAAGTTTTCTACAGACTTTGCGTTGACCTATAATGACAATACCAAGAATTATACGTACGAAAAAGATCAAAAGGCAGGAACATCATTAGCGAAAGACAATGCTATTCTTGCTATGGCTCAGCAACAGGCTCCGAATGCGACGATATATCGTCGCAACTCAGACGGAAGCATAACAGATGAGTATTTCCTGATGAATAGAACTAACGGAACATTGCAGTCAGGCGATGACGGCGTGGGTAATGTGACATCATATCAACTCGGTTCTGTTGTCGGCATCGGTAATCCTGTAGCCTATGCAAACTCTTCATGGCTGAAAGAGAAAGTTTATACCATCACCCCTGACTTCTCACTAAGTTATGAACTCTTAGGAACCGGTAATGATCAGCATCGTCTTAAGTTCGACGGACGAGTATATTTCAATATCTATGCCTATTCAAGGCCTACTTATATGCCGGCAAGCCTGAATAATGGCTATTATTACAGTACGATAAACAACTTTGTTACAAATATAGAAGAAAACCGTTTCGGTACAGGCGCAAGTGCAAAACTGACATTCACTCCGCATTTCAAGAATGAGGATTTCTATAATACAATGTATGCGAAGTATGAATGCGGTACAACGAAATATACATATCAGAAAGTTGTTCAGAACCAAATACCTAACGGTTTACAGTCCGCTACGGTTACTGGTAATATGCTCAGTATGACAAACCAGCCTGGAACAACAAAGTCGGCTTGGCAGAACTGGATTTATAATACCCACTTCTCCTATAAGTCACGTTATAACATTACGTTCCTGATTCGTGGTGATGGTAAGTCGGCATACGGACCAAAAAATCCTTGGTTCTATTCTACGAGTATATCAACACGTTATAACCTCAGTGAAGAACCCTTCTTTGAGAAACTGAAGAAGGTGGTGTCTATGCTTGGCATACGTTTCTCCTGGGGTAAGTCTGGTAACTCTAACGTAGCAGTTGACAACTACTTCAATTATTACTATAATGATGGTAGTGCTTATGGCTCAATAATACCAAAGGCGATGAATGGTATGAAACTTGATGACCTCAGACCGGAAAAGAAAACAGGTCTCAACCTTGGTCTCAACTTCGGTTTCCTTAACGATATGATTACTATCGACTTTGATATGTACCGTAATAAGACGACAGACCTGCTTATGAAGAATATTCCGATTCCGACGTCTGCTTCATGGAATGGAGCTACAACACTTACATGGGGTAATGTCGGTGCAATGGAGAATAAGGGTTATACCCTCGTTGTCAATGGTAATAAGTTTATCAAGGCAGGTAAGTTCTCAATGTCAGCAAGTTTCAATATGGCGCAGAACTCTAACAAACTGACGGAGATGGATAAACGAGTGCTTGACAAAATGAATACAGAGCCGGTATATAGTTTACTTGGGTATGATTCAAGGGTAACTCACGTAGTCGTTGGCGACCCGATGTGTTCTATTTATGGTTATAATTGTCTGGGTGTATATCAATATTCTTATGAGTACTTGCAGAATTATAACACCAAGCAGAAGCAGCAATTGGGTGACTCATGGACAACTGCAGCATACGAGGCTCAGATAAACCAATGGCTTGCAGAAGGCAAGACATTCCCTGTTGTAACAGACGAGAACGGACGTGTGATAATGCAAAGTAATGGTCAGCCACAGCGAATGACTTATTATAGTGGCAGTGGTAGCGGTACCAATGGCAATGATTACCAATTCAATGGCGGTGATGCTATCTATGAGGATGTTAACCACGATGGTACCATTAACCAACTTGACTATAAGTATCTGGGTAACTCTCTCCCCAAACTACAGGGCGGTTTCAGCTTCACTTTCAATTATGGTAACTGGAAACTTGTTGCACGTTTCAATTTCCGTTACGGCAGTAAGCTCGTGAACATTGCACGTATGAATCTTGAGAATATGCATGGAAACACCAACCAGGCTTCATCTGTTACATACCGTTGGCGCAAAGATGGTGACGAGACTGTAATTCCACGTGCATTGTGGCAGGATGGTTACAACTATCAGATATCATCAAGATTCGTTGAGGATGGTTCGTTCTTGAGATTAAACAACCTACAGATTTCATATACATTCCCGAAGAAGCAGATTAAGAAGTATGGTCTTCAGAATCTTTCTGCCTATGTTACAATGACCAACCTCTTCTGTTGGACGAAGTATTCAGGTATAGATCCTGAGGTAAATGCCGGTGCATATACTCCTTCTTATGATACTTCTTCAACACCTCGTTCAAAACAGGTGACAGCAACAATAAGTATGGGCTTCTAAAAATAATGACTATGAAAAAGATACTTTCAATAATACTGGCGAGTGTTGCACTTTCTTCATGTGTTGACACCGTGATATTACCAGAAAATAAGATTCTGGATGAAGATTATTGGCAGAAGGAAAGCGAGGTTGAAGCCGTTGTTGCCCAAGCCTATAATCAACTTAGAGATGCTTCGGTTATCAGAAGTATGATTGTATGGTCTGATTTCCGCTCCGATGAGTTGACTACCGCTTCTGATGCTTTACCAACAGAGGCATATACCAATGCTCTCAACGAGATATTATCTTGGAATATCAAACAGACTAATACTTTCACGAAATGGGAGAGGTTCTACTCTTGCATTAACTACTGTAACCTTGTTATAAATAAGGCGGCTGCTGTTATGGAACTTGACCCGGATTATACTATAGGCAGTTACCAGACAACTATGGCTCAGGTGAAAGCATTGAGAGCATATTGCTATTTCTATTTAGTAAGGGTGTTCCGCGATATACCTTTCGTAACGGAGGCTTACCTAAATGCAAGTGATGAGATGAATACTCCACAGACAGCGCCTGCCGCTATCCTCGCTCAGTGTATTGCTGACTTGGAGGAGGTAGAGTCTTACGCACCAAAGAATAATGCCTATGGAAATGCCAAGGACCGCGGCTATTTCAACCAGGACGCCATTGATGCTCTCCTTGCTGATATATACCTATGGCGTGGTTCCATCAATCATGATGCCAATGACTACCAGAAGTGCGTTGATTATTGTGATAGGATAATTGCTGCGAAGAAAGCCTCTCATTCATCTTATGTGCATGAGTCAATCTCAGGAGAAGAAGAGGAGGAAAAGGATTACTACCTCTCGGATGTAAAGGACTTCTACAATGACTTGTTTGGAACAAACGGACAAAATGCAGAAGAGAGTATCATAGAGTTGCAGTATAAGAATGATAATTTAGACAACTCTGCTGTGTACGTGATGTATGGACATAGAGCTAGTAATAAAGGTGGCTACATGAAGACAACAACGTGTTATGGTGATGTCAGTACATCTTCTGACCCGACAAACAGGAATGTATTTAAGGCAAATACCGACCAGCGTATATATGAATACTGTTTTGATGCCAATGACGGTATTGATGAACACGCTGTTCGTAAGTTCGTAGGTGAAGAGACTGCGGGAGAGGGAACAGCTAAGGATTTCGAAGTTAGTTCTAAGCAATCTAGTAAACGAAACTGGATATTGTACCGTTTGACAGATGTGATGCTGATGAAGGCAGAGGCATTGGTGCAGCTTGGTAAACCGGACGATGCCTTCAAACTCGCCCAATTCGTAAATGCAAGGGCTGTGCCGAGTGGGGTATCATACTTAAGATATGACGTAAACACAATAGAGGAAGTAATTCTTCTTGAGAGAGCGCGTGAGTTGTGCTTTGAAGGTAAGCGTTGGTATGACCTCATGAGATATAACTTCCGTCGTATGAATGGAATACAATATGACAAACTATTAAGCGAACAGTCATCATTCCCGAGCAATTCAGAAGATTTCCTTGGATGGGTGTTGGCGAAATACAATGACCCCTCTGCAATGAAGGCAAAATTGCCGGACGAGAGGTATCTCTATATGCCTATGAATGAAGATGAACTGAAAGTAAATACTTCATTAATACAGAATTCAGCTTATAACAAATAGAAATCATGATGAAGAACATTATTATTAAAACCAGAATAATCCTCGTCGTTTCATTTGCTTGTCTTTTCGGAATGACATCATGCTACGAGGAACCGGATGGCTCTCAGCTTTTCAGTGCGGAGGATTTGACTCTGAGTCAAACGATAGCACAGGATAGCAGGTTGTCTGCTTTCTATTCCATACTTCAGAAGTGTGGATATGACAAGAAGATATCCACATATATGAAATATACCTGTTTTGCTCCGATAAATGAGGGTGTAGAGCCATATATAGACTCTTTGTACTACGATAGTAACAAGAATTTCCCTCACAATGGTATTCAGGAGTCAGCAAACTGGGGAGGGCTTTCTTTGGCTGAAAAGGTGAGCTTGATGTCCGACTCCCTCTGTGAGGACCTTTCAAAGTATCATCTCTCAGGAGAGACGTTTATGCAGATGAACATCAGTGGTGCAACATCATGTAGTACTCTCATAACGGGACGAAATGTTACGGTGGACATCTTCCGTGACGGTGTATATGCAGGTAAGACATCCTTGAATGGACGCTCTGCTATTATTGATGGAGATATTGAGACTTTGAATGGCGTATTGCATATTTGTACAGGCCTCATTCCGCGTTCTGACAGAACGGTGGATGACCAGATGCATGCAGAAGGCGATTTTACAATCTTCCATGCGGCTCTGCAACTAACAGGATTGGATGAATTGCTTAAGATTGAAAAGAAGGATACTGCCTATAACTATACAGGTACTGACCGTGATGGAAACGCATTATATTGTCCTACTGAATGTTTGGTAAAATGGACAGTATTTGCAGAAACTGATGAAGTGTTCAAGGCAAATGGTATAAACAGCTTTGACGACCTGAAGGCCAAGTGTGCAGAATGGTATGGTAATCCTACATGGTATGATTATGTACAGGAGCATGGTATTCAAATAAGTACCGGTGATGACTATACTAATGAATGGAATGTAGTTCACATGTTCGTGGCATATCACATACTGCGTGCGGGCATGCCTATAGACAAGATAGTATATGAGTATAACTCTAAGACAGTCTCTACCTGGAATCTTTGTTTCGGCTATGAACCTCAGGAGTATTTTGAGACGATGTTGCCAAATACTCTGATGAAGATATGGGAGACGAGCCCGAAGACACAGAAGAACCTCTTTATCAACCGTTATCGTCGGAATAATACTATGACTGAACAACTGGGAACATTGGGCGATGACGCTACTCATCCTATAGTATTTGAAGGAGTGCCTATTGATCGTTCTTCTTCAGCCAGTGTTGAGACTTTGAATGGCTACATACACAGAATAAAGGGTATCTTGCTTTACAATCAGAATGCAGTGAGTGCACAGAATGAGCGTCTGCGTCTGGATTCTTCAACTTTCTTGTATGAAATTATCAATAACGGCATCCGCTTTGCTACGTCAACAGAGGTGAGCGTGATGAACTCCGGTGGTGATGGTAATCGTGTGGCATTCGATAATGCATATTTTGAAAATATCCGGTGTTATAACCCTGGAACATTACTGAGATTCAATGTGATGGGCGCATGGCGTGCAAACAACTCCGATCAGTTCCAAGGTTGGAATATTTACGATTTTGCTATTAAGTTGCCACATGTGCCTACAGGTACCTATGAGCTGCGTATAGTATATCCTCCAATGGTGCGTGGCGGATTGATGCAGTTCTATTTAGGAAACTCTTCGTCACAGAATTCAATGATTGCCCAGGGGATTCCGTTTGACGCATGCGCAGATCCTACTATAGAAGGAAATGTTATGGGTTGTGAAAGGATACTTGAAGAATATGCGACAGATGAAAGTGGCGCTCAATATGCTACAGGATCTGATTTCGGAGTAGAGTCCGACCAGAGAATGCATGTGCGTGGATATATGCGTGCTCCTGCATCATTCTCTCGTGGAGGAAGTAATACTGTCACGGATAAGCTTTCATATGATCCTACAGATATATATTCTGCAGCGAAAAACGTAGTAGGCTCCACCAGCTGTCGTTCAGAATGGGGATATGGCACGATGATGCTCCGTCGTATTATATGTACTCAGAGATTTGAACAAGGTAAGGATTATTGGCTGAGAATTAAGAACCTTGTTGACAACGAGGAACTTGGATGGTCATTTGACTTTATTGAATTCTGTCCTGTATCAATTGCCAACAGCAGTTCAACTATGAAGGAGGATTGGTATTAATCCGTAAGTGTTAAAAGTTAAAAAGATAAATCTATATGAAATACATGAATAAAAGTATGATGTTGGTTGCAGGCGGAATGCTTGCACTAGCATCCTGTACTGAATATTCTGACTACAATTCCGCGCCGGAGGATGGTAATCCGTTGGCAAACAAGACATTGATGGAGAATATTTCAGAGAATGCACAACTTCAGAATTTCGCTACTATCGTAAACAATGCTGGATGTGCTGACATACTTAATAATGCCAGGGTATTCACATTGTGGGCTCCTTTGGATGGTACATACGATGCTACCCAGTTTTTGAATATGGACAGTGCTAATGTGATGGACAAGTTCATAAAGCAGCATCTTGCGGAGTATAGCCATCAGGTAGTGGGAACTGTTAATTCACGTGTTGCAACAATGAACTTGAAGCATCATGACTTTACGAATACCACATTTGATGATGTTGAGATAAAAGATGTCAACATCCCTGCATCGAATGGTATCATGCATACTCTAAATGGCGTAGTAGAATATCGTCCGAATCTGTATGAGTATCTTGACATTGTGGAAGGATGTGACTCTTTTGCTGATTATATTCATCAGTATGATGTCTATTCTATAGATAAATCGAAGTCAGTCATCGGTCCTATGGTTAATGGACAGCAGACATACAAGGATACTGTATGGACTAAGTCGAACTCTGTTATGAAAACAATTCTGCATGCTGATTTGGCTAATGAAGACAGTACTTATACATTGCTGATTCCTACCAATAATGCCTGGAAAAATGCAAAGACTACGATGAGTCCATCATATAACTATATAACAGACTTCTACTATGTAGATTTGTCTAAGGTTAGTGCAGAACTTTCAACCTATAAAGCCAATGATGCTGGAACTATAGGAAAATCGGATGAAAAAATAAAGATAGTCCCTGGTTTTCAGAAAGACACGCTTATGAATACCCATATCCTTAGAAATCTGGTGTACTCAAATACTAATGAAAGGAATAATCCTATAGTATCAGGTGTCGTTACAGAAACAGATACATTGTTCTCAACATCTTCCCGTAAGGTGACATCTATAGATAATTTCATTAAGAATACTGTAGGTGAGATAGAGGAAATGAGTAACGGCTATGTTCGCCACTTATCAGATATAGGCTATTATCCATGGGAGTCTTATGAGCGTGTATTAAGTTTTACCAAACCTGGACGTGTTTACGGAGTGCCTTCTGGCACTAAGGCTGGAGAAGAAGTAGAGGTGTTGCAAACGAAGGTAACGGATGAGACTTGGGGTGAAGAATTCGATGACGGAAAACTTGATTTCCTCAAAAGATGGCTTATGCCAAATGGGTCAAGTTATCTTAAGTATTTTGGCACCGATGCAACTATGATTAGCGGTTCGGCGCGTGCAGAAATGGATTTCTATATAAAGAATGCTATGGCAACAAAATATAGAGT
The DNA here is from genome assembly GCA_017475005.1 of Prevotella sp. Lineage (GTDB taxonomy): Bacteria > Bacteroidota > Bacteroidia > Bacteroidales > Bacteroidaceae > Prevotella. The sequence continues at coordinate 63,443 of JAFVGI010000027.1, read as the reverse complement.
ATATGTTGTTTTTGTGCCTGAGACATTGAAAGAATCAACAACACCAGTTACTGTTAAGGATTGTCAGTGGACCTTTGGACTAAGTACGCATAAGACTGATGGTACACCGACTTTGGGATTTTACAAAAAAGGCGCAACACTTGACTATACTGACGGAACATTTGAAAATACGTCATATGATGCTAATACTGGCGTTGTCAAAAAAACTGCTCTCGAAAATGAAAAGATACATGTTGTAGATTTCGATGTTGAGTTCCCGATATGTTACGAGAATACAGATGCATCTCCTATATTGTTTGTCCAGAATACGGCTCCCACAAGAAATCCTACGCGATATGACAGAAACCTGCGCATAGCTGGTGTGTTCTGTGTACCTTATTCTGCTTTGGACTATGTTAAAACACTGAAATACGAAAAATAATGAGCAATATATTTGACATTTTGCAGCGATTGGGGCTGAGAGTCTCACTCTGCACATTGGCTTTGACTGTTTGCACAGTATCATTTGCCCAAGATGACTTCGAGGATGAAGAGGTCACAGTAAAGGTGCCAAAGCGTAAAACAGTTGTTGACAAAAATCCTACCATAGAGATAAATGGTAGCGTTGTTGATCAGATAACAAAGCGTCCTGTTGCTGGTGTACGCGTACAGATGCTAGGTGATAACAGATATACCGCAATGACAAATGCAGAGGGCGCTTTTACAATAAAGATACCGACATTTGCAACTGCTTTGTATGTTACTGCTCCAAGATATCTTGCTCAGCAAATTGCCATCACATCAAATGATGCCTCCCAAAAGGTGAGTATTGAATTGTTGAGCAATGAGTTCTCTGAAATGTATAAGGACGGGACAGAGATTACGGCAACAAATTCATACAATCCAAGTGGACGTGGAATAACTGTTGACGAAGAAATCACTGGAAAACTGGGCGGTGACATACGTTCTATTATGCATTCAGGTAATCTGGATCAAGGTGCTGCGATGTTTATACGCGGTCTGAGTTCTATTAACGCCAATGCACAGCCATTGGTAATCGTTGATGGTATAGAACTTGATATGCAGCGTAACCGTTCTTCACTTCATGAGGGTGATATCTTCAACATGCTATCTACAATATCCCCGGATGATATTGACAAGGTAGAGGTGTTGAAGAATGCTACAGCACTTTATGGTGCTCGCGGCTCTAATGGTGTCATACTGATTACTACAAAGCGTGGACACTCAATGGCAACACGTATTGATGTAAAGGTGTCTGCAGGCATAACAGCCAAACCTTCTACACCGACTATGATGAATGCATCACAGTTCAGAACTTATGCTGCAGAGCAACTGGGTACTATTTCGGAAATAGCTACATATCGCCAGAATTATGGTCAGGCAATGAACTTTAACTTCCTGGATGATAACAAGGCTGGCTATTACTATAATACGTACCATAATGATACAGACTGGCAGGATTATGTGTATAAGACCGGTATCACACAGAATTACGGAATCAACGTACAAGGAGGCGATGATATTGGTATGTATAACCTCTCTGTGGGATATGTACAGGATTTGAAGAATGTAAGACGTACACAGTTTAACCGCATCAATGTACGTTTTAATACAGACATCAATATATTGGACAGATTGTCAACAAAGTTCAATGTGTCTTTCTCTAAGACCAACAACAGTTTGTTGGATGACGGAGTACGTGATGATTTGACTACAGGAACCATCACTTCTCCTACCTTCCTTGCTCAGATTAAGAGCCCGTTGTTGTATCCATATCAGTACAACTCTACTGTGGGAGGCTTCACTACTTTGATGTCTGATGCTGACGATATCTTCTATTTCAAAGATGGCAGCTATACTTATGGTGCTAATAATTCTTTAGCTAACCCATTGGCAGCCCTGAATAATGCCAGCGGAGAACGTAAGAACAGAAATGAGAATACGTTCTTTAATATTGCTGTTGAGCCTACTTTTGAGATAATGAAGAATTTGAAGGTGACATCACTGTTCAGCTACTATCTGAATCGTAACTCGCAGGCATATTATCGTCCAAACATTGGTATGCCGTCATTTACTATTGATGGTCTTGGAACGGTGTATTCAAAAACGGCATCTATCTTCGCTAAGGAAACGAATATCCTGTCGAATACCCATATCGACTGGACAAAGAAGTATGGTGCTCATGATGTTGCTGTTACCGGTGGCTTTAGGTACAACTACTTCTCTTACGACGGAAGTGACTTGGCTTCAGAATATGCTATAAAGAATACTGATGACAAGAACCCTTCGTTGGCAGTAGGTAATGACTATTTCTCAAACATCTCAGGTGTTAACGATGTTTGGAAGAATATGCAGTGGTATGCAAGCGGTGATTATAACTACATGAACCGTTATTTTGCTACTGTTTCGCTGCTTGCTGAAGGAAATAGCCGTTTCGGTAAGAGCACAACAACTGGTGGTATGAAGTTCCTTGGTGTCAGATGTGCAATATTCCCTTCTGTTCAACTGGGTTGGGTAATAACTAATGAGGATTGGTTCCCCAAGACAACTACTATCAATTACCTGAAGGTGACAGCAGGCTTTGATATCAGTGGTAACGATGATATCTCAAACTATGCAACAATGAATAGTTTCACTTCCGTACGTTTCAATAATTCACAAATTGGTATGCAGTTGTCAAATGTCGGCAACGACCAGGTGAAGTGGGAGACAACACAAAAATGGAATTTTGGTGTGAAGTCTAATATGCTGCAGAACAGATTGTCTGTAGGATTTGATTTCTATATTCATAAGACTTTCGACCTGTTGGCTCTTAAGACCTTTACTAACCCTATCGCAGGTATCAATAAATACTGGATAAATGACGGTAGCCTTAAGAATACAGGTATTGAGGTCTCTCTGTCAGGTAAGCCTATTGTGAAGAAGGATTGGAAACTGGAAGTAGGTGCAACAATCGGTCACTATAAGAATAAGGTGACAAAACTTACGGATGGTGATTATACTTCTTCTATTTATGGTGACAATAATATTTTGACAGCAGTTGGTCACTCAGTGGGAGAATTTTACGGATATCAGACAAGGGATCACGTGTTTAGCAGCACTGCTGAAGCAGCTTCTGCAGGTCAACCTCACACCAACAGTAATGGTGAGCAGACAACGAACCTGTATTACGTTGATGCTTCTGGCAACAATGTTGACTTTGAAGCTGGTGACGTCTGGTTCGTCGATCAGAACGGTGACGGAAAGATAGACGAGCAGGACAAGGTGGTTATAGGTAATCCTAATCCTGATATCTATGGCAATATCTTCGCTACATTGAAGTGGAAACGCTTCACACTTGACATGGGCTTTAACTATAGTATCGGCAACGATGTATATAACTATCATCGTTCTGTTCTTAACAGTGGTTCAACGCTTTACAACCAGCAGGTTGCAGAGGTGGGACGTTGGCGCTATGAAGGGCAGATATCAACACTACCAAAGGCTTATTATGGTGACCCTAAGGGTAATAACCGCTTCTCAGACCGTTGGATAGAGAATGGCTCATACTTGCGTTTGAAGACGTTGACTATAACATACGAAATACCTGTGCCGGAGTCTTGGCAGTCATGGTTGCAAGGAATCTCTGTATGGGGTGAGGCTCGTAACCTGTTTACTATAACCAAATATACAGGTAACGATCCCGAGTTCAGTATTAGTAATAATCAACTCTATCAGGGTATTGATCGCGGTAATATCTCTATGGGCAGAGCGTTTGCACTCGGTCTTAAGGTAAATCTCTAATTAGTGTAATAAATAAAAATACGATTCACAATGAAAAAGATTATATATTCAATCATTGCTGGTTTTGGTTTGTTTAGCATAACCTCATGTTCGGGTATGCTTGACACTGATGGGGCTTCTGATACTTCGCGTATGGTAGTTGATCCGAATCTTAACCAGAAGACCGACTCTGTTTCATTCGCCTATGGCGTAATGGAGGCTATGCAACAGTTGGCTGATCAGTATTTCTTGCAGAATGAGATGCGTGGTGATATGGCGGTTCCGACTTCTAAGGCAACGACTCATCTTAAGGAACTGGCTGCGTTCTCTGTCAGTGAGGAAAATAAGTATGACAGTGTTTACCTCTATTATAAGGTAATCAACAACTGCAACTACTATCTCGCACATCGTGATACAGCTCTTTATACAGGAGCTGGCAATGTAGTAATCAATGAGTATGTTGCGATGGCCGCATACAGGGCATGGGCATACTTGCAGTTGACTACACATTATGGTGATGTGCCATACGTAACAGAACCCGTATCAACAGTATCACAGATTAATGCACAGACTGCTAATACTGACAAGATGACTATCTTGGCAAGTCAGGCAGATTATCTTCAGGCATTAAAAAACCGTTGCGGTGAGGATCAGATTCAAGTTCCGTACTATCAAGACCACATTGATGTAGGTAAACTGAACTGGAATAGCAGCATAAATAAGAGGGTGGTTCCGTCTATGTGCTTTGTTCCGTTGAACGTCGTGCTTGGAGACCTGTATCTGGAATTAGGAAGATATGAGGAAGCTGCTACATGTTATTATCATTATTTAAGGTATTTGGCAAAAGGTGGCATAGATAAAATTGGGAATAATCATTCTAACACACGTCAACCACAGGACGGATATACCTATGAATTCCCTATCCCGAATACGAGAACAGAAATTGATGGTAGGTTGACAAACGGACGGGCTCTGTGGGATGCTATTTTTGTGAATAGTAATAATTACCCAGACCAAACGGAGATAGTGTCATATATTCCATCGGCGGTAAACTATATGCGTGGACGTATATTTGAGCTACCGGAAATATTCGGTTATGACTATTATGGTACTACAGGTCGCAGGATATCTAATTATAGAATATGGGGCTGTCCGCAAAATACAGAGGTACAGGTTGCTCCATCTGCTGCATACACGGATATGTCAGAGAATGCACCATATTATTATACAACAAACGAAAGAAAAAGCTTCAATACCGGTTCTCTCTTAGAGTCTTATGTCTATATTGGTGATAAGAAGAATATTGGTGATGGACGTGCGAACATGATTTCAAAAGGAAGTTCTCAAACCACATCTTCACTTGTCTATACGCAAAAACCAAGCACTGGTTACGTATATCTTTATCGTATGACAACAGTCTATCTGCGTTTGGCTGAGGCTTTGAACAGGGCTGGATATCCAGATTTGGCTTTCTATATACTTAAGCAAGGTTTTGGTTCTAATGAGATAGGCAGATTCCTAGCAAAGAAATATGTTGCAGGTGAATCTTCTTTCCCAGAGAAATACTATTTCATCTCTGACAAATCATACAACTACCTTCACAATGGTGGCGTGAGCATGTTGCTTGAGGCTGACTCTGTATATTTTTTGAATATAGCAACTGAACCGTTGGTGGGTATTCATTTCCATGGTGCTGGTGCTGTTAAAGATGGTACTACATGGATGTCGGCATACAACTACAAGGATGTAGTGGAAGAGCGTATAGAAAAAATACGTGGAGATTTCGGGCTACCTACAGGCGCATATTCTGAGGAGGAATATATCAATGCCGTTGAAGACCTCCTCTGTGATGAGTACGCTATGGAGTTCGCTTTTGAGGGAACGCGCTTCACGGACTTGCTGCGTATAGCTCGTCATAAGAATATGGCTGGCAGTTTTGGTGGTACCTTCGGTGACACATGGTTGAGTAAGAAACTCGAAAATAATGCCGCTGGTATTACAACACAGAATTGTTATCTTCCATTTAAATAAAGATGTAGATAATCTCATATAATTTATAAATCGCCCGTGGATGTTCCATGGGCGATTTTATTATGGCTAACAGTGAGCCGTAATCTCATTAACAGTGAGCCGTAATCTCGTGGGCAGTGAGCCGTAATCTCGTTAAAGAACCACAATCGTGCATCTATCGTGCATCTATCGTGCATCTATCGTGCATCTATCGTGCATCTATCGTGCACCTATCGTGCATCCTCCGTGCATCCTCCGTGCATCCTCCGTGCACCTATCGTGGATCCTCAAAAAGCATGTGAATCGACTTCATGCTGTATTTCTTGCTGTTTTTGTTGACGTGTACTGACACGGTTGTCGATGTAGTATCCTTTTTCGCCTTTTGTGCCGTCAACAGCTTCATTTATTCTCACTCCGTTCTGCTCCTGCCACAATTCCTCATAGTCAGGGGTCGTGTGCCCAGCCGGAACGATATTGGTGTCGAACTGAAGTTCGATGACGCTGGAGTCCTTGAAATTGCCGTAGCAGTATATAAAGTGTTGGGCATAGCCCGTATTCTTTATCGTGTTGAAGTCAATATTGATGTGCCCCTGCTTGTGAGGAAGAATGACAATAGGCATTTCGTCGCGCTGTAATAGGCATCCACAGGTGGTTTGCACCTCCTTAATGAAAAGAGGATTCTCGGAAACATTTTCAATGGCATACGAAACACGCATTATATCTCCCTGCACAACAGGGTAGTAGTGACGTACAGGGTCAACGATAATCACCGTTGCAGGCTTCAATTTCTTTTCGCATGCAATGAACAATAATAGTGGTAACGCTATAAGCAGTAACTTCTTCACTCCTAATTCTAATATATTAATTCTTCACTCTTCACTCTCAATTGTCCGCTCGGCACTTGTGACGCTTTCACCAAGCGGAGCGACTGAAAGAATTATCAATTGTCAATTATCAATTATCAATTGTCAACTATCAGTATCCCTCTATCTCGTCAATAGACATAGTACGATCGGCTGTGTTGCGACGTATAGTAAGTATCAGTGTGCCAGAAGCACTGGAAGGGATGTTGAATTCTACGATACTCCTTTGCTGGTCCATATCGTCTGTGGTAGGAACTACTGATCCCAGTTCTCGGCCTCCTGATGACAGCGTAACCTTCTCTGGCAGGATGATATGATACTTGGGATTGTTGACCAGATATACCTTCAGTTTTTTCATTCCGGCAATCCTTGGGATGGAAATCTTCAGATGTGGGTCAGCAGAAGACAACATCTGTCCGCAATGGTAATTGGATGGCAATCCTAATTGGCCGTCAGTAAGTATGCTGATGTCATTATACTCTTCATCAAGGGCTGTCATAGGCTGTAGCTGTTTTCCTAACAGGAGGTTTCGTTTAGCTTCTGCTTTGTGGGACAGCATCTGTTGGTATTCATTAAAATAACTGTCAATATACCAGAAAGACTCGCTGTATATCCGGATGTTCTTTGCTGTAAGCTTGCGTAATCCATCTAAAAATGGTTCACTATCATCTGTTGAATGGTTTAAACGATTCAACTCCAGCCGTGTCAATGCCATTGCTTGCCACATTGTCTCAAGTTCTGCTCTCTCTTTACCGTCTGTCTGAGGAAGAATCATCGCAAGTGATTGATGGAATTTTACAAACTGTTGCTCCGGCAGGTAGGTGGCGATAGATTGGGTGATACCTCCATAGAGGGGTAGGGCGTGGTTCTTATTGGCTGCCCAGTCTTCCTGCTCTATTACAAAATTAGCTACCAGATCACTTGCTGTAGGATAATGCTCGTTACAGTATTCTGTCACCAGTTTCTTCCAATCATCATAGGGATTGAGAAGCAGTTTTCCAATGACATAGAAATGCAGTTGGCTAAGGGTACTATAGTCTGTTCCGCTACCATTGAAAAAGACGCCATTGACTCCAACCTCTTTATACAATTGCAAGCGTCGTTGCATGATATTCAGTATTGGGAATGGTGTCATATAGTCATCAAAGTTATTGACATAGTCCCACACATAAACGTGATTCATCTTCTCACGCCATTTCTGCAGGATGTTCTTGAATTCCTCTTCTGCAGGAGTCCCTGTGGCTTGCAGCGGATAGCTCATAGTGCTAACCAATACGCCAGTATTTTTTGGCATATTATGATTTGGCACCTCGCGTGTTGACAGGTAATACGAAGTGAAGAAGAGATGATCTTCGAAACGCTTTGCCAGTCTCTCAAGCATGTAGCTTACTGCTGGTGTGGCATTCTTTGTGGTATTACCGAGGCTCTTACATCTGTCACAGGTACATACCATAGCATTATCACAAGGCAGGATGGCGAAACGATGTTGTTCGCTTTCTCCGTAATTGTCTTCGATATATGTTACGATGTACTCATACAACTTATCCGAAGAGAAGCAGAACTGCTCGTCTGTCCTGTTGCCATTTACTACAGCATATATGCTTGGTGCAGGGTTTGAAGGGAGAACATGGTTAAGGTTGTGGCCCCATATACCCCAATCTGCATCAAGATTGTTCAGTCCCAGTTCTTTAGCCTGTTTGGAGTCTTTCTCTGGCAGGTATATCTCTTTGTATGCAAAGGGAGATTCCTGGGCCGTCCCGCAGCTGCTGCTGAAGCATACCATCAGTAATGCGGAAAATAGTGTACGAAGTTGTCTGGCCATAGGTCTTGCAATATTAATTACTTAAAATACAACATGTAATTGCGCAGTTATGCTGTAAACATTACGATAAGAGTCGTGATATTCTTTGCTCGCATCGCGGTATGGGTTAAAGTATGTGTTCCAACTGCCTGTCAGTCCTACGCACATGTTCTTTGTAACCAGGTACTGAGCATCAAAGCCCACCATAGCATTGGTGTGCGACATGTTATTTAGTGCAGTCTGCTCGAAGAAGGTCAGTTCTGGGAACGAACCGAAGCCTGTCAGCAGGGAGACGGATGAAATGTAGTCTTCGTTGATGAAGAGTTTTCCCTTCAGACCGATGTTGTAGTAAACAGAACTCTCCATGAAGGTTACGTCAATATTGCATGATGCCTTCATGCGTTCCCATGACTTCTCGATGGCAGGTGTTACGATAAACAGGTTGTGATTATCGTGCGTAACATCACCACCTTTCATGAACAGATATGTCTTTGGTGTGCGACGATATCCAAGTCGCAAGGATGGTGTCCAGTCGCGATTCATGTGATATGCTGCCATGATGTTGGTACCTATCTTGTTAAAGAAGCGTGTGGAATAGGCAAAATTTACTGTACCGCTCCAACGATGATTGAAGTCGCGTTCCCATTGTGCCATAAACTCCAGTCCTACACCTCCTGCATCATCTTCGTCTGTATTGTCCTCATCGGTATTATGGCTTCCGTCTATTCCCTTATAGCTGATTTGAGCCGTATAGGTGTTGATGCTGTCGATTCGGCTATATGCTACCGTAGCAATAGAATATAGATGGCTGCTTATTGCTGCTTCGTTCTGGCGTGAGTCGTACGAGGCGTATGTATAAGAGGCATCAACGCGGTTCTTCCTTCCCCTGAAGTACAGGTTGTGCAGGTGCTGATAGTATTCCTTCTGCTCAGCATTATTTGGCACATAATAATTCCTTTGGTATTCGTAAGCCTTATCAAATACCTTCATTTGCTCGTATGCCAAACCCTTCATATATAGCAGTTCCTTATTCTTGGCATCATGAACTAGTGCACTGTCAATGACAGTTAGCGCAATGTCTGGCATGTGATTCTTGATGAGCTGTTGTGCCCACTCTGCACTAATGCCGGAGAAGGCTGCATCGAGCATTGTGTGGTCTTTCTCTATGGGCTTCTTCAAAAGGGCGAGTGCCTCTGCACTTTGTCCTTGCTGTTGCAATGATATAGCCTGCTTCACGATAAAGTATGGCTCATTGGGGAATGCCTCATAGCCCATACGAGCATACTTCTGGAACAGATCGTCTTTTTTCAGCGTCTGGCTCATATTGATGCAGCAACGTAATGCTGCTTCACTTTCTGGCATCACTTCCAACAACTGCTGTGCTTCCTGTAGTGCCTCGTCGTAATTCTCCTCTTCAATAAGGAAGTGTAACCTGTTCGCTACGATGTCCTCATATGCTGATGCGAAGCGCTTGCGGTTTGCAGCACTCTTGTCTGCTGCCTCCCTGTATTGTTTGCGAGCCTCGTCATACTGCCCCATGTGACCAAGACACGTAATACGACGCGATACAGCAGAAGGCCATGACTCATTGGTGACAGGCATTATCTCAAGAACTCTCTTCAGATGTTGTGCCGCATCCGCCCATTGCTCTCCAGACATTTCGTTGATGGCCAGTTGAAGCATCATGTTGGTATATTCCTCTTGCAGTTCTTCATCGTTAGGATTCATGGCATATAACTCAAGGAGCAGTTTGTGCATCTCGTGTTCGTTGCCCATGCGTTTCTCAAGAGCATACTGCTTCATCAGCAGTCTTGCCGAGCGTCCTTCTAACTTCATTCCTTCGCTGAGATACATACGCGCATCGTCGTAATATCCTCGTGTCAAAGACGTGTTGATGAGATATGTGAGAGCCTCGCGATCATGTGTTTCTGCATACAGCCTGCCATGAATGTCGTAGCTGTCCTGCATGCGTGCCTGTGCTGCTACTTGGTGCAGGAGGTTATTGTATGCTGTTCCGTGTGGGTCATAGCGCTTTGCTACTTCGAAGGCTTGGGAGTATAGTCCCAAATCGGTCAGAATGCCTACCATCTTGTTGACGAGCACCTTGTTGCCCGGGAATTGTTGCAGGCCACGATTGGCGACACCAATGGCCTTCTCGAATTCACCCATCCTCTGATATACACCAATGAGGTCGAGATAGTACTCCAGATTCTTGGGGTCTTTATCCAGCCATTGCTCTATTGTGGCAGCTGACTCGCTGAGGTTGCTGGTATTTGTTATGGTACGCAGATTCTCGCGGCGACGGCGCTTCAAATCATTCGTTACCAAGGTGTCGTTAGGATATATGCGTGACAATCGCTCCAAAGCAGCATCTGCTTCTGCATGATTGTTCATCTTGCGATACAAGGCTATCTTGCGACGCCACAGGTCGATGTCGTAGGGCTGGAATTCCAACAACTCGTTGATGTAACAGATGGCGCTGGAGTAATGTTTCGTGTCGTCCTCCACATCAACCAGCAATCGCTTGGCTTTGAAGTGCTGGTCGTCAGCTTGTATTGACTTAACCAAGTTATATCGTGCTTCGTTGTACTGTCGTGCCTGATAGTAGTAGCGTCCGTTAAGGTAACGTAAATCCGGATTGGCAGGATATCCTGCCAGTCCTTCGTCAATAACGCGCTTGGCTTCGTTCCATGCTCTTGACTGAATATAAGACTCTGCTCGCGAAACATAATAGCGAGGGGTGTAGCCTTCAGCAAGCAACACCAACGGCATCAATAACAAACTTATTATAATGCAAAATGCACGATTCATAATTCCTAATTCAAAATTCTTAATTATTCTTAGCACGCTTCTTAACACCTCTTCGTTGGATAGGTGTCCATACAGCTGCTGTATTTCTAAGGAATCTCCAGTATCCAATATTCGAGAATATCATAATCATTGGGTGATATATGAATGGCTCCAACATTGCGGCGATTAACAGTTTTGTGTGGCTCCTCCATGTCTTGTGCCAAGGAACTGCACGCACCTTATAGTCGAACAATGTAAGGGTGAAGGACATAAATACGCAGAAGGAATATATCATGCCGAAGATGATGATGGCAGTTACCCAGTTGATGCCTCCTGCAAAGAGCAGCCATACCATGAAGACCTGTCCGAATAACTCCAGTACAGGAGCGATAAACTCGAAGATGAAGATATAAGGCAATGTGATTGCTCCGATAGGACCATAGTGCGGATTAAAGAATACCTGCCTGTGGTTTGTTATAATCTCACACAATCCACGAGCCCAACGTACTCTTTGTCGATACAGTGTCTTGATGGTGGCAGGTCCCTCTGTCCAACAGCAAACCTGTGGCACCTGTGCCAAGCGGAACTTCAGGCCGTTGTTTCTCATATATGTCACCATACGCAACAGCATATCCATATCCTCCGCCATACTCGTCTGGTCATATCCGCCTGACTTTACCACAACGTCAGTATCAAACATACCGAAGCCACCCGAGATGTTAGGCAGAGCATCCATAGCGGCCCATCCCAGTTTACCAATGAGGAAGGAACGCATATACTCCAGCTGCTGGAACATCGGAATGGGTTGGCTGGGCACATGAGCCTCAACCACACGACCGTCTTCAACGATGCAGGCATTACTCATAAGCATCGTGGCGCTGACACCTATCATCGGCTCATGACTGTTTACTACCTGCCAAATCATACGATAAAGCGCCATCGGCTCGATGATACAATCCACATCGGTACATACGAAATATTTGTTCGCACATACATTGATGCCGGCATTCGAACCATCACTCTTTCGTCCACCATGTTCCTTGTCAACTACCACCAACTTGCTGAACTCGTCTTTTGTAGATTTTAGCACTCGTTTTATAGGCTTAGATGGTACCTTCATCGCAACATCGTATGGCACCTCTGTAAGCGAGAATTCGTTGATGAGCAGCTCCATAGTCTTATCGGTACTGGCGTCGTTGACGATGATGATTTCGTAGTTGGGGTAGTCGATATTCATCAGCGAATAGACGTTATCGATAATGGTGACCTCCTCGTTGAAGGCTGGCGCGATGATAGATACACCAGGAGTCAATGGCGACCCCTGCAACAAGAACTTGATAGTCTCGTCGTTAGGCGTGTTACCAACCATTCTTCTCTGCACCCTGAAGCTCTGGATAACCAGAAACAGATAACTCATCATAATCAATAATGAGTATCCGAATATCAGATAACAGAATATGTAATATATGGTTAACCACATGTTAATTCCTATTTCTTAACTCTTAATTCTTCACTCTTAACTCCAGTTATATACCATTTCCACAGATGGGTGATATGCCTGCTCTTTGTCGAGGCGTATCTTTTCAAGTGTGATTGGGTTGTGGAAAAATACGAAATATTTCTTGTCCACTTCAGCTGCTTGGGCTTCTATTTCGTCGAATCTCTTTTTGCCCTCTGGGCCATAGTTGTAGAGACATCGCAAAGCCTCAAACCTTACGTGTGGATTTGTATGGATAAAGAAGCTCTCTGCCAATGTGTCAAGACTCTTGCCTGTATTCAAGCGTGTCAGGGCATGCATGATAGCAACCTTTGTGTCATCAGGCTGCATCAGCAGGGCATCCGTCATCAACTGCTCGCTGTCTGTATAGTACAGGTATCCCCAGGTGCGGGAAATCTCCTCTATCAGTTTCTTGTGTTTGCTCTCCTTGTATAGGTTAACGAGGATATGACAGGCGTCTCTTTGGTCAAAGCGTCTCATCAGTCTTACGAAGATGCACTTAGTGTCTGGGTGAGCCTGTCGCAAAGCCCATGTTGCGAGGTTGGGGAGCTTCATGCCGTTCCTCTGGCGACGATATAGGGCATAACCCAACTCTATTTCGTCATAGATGCAGCAATGCTTGTCGAAGAAGTCTGATTCGTAGTAGTCAAATTCGTTGTCGGTACTGGACAACACCATCGCATACATTGCCAGACGACGCTTTCGTATATTGTGTGATTCAAGTGTCTTGTTCAGAATCCACGGGCTGATGTGCAGCTTGAAGGCACACAACATACCAAGACTCATTACCTGATGCTCTTGACTGCCTCGACTGACTTCGCCTTCCAGGAACTCCTGGATGTTGAAGAGCGTAATCATCATCTGTATGTTGTTCCAGTGAGCCCTCTTTATCAAGCCGGCTGTGCATCTTTGGTTTAACATTCGGCAGAAAATCCATTTCTCATGTCTCGTCTTTAGGATGGTTGTCTTCTCTGCTACTTCCTTTTCTATACCCATAGCATGCATCACCTCACGACGCGACATATTGGGGCTGGCTTCGTCTGAGATGATATAGTCGAGACCCTTGCCAAAACGTGATGTCAGACGTGCTGTCATTTTCTTGTCAAAATATCTTTCACGCCTGATGTTTGTCAGCCAAATCCTTACTATACCAATGCCAATTAAGGATGCTGTCGTTACAAAAACGGCAGTCCTGACTTCAAGGGGATATCCCTGAAAAATCTCTATGAAATATGTCACATAGTATGTGGCATATGCCATAAACAGATTAATAAGATATGTAATCCACGAAGTTGCGTACATCAGTTTTGTAGTGAAAGATAATAGTCAAGGGTGCAAAGTTACAAAAAATATTTGAAATCCCCAAAAATAATATCCAAAAGTGCAGATATAATCATCTTTTCCGCCGATGTTTTTTCTTCTTTTCGAGAAGGATTTTCTCTTTCTCCCCGATATATTTTGTATTCAAGGCCCGAGAACTTATGTTCAAGGTCCTTGGACAGTAGTTCACAACCCTTGGACATATGTTTAAGGCCCTTGAACATAAATTCTCCCTAGGGGAAAATGATTCCTGCAGGCAAGAAATATAAAGTTTTAGGTATAAAAGTTTTAGTTTTCGTTTTGGTTTTCGTATTTTTTTTGTACCTTTGTGCACGCATACAATTAAATATGCCCTAACAATGCTGTTGCCATATTATAAGAAAGGAGTTGTAGAAGCAGGTTGCGACGAGGCTGGGCGAGGATGCCTGGCAGGCAGCGTATATGCTGCTGCCGTGATATTGCCGCCTGATTATCACAACGATATTCTTAATGATTCGAAACAGCTGAGCGAGAAGACTCGCTATCAATTGCGAACAGAGATAGAACGAGACGCTGTAGCATGGGCAGTAGGGGTGTGTACGGCACAGGAGATAGACGAGATAAACATCTTGCATGCTTCGTATCGTGCTATGCACAGAGCCTTGGATCAATTAAAGGTAAGACCAGAGTTCCTGATAATAGACGGCAACAAGTTCGACCCATACTATCCTGATGGCGGAATAATGGCAATGCCACATGCCACTATTGTGAAAGGCGATGGAAAATACTTGTCGATAGCAGCTGCCAGCATCCTTGCCAAGACATATCGTGACGACTATATGGCACAACTGGCGGAGGAATATCCGCAGTATGACTGGCTGCAGAACAAAGGCTATCCGACAGAGAAACATAGGGAGGCAATAAAGAAATATGGCCCCACACCTTATCACAGAATGACGTTTAGATTTGAATAACACCCAATTAACATGGACACAAAAAGTAAAATTCTATTTCTGATGTTAGGACTTGTGACTGCAATATGTTTCACGGCATGTTGCTCCGATGATTCTGACTCTGACTCTGGCTCCGAGTTTCCACCTGAGCCAGGTTATGTTGAGGTAACAGGAGTGGCTCTCGACAAGTATGAAATCAACATGTCGAGGAATAGTACAGATGTTATTACTGTAACCATTTCTCCTGAGAATGCCAGTTGCAAAGACGTAACATGGACCTCAAGCGATCCCTCAATTGTCAAGGTCGAGGATGGTAAGATAACATCTAATCCTGACAATGACCCACTTCTGGGAGGTGGAAAAGTAACGATAACAGTTACTTCTGTTGATCAGGGCATCAAGGCCGAGTGTATCGTGAATGTGGACAATCTCTCTGGGGTGCCATATCCAGCTTATCCAGAAAGACAACAATGGTAAACAACATAAATAGTCTATGAAGATAAAAAAGTACATATATATATTGCTATTCGCGTTGACTTCAGCGTTTACGGCATGCTCTTCGCTCGAAGAGTCTGGCATAGCAGAGACTATTCCTGCTGATGGTCAGAAAATACGCCTTCATGCAACCATAGATGGAGGTACACGTTATGACGAGCCTTCCGACGACAAGACCGCCTGGGCAAAAGGTGATATGATATTCTTCTTGCTTGATGGTGGCCCTGAAACAGATGTTAACGACAAAGGCATCAAGGCAATCTATGACGGCGCTGCATGGACCTTTGAGGAGTGGTACACGAATGCTGGCATGCAAGACTTCAACCCCGCTGGCGGTAAAGTGACGTTTGCTATGAGTGGTGATTATCTTGACTTGACACACCTAAAGCCATCAAAGTTTCATATGAATAATACAGCCTCGACGGACTTGACCTCTTATGCAGGCGGTAAGGTAAGGGACCTCCTGTTCACTAAAGAAGGAAAATACACAGTAGATGAAAATGGTGTCATTGACATTTTCCTCAACTTTACAAGACCTATGGCCAAGATACATATCAAGGGAGCATACATTGATGCTGTACAAATCCGAAACCATTTAGAGGGCACTATGCCTGGTGGTGTGGATAATGCAGGAGGAACTAATGCCAATTACAATAAGTCCAAGACGCTGACTCTGGGTCAGATTGTCAGGTATATGCCGGATTCACAGACCTTCAGGGATGCCAGTAGCGGAAACGCTCTTAAAGGATCTGATAATATGGTTTATAAGAAAAGGCCTGATGATCCGAAGATTATTGATGCTGTGTATTACGGCAATATGGCCCCTGACGAGAATGGTGACATCACCATCGTGATGTGTGTCAATGCCCGTACCTATCCTGGCATTACGGCAAATGCTGCCTTGGGTGGCGGTGGGCAGGTGGCTTACTGGAGAAAGTTCCAGGGAAAGTCAATTCAGCCAGGTGACAATATCTATATCTATGGTCCTATGAGTGATGAAGAGGCTAATCTGTGGACATCACAGGCTATTACGGGTGTGATGAACTTTACAACCCCTCAGATTACTCTTGCCAAGAATCAGCAGATTGAATTGAAACAATACTGCAAGTGGGAGACTCCTGCTCCTACGAACAGGAAACTGACCTTCAACATTGGTACCCCAGGTGTGATAGAAGTCTCTGAGGACGGTAAGACTCTCACCGCTGTAGGTATAGGCTCAACAACCCTTACGGCAAAAACAGTTGACGACAATGAATCAACGATGACTGTGTATGTAGAGTAGGTTTAGGAAAAATAGAACCAATATTCTGTTAAGCACTGAATGAATAATTATCAATTTTCAATTATCAATTAAATAAAACATGAACACTCCATTAGCTTTTTGGTTGGTGCCTATAGCATCGCTTGTGGCACTAAGTATGGCGTGGTACTTCTTCCGCCAGATGATGTCGGCAGATGAAGGCTCGCCTCGTATGCGTGAAATTGCAGGTCATGTGCGCAGTGGCGCTATGGCTTATCTGAAACAGCAGTACAAAGTCGTTACGATAGTCTTCGTGGTGCTTGCTGTAATCTTCTCATTTATGGCTTATGTGCTTAAGGTGCAGAATCCTTGGGTGCCATTTGCTTTCCTTACTGGTGGTTTCTTCTCTGGTCTTGCTGGCTTCTTCGGCATGAAGACGGCAACCTATGCCAGCGCACGTACAGCCAATGCAGCCCGTAAGAGTCTTGACGGCGGTCTGAAGATAGCCTTCCGCAGCGGTGCTGTGATGGGTCTTACTGTCGTAGGTCTCGGATTGCTTGACATCGCAATCTGGTTCCTCGTATTGAGCCATTTCTATCATGGCGACCAGATGGCACTCATCACTATCACAACAACAATGCTGACCTTTGGTATGGGTGCTTCTACACAGGCTCTCTTTGCTCGTGTTGGTGGCGGTATCTATACTAAAGCTGCTGACGTTGGTGCTGATATCGTGGGAAAGGTTGAGGCTGATATCCCAGAGGATGACCCTCGCAATCCTGCTACTATTGCTGATAATGTGGGCGATAATGTAGGTGATGTTGCTGGTATGGGAGCTGACCTGTATGAGAGCTATTGCGGCTCTATCCTTTCTACTGCTGCCCTTGGTGCTACTGCCTTCGCTATGGCTCCAGACATGCAGCTGAAGGCTGTCATCGCTCCTATGCTTATTGCTGCTGTTGGCGTGTTCCTCAGCATCTTCGGCATCTACCTCGTTCGTACCAAAGAGGGCGCAACAATGAAGGATCTGCTTCATTCTCTTTCTGTGGGTACTAATGTGTCAGCACTCTTCATAGCTGCTGCTACATTTGCTATCCTTTACCTGTTGGGTATCGAAAACTGGCTCGGCTTGTCATTCTCAGTAATAACAGGTTTGGTGGCTGGTGTCGTAATAGGACAGGCAACAGAATACTATACTTCTCACAGCTACAAGCCAACTCAGAAGATTTCTGAGGCAGGTCTTACAGGTTCTGCTACTGTTATCATCAAGGGTATCGGAACAGGTATGATTTCTACCTGCATTCCTGTTGTCACTATTGGTGTAGCAATTATGTTGAGCTATCTCTTTGCAAACGGCTTCGATACTGAAATGTCTGCTGCTGCTTTGTCAAAGGGTCTTTATGGCATTGGTATTGCTGCTGTTGGTATGCTGTCAACACTTGGCATCACCCTTGCTACTGATGCTTATGGTCCTATCGCTGATAATGCTGGCGGTAATGCAGAAATGAGTGAACTGGGTGAGGATGTGCGTCATCGCACTGATGCCCTCGATGCTTTGGGAAATACTACTGCTGCAACAGGTAAGGGCTTTGCTATCGGTTCTGCTGCCCTCACTGCTTTGGCTTTGCTGGCTTCTTATATAGAAGAGGTGAAGATTGCTATGGAGCGTACTGGTATGCAGCTCACAAACCTCAAGGGTGAGGCGATTAGTGCTGCACAGGCTACTATTCCTGACTTCATGAACTACTTCCAGGTTACCCTGATGAATCCAAAGGTTCTCGTTGGTGCCTTCATCGGAGGTATGGCAGCCTTCCTGTTCTGTGGTCTTACTATGGAGGCTGTAGGACGTGCTGCACAGAAGATGGTGGAAGAGGTGCGCCGTCAGTTCCGCGAGATAAAGGGAATCCTTGAAGGAAAGGCTACTCCTGACTATGGCTCTTGCGTGGAAATCTCTACTCGTGCTGCACAGGCAGAGATGATATTCCCTTCTCTCCTCGCTATCGCTATTCCTATCGTCGTAGGTTGCGTGCTTGGCGTTGCAGGCGTTCTGGGACTTCTCGTAGGCGGTCTTACCTGTGGCTTCACTCTGGCTGTCTTTATGGCAAATGCAGGTGGCGCCTGGGATAATGCGAAGAAGATGGTGGAAGAGGGTAACTTCGGAGGTAAGGGCTCCTTTGCTCACAAGGCTACCATCGTAGGTGATACTGTTGGTGACCCATTCAAAGATACCAGCGGCCCATCACTTAACATCCTCATCAAGCTCATGTCAATGGTAAGTATCGTAATGGCAGGCCTGACAATCGCCTTCGGATAATTCATAATTCAAAGTTCAAATTGAGTTATGTTCTCAGTAAAAGGCGAACCGGCTATTGTAGCTGAGACACGCGAACGCATCCTCATGGAGTTCAGTGACCTTGAATTCCATGAGGATGGTCATATATACATCCTCGACGGCTGCCAGCTGCCCTCCGTCACACAGTTGGCTCATCGGTTCATCCGTGAGCCTTTTGACGAAGAGCTTCAGGCGATGCGATATGCAGAACGTCATGGGGAGACTCCGGAGTACTGGATAAGACAGTGGCGGCAGAATTCTTTTCGGGCTACCTCACTTGGTACCAAGACACACGAATTCGGAGAGAGCCTGGCATACTTGCGTGCCGGACATCCTGAGATGATAAGGGATAGTGTCAAGGGACAGTATAGTGAGGAATATTGCTATCTGGCTCCAATACATCCGAAGGAGGAGGCAGTAGTAAAGTTCCTTGATGCTTTGCCACCTTCTTATCATCTTGTGCTCAACGAGGCGCGCATCTATAGCGGCAAGAATCCCGATGCCTCGCGTAATCTTTCTCAGAAGGTCTGCGGCACTTTCGATATGCTGTATTACTACGATGGGGGAGGGAAACCAGAGAAAGCAGGCTTTGTAATTTTCGATTATAAGACAAACAAATGTCTTGAGAACGAGTTGAATCTTCGTTTCGGCAAATACCTCCGCGAGCCTTTTGACGACCTTGTAGAACAAGACCTCAGCCTCTATACTATTCAGCTGTCGCTCTATGCCCTGATGCTTGAGGACATCGGGCTGAAGGTCATCGACCGCAAGCTCATCTGGCTCAAGGAAGACGGCACCTTCGAGAAGAGAACCGTCCCCGATGTCACCGAAAAACTCCGCACCTGCGACTTTGCTGAAATTTCTTGAGATACTCACTTTTTTTGGTTTAATGAACTGATAATGAATTCGTTATCAGAGTGAGGTATCTCCGAGATACCTCACTCGCCTCAAGCCCTATAAATGCTGGCTTTCTCCACAACAAAGTGAGTATCTCAGGAAAAAAGTTTTTTTTCTGTTATATTACAAGAAATGCATATCTATGCACGATTGCATTTTTATTCATTAGTTTCCCGAAATTTTTCCATAGGCTTGAAAAATTATTTTCCCTTCGAGGGAAAAAATTTTCTCTCCCTAGGGAAAAATATTTTTATAACTATCCCGCAAAATTTTCAAGACCATCCGATTTTTTGCATAATTATGCATTTCTCATTTAAACTCTGATCGATAGGATTTTTGTGATGTAAAATAGGGTAGGGATATCGTTTGTATAGCATAGGCGTAGCGTAGGCCGAGCGTAGGCGTAGCATAGACCATTTTTTCCCCTAGGGGTTGCTAAAAAATAATTTTTACAACCCCACTTACAGAAATGAGAGTATCACTTTTGTGACATTAAGCCCCCCAATCGAGATTTCGATGCGCCATTTTGTAAAGGAAAAAGTATAGAAACAAGGGCTTCCTGCACGCTTTTTGAGCCTATTTTAAGCCAAAAACTGATAGGTCTTGTCCTATTTCAAGGCCTTGTAAGGAATAAGCAAAATTGCAACTTGTTGAAAATCTGCCTTTTAGGAGACATGGCGTTTCAGTTTCAGTTGTTTCAGTTATTTTTTGAGGGGTACCTTTTTCTCAAATACACATATAATATATAAATAATTAATAATCAATAATATATATAATTAAAAGAAGAGAAAATAGGGTGTCATTTTTTATTGAAACAACTGAAACTGAAACAAAATTCATAAAACCTCTTCCCTACAAGGCCTTTTAGAGCTTTTGAAGTTTCAGAATTCTCAGCCTTCATGATAAGCGTTTCAGAAAATATCTTATGGAAGTGGTGGATTATGTGCAGAGATATTTAACCCAACTTTAACGCTTTGAACTTGATTTTTCTTGCTAATCAGCGACTTGCGCCTTTTCGCTATGGTGACTGTGTTCTACAGATCTTGATTTTCGGAACGGCATTTTCTTGTAGTATTCTGTGGGCTTCTGGCCTTTCATGCCTGTATCTGTACAAATGTTGGGGGCGTATTTGCTATGCCAAGGCTTCAGCGCTGCGCTTTTTTGTAACGAATATAGATAAGACAGGCAACAAGAATAACGGGAAAGACGGAGGCGGCAAGAAGTCCGCTTTGTATGTTGTTTTCGGCAGAGCTGGTGCAAATGCCTACGAGGGATGGTCCTGCTGTTCCACCGACATCGCCTGCGAGGGCTAACAATGCAAACAATGCCGTTCCGCCTTGTGGAATGTGGGCGGATGTAAGGCTTATAGAGCCAGGCCACATGATTGCAACGGCAAGTCCGCTTAACATACAGCCAATAAAAGAGATTAGGGGTATGGACGACAGGGAGGCCAGCAGGTAGGAGGCGAAGCAAAGAATGCCGGCCAATGTCATATATGACGAGAGATCGAGATTCTGCCCCTTTTTGCCATACCACATTCGTCCCAGCCCCATGAAGAAAGCAAATGCGCAAGGCCCTGCCAAGTCACCGATTGCCTTGTCAACACCCAGTGACACTTCTGCAAATGCCGATGCCCATTGTGCCATAGATGCTTCGGAGGCACCAGTTGCCACCATCAAGATAAGAAAGGGCAGGAACGTCCGATTCTTAAGCAGCTGGCTCATACTCATTCCCTCCGAATCCTGCACAATGGGTTCAATGGGGCATGTGGCAAAATTGATGATATTATATAGCGGAATCAATGCCCAAAGGCATGTCAGGATGCGCCAGTTATGAAGGCCAAACAGAGCGAAGAACAGCGTAGAACCCAGGACAACCCCTACTACTCCCCAGCAATAGAAGGAATGAAGCAGGCTCATCATGCCCTCCTTGTTGGGAAACGGGCAGGCTTCGATTATAGGGCTGCATAGCACTTCTATCAGTCCGCTGCCGATGGCATAGATGATGACACAGATTAGAATACCTACGAGCGGTTCCGGGAACAGTGCAGGCAAAAATGCCATGCCGGCTAGTCCCAAGGCTGATGTTACCTCAGATATGATGATGTTCTTGCGGTAGTCGATGTCCTTGAATTTGGCACACAGGAAATCTACAAACAGTTGTACGGCATAAAAGACTGCCGGAATGAGTGCCATGCTGGCTATAGGAATCCCATACTCACGATGAAAAGCAATGAACAGAAGGGGTGTGAAGTTGGCTACGATTGCCTGAGTCACAAACCCCAGGTAACAGGCTCGCTTGGTGCTACTGTAATCTTTTATAATATCAGTCATCTTGTTATTGTTTTGTTGTTCTTGAATCTCTCACCGACTAAATCTTTGCCTATTGCGCCGGCGATGAGGTCGAAATGCTTTTCACCTCTGCCACGATGTACTCAGAGCGGGTGCCAATGCGGAACTTGCCGCCCCAGATGCCTAATCCGCTGCTGACGTAATAGCGGGTATTGCCACGTTGATGGCTTCCAAAGGCACACTCGTATATGTTTTCCGTAATCCACGAGATGGGCCACACTTGTCCGTGATGGGTGTGACCACTGAACTGGAAGTCAATATGCTGTTGCTCGGCCTGCTCCAGATGGTAGGGCTGATGGTCTAACAGGATGAGAAACGAGGAATTGGAGATAAGTGATTTGTTCTCGTTGACTATCTTGCCCAGTGATTTGCGGTGCCTGTTGGTGCGGTCGTCGCGCCCTATGATACACAGGTCGCCAATGGTGACGGCACTATCGCGTAGCAGGTGGATGCCCGCATCGCGATAAAACTGCTGGGCACCAGGCTCGCCACTGTAGTATTCGTGGTTGCCTAAGCAGGCATAGACGGGAGCTGAGAGCCGTTGGAACTCCTCGTGCATCCGCTCCTCCTTCAGAGGGCGCATGCTCATATCGATGATGTCGCCGGCAATCAGTATCAGGTCTGGTTTCTCTGCATTAATCATATCTACCCAGCGGTGGAGTTCCGTGCGAGGATTGTGGTAGCCTATGTGCAGGTCGCTGACCATAACCAGTTTCAAGGGACGTGCTAAAGGACGGTTGGCGGTCAGCGTCAGTTCCTGGCGATATTTGTGCTGATAGTGCATATTGCCATAGACAAAGACGCCTACCATAAGTATGGTAATGCCAAGAGCGGTGTACCAGTTATTATATAAAAAGGTGCGGGGAATGATATGGCACAGTCGTCCGATGTCGAGAAGCAGGAACAGCATTACCAGATACATCATGATAAAGATACTTGATGTACCTATTTCGTATAGTGCGGTGCCAACACTGAGCGGCATACTGTCGTAAAGTCCCCGCATACCAAATGTCATAGTAAGGAACGAGCCTGACAGCAATGTGATGGCTAACACTCTCCACCACCATGCACATGGCAGCAGACACCAGACGTGCCAGGCAATATAGGCGATACCCAACAGGGGTAACAATAGGAATATCATCATCCACATGGCTTTCATTTATTGAAGGTGATTATACAGAATTACGAAATGTCGCTGCAAAGGTAATAAAAATTCCGCACTTTCTTTGGGGAGTGCGGAATTTTTTGTACTTTTGTGCACACAATGTTTGAAACCTATTACATACTGACTAATCTCTAAATAAAATGAAACTTCAGAATGATATAATTGCCATCGAGGTGGCGGAACATGGAGCGGAACTGGTGAGCCTGAAGAGGGGCGAACGGGAGTATATGTGGAACGGCGATGAACTGTTCTGGAACAGACATGCTCCGATACTCTTTCCGGCTGTGGGAAAGCCGTATAACAACGAGCTGCACATTGACGGAAAAGTGTTCCCCATGAAGCAGCACGGCTATGCCCGCGACTGCGAATTCACCGACCTTGGCGACGGACGGATGAGGATGAGTGACTGTGCGCTCAGCGACGCCTATCCCTACAGACTAAGACTGGAGGCGTGCTACCGCCTGACGGGCAGCGCCGTGGAGATAACGTGGACGGTGGAGAACAAGGACTGCCGTGATGCATTCTTCCAAATCGGTGCGCACCCGGGATTCATGCTGCCGGACTATGATGCCGACAGGGAGGTGAACGGCTACGTATGCTATTACGACAAGGAGGGCAGGGCAGTGGAGCCTGTCGTGGTGTCGGACCTTGACGACGGCAACCGCGTGCCGAAGGGCAAGCAGGTGGTGCTGCCAAAGGAGATGCCGATATTGGCGGACACATTTTCACGCGATGCCCTCATCATAGAGCAGGGGCAGGTGGCGACGACGGAACTGCTGGATGCGCAGCGTAGCCCCGTTCTTAGGGTGAGTTGTCCGCAGGCGGAGGCATACGGCATCTGGGCACCGAGAAAGAAGGGCAGCCCGTTCGTTTGCCTTGAACCATGGTGCGGACTGTGTGACCCCAAGGGCTTTACTGACGACATCAGCAAGCGGCAGTATATCAAGCGCCTCGCCCCCGGCGAGAAATATGACTTCACCTATACCATTGAGGTGCTTTGAAACGTAAACCATATAACTGAATTCAATAACTAAAAACGAAAAGACTTATGAAAGTAGGTATTCCAAAAGAGATTAAGAACAATGAGAACCGCGTGGGTATGACCCCTGCGGGAGTGGCAGAACTGGTGCGTCGCGGACATGAGGTCAGCGTGCAGCATACGGCAGGCGAGGGGAGCGGATTCTCCGATGATGAGTATGTGAAGGCTGGTGCGCGTATACTGCCGACGATTGAGGCGGTATATGGCGAGTGCGACATGATAGTAAAGGTGAAGGAACCGATAGAGCAGGAGTATGGTCTCGTGCGCAAGGGCCAGCTGCTGTTTACGTATTTTCACTTTGCCAGTGAGAAGGAACTGACGGAGGCAATGCTGAAGAGCGGTGCCGTATGTCTGGCATACGAGACGGTACAGCTGCCTAACGGCTCACTGCCCCTGTTGCAGCCTATGAGCGAGGTGGCAGGACGCATGGCAACGCTGAATGGTGCCTATTATCTGCAGAAGACTCAGGGCGGAAAGGGTAAGCTGATAAGTGGCGTGCCTGGAGTGAGTCCTGCGAAGGTGTTGGTATTAGGTGGCGGTGTAGTAGGCGAGGCGGCAGCCCGTATGGCAGCAGGCTTAGGTGCCGACGTCATAATTACGGATATCTCGCTGCCACGTTTGCGTCAACTCGACATAGAGACACCAGCCAATGTGCATACCTTATATTCATCGGAGCATAATATCCGTCAGCTGCTGCCAACGGTAGATATAGTAATAGGCAGCGTATTGGTACCTGGTGACAAGACACCTCATCTTATAACGAAGGCTATGCTGAAGCTGATGGAACCTGGTACGGTGCTTGTGGATGTTGCTATCGACCAAGGCGGATGCTTCGAGACATCACGTCCTACGACGCACAGCGAGCCAGTATATATCGAGGATGGTATAGTACACTATTGCGTGGCGAATATTCCGGGTGCTGTTCCTAACACATCGACGCTGGCTCTGACAAACGCTACTTTGAAATATGCCGTAGCATTGGCAGACAAGGGATGGCAGCAGGCCTGCAAGGACGATGCGGCTCTGGCAAAGGGCTTGAACATAGTGGGAGGTCGCGTGACATTCAAACCTGTCGCTGACTTGTACGGACTGCTTTGGGAGCAGGCCCTATAAGTCTCATAAGTCCTATGGGACTAATAGGACTTATAGCAAAAAAAAAGACCCGTCAGCATTGCTGGCGGGCTTTTTGTTTTAAAAAGAAAGATTATTACTTACTTTCCTCGAGAGGTACTGCGAAGTAACCCTTCTTGCCTGTTGGATATACACCCTGGATGTAGAGAACAGGATCCTTTGAGGTACTTGCCTCCTTCACGAGTTTCTGGATGTCATCGATAGTCTTTACTGTTTCGTCGTTAATCTTCTGGATAATGAAGCCGCGTGTGATGCCGGCAGTCTTCAGGGCACCGTTGTTGACCTTGATGACTTCTACGCCGTAGTTGATTTTCAGGTGTTCCTTCTGCTCATCGGTAATCTCGCGGAAGTTTGCGCCCAAGATGTCGAGGTCAGCCTGCTTAACAACACCGGTATTGCCTTGGGCATTCTTCAACGTAATAGTTGAATTCTTTGTTTTCTTGTTGTGAACGTAGGTAATGGTAATCTTGTCGCCTGGGCGCTTTGTTGCCATATATTCCTGCAGCTCTGCCATCTTGGTAATCTTCTTGCCGTCAATGGAGGTGATGACGTCACCGCCATCAAGGCCAGCGTCGGCTCCTGCACCGTCAGGATCAACCTTATCTACATATACACCTTCGTTGACACCGAGGTCAACTTCCTTGTTCTGTGACTTCTGAGAGTCAATCCACTTGTGGGCATCGACACCCATGATGCCGAGCAGGGCACGCTGCACCTGACCGTATTTCTTGATGTCGTCAACAACCTTGTTCATGATGGTTGTAGGAATAGCGAAGCCGTAGCCTGCGTATGAACCTGTCTGGGAATAGAGCATGGCATTGATGCCTACCAGTTCGCCACGGGTGTTTACGAGAGCACCGCCGGAGTTGCCTTGGTTGATGGCAGCATCGGTCTGTATGAAAGACTCTACACCATTGGCACCAAGAGAGCGTGCCTTAGCACTTACGATACCGGCGGTAACTGTGCTGGTGAGGTTGAAGGGATTGCCTACTGCCAATACCCATTCGCCTACCTTCAGCTTGTCAGAATCGCCGATAGGAAGAGCAGGCAAATCCTTTGCGGCTACCTTGATGAGTGCAAGGTCGGTAGTCTTGTCGGTACCTACTATAGTGGCAGAGAATTCGCGGTTGTCGTTAAGGGTAACAGTCAGTTCGTCTGCACCATCTACGACGTGGTTGTTTGTTACGATATAGCCGTCGGTAGAGATGATGACACCAGAGCCGGAAGCTTCCTTCTTAGGTGTCTGCACCTGCTGCTGACGTCTTCCGTTGCCTGGGTTGCCAAAGAATCCGAACGGGTCGAAGAAGTCTCCGAAAGGATTTGTCTCTACCTCGACAGTCTTTGTCTTTGCATTCTGCACATACTTAATATGTACTACAGCGGGCAGGGCCTTGTCTGCTGCATAAGTAAGATCTACGGGCTGGCCTGCTACGGCAGGAGCTGCGGGTTGTGCTGCGTTTACCTGAATAAATGCTCCAGCAGAGAATGCGATACTCATTACGCATGCTGCTGTGATTAAATAACTCTTTAGATTTTTCATAATTATTGTGCTTAAAATAGAGATTTGATAACTAATGCATAGTTTTTTGTTAATTTCCGAGTGCAAAAGTAATAAAAAAGACTATTGCGCTATCAGTTTCTCTCCATTTTTTTTCTTGTTATTGAGTTTTTTTAAAAATTCGCCGCCTCATATTAACGGGAATTAAACTTTTTCACTCCCCTTTTCACTCCCTTTATCACTCCCCTTTATAAAACTTAACCATTTGTGCGGCCCTTTCTCCGTCTATTGCTGCCGAAACGATACCGCCGGCATATCCTGCACCTTCTCCGGCAGGGTATAATCCGCGTACTGCTATGCTGCAAAGCGTCTCGGGATCACGGGTGATGCGTACTGGTGCCGAGGTGCGTGTTTCCACGCCTATCATCAGGGCTTCGTTGGTGAGGAAACCGTGCCTCTGCTTGCCGAATGTCTTAAATCCTTCCTGCAGACGCTTCGAGATAGGCTTTGGTAACCAGAAATGGAGTGGGGAAGAGATGACACCTGGGGCATAGCTGGTTCTGGGGAGGTCATACGAGAGCCTTCCATTGACAAAGTCGCTCATGCGTTGTGCCGGCGCTGTCTGCTTCATGTTACCCTGCTGCCAGCACATGCGTTCCAGTTCCTCCTGATATCTCATCATGCTGAGGGCGTCCTGTCCTTCTCCGATATCCTCCGGCCGAACCTCTACCACCATACCCGAATTGCTCCACTGTCCGTTGCGGTCGCTTGGCGACATGCCGTTGACGACAATCTGCTCCGGCCCTGTTGCTGCCGGTATCACGAAACCGCCAGGACACATGCAGAAAGAATAAACGCCTCTGCCATCGACCTGCGTCACGAAAGAATATTCTGCTGCCGGCAGGTATTTGCCACGACCTGCGGAGGAGTGGTATTGTATCTTGTCAATCAGTGCCGACGGATGCTCCAGACGCACGCCGACAGCAATGCCTTTGGCTTCTATAAGGTGGCTGTCGGTCTTTGCCAGATAGCGGTAAACGTCTCTTGCGCTATGGCCGGTAGCAAGGATAACGGGACCGTAAAAGAGTGAAGAGTGAAGAATTCTTGTCCCCTTGAACTGCTTGAACTCCTACTACCTCGCCGTCTTTTATCAGCAGTTCTGTCATCTTGGTCTGGAAGTGTACCTCACCGCCGGATGCCAGAATCTGTTTGCGCATATTCTCTATTACGCGAGGCAGTTTGTCCGTTCCGATGTGTGGGTGTGCATCGGAGAGGATGCTGGTACTTGCGCCGAACTGGCAGAACACGTTCAGTATCTTCTCTATGTTGCCGCGTTTCTTTGAGCGTGTGTATAGCTTGCCATCGGAATACGCCCCTGCACCGCCTTCGCCATAGCAGTAGTTGCTCTCAGGGTCAACGCTCTGCTGCGACTTGATGAGCGCCAGGTCCTTCTTGCGTTCCCTCACGTCCTTGCCACGCTCCAGGATGACGGGTTTCAGTCCCAGCTCTATCAGCCTGAGTGCAGCAAACAATCCGCACGGCCCTGCTCCCACGACGATTACCTGCGGAGCCTTCGAGACGTCGGGATATTCCGTCTTTACGTATTCCTCGTCGGTAGGCACTTCGTTGATGAATATGCGAAGTGTCAGATTTACGTATATCTGCTTCTGCCGCGCATCGATGCTCTTCTTCAGGATGTGCACATGCGTCACCGTCCGTCTGTCGATGCCCATCTCGCGACTGATATACTCAATGATATTCTGCTCGTTGTACGCCACCTGCGGAGTGACGCGAAATTGCTGTTCCTTTACCATACGGATGCAAAGGTACGAAAAAAACTGAAAACAAAAAAGAAATAAATGAAAAAGTGAGCAGTATCGACGAAGTCAATAATGGCGCAGATGCAATCAAGCATCCTGCGCCATTAAACTTTCAGCATTACCGGTCTTTAACCGTTAAACGTTAACCGTTAATTTTCCGTACCGCCGCCGGTGTCGCCACCATTGTCGTCACCGCCACCTGAGTTTTCGTTTTCGTTCCCAGAACCACCACTTGGTGTATCGCTGCCGCTCGGTGCCACTTCGCCTTCGTCAGATGCCTTTGCCCATACGAGTGTAGCACCATTGATGGCCGATTCTACGTCATCCGATGCACGATAGTAGAGTGACGGCTTAATGTCAGAAAGCTGCAAGTCCTCAGCCTTTGCCACCCATTTGCTTGTGCATGATGGATAGAGCTTGCCGATAGGGCCCAGGTCAACGATGTAGCCCTGTTTCAGCATCTTGGCTGCTGCACGGCAGAATATTCCTGCTGCTGCACGTATTTCGTCCTGATTGAACGTCGTGTCCTCTGCAGCATCCTTGATGATGTCATCATAATCTGCTGTGCCGTTGGTTAGTACTCTGCCTGAAAAGCCCTTCACTTTTGTTGAGGGATTCACGCGTGATGATTTCGTAATCCTTAACTTTAGTTTTACCATAGCATTTGTTTTTTAGGGTTAATAATATTTTATAAGTTGGCGCGCACCGATTATGAAGTTGGCGCGCACCGATTGTGAAGTTGGCGCGCACCAATTGTCAGGTTGGCGCGCACCAATTATTATATCGGTCAGTACAAATATCTATCTTTATGCTGCAAAAGAACGACTTTTTTCGCGAACAAAAAAAGTATTAGTTTTTTATTTCTCATTTTTTTTCGGTCGTCCACCTCCCTTCTTGCCCTTTTTGCTGTTCAGGGCCGCCAGTACCGACGGCAGTTTCCGTGCCCATGAACGCAGATTGTGACGATACACATAGTTCGTAATCTGCCTCACCGTCAGCCCCATCCGCCGCGCCAGCCTCGCCGTCGGCATACGTGCATACCACTTCCTGATCGCAGGCCCATCCACCGCCTCGCGGAACCGCCGTCAGCGCTGTACTTTTTCTTTAATGCTTTTGTCTTTCATAACGTTTGTTTTTAATCAGGTACATATATTACAAATATCGTGCAATATGAAAAACAAAAGCAGAAAACATGAAAAAACCCTCTCGTTGCTATCTTCTCAGACTTCAACGAGAGGGGGTGCACTCTATGGTTAACTTTATTTACTAAAGCTTTACTTGAACATGTTCTGTTTGATTATCTGCTGAACATCTGAGGGCGTTTGCTTCATTTTGCAGCAGTTAACGATGTACTTCACGGCCTTGTCTGGCATAGAAATTTTCTTCCAGATGTCGTGACGGTTTCTCCATGTACCTTTTGTCGTGGTCTTATCAACCCATACGATGGCGTCCTTGATTTTCTCGCGTCCCATTTCCGAGTACCAGCCGTCCTTGAATGTGTAGGTTCCATACTCATGTGGCATCACAACCACGTTGCCCTCCTTGGTCAGGGCAAGTTCTGCACAGGCATATTCTCCGTCAGCACCATAGAACTTGAACTGGGTGTATCCGCTCGCTTTGCCGCATACGGTTTTCTTCTCGCCCTCCCATTGCATGGACTCCAGATACCAAACTCCGACGAGTTCCTTGTCGTCAACTTTCACATTCTGTGCGCTCACTTGCACGGCACTTATGAGTACCAATGCAAAAATCATCATTGCTTTCTTCATAACTTTAGGTTTTTAAAATTTTTTGATTAGACTACTTTGGGCAGTTTGCCCGGTGCAAAGGTACGGGCTTTCTCCGGTCCTTGCAACATTTCCGTTTTGCATCTTTTTTGCACGGGCTTTGCAATTTGTTTGCAGCAAGATCAGATGCCGATGGAAAGGACGAATTCGTCCCACTCCTTGGCACCGCCTTTCTTGCCGAACACCTTTTTATATAGCCTGCTGCGCACAGTGCTGATAGTGCTTGCCTCGCGCACCAATACGGCGGCGATGTCCGTAGGCGGGATGCGGAGACGGATGAGCATGCTGACCTGATATTCCAGTTCCGACATCGGGTAAAGTGAGCGCAACTGGCTGCTGAATCCCGGCCAAACACGCCTTGTCAGCGATTCTATGCCATCCCATTCCTCTTCCTTCAGCCGCTGCCCCGAGGCAATGCGTCGCAGCAGCGACTGGTAGTCGTCGGAGGCAAGAAATTCTCCTTCCACCGTTTCCATAGCCTGCCTTATCACCTGCGGACGGTTCTCCTGCACTTCCTGAATCTGTTTCAGCTGTAGCATAAGTCGTCGCTTCTCCCTGCGGTTGCTGACGGCAATGTGGGCTATGGCAAACACCATTATTATAATGACTACAGAGAACCATATAAACCCTTGTATCACATTCTCCTGCTCTTGTTCCCTTGCCGAGAGCATATAATGGTGCAGGCTGCCGTCGCCGTCCCCATTGCCTTTAAGGTCGGCACTGACTATTTCGCAGATGTCGCTGCTCCACTGTTCCTCAATGTCCTTGGCTCGCTTCCATGTAAATAGCACGCCGTTGCGCTGTATTACGATGATGGAATCATTTGTGACTGTCAGCGGCCGTGGGTTGTCGCCCTCCAGATACAGCAGACGGTCGCCATGGTCGGCAAGCATGATGTCAGCCTTCATGCACGGCATTATTATCAGTCCCGTCGCCGTCTCAGACATACGGCATTCGTACATAGTGCTGTCGCGGTCATAGACGCGGCAGAAAGTCATACCTTCCTGCGGATAGTCATATTCTCTCCCGATAGGATACTCCACATGCCGCAGAACCCATGCACCTTGCAAGAAATAAGTTTCCTCACTCTTCTTGTCGCTGCACGTGGAGAGCAGCAACATCCCGGTCATAATCATTATAAGTATTCGCTCCATATCTGTCGTTTTAGCATTGCAAAAGTACATAAAAATCATCAGTACGGCAAGATAAACAGTTTGCATTTTGTTTGCAACCACAAGAAAATCCCTCTCATTGCTATCTTCTCAGACTTCAACGAGAGGGGGTGCACACTTACCTATGATTAACCTTTATTTACTAACACCTCGTAGGGGTGACGAAGGTGTGGACATCCCGAAATAATTCGGCAGCGGGTTTGCGGGGACTTTATACACCGGTACGTCGGTGCCGAAAGCCTGTTGATAATTCTCTGGCAGTCCGGAGCGCTTCCACAGTTCTGTTACTATGGTGCCGTCGCCACGGTCGAAGAGCAGGTGGAAGGTGTTGTCGTCCACCCATTCTATGCGACTCTCACCGCCGTGCTGTATGAGTAGGTTGTCAGACTTGTAGGTTATGGGGCGCATGATGCAGAAGGAATACATGCGGCTTGGAACCAGGTCGTAGAAGTGCAGATAGACGTCCTTGTCGAATATCTGGTACATATCCTGATGTCCGGGCATCAGCATGTCCATGCCGTCAACCTTTGTCAGTATGCCTACGCGGTGCCAGCAGCCGTAGAATTTGTTGCCGCCGTGCGTATAGTTCATCTTCAGCAGGTCGATGACGCGCTGTATCTTCGGACTAATCTTGTAGTCGGAACTATATAGCTCGTTGATATACTGGCCCATGGGCATGTATTCGTTGTTCATGATGTTGTTGTGCCAGCGCAGCTTGAAGCCCTTGCTGCTGCTGTCGAAGATGCTGATGTCCTTGTCGGCAATCCTGCCGGTATAGTTCAGCGGACGGCGGTCCTGGTTTAGTATTGTCATCCAGAACTCCGGCTTCTCTCCCTCCACGTCTTTCTGTATCTGCAACTGCAGTGTAGTGCTGTCGGTGCAGTATTTGTACTGTTCTATGTGCGCCTCCTTGTCGGCGGTGCCGTTTTCGTAGGAGAAGCCCATCAGCCTGTACAGCCCACGCGGATTATCCTTTTTGCCTGCAATCTGGCGCGAGAGCTCTTCGCATGCATCCTTGTCGAGGGTCTGCTTATGCTTGTCGGGCAGACGGAAGGTTATGGGCAGGCTGTATCTCATCTTTACTATCTTGCCCTTGTCCTTTGCGGGGGTCCATTTAGGCATCAGACTGACTACGCGCTTGGCCTCGGCGGTAAGACGCTCGTCGGGCGAATTCAGAGGCTCAATATTGGCGATGGTGCCGTCTTCGTTGATTACGAATCTCAGAATCACTCGCCCTTCGATGCCATCCTTCTCACAGTCCTTGGGGTACTTCAGAGTCCTCTGCAGGAAATTCATCATGGCGCTGATGCCGCCAGGATATTCCGCCATCTGCTCGGGAACGTCAACGGGCTTGGCTTCAACAGAAACAACTTGCGCGAATGTCGCAGTCATAAACAGGCACATGGCCCATGTCAGGAAAATCTTTTTCATAGTGTAATGCGTTTTAAAAGGGGTTGGTTAAAAGTTTGAGTCGTTATAGCTTATCTCGTCGCACGCCACCATCAGTTCGGTGCCGCTCGTGAATATCGTGGAATCAGCGTATGCCGTTATGTCGGGCAGTATGACGTTGCACACCAGGGCGAAAGAACGCTCCTTCCTCACCTGCGGCAGGCGGACATTGTTGTTACTGACAGCATTGTTGCGGACATCATCGTTGCTTTCGGGACAGAACTCCACCTCCGGCAGCATGGCGGTATAGATATATGGAGTGGGGACAGTTGCGGACTGCGGCTTCCGTTGCGGCTGACTCTTCAGCCTTCCTTCCATCCTTGCCGTGAGTTTGTAGATGTCGCTGTCTGTATTCTCCATGTGCGGTACGGAGGTTTTCTTTTCTGCAAGGTGCTTTCCCTCTCTGGCGGGAACGGTGACTGCGGTTTGCTTGGCCATGTCCTGTCTGTCAATAAACATCATGGTACTGACGATGAGCAGTCCGGCAATTGCAGCGGCAGCAGCATACCACTTCACGGCACCTGTCTCCTTTTTATTATGGGAGGGCAGGAGAGCAGACTTCATCGCCGGAGCCTCGCCGCTGGCCATCAGGCGGTCGTACTCTGCAGCACCGCTGTCGAGCTCGGCCATTATCTCCTGATAGAGCGCCTCGTCATTGTAGTCGTTATGTTGTTGTCTGTTCATGTTTGCAGTTTGTTTTGAAGTTCCTTAATCAGTTTCTTTCTTGCCATTGAGATCATGCTCTTCACCGAGGGCTTCGGGATGCCCGTCTCTGTCGCTATCTCCTCAGCCGTATGGCCTTCGATGTGCCTCTTCCTCAAGAGTTCCCGTTCTCGCGGACTCAGCCGTTCCATCGCCTCGTCAATCTTCTGTTGTGTCTCGCCGGCCTCAATGTCGGCATCGGCACCGGCGTAGGTTTCATCGCCTTCCATTCCGCTTTGCAGTGTGACCGTCATGGTGTTCCTTCTTCTGTATATCTCCACGCAGATGTTTTTTGCCACCTTAACGGCCAGAGCCTCCATGTTACGTCGTGTATCGAGCCGTTCGCAATATCTCCAGAGGCGTATGAGTCCCTCCTGCGCAACATCGTCAGCATCCGCATCGTTGCCGAAGAAATCGCGTCCCACCTTAACCATCAAAGGCCTCAGTGCCGGAACAATATTTTCAAACTCTTTTGGAGACATCTTCTACATATAATACGCAAAAAAGGAGAAAAAGTTAAGTGCGAAACTCATTTTTTTCTCCTTTTTATATAAATATAAGGCAAACAGCCACAAAAGGCTTACTTATTCGTCAGGGAACTTGCCGTTGAGCAAGTAGTTCACTATGTACATCACGTCAGGCATACTTATCTTGCCATCGCCATTGGCGTCTGCTGCCTCGGCATTGAATGTTTCGGCGGGAGTGCCAAGGATGTAGTTCACGATGAGTGTAACGTCTTGCATGTCTATCTCGCCGTCATCGTTAGCATCGCCGCGAAGGATGGGCTCCACGTATGGAAGGACGTCGCCGAGGCCGAAGTATTGGAAGGCCACCACTACGGGACGGTGGTCGCCGAGAGGCGTGGTGTCGTCGGTACCGTCAATGTTGCCGTAGGTGTAGTCCTGCTCGATGCGGAAACTTTGCGGTATCAGCAGTGCGTTGTTGTCGGTCTTGGTGTTGATATAGATAATCTTGTCAACAACCTCGTAGTTCGAGAAGTTCGTCGGGTCGCTCTGGTCGGTCAGATGGTCTGTGCCGACGGTAGGATAGATGCCGTTGCGGTACATCTCCACCCATACGTCGCTCATGGTAAGGTTGTCATTGAGGCGGTCCATGAAGTTGCTCTTGATGTCCTCACGTGTCCAGCGGCTGTTGGTATCGCCGATGATGAGCTTCGGACGTGTGGCATCGGAGGCGTTGACGGCATCAGAGAGCTGACGCCACTGCGACTCGCGTGACCATGTGGCATTGGTGTCGCCGGCATCCATGTGGAGGATGAAGACGTCGATGGTCGGGCCGCCGTTGAGCTGCACGTCATAGTGGCGGTAGCCCTTGTTCACATACTGGTTGCCGTCGGTCGATTCGGTGTCCCACCAGCCCGTCCAGCTCTCGTTGTTGGCAGAGATGTTACTGAACTTCCATATCAGGTTAAGACCGTCGGTATCAACGTGAACCTTTCCCTGAATCAGGTCCCAATAGTTGAGACCATCCACGCTGAGGGTCTTGCGGATTGTGCCACACCAATACCGGTCGTTCAGCGACTCCATCAGCGAGCCGTTATAATTGAAGTCTTCAGAGCAGCCGATGAAGTCGTAGTTCTTTGAAGAGAGGTAACGGCTTATCTTCCTCGTGCCGTCACTTCCCGGGCCGTCAGGGTTCAGATCAATCTTTCCAAATATCCCGAAATCAAGTTCCTTGGGCAGGCCGTCAACGTTAAGGGCCACAGCCGTGAACGTACCCTGTTGTATCTCACGGCATGGCGTGAGGCAAAGGGTAGCGTTGTCGGACGTAGTCTGGAAATATGTGCGTCCCCGCTGCAGCGTCATCTGCTTCTCGGCAGCCGCAGTAGTTATCTCCGACAGGGTCTTGTAGCCGTCGGCGCTGTAGATGATTTTGCTGACGGTGCCGGAGAGGTGGTAGTCAGCCTTTATGCCCGTTTCGTAGTAATACCACTGTCCGGGCATCAGCTTTGTGGTCCTGTTATTAGGCAGGGGAATAGCATAACCATCGAGGAATAGAGCCTTGCACTTTAGTTGCACATTGTCGAGCCTGAAGAATGTCTGCGTCTCACTAGCATGACCTGTCACCCACCATTGGCTGGTACTGCCTGCAGAGATGTGCAGCTTGCCATTGGTAATGTTTAGGTTGTTTGTGACTTTTATGCCCGTGACCTCACCCTGTCCGCTTTTCGTCGTAGTGATGTTGTTGCCTGAGAAGGTGACATATCTTCCAGCCAATGCTGCTACGACTCCCGACAGTTCGTACATGCCGCTGGGGATACCCGTTACTGTCTGGCTGACGCTGAGTGACGGAGCCCACCATTGGGAGGCGTTCATCAGATATGTGCCCTGCATATCGGACATGCTGTAGTCGCGGACCTTGAATTCGTCGTTGCCGTTTGGGTCTTTACCGCTCAGAGTCCATCCTGTCTCGTCGCCAGTCTCAAACGATGGATTGGTGATGAGGCCGGAGAGGTCAACAGGTGAAGATGCTTTTACGCTTTTCCATAATTGGTTGTGCTTATCGAAGAGCGCCTTCTTGTTAATGCGATACAGACGGTAGTGCCCCGCCTCGTCATCAGTGGTGTTCCTGCGGTTGAGTGCCAATGGCTCGCCAGTCTTGACTACCTTATTCCAAGGACCGAGGTATCCGCAAGCCCAGTTGCCGGATGATATCGGGTACTTACCGCTTTCGAATAGCCAGTAGCCATTCTGGTACGTTGGGGTGAGGTAGCACCAGTCAGTTAATGTCGGCTCAGTATATGTGAGTACATACATGAAACCAGCATTGTCGTGTGTCTGGAAGAAACTGGAACTATACATCACATTCCGCAACCCGATATAATCTCCGCTCTTTTCTATGGTGAAGAAGTTGGACAGGTCATACATAGGATTGGAACTGACAGTCCTGTAGTGAAGGGCTTTTGTGTCCTCGCTTGCCCAGTCGGGCTTCACTTCGTATGGACCGACACCAACAATGAGGTCAGGTTGCTCTGAAGAAGTAAGGATGTAGCAGTAATCGTCGCCTCCGATGATATCTTTTGCAGATTTCACCTGACTAAATCCATTTGATGTCGTGAGATAGATAGAGTAGTTTATAGCATGTCCCGGCATTGCAGTCGCCAGCAATGCTAAAACTACTACTATTAAATTCAAAAATCTTTTCATTTGCTCTATCACTTATCCGGGAATTTTCCGTTGAGAATCTTGTTTACTATGAACATCACGTCAGGCATGCCTATCTTGCCGTCGCCGTTGGCATCTGCAGCCTCGGCGTTAAATGTGCCGGAAGGAGTTCCGAGGATATGGTTTACTATGGATGTCACGTCAGACATATCAATTTTGTTGTCACCGTTCGCATCTCCCCGCAAGAAAGGATGGCTGTATGTCAGCACTATATCATCTACTATAATCTGGGCGGGAGAGTTTCCTGTGCCATTTCTCTTGAATCCAATTACGAGGTCGAAGGGCTGAGCTCCGCCAGTTATCTCGAAGTCATAGGTAAGTGTCGCATCAGTGTTTTTGCCGATAGTAGTAACATTTTCACCAACCTTAAACTGCGAAAGGTTTGCCATGTTTGCCATATCACTGTTCCAATACAGGGAGAGACGGTACTTGCCCACTGGCAGCATTTTCTGCTTCGTAACAGTCATCGTTGTTGATGCATCTCCCCAGTTCTTACGCATATAGAGCTTGTTGTCGTTGGCAGACTGGTGGGTCTGCAGTACAGCCCAGGTATCAGCATCGGCATACGATACATCCCATCCGGTAACTTCATGGATGTTATTATTGTTATCGGTATTGAGTGCAGCACCTTCTGCAGCACTGAAGTCAAGGTTCTCACCAAGGAATGCTCCGGCACTAAAGTCACCTTCTTGAGAGTAGGCATACTTGCCAAATGCGGTGTTGAGAGCATCAATGGCGGTCTGTTGGGTAGCGTCGGTATCCATATATCCACTGGCATCGTATGTCGTACCCTCAGCGATATTGAATTCCTTTGTACCAGCTACCATAGCCTTGTAGCTCTTGAAGAGACGCAGGGAAGCATCGGTAGCATCCATCTGGGCCAAGAGAGCATCTTTGCGAGCAGCATATTCAGAAATGAGCGAAACATTATCGAGAGCAGTAGTCACGTCATTTACTGCACTAAGCAAGTCTGTCCATGCCGCAGCACTCATCGTAGAACGACGGTAATCAGTGCCGTCAGCGAGGTTGTAGTCATTCTCAAAACGCTCTAAAGCAGCAATCATCTGCACGCGAATGTCTTTTACTTCCTGTATCTGTTGGTGTGCAGTCTGTATGGCATCATAAATGGCATCAACATTCTCGCTGAGGTTGTCGGTTGTGGCTGCTTTAGCATTATCGATAGCCTGTTGCAGAGTTGCTTTCTGGGATGTGCTAAGCAAAGTGGCATCACTGCTTGCAAGAAGGTCTTCTGCTTCGGTAATGTAACCTGCCAGCAGGTCTCTGAGTGCAGCGTCAGGGTCGCCATAAAATAACAGGGAGAATCGGTCTGCTGCAATCCAGTTGCCTGTGCAACCATCAAGTTTCAGACCAATCTTTAGGGAACCATCAGTGACGGTAGCACGCACCTTGTACTCTCCGTAAGCACCAATCTCTGTCTGCGCTGTGCCTGCGGTGAGGAAGAAGCCTGCAGAGGGGGCGTCTCCTTTGTTCTGGTTTATGTTGTGACCATAAACCGACAGTTCGTAGAGTCCATTAGGTAAGCCTGTTAGCTGCTGTGTGAGCGAGGAATTGGGCAGGCCGGCTTTTCCGTTCCATCTCTCAACAAAGCCTATGCCTACTTTGTTGCCCCAATTGTTATTTTGATATACTATGCCATTGGCAGTCCATCCTGTAAGGTTACGATATTCGAATCCTGGATTGGTGATGGCATAAGTCACGTCTGTAGGTGAACTGACAGAAGCAGCATCGTTCAGGTCAAACAGTTCGAACATACCTGCAATACACCACGACTGCTTCAGGTCGAAGGTACCCTCAAGACCAATTTCAATGGTAGTGTTATCAGCATCGATGTCGAATTCTACAACGTTGCGGTACATCTTAGAGTCGAAGCAGTTTGCTCCTTCTGCCTGCGTATCGGCATACCCTCCGTTGTCTCCATCGGTGGGAATTCCGCTGATGCTACCAAGTGTTTTTATGGCAACTTTCTTATTGCCGGCTTTTAAATAAGCCAAAGACTTGCTAGAGTTAGAATTGTATCTTAGGCCTTGGCGGAAGAAAGAGTAGTTCACAAGGCGGTAACTTCCCTTAGGAAGAGTGATATTTTGCTTAAGCGAGTATGAGGTTACGTCCAAGTTGCTCCATCCTGCGTATGCTTCTGATGCATAACCCACGGTGTTGATACCTTGTCGTGGATCATTAAAGTTGTTTACAGTCCAACCCGACGTGCCATTGGCAAGTGTGGCGTTGGTGATATATTGACTCGTAATGTCTCTCTGTGCCATAACATTACCAGCAAAACCTGTCAGCATGATAGCTGCGAGAATATAATATCTGAGTTTCATAATCTTTTCCCTTTCTTTATGGTTTGTTAGTAATGTTGTTTAGAATTGAGTTTGTATGACTTCCTTCACGCCTTCCCCGCGTTTGAAGAGAACGACGAAAGCGTTGTTCGTCTGCTCGGTGTTTCCGTTGGCTGCTACGGTGTAGTCATGTACCTTGTTTTCTGATGCAACAGTATTGGTGTATGTAGCATCATAGAAACGATGGTAATGGCCTGAGAAGTGCTGCACCTTACCATCAACTTTTCCTGCAGCCTTCATCATGATGGCTGACAGCGGGTCTTTCTTCAATGTGTTGGCAGAATTCGCATCGTTATATGCTATGCCAGATGTGTGAGAACCATAGAGGGACTCATCGCTAGTGGTTATATAAAGTCCTTTGTCGTTCTGATCAAGCCACCAGCGGTTGCAGTCGCTACCTGCCAGCCAGGGATAATGTTGCATCCAAACGCTGGCTTCATCAGCATGACTCTCTACGAAGGTGTTAAGTGCTGAAATGACACCGTCAGGAGCGTAGTAGGTAGCATTTGTGAACCATCCCGGCTTTTTGTAAAGTTTCTGAAACCAATATGTCTGAGCGCAGTAGAAACGTACGTCCTTGAACTTAAAAGTAAAAGGCTTTGATTGGAAATCGCTAGAATGATTGTTATCGATAAAATAAGAAATGTT
Source organism: Prevotella sp. (assembly GCA_017475005.1). Taxonomy (GTDB): domain Bacteria; phylum Bacteroidota; class Bacteroidia; order Bacteroidales; family Bacteroidaceae; genus Prevotella. Next base: position 23,196 of record JAFVGI010000027.1, on the reverse strand, counting down.
TTCATCAAAGACACCTGCGTTGTTCCAATGAGTGTTATTGTCAGTAATGGCTGAGATGGTCTTATCATCAGCACCTGATCCGCTTGATGTGGCACCTTTGTCTGGGTTGTCTCCCGTCCAATAGTCTGGACTCAAGTCGTGATTGCCTGCAATAAATATAAATGGTATGCCGGCTTCTTTGGCAAGGTCTGCAGTACAGCTAAGGAAGTTGTTGTGCTTACCGCTGCTACCATCATCGCCCTTATCTTGGTCTATGTCACCGAGACAGAATACTATGCTGGTCTTTGGTACGAAATGGGTGGCTCCTGCTGTGGTAAAGTTGACTTTCTTTTTCCCATCTTTACCCATATTGAGGATGTTGTTCATTATTGTGGCCATATCTTCCTGACTGGTGCCATCATGACCACTGCCCTGATTGATGTGGCAGTCGGAGAAGAATACACCGCAGAACCATACATCCTCGACGAAACGGAATCCGTAGGCTTTATTGTTGTAGGTAAATACCTTCAACTCATCATAGTTGATGGTTGTAGTAGTAGGATTGGGCGTTACCTCTGAGGCACTAACAGTCTGGCCGTCTATCTGCACAGCAGTAATCAGTCCTTTGGGGTTTGTGCCAGCGGGTAGGGTTATGGTAGTAAATCCTTTGGAATCTCTTTCTGCTACATCACCATAGGTTATGCCCCCAAGAGTGAAGGTCATTTGTGCGAAGACAGACATCGATGTCAGCCAAAACAGTGTGCAACACATTAAGGTCTTTTTGGTCATAATTGTTTAATATATTTAGGTTGTTATATTTTGTGGTTGCAAAAGTAATAAAAAAAATAATAATATTCATACTTTTGATAATAAGATTGCTGCTATTTCAATATTTTTTTGTTTTTTTGAGTATATATGACTATCTTTGCAAACATGAAACGTGTTTCTGGACTTTTGTTTATGATGTTGTTTGCGGTCGGTTGTATGGCTGCTGGTAACTGGCGTGTGGAGGCTGAGAAGGATGGTTACGTGAAATGGCTCGGTGACAGCGTGGCTGACATTCATGCGCCAGGCGGGCTGACGTTATGGAACAGGCAGAAGCTGCAGGGGAACGTGGTGATAGAATATGATGCCCGCATTGTTAGTGACGAAAGGGTGTCGGACCTGAACTGCTTCTGGATGGCATCGGGTGGTGCAAAGTCGGGCAAGTTTGTGGACTACTACGCCCAGACGATGTACTACATGGGCTACGGTGGCAACTATAACAAGACGACACGCTTCCGCAGATATAACGGCGACCGCCGGGGCATAACGCAGGCAGAATACCGCCCCGCCATACTCAGAGAATATACTGACGAGGCGCACCTGATAAAGCCTGACCATTGGTATCACATTCGGCTGGAACAGATTGACGGCAGGGTAAAGTATATCATCGATGGTGAGTGCCTCGTGGATTTCATAGATATGCATCCGCTGACGGAAGGATATTTCGGTTTCAGGACAACGCTGGCGCATGCACAGATGAAGAATTTCTCGTACAGGCAGTTGCCGAGCACCAGTTGTAAGGAAATAGCTCTTCCTGCGCAATACAAGAAACCACAGACATTTGGCATACCTTTCCTGCAAGGGGAGATGGGGGCTAAGGAAAGTGTAAAATGCACTCAGGCGTCGGAACAGTGGAATATGGCATACTGGCCTGACGGCAGTGTGAAATGGCGCGCTATGACAATCGTGCCGGAGACGTCTGCAACGACAGAGAAGAAACCATTGGAGTGTTGGTTGGAGCAGGATGGTAGGAAATTACCTATAAAGAAAACCACCAAGGAGTATGACGGAAAGATACGCAGCGTGACCAAATACGAGGGCGACAACTTTGTGATGCGCCACTATATATATAAAGGTAGCAACGAAGAGAAGTTTGTCATCACGCATTTCATTGACAGCGCGACAAACAACAACGGTCTGCAGTCGTTGGCCCTGCGCTTCAAGGTTCCTATGAACGGAAAGCTACACGAGAAGAAGGTGGTATTCCTGAAAGACTCTACAAGCAGGGAGGTGATGGGCGTAAAACCTCTGTTTGCCCGCAGACCGATATTCCTTGACGATGACGGCAATGCAAAAGACCCGATGAGCAAGTTCGTGTTGGACAATATCGCGGCGTGGGACGGTTTTCGTTTGTCGCAACTGTCGCCAAACGGATTCTCGATAAGGAAAAGGGCTACGGAGGTGAGTCCGTGGATAGGAACCATTGAGGGCCGCCGCGCTCCCGGCGTTGTGGCATTGGGAAACAAGGAGAGCAGCTATGCCTTCCATCTTGATGACTTTTGGCAGTCATACCCATCGACCCTGCAGGTGGACAATGCCCGCAGCGATACTGCGACGGTGAGCCTGTATCTGTGGAGTCCCGAAGCAGAGAAGATGGACTTTGCCCACTACGACACCATCGCCCATACCTTGGAGGCGGCATACGAAGATGTGCAGCCCGGAATGAGCACGGCATACGGCATCGCCCGCACCTCGGTGGTGTATGTATATAATTATGATGAGTCGATAGACACCCTCAGTAAGCACCTCGGTGATGTAGCGGAGCACAGGCAGTATGTCATGCCGCGTGAGTATCTGCACAGCAAGCGTGCCTTCGGAATATGGAGCCTTGATGACGGCAGCGCCATCGACAAACAACTGTATGACATTGCGGACTATTATGCCAAGGAGGTGGAGCGTAACGGCTGGTACGGATACTTCAACTATGGCGATGTGATGCATGCCGGTATGCCTGGAGGTAACGGCGAGGGTGATGGTGGCTTGCGTTGGTTCTATGATGTCGGTGGCTTTGCGTGGGACAATACGGAACTGGGTACACCTGCCATGCTGTGGTATGAATTCCTGCGTACTGGTTGTCCGAAAGTATGGAGAATGGCTGTGGCAATGACGCGCCATAATGCAGAGGTTGATTGCTATCACATGGGGCCGCATAAGGGCCTTGGAACCCGTCATAATGTGTTGCATTGGGGATGCGGCGCCAAGGAGGCGCGCATCTCGGAGGCCTTCTGGAACAGATTCCTTTACTACCTCACGGCAGACGAACGCATGGGTGACGTGATGCACGAGGTGGTGGATGCTGACCAACTGCTTTATACTCTTGACCCGATGCGTCTGGCACAACCGCGCAGCCCTGAGACACCATGCACGGCTCCGGCACGACTGAGGATAGGACCTGACTGGCTGGCGTATGCCTCTAACTGGTTTACGGAGTGGGAGAGGACACAGAATACGAAATACCGCGACAAGATAGAACGTGGTATGGAGAGCATCAACAGCCTGCCTCATGGCATCTTCTCCGGACCGAAGGCATTGGGCTACGACCCTGCGACGGGCATCATAACATGGGAGGGCGACACGGCCATGCAGAATACCAACCACCTGCTGCCGCTGATGGGCGGATTTGAGATGATGGTGGAGATGATGCTGTCGATGCCTTTCAGTAATAAGAATGAGAGCAAGGCAACAGCCGCTAAGTGGCAGCAGACGTGGCTCGACATGTGTTGCGAATATAAAGAGAAAGCCTTGACGATTAGTGGTAACAAATTCCGCATCCCGAGGCTGCAGGCCTATGCCTACTGGTTTACGGGCAAGGAAAAATATCGTGATATAGTTAACAAAGACCTCCGCATCAGGATGCCGATACGCGCCACCAACGATGCCGCCACATACACGCTGGATGCCGTATTTGTAAAAGAAGTGATGAACATTAAACATTGAAAATTGAACCTAACCCCCTCCCTTGGGAGGGCTGGGGTGGGGTCGTAAATAACAAATGAGAGCAGTATTACAGAGAGTTTCGCATGCTTCCGTCACCATCGACGGAACCGTCAGGAGCAGCATCGGCGAGGGATTGTTGGTGCTCCTCGGATGTGAGAATGCCGACACCATAGAAGATATCAGTTGGCTGACCCACAAGATTGCTAACCTGCGCATCTTTGACGATGAGGCCGGAGTGATGAACAAAAGCATCCTCGACATCGGGGGAGACATCCTTGTGGTATCGCAGTTTACGTTGTGGGCATCATACAAGAAAGGCAACCGCCCCAGCTACCTGCGTGCCGGCAGCCATGAGGTGACGGTGCCGCTATACGAAGCCTTCGTGAAGGATATGGAGCGCGAACTCGGCAAACCTGTCATGACGGGCGAATTCGGCGCCAATATGAAGGTGGAACTGCTCAACGACGGTCCTGTGACAATATGCATGGACACAAAGAATAAGGAATAGAAGTATGAGAATCGACATTATAACAGTTCTCCCTGAGATGCTTGAGGGCTTTGTCACCACAAGCATCCTGGGGCGTGCCCAGAGCAAGGGCCTGGCAGAGATACACGTTCATAACCTCCGCGACTACACCGCCGACAAATGGCGCCGCGTGGATGACTATCCGTACGGAGGCAAGGCGGGTATGGTGATACAATGTCAGCCCTTGGATGCGTGTATCTCGGCGCTGAAGGCAGAGAGGCATTATGACGAGGTGATATTCACGGCTCCCGACGGTGAGAAATTCGACCAGCCTATGGCAAACGAGCTGAGCCTGAAGGAGAATATCATAATCATCTGCGGCCACTACAAGGGCATCGACTATCGCATTCGTGAGCATCTCATCACCAAGGAGGTGAGCATCGGCGACTATGTGCTTACTGGCGGAGAACTGGCTGCCGCAGTTATGGCAGACAGCATCGTGAGGGTTATCCCAGGCGTGATAGGCGACGTGGAGAGTGCTCTGTCAGACTCTTTCCAGGACAACCTCCTTGAGCCGCCGGTATATACCCGCCCTGCGGAATATCATCCTGTCTCCAATCCCGACGAGACATGGGGCATACCCGAAATACTCCTCTCCGGCCACGAGGCTAAAATAAAGGAGTGGGAATTAGAACAGGCCTTAGAGCGCACGAAACGTCTAAGACCGGATTTGTTGGAGTGAGTTTGCAACAGGCATTTGTAAGGAAAAAAAATATGAAAAGAGTTTGTTTTTCACTGGTATTCATCTTATTTACGATTGTTTCTTTTGCACAGGAATCTAAAAACCCCGGATGGGTGTGGGCTGTCAGCGGTAACGGACTGTCGCAGACATCCTATCTCTTCGGAACTTGTCACGGCGACGGGCATAACTTCACAAGGGAAGAGGTGTTCGGAATAACAGGCTTGGAGGGCGCAGTCAGCAATGTCAAAACGGTGCTCTTTGAAATGGAAATGAATCCCAATAAACTGGATCCTGCCGACATAAAAGCTGCAAGAGAGAGCAATGATAAACTGATGAAGTGGATTAAGAATCCGGGCCCGAAATACATGATGCCGGAAGGTGCTTACTACAAGCCTCTTTTCGACAGCATCGCCCACTTCAAAGAAGTTGATAAGTACCTTACAAGGAAGATGAAGGACATGGAGTATTGGAAGAAGACGCCGGGCTATTGGTTCTCTGTAATAAGTGTCGTTATGTTCGTAAGCACTCGCAGAGTTACTACCGTTGAAACGATAATGTACGAAGAGACGGTCAGGCGCGGCTATGAGACCGGAGGTCTGGAAAAGGTAAATGATATCGATGGTTCGCTCGATACCCTGTTCAAGACGCATTCCTTCCTTGAGAAACTGTCCTTGAAGGAGCAGGCTGACACACTTTACCGCGCTATCAAAATGATTGAAAACGGGGAGATGAAACGCTTCTTGGGTGAGTTTGCCAAAGCCTACTTGTCCAATGATACATGCAAGATGTACAACTTCATTAAAGAAGAGGAACTTTTGCATAAGGACAGTACGGCCCAAGCCATGACCCAGAACATCCTGCTGCGCAAGCGTAACATGGCGTGGCTTCCTGCCATCAAGGAGAATATGGCATCTCAACCTACTATGATTGCCGTCGGCTGCCGCCATTTGCTGGGCAGCGACGGGCTCATTGCAATACTACGCAAGGAGGGTTACATGGTAGAACCGGTGAAAAATGACCTGAAGTAGCCACCATCACCCCGAAATATACGGATAAAAGTTTTATTTAGTTATGATTATTCTTGCTTTCGGTAAGGATAATTCTTCCAATTAGTATAGTTAAGTGTGTAAAAACACACTGCGGTTTTATAATGCTGCACTGCGGAATAACTTTTTTTCACTGCAAGATAAATATTTTGCAGTGTAAATTTTGCCATTTGACAGGGATTTTGTAACTTTGCAGCGTGGTGATTCGGAAAAATCATCGTACTAAACCGAAAGTTTTATCCTGGACAATCAAAAGTTTCATCATAAACAACCGAAACAATGGCAAAGTATATCAAGAAGGAAATGGTGGACCTGCACCATGAGGGGCAGACGATTTACACCTATCGCATGCAGACGCTGCCTATGGACAATGCGGACTTCATCAAGGACTGTGCACGCAACACGACATTCTCGGAGGGCGAGATTATCGGTGTCATCGGCACTATTGCCGACTGTCTGGCACAGCGCATGGCACGCGGATACAGCGTCACCATCGAGGGACTGGGAACGTTCAAGGCACAGGTGGGGCTGAGCGAGGACTTTAAGAGGAAGCAGCGGTTGGCGAAGCTGAAGGACACCCAAAATGAGGAAGGTGACGACACGGCACCACGCTCAAGGAATGCACGGAGCCTGGAGGTGACGGGTGTGCTGTGGAAACCGGCGAAGTCGCTCGTCAGGGATACACGCTCGGCATGCAGGCTGGAGAGAGGCGGTGAGGAACTGCTGCGCAAGTCGAAATACACCTACGAAGAACGGCTGGCGCGGGCAAGGGCTTTTATGGAGAAGAACACCGTGATGCGGGTCAGCGACTATGCACGCCTTACGGGGCTGTCGCATACCAAGGCCGCTGCGGAACTGCGCTCCCTCGACAATGCAATTGGCACAGGAATCACATCCAGAGGCTCAAGAAGCAGCAAGGTGTATTTCCTCAAACAATAAAACAAGCAGGAACCACCCGAGGGCAGTTCCTGCTTAATATTTTGTCTTTGAGTGATTAACTTTTAATTCTTCACTCTTCACTTTTCACTTTTCACTTTTCATTCCTTCGAATACTCCGGCTCTATCTGGTTGAGCATCTTTATTGTGGCCTTGATGGCAGCCTCGGTCTGGTCGGCATCGAGGGCACGGGTGCGTATCACCCTGCCGTCTTTCATGCGCCATGTTATCTGTGTCTGCACGAGGGCATCGGTGCGACCGCCGGGAGGGATGGTGACGGAATAGTTCTCAAGCATTGGGAACGTGCGTCCCAGCGTCTCCTTATATATATAACGTAGGGCCTTCACGAAAGCATCATACTGACCGTCGCCTGAAGAGTCGGCCTCGTAGCGCTTGCCGTTGATGCTTATCTTTACACAAGCATGGGGCTTAAGACCGTATGAAAGGCTGACCATATAGCCTTTCAGTTTCACCTTGTCTTCGGGGGCTGAGTGTTTCAGCACGTCTGCCACGATGAATGGCAGGTCGTCCTGTGTGACGAGGGCCTTGCGGTCGCCCAGTTCGGTGATACGCTGTGTCACCTTCTTGGTCTGCTCAGGGGTGAGCACCAGACCCAGTTCCTGAAGATTCTTCTCGATATTCGCCTTTCCTGAGTTCTTGCCGAGGGCATATTCGCGCTTTCGTCCGAAGCGTTCCGGAACGAGGGCGTTGCAATAGAGGTTGTGCTTGTTGTCGCCGTCGGCATGCACTCCTGCCACCTGAGTGAAGACATTGTCACCCACGATAGGCTGGTTCGGAGCAATCGTGATGCCCGAATATCCCTCCACCACGTGTGACACCTCGTTGAGCATATCCTCCTGAATGGATGTCGTGATGCCCAGCTGGTCGTGCAGCGATGCCTGAACAGAAGCGAGTGGGGCATTGCCGCAGCGTTCGCCCAGGCCGTTGACAGTTACGTGGACACCCTTCGCACCATTGCGGACAGCAGCCAGCGTGTTACCAACTGCGAGGTCGTAGTCGTTGTGAGAGTGGAAGTCGAAATGCTGGTCAGGGAAACGTGTGGTGATATCCTTGAAGAACTGTCCCGTCTCTGTCGGCGTCAATACTCCGAGCGTATCGGGAAGCATGAAACGCTTTATGCCGATAGTGCTCAGCGATTCTATCATGTGATACACATAGTCGGCATTGTCGCGCATACCATTGCTCCAATCCTCAAGGTATATGTTGACGCTGAGGCCAGCCTCCTGCGCCATCGCCACATTAGCCTTGATGTCGGCGATATGCTCATCGGGAGTCTTTGACAGTTGGTGTACACAATGGTTTTCTGACCCCTTTGTCAGCATATTGATGACTTTGCAGCCGCAGTCGGTAATCCACTTGATGGACTTGCCGTTGTCAACAAATCCCAACACCTCGATGCTTTCGAGAGCATCAGGTCTGCCACCGTCTTCTACTGGAGCGGAAGACAACTGCTGGGCGTAGCGGCATATCATAGTGACTGCTTCCTTCTCGCCTTCGGAAACACGTGCAGAGGCAACCTCAAGGCGATCTACCTTGACGTCTTTCAGCAACAGACGTGCTATGCTCAGCTTCTCGTGAGGCAGAAAGGACACTCCGTTGGTCTGTTCGCCGTCGCGGAGTGTGGAGTCGAGTATTTCTATTTTATTGAACATTATTTTCCCTCCTCCCAAGCAACAATCTTATCCTGGTTTTCAAGCAGGAAGTCGATGTCGTCGAGGGCATTCATGAGGCAGTATTTCTTGTAGCCGTTGATGTCAAACTTCTCACTCTTGCCTGTTGCCTCGTTAGTAACAGTCTGGTTAGGCACATCTACTGTCACAACCGTCTGAGGGTTGCTCTTTATGCTTGCAAAAAGTTCTGCCTGGAATTCTGGTGTTACTATTACCGGCAGCACGAAACAGTTGAGGAGGTTGTTGCGGTGGATATCAGCAAATGATGATGATATCACTACGCGAACACCGTATCCTGCTATTGCCCATGCAGCATGTTCACGAGAAGAACCGGAACCCCAGTTCTTACCGCCAACGATGATTTCGTGAACACCCTCATGAGGTGCCTCACTGTATTCAGGCTGGTTCATAACGAAATCAGCTATAGGTTTGTCGTTAGCATCATAACGCAGGTCGTGCATGAAAGCATCACCAAAAAACTTCGGATCACGTGTGGTGAAAGCCAAATAACGGGCTGGGATAATGAGATCCGTATTACAGTTGTCAATCTCGATAGGAATACAAGTTGACTTTATTATGTTGAATTTCTGTTTTGCCATTTTTCTATATGTTTACTCTAAACACTAAACACTAAACTCTAAACTTTCCTGGGGTCAGTAATGACACCTGTTACAGCACTTGCAGCAACTGTCAGCGGGCTGGCAAGAATGGTACGTGCACCAGGTCCCTGACGTCCTACGAAGTTACGGTTAGAAGTAGAGATTGCCAGCTTTCCTGCAGGCACCTTGTCTGGGTTCATTGCAAGACAAGCAGAGCATGATGGCAGACGCAGTTCGAAACCAGCCTCCTCAAGAATCTTGTCAATGCCCTCGTCAATAATCTGCTGACGTACGAGCCATGAACCGGGCACGAGCCATGCTACAACGTTGTCGGCCTTCTTCTTGCCCTTCACAATAGAAGCAAAAGCGCGGAAGTCTTCTATACGGCCATTGGTACAAGCGCCGAGGAATACATAATCCACAGGCTTACCCTCCAGCTTCTCACCAGGAGCGAACTGCATATAGTCGAGCTGACTCTTCAGCTGTGCAGCCTCTTCTGCAGAAACAGAATCGAGAGTTGGTACAGTGCCGTCGATAGCGATACCAGCACCAGGGTTTGTGCCGTATGTGATGCGTGGAGCGATGTCTTCAGCCTTATATGTTACCTCCTTGTCAAATACTGCATTGTCATCACTCTTCAAAGTCTTCCAATAAGCAACAGCCTTATCCCATGCCTCACCCTTTGGAGCATATTCGCGACCCTTGAGGTAAGCAAAGGTGGTCTCGTCAGGAGCAATGATACCAGCCCTTGAACCCATCTCGATAGAAAGGTTAGATAGAGTCAGACGTCCCTCCATACTCATATTGCGGATGGTAGAACCTGCATATTCCACAACATATCCTGTAGCACCTGAGGTAGTCATCTGTGCCATGATATATAGTGCTACATCCTTCGCTGTCACACCCTTCTGCAACTCACCTTCGATATTGATGCGCATTGACTTTGGCTTTGACTGCAGGATAGTCTGCGATGCCAATACTTGTGCCACCTCAGATGTACCGATACCCATGGCGAGAGCACCGACAGCACCATGTGTAGAGGTGTGTGAGTCACCACATACTATTGTCATACCAGGTAACGAAAGACCCTTCTCTGGACCAACAACGTGGATGATACCATTATCCTTCGTACCCATTGTGAAATGCTTGATGCCAAACTCTTCGCAGTTAGCCTTCAGGGTGTCCACTTGCTTCTTACCGATAGGGTCATCAATGTGATCCTGCTGGTCAGAAGGAGTGTTGTGGTCAGGCATTGCGATAATATGGTCAGGACGGAATACCTTAATACCTTTGTCACGAAGAGTGTCAAAAGCCTGTGGTGATGTCACCTCGTGGGCATAGAGCCTGTCAATATACAGTTGTGTGGGACCGTCTTCCACCACCTGAACGATGTGTGAGTCCCAGATTTTATCAAAAAGTGTGTTCATTATATTTTTGCGACTTTAAATTTGTTTATACAATCGATATATGCTTCTACAGATGCTGTTACGATATCTGTGTTAGAACCGAATCCGTAGTAACGAGTACCTTCGTGCTCCACCTGCATGTGAACCTTACACAGGTCGTCAGAGCCCTTATTGATAGCCTGAATGGTGAGTTCCTTCAGTTCCATTTCGCGATGGATAATATTCTTCAGGGCCTTGATAGAAGCATCTACAGGACCATTACCTGTTGCTGCTGCCTCAAACAGTTCGTTGGCAATCTTCAGCTTTATGGCTGCGATAGGAGTAACGCCCTTACCAGAAGTAACCTGTAGAGATTCGAGCTTCACGTGGTTCTCGTCGCTATCAGCGCTGACGCCAGCCAGTACGAGCAGGTCTTCGTCACCCAACTGCTTCTTCTTGTCTGCCATCTCCAAGAACTTAGCATATGTCTTGTCGAGGTGCTCCTGGTCCATTTCGATACCCAATACAGAAAGGCGATGCTTCAGGGCAGCACGTCCTGAACGGGCTGTAAGCACGATGCTGTTCTCGTCGATACCCACATCCTTCGGGTCCATAATCTCGTATGTGGAAACATTCTTCAGCACACCGTCCTGATGTATGCCTGACGAGTGAGCGAAGGCATTCTTGCCCACGACAGCCTTGTTGGGCTGCACAGGCATATTCATCAGCGTGCTCACCATGCGGCTTGTTGGCCATATCTTCTGGGTGTTGATATTTGTCTCGATGCCCAGGTCGGGGTGAGTCTTGAATATCATAGCAATCTCCTCGAGTGAGGTGTTGCCTGCACGCTCGCCGATACCGTTGATGGTAACCTCCACCTGACGCGCTCCGCCGAGTACACCTGCTACGGTGTTTGCTGTTGCCATACCGAGGTCGTTGTGGCAATGAGTTGAGATGATACTCTTGCCGGCAGCAAAGGCATCAACATGCTCATAGAGGTACTTTATCTTCTCGTTATATTCATTTGGAAGACGGAAGCCTGTTGTGTCAGGAATGTTGCAGACGGTAGCACCGGCCTTGGTTACTGCATCGATGACTCTTGCGAGGTATTCATTATCTGTACGGCCAGCATCCTCAGCATAGAACTCTACGTCCTCAACGAATTTCTTCGCATACTTCACGGCTGCTACGGCGCGCTCTATAATCTCTTCGCGGTTCGAGTTGAACTTGTATTTGATGTGCGAGTCAGAAGTACCGATACCAGTATGGATACGCTTGTGCTTTGCATATTGTAGGGCTTCTACGGCACAGTCAATATCTTTCTCAACGGCACGTGTAAGGGCGCATATTGTTGGCCATGTAACAGCCTTTGATATTTCAATAACTGAGTTGAAGTCGCCTGGGGAGCTTATAGGGAAGCCAGCCTCGATGACATCAACGCCTAACTGTTCCAGCTGCTTTGCTACCTGAATCTTTTCTACTGTATTCAGCTGACATCCTGGAACCTGTTCACCATCTCTCAGGGTGGTGTCGAAAATATATAATCTATCTGCCATAATTAAAATGAATTATTTTGCTCCTGGGGCAGCATCATTGCCTGCTGCTGTTTGTGTTTTCTTCTGATGTGATTCTTCCTTGTTGTTATTTGACATCGTTACAGCATCCTTTGGAAGATACTCCTTGTGTAGGTCGTCGATGACAGGTTTTGTCTTTCCGCTTACTACAGGGTTCTTAGGACCTGTGATGTCGTATATCTTTATTTCGTTCTGACCCTTCTTTAACCAGCATCCTGGTAGGAATAGTGTCTGCTGCGGACCAACGTTCCAGAAACGTCCGATGTTATGTCCGTTGACGAATACCATACCCTTGCCCCATGAACTCATATCGAGGTATGTGTCACCAACCTTGCTGACGGTGAATGTGCCCTCGTAGTTATATGTTGTTTCAGCAGGGAAGAGATATACCTTCCAATCCTTCAGGTTGTAGGTCACTTCATGCTGTCCGGCCTTTGCAAATACCTCAACAGACTTTGTGATACCCTTAGGGTCTTTTATCTCCTTTGAGTAGTTGATGCGTCCCATTGCCTCTACGAAGATAGAGAGTTTCTCACCTTCTGCAACATCTTCTTTCAGCATCAGCGTGTTCTCATTATTGCTGCCGCGATACAGCTCGCCGATTTTCTTCTTTCCGATGCAGACAATAGCATAGTCGGCTACATTGTTGATACGGATGTAAGAATTTGCCTTTACTGCTGGCATCGTGGTGGTGTACATGATGCTGCCATAACCCATGTCAAACTGCTCCATCGACTGGATGTCGTGTGACTCTGTTGCGGGCTTTGCCATTATCTCGTCGATAGGTGTTGAGACAGCCTTCAGCGTTGTCTCTGGGAAAGATACAACTGGCATCGCCTTTGGTACTGCAGGCAGTTTAGTGTCAGAATATTTTGCAAGCAGTTCACGCAACTCATAATACTTTGGTGTTGCAGCACCCTGCTCATCTATTGGTGCATCATAGTCATAGCTGGTGCAGTCGGGCTGATAGCCTGGCACATTAGAACCGGCCCAATATCCGAAACTCGTTCCACCATGTGTCATATACAGAGAGAATGAAATGCCATTCTCAAGCATAGTGCCGATACCCTTCACCATAGCATCAGCAGGACGTGTCTCGTGAGCACGACCCCAGCCGTCAAACCAACCGCTCCAGTATTCTGAACACATCATCGGAGTGTCAGGACGCAGCTGCTTAACCTTCTTGAACTGGTCCAGTACGTTGGCACCAGTGCCGAAGTTCATTGTCCACAGCAGGTCGGGTAGGGCATTCTGCTCAAAGTTGCTTGACCAGTCACATTGGAATAATGTAGTCTTGTCGAAACCTACAGAGCGCAGGCAGTCACGTATCTCGCTGACGTATGGCTTGTTGGTGTCGTAAGAACCATATTCATTCTCTACCTGCACCATGATGATAGGGCCTCCGTTCTGTATTGTCAGTGGTGCCAGCTGCTTGCCCACCTCTGCCTCAAAAGCCTTTACGCGATTGAGGAAAGCAGGATCTTGTGTGCGCAGTTGGATGTCCTTGTTCTTCAGAAGCCACCAAGGCAGGCCGCCCATTTCCCATTCAGCGCAGACATACGGACCTGGGCGTACTATAACGTACATGCCATTCTTCTGGCATAGCTTTACGAAGTCAGCAACGTTTCTGTCGCCACTCCAGTTAAACTGTCCTTCCTGTGCCTCATGGTAATTCCAGAAGATGTAGATGCAGATGGTATTCATACCAAGAGCTTTACACATCTTGATGCGATGCTCCCAATAAGGCTGTGGGATACGGGCATAGTGCAACTCTGCGGCTTTTACGATAAAGGGTTTGCCATTAAGCAGGAAAGTTCCTTTGCCTGCCTCGAAAGTACCTCCCTTTGCCATCATTACTACCGATAGCATTAAAGCTACAACTGTCAAAAAGAATTTCTTTTTCATATGCGTATGCGTGTACGTTTAATAAATGATATTGAGCCGCAAAATTAAAAAAAAAATCCCAAACAAACAAGAAAATACATTTTTTTTATTACTTTTGCAGCCATTAAACGTATTTTCACTATATTTCTGCTCGTCTTTCTGGCATTATATGTCATGGCTGGTAAGGATGATTCGGTTGTCGTGCGCCATAATTTGGTTTACGAAAAGGTTCGTATGGCTTTGAATGATGTAGATGTCCTTGGCAACGACCGAAAATACGTGAAAAAATATGCCTGGCTGAGAGACTTTGTTGAGAAATGTGACCTTAACAACAAAATCGTCCTCCCCCTCATTGTCGAGGAGCAGGTGAAGGATGTTTATGTCGATTCTCTTGAGAAGAAACGCCGTACTGTTGTAAAAGGAATACGCCGTTCTGGCCTCAATGACCTTTTTGATACTGGCCAGATAATCTCTGTCATTATGGGTGATATCTTTGTCGATGTCGATGTACGTGATGAACAGATGCGTTTTGTTGGACGACGTTTTTATTCTCCTATCTCGCCCAAGAATGCTTCGCGCTATGATATTGATATGGTGGAGGTTAATGACACTACTGTCACATATCGTTTCGCCCCCAAAGACCGTTTCGATACAGGTTTCGTAGGCACTATGGTGCTCTCCAACGACTCTACCCATCAGGTACGCTCTATCCGCATGGGGCTGCCTTATAAGTCGATGGTAAACTATATCGATACTCTCGACATCCGTCAGGACTTTAAGAAATTGGTGGTGACGACAGATTCTGTCACTCGTGACGTGTGGGTGCTTGACAAGAGTACTGTTTTGGCAGAGCTGTCACTGATACCTTCTCTGGGAAGAGCTGTCTTTACTCGTGAAGAGATGTTCTATAATCACGAACTTACGAAAGTGCCCTCCAAGTTGATGTCGGGTAAAGTGCTCGAAAAGACTACGATGGAGCCAAAGGCAGAGTATCGGGATACTGCTTTTTGGCATCGGATGGTACCCGAACAGGGTGCTGGCGGCAGCGGGAAAAAACGTCCGGATATCTTCAGGAGGTTGTTGGGATATGCTATGGATATAAAATTCCTGCGCCCATTCGCGTGGCTTACGAAGGCTCTCATAGACAACTATATCCCAACTTCTACGCCCAGCTATTTCGATGTGGGACCTGTAACATCGCTCATTTCCCGCAACCACGTTGATAAGTTCCGCTTGCGCTTTGGCGGTCAGACAACGGCACACCTCGATAAACATTGGTTCTTTGGGGGATATTATGCCTATGGATTCAAATATAATAAGCATTACTATGATGCTAAGGTCTTATATTCCTTTAATCCCAAGCAATACTCTTCTGAGGAATATCCCCGTCGCTATATCTCCTTTGAGTCTAACTACGACATCTGTTACCTCAATGACCGCAATATCCACAATGTCAATAAGGACAACATCTTCCATTCCTTTAAGTGGTATGAGGATAGTAAGATGATATTCTATAATCAGCAGCGTCTCTCCTTTACCTATGAAACCGATAATGGCTGGCGACTGCTGTCAAGCATTCAGCACGATATCGATGAGGCAACAGGAATGCTGGTCTTTAAGCCTCTTTCGGAATGGAGCGGCAAAGACTCTGTCGATGTCAAGTCTATTCATAACGGAAAGATAATGATAACCGAATTTCGCTTGGGGATGGAGTATTCTCCAGGTGCGAAATATTACAATACCCGTTACAGACAGATGCCTGTCAATGACGAGATGCCGGTATTTGGTCTTACCCATACCTGGGGCGTTAAGAATCTCTTTGGTGGAGAGTACAACCATCATGCTACGGAATTCAGCGCCTATAAGCGTTTGTTCCTTGGTTCGTGGGGCTTTCAGAATTTCAACTTCAAGTGTGGTGCCGAATGGTGTAAGGTACCATATCCGTTGCTTCTTTCTCCAGCCTCAGACCTCTCTTATGTCGCTGATGATAACTCCTTCCGCCTGTGTAGTACAGCCGAGTTCGTCAATGACAGATTCATACAGTTCCTGTGGTCGTGGGAGATGAATGGTAAGATATTTAATCTCATACCCTATGTGCGTAAGTTCAAGTTGCGTGAATATGTAGGCATCAGAGCCTATTGGGGCTGGCTCACATCAAAGAACGACCCTCGTCTGCCGCAGAATGAGAATAGCGACATTCTGATGGCATTCTGCAAGAGGATGTATACCCTCGAAAGAGGAAAGCCATATCTGGAAGGAGTCATAGGCATACACAATATCATAAACATATTTAATATTGATTATGTGTATCGCTTTGACTATATGCACTTGGATAAAGACGTACGCCGCTCAGGTTTCCGATTCTCCGCAAGATTTACGTTCTAGAATAAAAAAACCAAAGCATTTCCGCTTTGGTTTTTGTTTGTGCGCCTGACAGGACTCGAACCTGCACATCGTGAGACATTAGATCCTAAGTCTAACGCGTCTACCAATTTCGCCACAGGCGCAACGTTTTTTCAAAATTCGGGTGCAAAGGTACGAATAAGTGAGCAAAATACCAAAGAAAAAGGAAATTATTTTCGTTTTTATTTGTATTTTCGAGCGAAAGTACCTTCGACCGATAGGGCTGAGGTGGCACTTTTTTTATAATTTTCAAAAAAAAAGTAAAGAAAAATTTGCGTAATACCGAAAAAAATACTACTTTTGCACCCGCTAAATCGCTAAAAGGTTTATCCACTGTTGATTTTGGTGCGTTGGATGAGCGGTTTAGTCTCCGGTCTGCAAAACCGGCCAGGGCGGTTCGACTCCGCCACGCACCTCAAAACTATAGGGACTCAAATGAGTCCCTTTTTTTGTGCAACAAAATTTTTTTGTTGTGTTATGATTATTATTTGACGCATTTTTATTATTTTTGCAACGGAAATACAAATTATCAAAAAAATCGTATGGCTGCATATATTATAATAGGTGTGATAATCGGCTGCTGCATAGGTGGTGTGATAGCATATCTTATGATGAAAGGTCAGAGAGATGTGCTGCAGGAGCGTGTGCTCAATACCGAAAGGCAGTGTGAAGAGCAAAAGGCGTTTCATGCTTCGCAACTCGAGACATTGAAACAACAGCAGAAAGAACAGCTGGAGTTGCAGATGAATATTGTGAAGGAACAGATGAATACTGCTTCTGAGAAGATCCTGAAGGAACGCTCCGAACAACTGACAGAAAAAAATAAGGAATCATTGGCGGCGATTCTCAATCCGCTGAAGGAAGATATCGTACACATGAAGGATGCTGTCGAGAAAAGCGGGCAGCAGAATAAGGAGACGATGGTGCGCCTGGATGCTACCATAAAACACTCCATAGAACAGAGTAAGGAGATTGGCGACAGAGCAGACAAACTGGCTCAGGCGCTGACGGGAGAGAATAAGACACAAGGAAACTTTGGAGAACTGCGCCTGAAACAGCTTCTGGAGGATATGGGCCTGGAAGAAGGCGTGCAGTTTGAGGAGCAGACAACGATGCGCGATGCTGCCGGACATGCCCTGTATGACGAAGAGGAAGGACACAGAATGGTGCCTGACGTGATATTGCATTTCCCTGATCAACGTGATGTCATCATCGACTCTAAGATGTCATTGAAGGCATTTGGCGACTACCATAATGCACAGACAGAAGAGGAGCGGCAGAATGCCCTCACGAGACATATCGTCTCTATGAAAAATCATGTCAACGAACTGGCACGAAAGAACTATAGTGCATACATCAAAGAGGGTAGGGGAAAGCTGGACTTTGTCCTTATGTATGTTTTCTCGGAAAATGCTCTGCAGTTGGCACTCTATAACGAGCCGGGATTGTGGAAAGAGGCCTATGACAAAGGCGTCATCATTGTCGGCAGCCAGAACCTGTATATGATGCTCAGGGTCTTGGAGATGTCGTGGAGGCAGGTGAAGCAGATAGAGAATCAGGAGAACATCATAAAGACTGCTGACGAGGTGATAAATCGTGTGCAGATGTTCTATGAGAGATTCCAAAAAGTTGACGAGATGCTTGACAAGACATCGAAGGCCTTTGAAGATATGAAGAATATCAGCGGACCTTCCGGGCAGAGCATAGAGGTTGCAGCAAGGAAACTCATAAAATTCGGGGCAAAGGAAAATCCGAAACGCAAATACCGCCTGAAAAACCAACCAGACGAAGAACAACCCCTGGGAATAGAAGAAGAGACTCCAGAGGCATAATATTTCGATGACACAGGGGGCAGGTACCTGTCACGAACAATGAAACACATAGAAGTAGTTGCAGCAATAATCCGCAAGGATGATAAGATATTCGCCACTCAAAGAGGTTATGGAGATTTCAAAGATTGGTGGGAGTTTCCAGGTGGAAAGATGGAACCTGGGGAGACACCAGAAGAGGCTTTGAAACGCGAGATACTCGAAGAGCTATCAACAGACATTAGTGTCGATGAATTTATATGTACTGTAGAATATGACTATCCTCGGTTTCATCTAACGATGCATTGTTATTTCTGTTCTTTGCTAACAGAGGCCTTGCATCTTAATGAACACGAAGCTGCGAAATGGCTCTCAAAAGACGAACTGAATAGCGTAAAATGGTTACCTGCAGATTTAGAGGTGATTGAGAAGATAGAAGAGTAAAATATGATAGATCTTAACGAGAATCTTATTATAATAAAAGGACAAGTAAAGACAAGGGAAATTGACTATATTGAGCTGTCATCTTCCTTAGGATTTTATATTGTCAAATTTTTGCAAGGAGATAAGATATATCATATAAAAAGGAACCATGTGTTGTGGTTGAAGAATCCTGAGCATTTAGATCCTCAAAGCTATCATGTGTATGCGAACGGAATGAGATGTTATAATATAGTAAATCTATTACTTTTTACATATGGTTTTAAATGTTATTATCATATTAAGTATGCTAGCGGCACGACAGATGATTATAAAGGCACAGACATAAAAATAGAAAAATCATGTCTTGCCGAAGAAAGGGCAAAGAATGTTTTTCAGTACCTTACAGAGGTAGCCTTGAGCAACGGTCTAAAAGACGATGATGGTAATATTCTATTATACAATTTATATGAGAACACTTCATTTGTCAATGAAGATGTGTGTGCTGCTCCATACTTGTCACCTGAGAAATACAAAATAAAAAAACACTTTGAAAAAGATATTATTCTTCCTTTTGGGTGTAATAATAGTCAGATAAAGGCTGTAAAAAATGCATTTGATAGCCAGATTAGTGTGATACAAGGGCCTCCAGGAACAGGCAAGACACAAACCATTTTGAATATCATCGCTAATATCATAAAACAGGGTAAGACTGTTATAGTCGTTTCCAATAACAATTCGGCTACCACAAACGTTTTAGAGAAGTTGGCAAAAGACAAAATGGACTTCTTTGTGGCTCCATTGGGGCGTAGTGAAAACAAATCAACATTTGTTGAACATCAATCAAAAGGAAGAATTTATCCAACAGAATTGTATGAATGGGAATCAGACATTATAGGGTCTGAAGAATATCTTGATGAATTAAGGAATGATATATATAATGTTCAACATGCTTTTACACTTCAAGAAAAACTAGCGGAGAAGAGATTGGAACTCTCTGATGTGAAAAAAGAATGGGATCACTATAAAACTAATTTTGGCGATTATCAGGAAGAGAATACAACGATATGTTCAAGCAAGATAGCTCGCATTATGATCGAGTTGCAAGACGATGAACAGAAATCGTTATTAGCAAGACTTATAAGTTGGTTTAGGTTGTGGCTATATCGCATTAGATATAAGGCAGACCGTAGCCTTATTGAGGGTCGTACAGATATTAATATGCATCGTTTGAGAGTGCTTTTTTACAAAAGAAAATTAAAAGAACTCGAAAAAGATGTAGATAGTTTAGAAACTCAACTTGATAACATTGATGTAGCCCGTTTGACAAATGTTATAAAAGTGAAGTCAGAAAGTTACTTTAAGGGTTGCTTGTATAAGAAATATTGCGTTAATCACACACCATTTACTATAACTGACGAAAGCCGTCTAAGTATGGCGAAAAATGTCTTAGATGAATTCCCTGTTGTGCTGAGTACTACATTTTCATCTGTAAATAGTTTGAAAGGAGTTGTATATGACTACTTGATAATGGACGAAGCTTCACAGGTATCTGTCGAAACAGGTGTACTAGCCTTAACTTGTGCTAGAAATGCTATAATTGTTGGTGATACAAAACAACTGTCAAATGTTGTGACTCAAGATAGTAAGAATATTCTAGACAAGATATTTAGCAAATATGATATTAATGAGGGGTATAATTGTTCTGAGAAGAGTTTTCTACAGTCCATATTAGATATTATTCCTTCAGTACCACAAACATTATTAAGGGAGCATTATAGGTGTTCGCCAGAGATTATAAACTTCTGCAACAAGCAGTTCTATGGTGGTGATTTGTTGGTAATGACAAAGGATGATGGAGAAGATAAACATATATATGCAGTAAGGACTGTCAAAGGTAATCATTCGACAAATCATGTAAATATAAGAGAGATTGATGTAATAACGAAGGAAGTCCTTCCCAATATAGATTGTAGCAAAGATGATATAGGAATTATAGCACCATATAATAATCAGGTAGATGCAATAAATAAAACTCTTGGTGGAGAGATAGAAGTTGCTACAGTTCATAAATTTCAGGGAAGAGAAAAGGATATCATAATAATGAGTGTTGTTGATGACAATATCACAGACTTTGCTGATGATCCCAGTCTCTTAAATGTAGCAGTATCAAGAGCCAAAAAGAAATTCTATTTGGTAGTAACAGGAAATGAGCAGGCGCAAAAGGGTTATATAACAAATTTAATTGATTATATAGATTATAATAGCGGAACAGTAACTGATAGCCTCATACATTCAGTCTACGATTTGCTATATAAACAATATGATGAAGAGAGGGAACAATATCTGCAGGACAAAGATAAAGTGTCTGAATACGACTCTGAAAATATAACTTACGCTTTGATAAAGGACATTCTGAATAGTGAACAAAAGTATGGTAGCCTAGACGTACTATGTCACTATCCCATGAATATACTCATTCGTGATTTTTCTCCAATGAGTGAGGAAGAAAAAAGGTATGCAAGCAACAGAATGACACATATAGATTTTCTTATATATGACAAAGTTAGCAAGAAACCAATTCTCGCAATTGAGGTCGATGGATGGAGCTATCATAAAGAGGGAACTGCTCAGGCAGATAGAGACAAGTTGAAAAATGGTATATTGCCAAAATATGGCTTGAAACTAATTAGATTATCTACAAAAGGTAGTGACGAAAGAGAAGTGATAGAAAATGCCCTGACTCAATTGATAAATTGACACAGGGACAGGCGATAGATGTCTGAAGTCTGATGGCTGATGTAAGATTTGTATAAATAACCTAAAAATTATATTGATATGAAACAACTTATTTCAATACTTATTATTGTTGTTGTTTTGGCAACATTGGCGTTGACTTGCCCTGATAAGCAAAGTCATGTGGAAGCAATAAACAATGAATTCATTACAGCTGTTGACCACCGAATGAATAATTCTTCCTCGTCTGAAGAGAATAGTTTTGAAGAAGGTCTGAAAATTGTGGCTTCTTCCTTCGTCGGAGGGCTTTTCAAAGGAGTAATGGAACAACAACTTATGGTAAAGAATTATGTCGTTGTCAGCATAGGAGAGGTAAATTCATCGGAAGGACGCAAGATACTTTCTTTCGGAATATGTAATCATGTGTTTACACTATTCTCTTCTGAAGACCTTATAGAACGAATGAAAGAATCAAACATGTAAATCCGGGTTTAAGAGAAATAACCTAAAAACCATATAACTATGAAACAATTTAAAACTATTTCATTATTTGTAGCTTTATTATGCTCTATGTTTTTTGTAACTGCTTGTGGTAGTGATAATGATGATGATGGAGCAAGAGATTCTCAACTGATAGCTGAGGCATCCGGCACATGGATGTGTATAGAGAGTACTGATACCCAACAAAATGGTTATAATGTGGAAAATCTTATAGTTGGTAAAGAGATTACTATCCAAAAGAATGGTACATTTACATCTAATGCACCTTCATTTGGAAAATCTGGTACTTTTACTGTTAGTGGAAACTCTATTACAGCCAAGAGTGAGGTCGGTACATTTGTAGTAACGATTACTGTAAGTGGCAACAAAATGACTTGGAATGGAACAGCCAGCAATGGTGTGAGGTTTCACTATGTTTTCCAAAGAGAATATTAATTAGATGATGCTCCTATGATGGCAGCGGAAGAGGATTTTTAGTATAACAAATTAGACAGATAACTGACATTGAAAGTGGAGAAGGATAATTACGATGATATAATCAATCTGCCGCATCACGAACCGAAAAATCATCCGAGGATGTCGATGTGGAATCGTGCGGCTCAGTTTGCGCCTTTTGCTGCGGTGGCTGGGCATGATGATGCTATCAGGGATTCAAATATTATAAGGGATGAATTTACTGAAATGGGGGATTTTGAAAATGAGGAAAATAATCGTATTATGGCAGAACTATTGCCAAGACTTTCAGAACAGCCTTCAATGACAGTTGAGTATTTTGAACCTGACCAACGTAGGTCTGGTGGCTTTTATAAAGAAATTGTCGGTACCATCAAAAAAATAGACGAATACGAACGGATTATAGAAATGACGGATGGGCTTAAGATTCCGTTTGACTTTGTAAGAAATATAAAGTTTAATGATGACTGACGTATGAAACACCGGGATTTTTATGCCAAATTCACATCCCTTCTCACTCCCCTTCCTCACTCCCTTTTTTATTTTTATGCGCCAAAAAATTTTTTTCATGCGCCTGTAGCAAATTTTTAATGAATTATCTTCTTCTTTTCTGGGTACAAAGGTACTGCTTTTTTATCACCCCGACAATATGTTTTGAAGAGTATTTTGATGACTTAAAAAATGTTAAATATTTATACCGTAAATGGCGTGACTGCGTGACTGCGTGACTGCGTGACATTTGCAATTTTTATTCTATGTTATTGATGGTGTGTGACGAGGACATATACTATATTTTAAAATTATATATTAT
>JAFVGI010000026.1 GCA_017475005.1 Prevotella sp. | reverse complement strand
CGCTATCAAGGAGCTCTGCAACAAGGAACTTTATGTTGTTGATGCTTTCTGTGGTGCTAACGAGGCTACTCGTCTGCGTGTTCGTTTCATCGTTGAGGTAGCATGGCAGGCTCACTTCGTAACTAACATGTTCATCCAGCCAACTAAGGAAGAACTTGCTAACTTCGAGCCAAACTTCGTTATCTACAACGCTTCTAAGGCAAAGGTTGAGAACTACAAGGAACTGGGTCTGAACTCAGAGACTTGTGTTGCTTTCAACACTACCAGCCGCGAGCAGTGCATCATCAATACTTGGTATGGTGGTGAGATGAAGAAGGGTATGTTCTCAATGATGAACTACTATCTGCCTCTGCAGGGTATCGCTTCTATGCACTGCTCTGCTAACACAGATATGGAAGGTAAGAATACTGCTATCTTCTTCGGTCTGTCTGGTACAGGTAAGACAACTCTTTCTACCGATCCAAAGCGTCTGCTCATTGGTGACGACGAGCACGGATGGGACGACGAGGGCGTATTCAACTTCGAAGGCGGATGCTATGCTAAGGTTATCAACCTCTCTAAGGAGAACGAGCCTGATATCTATGGTGCTATCAAGCGCGATGCTCTGCTCGAGAACGTTACAGTAGCTGCTGACGGCAAGATTGACTTCGCTGACAAGAGCGTTACTGAGAACACTCGTGTATCATATCCTATCAACCACATTGAGAAGATTGCTCAGAAGGTAAACGGTAAGAGCGCTGGTCCAGAGGCTAAGAACGTTATCTTCCTCTCTGCTGACGCATTCGGTGTACTTCCTCCAGTATCTATCCTGACTCCAGAGCAGACTAAGTATTACTTCCTCTCTGGTTTCACAGCTAAACTGGCTGGTACAGAGCGTGGTATTACTGAGCCTACTCCTACTTTCTCTGCTTGCTTCGGCCAGGCATTCCTCGAGCTTCACCCAACAAAGTATGCTGAGGAACTCGTAAAGCGTATGGAGAAGAGTGGTGCTAAGGCTTATCTCGTAAATACTGGTTGGAACGGAACTGGCAAGCGTATCTCTATTCCTGATACACGTGGTATCATTGATGCTATCCTGGATGGTGCTATCCTGAAGGCTGAGACCAAGAAGATTCCTTACTTCGACTTCGAGGTTCCAACAGCTCTGCCAAACGTTAACCCTGCTATCCTTGATCCACGCGACACATATGCTGACGCAGCAGAGTGGAACAAGAAGGCCGAGGATTTGGCTGCACGCTTCATCAAGAACTTCAAGAAGTACGAAGGCAACGAGGCTGGTAAGGCTTTGGTTGCTGCAGGACCAAAACTCTAAGAAAGTACCAAAACAAACAATAATGTAAATTTTCCCCGCAAGGTATTCCCTTGTGGGGGATTTTTAGCTTATGACAACGATATTTCTATTTCTATCAGTATTGGCAATAGCTTTGTCACGTGGTAATTTAAAGCATCGCTTGAGTGTCTTTGCTCGCGGAGCAGGACGTGAGAATCTGTTGTTGATGGTGTGGATTTTTATATTAGCGGGAGCTTTTGCCAATAGTGCCAAACAGATGGGAAGCATCGATGATATGGTTAATCTCACACTTGCTATAGTACCTTCTTCTGCCATCCTTGCGGGACTATTCCTTGGAGCAGCTATTATATCACTGACAATAGGAACCAGCGTGGGGACAATAGTCGCAATGATGCCTATTGCCGTAGGTATAGCAAATCAGTTGCAAGAGTATGTCCCCTTTGTGGCTGCTATAGTAATCGGTGGAGCCTTCTTTGGAGACAATCTTTCATTTATCTCTGATACCACCATCTGTGCTACACAATCACAAGGGTGTAAGATGAGTGATAAGTTCCGTACGAATATCCGTATAGCTTTACCAGCTGCTATTATTGTCTTTATAGCATATATTTTCTTGGGAAGTAAAATAGGGTCGGAGGCTGTAATTGGTGAAATAAACTTCTGGAAAGTATTGCCATATCTTTTGGTCCTCGTAACCGCTATTGCAGGAATAAATGTTCTCATAGTTCTTGTATCAGGTATATTGTTGACAGGAATTGTAGGCATAATAAATGGTGATTATACCATACTTTCTTGGTCGAGTGCTATGGGAGATGGAATAATGGGAATGGGAGAACTGATTATCATTACGATGCTTGCAGGTGGTCTGTTGGAGGTTATCCGAGCTAATGGAGGCATAAGATTCATTATGGATAAGGTCTTGCGGCATGTTCATTCACAACGTTCCGCAGAATTGTCAATAGCCTTTATGGTGAGTGCTGTTGATATGCTTACTGCAAATAATACTGTTGCGATTATTTCTGTCGCAGGAATATCGAAAGATATCTCTGTAAGATACCATCTTGACAATAGGCGAGTAGCCAGTATCCTTGATACTTTCTCATGCATCATGCAGGGTATAATACCTTATGGAGCACAGATGCTGATGGGAGCTGCTCTTGCGAGTGTGTCTTCCGTTGACATAATACCTTATTTGTATTATCCATATGTTTTGGCAATCTTCGCCATAGGAAATATTTTCTTTAGAAGAAACAAAAATAATCTATGAAAGTTACGATAAAATGATGATTTTGTTAAAAATATTTATGAAAATGTAACCTTGAAACACAAGGTGATATAAATGGTACAAAAGAGAAAGGTTAATATATATAATCTTCGTAATTTTGCACTCGGAAAACAAAAACATCGATAGGTTTGTAAGAAAATTATATTGTAATAGTTAGTTAATAGTAGTTTATTTTTATCGGTGAGGTCAGCGTTGTGAAATGGTGACCTCTTTTTTTGACTCTTATTTATAATACCTTATATATAATATGAAAGCTTTTCTATTAGTATTTATCTCAACTTTCTTAAGCATCAGCAATATTTCTGCTGAAAAGTTTGTCAATCCTGTTATTAATGCAGATGTCCCAGATCCAGACGTTATTCGTGTTGAGGATGACTTCTATATGGTCAGCACCACGATGCATTTAATGCCTGGTGCTCCTATTATGAGATCTAAAGATCTCGTCAATTGGGAGATTGTAAGTTATGTATTTGATAGTCTGACGGACACTCCTAATTATGACATGCAAGGCTGTACTGCCTATGGCAGAGGACAATGGGCTACTTCACTGCGCTACCATAATGGAAAATTCTACATTCTCTTCTCACCCAACGATAAGCCCTGGAAATCTTACATATATGTTGCTGACAAGGCTGAGGGGCCTTGGAAACTAGTTTCACGTCCAAGGCATTTTCATGATAACTCATTGCTCTTTGATGAGATTAATGACAAGGTGTATGTATTCTATGGTACTGGTGAAGTGGCACAGCTAAAGAAAGATTTAAGTGACGTAGATTCCACAGGTGTAAATATGAGAATCTTCCAACGCGACGCAACAGAGAACGGTCTGCTTGAGGGAAGTCGTGCCATTATGCATGATGGGCGCTACTATCTGCTGATGATAAGTTGGCCTCGAGGAGGCCTGCGTCGTCAGGTGTGCTATCGTGCAGACAACATCACAGGTCCTTGGGAGAAGAAGGTGATACTGGAGTATTCTTTTGACACATACGGTGGAGTAGGGCAGGGAACAATCGTTGATGCTCCTGACGGCCGCTGGTGGGGCATAATCTTCCAAGATAGAGGCGGAATAGGGCGTGTGCCTATCCTAATGCCTTGCCGATGGGTTGACGGATGGCCAATGCTGGGCGACGAAGAAGGGCGCATAGCAAAGGTTATGGATTGTCCTGTAAGCGGACAAGACACAAAGAGTATCGTATCGTCTGACGATTTTAGCGGAGACAAGCTGAAACTGGAATGGCAATGGAATCACAACCCTATCAACGAGGCTTGGTCACTCAGCGAGCGCAAGGGATGGCTGAGGCTGAAGACGGCTCGCAAAGAGAACAATCTGTTTGAGGCACACAATACCATTTCACAGCGCATGATGGGACCTAAGAGTACAGCAACTGTGGAGTTGGATGTCAGCAAGATGAAAGACGGCGACCGTGCTGGATTTGCAGCATTCAACGGACATTCTGGTGTAATGACAGTTGAGCGTAACGGAAAGGACTATGAGTTGAGTTTGACTAACCAGACGGTAAATCTGCGTGACAGTGACAAGATGGTGACAGGTGTAGATATAGAAGAAAAGGAGCGTCTGAGTCTGAAGAGCAAGAATATATGGCTGCGCATAGAAGCCGACTTTACTAATCATCAGGATCGTGCTACCTTCTATTACAGCACAGACGGAAAGCAGTTCCAGAAGATTGGCGACAACTTCAGAATGCGTTTCGACTACCGTCGTTTCTTTATGGGAACAAGATTTGCTATTTTCAATTATGCTACCAAGAAAACAGGTGGTTATATAGATGTTGATAACTTCGATATAATAGTAAAAGACGAAAAAACAGAGAATCTATAAATATGTAATTATTATTTTTTATGTAACATATCTTTTTACATGATACATGAGAAAAAGTTAATGTTATATTATATAATGAATAATTATGCGAAAAATTAGTATCTTTGCAGCATGAAATAATAGTTTATTGACCTAAAATCCGAAATAAGCGGGAGAATTTTTAAGCAATGAGAACAAAAATTAGAATTGCAGTATCAGTCTTGACGTTTGCGCTGGCCTCGCTGGCAACTTCTGCAGCAGACAGATTTGTGTTGTTCGACAAAGGCGACATGTTGCTATGTAAGAAGGGCGGAGAGGTGAGTATCGTAGTTAGTGACAACGACAATGTGGCTGTGAAACTGGCAGCAAAGAATCTGGCAAAAGACCTTAATGCTGTTGCTGATGCCAAGGTTGATATAAAGTTGGACGATGCTGGCAATGCTGCAAAGATTATAGTCGGCACACTTGGTCAGAGCAAGGCGATAGACGCATTTGTCAAGAGTGGAAAGATAGACGGCAAAGCACTTAAGGGCAAGGTGGAGAAGTATATCCTCACCCTCTGTGACGGAAACCTTGTGATAGCCGGTTCTGATAGACGAGGCACAGTATATGGCATTTATGAGTTATCGCGCCAAATTGGTGTATCTCCTTGGTATTACTGGATGGATGTTCCTATAAAGAAACAGGAGGCAATATATATCAAGAATGGTGTTTTCACCGATGGTGAGCCAGCTGTTCGCTATCGTGGAATATTTCTCAATGATGAGGCTCCATGCCTTACTACATGGGTAAAAAATACTTTTAAGACAAATTTCGGTGGACACGAATTCTATGCAAAAGTATTTGAGTTGATACTTCGCCTAAAAGGTAACTATATATGGCCTGCTATGTGGTCATGGGCATTCTATGCCGACGATCCATTGAATATGAAGACGGCAGATGATATGGGTGTGATGGTCGGAACATCACACCATGAGCCGATGGCACGTTCTCAGAAGGAGTGGCATGGACATTCTGATGACCCTAATGCTGACGCACAGGACCTGAAGAGCCGCCAGAAAGACACACACCAGTGGAACTATGCCACTAACAAGGCTGAATTGGACAAATTCTGGCGAGGTGGAGTAGAGCGCAACAAGCATACAGAGGACATCATCACTATCGGTATGCGTGGAGATGGCGATATGGCAATGAGTGAGGAGCGTAATACCAAACTTCTTGAGGACGTGGTAAAGAATCAGCGCAAGATAATAAGCCAGGT
Source organism: Prevotella sp. (assembly GCA_017475005.1). Classification (GTDB taxonomy): domain Bacteria; phylum Bacteroidota; class Bacteroidia; order Bacteroidales; family Bacteroidaceae; genus Prevotella. Next base: position 23,715 of record JAFVGI010000026.1, on the reverse strand, counting down.
ACATGGAAAACCTGCCAAGGAAGTGCCGCAGTTGTGGGCTCTCTACAAAGAGGTACAGGATTACTATGATGATGGTATGCGTGTTCCAGATGATGTCATTATGTTGTTATGTGATGACAACTGGGGTAATGTGCGTCGTGTGCCTAATGCTAAGGAACGCAAGCATCCAGGTGGATGGGGACTCTATTATCATGTGGATTATGTAGGAGCACCACGTAATAGCAAAGTGCTTAATTGTACACCTATACAGAATATGTGGGAGCAGTTGTCATTAGCTTACGAAAATGGTATAGATAAACTATGGATTCTGAATGTAGGTGACCTAAAGCCGATGGAATATCCTATACAACTCTTCATGGATCTCGCATGGAAAGGAACAAATGAATATACACCAAGTACGCTTGTGTCAAATCATACAACTCCTTTCTGTGCAAGCATCGTGGGTGAGTTTGAGGCAGAAGAAGCTGCATCCATCCTGAATAGATATTGTAAACTGGCAGGTCGTGTAACACCAGAGATGCTCGATGCAAAGACCTATAACCTTGATTCAGGAGAGTGGGCACAGGTGGTAGATGAATGGAAGACCCTCGAGTTACAAGCTCTGAGACAGTATGCAAGAATTTGTCCCAAGGCTCGCGATGCATACTTCCAGTTGATACTCTTCCCTGTACAATTCATGGGAAATCTGTATGATATGTACTATGCGCAGGCAATGAACAATGCCCTCCACAAGAAGGGTGACGCTGCTATGAACTGCTGGGCAGAGAGATGTGAGAAGGCCTTCAAGCGCGATGCAGAACTGATGAGACAGTACAATAAGGACATCGCTGGAGGCAAATGGGATGGCATGATGATACAGAAGCACATAGGGTATACTTCATGGAACGATGCGTTTAGAGCAGACATACAGCCGAAGGTATATCGTGCGGAGAATATCAAGAATATCTTTGAGGATGAAGCAAATAAGGGCTATGTCTCTATTGAAGCAGAGCACTATAGCGGCAAAACTGACGGCAAGGGTGCACAGTGGACGGTGATACCTGATATGGGTCGTACCCTGAGTGCAGTGACGCTGATGCCGCAGACAGGAGAAATAAAGGATGCTTCGCTCACATACAGTTTTGTCAGCAACAAGCCGACAGGGAAAGTAAAAGTACACATTGTGACAAAATCAACCCTCGACTATCTCAACAAGGGAGGAATGACTTATTCCCTGAAACTTGATGGTGGTGAGCTAGTGACGGTGAACTTCAACAGCGATATGAATGAGGCTCCCGAGAATATCTACGACAAATACTATCCCACAATAGCCCGTCGCGTGATAGAGAAAGTGGTGGAGATGCCTATTTCAGCAATGTCTGACTCTGTGCATACCCTCACATTCATACCTAACGACCCAGGTATTGTGCTTGAAAAGATAGTAGTTGATTTCGGAGGATACAAGAATCAGTATCTTTTTGGTAAGGAAAGCCTTAGGAAGTAGAGTTTATAAGTATAGAAAAAATATTAAATAAAAATGTTATTAGGATTTGATGTAGGTTCATCAAGCGTCAAGGTTTCGCTTGTAGATGTAAAAACAGGAAAAACGTTAGCATCAGCATTTTGCCCTGATAAGGAAGCTCCTATCAAGGCGCAAAAAGCAGGATGGGCAGAACAAGACCCAGAAAGTTGGTGGCAGTATGCAAAACAGGCTCTCGGTAAAGTAGCAGAACAGAGTTCCAAACCTTTGTCAGAAGTAAAGGCTATAGGTATCTCATATCAGATGCATGGCCTTGTATGTGTAGATAAGAATGGTATGCCATTAAGAGATGCCATAATTTGGTGTGATTCTCGTGCTGTTCCTTATGGCGAAGAGGCTTTCAAGAGTCTTGGAGAAGAGATGTGTCTTTCTCATCTGCTCAACTCACCAGGCAACTTCACGGCAGCAAAGCTGGCATGGGTGAAGGAGAACGAGCCTGAGGTATATAGTAATATCGATAAGATTATGCTCCCAGGTGACTATCTTGCCCTAAAACTGACAGGCAAGAAGACAACAACTGTAAGTGGATTGTCTGAAGGAATGATGTGGGACTTCAAGGAGAAGAAGCCTGCAGAATTCCTGTTCGACCACTATGGTTTCCGCCACGACATAATTGCTGACATTGTGCCTACATTCGCCGTTCAGGGCAACGTAAGCGCCGAGGCAGCGAAGGAACTGGGAATACCTGAGGGTACTCCTGTAAGTTATCGTGGTGGCGACCAGCCAAACAATGCCCTTTCCCTGAATGTTTTGGAACCAGGAGAGATTGCTGCAACAGGTGGTACGTCAGGTGTTGTGTATGGAGTGTTAGGTGAGGTGAATTACGACCCTAAGAGCAGAGTGAACACTTTTGCTCATGTAAATTATACAGAGGACAAGACACGTCTGGGAGTGCTTCTTTGTATTAATGGTACTGGTATCCTAAATGCGTGGATGAAACGTACTGTTGCACCTGAAGGAATATCTTATGCAGAGATGAACGACCTTGCTGAGAGCGTACCAGTAGGAGCTGAAGGACTTTCGGTGATACCATTTGGAAATGGTGCAGAAAGAGTACTGGAGAATAGAAATCCAGGTGCATCGGTTCATGGGATAAATTTCAATATCCATACCAAGGCACATGTAATACGTGCAGCACAGGAGGGCATAGCATTCTCATTCGCTTATGGAATGGAGATAATGCAGCAGATGGGTATGGATATAAAGACCATCAAGGCTGGACATGCAAATCTGTTCCTGTCACCACTGTTCCGTCGTACACTTGCTGCTGTTACAGGAGCAACGATAGAACTGTATGAGACAGACGGCAGCGTTGGAGCAGCAAAGGGCGCTGGAATAGGCTGCGGTATATACAAGGACAGTAGCGAGGCTTTCGCTACCTTGCGTTTGATAGAAACAGAAAATCCAGTTGCTGACACGAAGCCTTATAAAGAAGCGTATGAGCGTTGGAAGAATGAAATGGAGAAATTATAGAATAAAAAATATAAAACAAAAAATTTAAGGAAAAATGGCAAAAGAGTATTTCCCTCAGATTGGAAAGATTCCATATGAGGGCCCAGAATCAAAAAATCCAATGGCATTCCACTATTATGACGCAGAGCGTGTGGTAGCTGGTAAAAAAATGAAGGATTGGATGCGTTTCGCAATGGCATGGTGGCACACACTATGTGCCGAGGGTGCTGACCAGTTTGGTGGTGGTACAAAGACATTCCCATGGAATCAGGGTGCGAATGCTGTTGAGATAGCAAAGCAAAAGGCTGATGCAGGATTTGAGATAATGCAGAAACTGGGAATTCCTTATTATTGTTTCCATGATATTGACCTCGTTAGCGAGGGTTCATCTATAGAGGAGTATGAGTCTAATCTGAAGGCAATCACCGATTATCTGCAGGAGAAGATGAAGGAGACAGGCATAAAACTGTTATGGTCAACAGCAAATGTATTTGGCAACGCTCGATATATGAATGGTGCTTCAACAAATCCTGACTTTGATGTTGTTGCACGTGCTATCGTGCAGATTAAAAATGCTATTGATGCAGGTATTAAACTTGATGCCGAGAATTATGTATTCTGGGGAGGTCGTGAGGGTTATATGTCTCTCTTAAATACTGATCAGAAGCGTGAGAAAGAGCATATGGCAACAATGCTTGGCATGGCACGCGATTATGCTCGTAGCAAAGGCTTTAAAGGTACATTCCTAATTGAGCCTAAGCCAATGGAGCCATCAAAGCACCAGTATGACGTTGATACAGAGACTGTTATCGGTTTCTTGAAGGCACATGGTCTCGATAAGGATTTCAAGGTTAATATTGAAGTGAATCACGCTACTCTTGCAGGTCACACCTTCGAACACGAATTGGCTTGTGCTGTTGATGTAGGTATGTTAGGTTCTATCGATGCTAACCGTGGTGATGCTCAGAACGGATGGGATACAGATCAGTTCCCAATCGATAATTTTGAGTTGACACAGGCATGGATGCACATAGTACGTAATGGTGGTCTTGGCACAGGTGGTACAAACTTTGATGCTAAAACACGTCGTAATTCTACAGATTTGGAGGATATCTTTATCGCTCACATCAGCGGTATGGATGCATGTGCTCGTGCATTGCTCAATGCAGTAGAGATTATGGAAAAATCTCCGATTCCATCAATGCTTAAAGAGCGTTATGCATCTTTTGATAGCGGTATTGGTAAAGAATTCGAAGAGGGTAAGTTGACCCTTGAGCAGGTTTACGAATATGGCAAGAAGGTTGGAGAACCAAAGCAGACCTCTGGTAAGCAGGAACTCTATGAAACTATAGTTGCTCTGTATACAAAGTAAAGAAATCTCAATAAGTAAAAATAATAAAGAAATGAGAAGTATTAAAAGTTTTCTCATCCTTGCATTGATGACCCTCATCGTTCAAAATGCGGTGAGGGCGCAAGAGCGTCGTCCGATAGATTCACAGCATCCGTTGTGGATAGTGCATATTGATGTGTGGAATGCTGCAGATCCACAGAAAATCATTGACCTAGTGCCAGATGACATTAAACCATACGTTTGTATGAACCTTTCTATGTCATGTGCATATGATGTTGATAGAGGTGTTTATCAGAGACCTCAGAATGCCATCAAGACGTATAAATCATGGGCATCAGTGTGTCAGAAGAATAAAATGTGGTTTATGTGTCAGCCAGCATCTGGAGGACATACACATATACAGGATGATGATTTGGAAACTTTCGAATATTTCTTCAAGAATTATCCTAACTTTTTGGGATGGAACTATGCAGAACAGTTCTGGGGTTTTGATGAACCGGGCGACAAGAGCAGTAGCTCGCAAACAAGTCGTATAGCTCTGTTCGCAAAACTGGTTCCGATGTCACATGAATATGGTGGTCTCCTGACTATCAGCTTCTGTGGTAATATATGGTCACATCCTCTCAATCCAGTTGGTATGCTGAAACGCAACAGCGACCTGCTGGAGGCATGCCGTAAGTACCCTGAAGCAATTCTATGGCTGTATAAATATACCACTTCATCATGTTTCTACAACAATGAGAGCGTAACGTTCGGTCCGTTCATTGCTGGTCTTGCAAAGAACTATGGCGTACGCTATGACAACTGTGGTTGGAACGGTGCTATTGACGATTTGGTAGGTAAGAATAGTGGATGCCAGTATCCGGTTGCAGCAGGCATAGGAACTGTTATGGAGCAGACCTGCCAGAATGGTGGTGCCGTATGGGATGGTCCTGAGCTGATATGGACAGAAGACTTCCAGAATCTTAATAATAGCACAGATGCTGCTGGATACACACAGCGTAACTGGGGACATTTCCCTGGTTTCGACAACGCATGGATAGATATGTTCCGCAAGATTATTGATGGAACAATGTATATCCCAACACGAGAAGAGGTTGTTGGAGAGACAAAATATGTCATTATAAATGATGTTACTTCTGGTAATGATAAGGAAAAGTATGCTGTGTGGGATGATCTTTATGATGGACTATATAAGCAGACAGATCCGTTTAATCCTAATGGAGGACAATGGATGAATAATTATTGCTACTTCAAGAGTACAGGAAGATATAAGACTATTCCTATGGTACCTGGATTGTATGATGATGTGGCAAAGAGCATCCCCAATCAGGTCAAGAAAACTCAAAGGTCGACTGCTTTCCCTTCACAATCACAAAAGACAGCTAAATTTAACTTGGCATATGAACAAGTTAGCACTGGTGATCTCTTTGTTTCACGTTTCAAGAACCAACTGGTGACATATACACCTTATTCATATCTGAATGCAAAGAAGGTAGCCAGCGCAAACATACCGTTGAAGTACAACACCTGTTCAAGCCTTGACCTCAGATATGGCAAACTGAGCAGTGGTATAATTAGAGAGTATGCAGATCATATAGACTTTTACCTCAATAATTACCGCTGCGATACTACCACCAATGTGGTTGACAGGATTATTGTAAATGGTGCTACTGCAGAACCTTCTTATACTATGATAAGACGTGGTGCCGCAACTGCAACAACTTCAATTGTATGGAATGCGGAAACAGGAGCGTGGACAATAGAAGTGGCACATAATGGTCCGGTTGACCTTACCATCAATTGTGCAGGTGCTGAGACAGACCGCCGCACCGACGTTGCTCCGTCAACAGCTTTGGAAATACCGAAACAGCCAGAGGCATATGAGGGATCTGTGATATTGGAAGCAGAAGATCTTAATTACAAGAATATTAGTCAATGTGTAACCTTCCCTTACGGTTCTCATCCAAATGTGAGAGGTCATTCTGGAAATGGTTTCATGATAATGGGCACGAATACCGCAGGAGCATTGACCGCTAGATATAATGCTTCAGTTGCTGGTAGTTATAATGTAACATTACGATACACTACTAATGGTAATGAAGGTGGTAACATGAGGATTGCTAGAGCTATAACCACCAAATCAACAAAAATAGAAAAGACTGCTGTCAACGAGTGGAAAAAATCTACTGTAACACTTTCCTTTATAAAAGGTAACAATACAATAACTATTACTAATACTGGTGGAGTGAATGCATATCTGGACCAAGTGATAATTACTCCAGCAGATCAAGAAGCAGAGAAATTTGCTGTTACTGTACGTGAAGCTATAGGTGGTTATGTAGAACCAGACGTAGAGGCGGCTGCTGAAGGTGAAATGGTAAATCTTTCTGTACATCCAAACGATGGTTTTGTTCTTTCGGGATGGAATGTTATTCATGGAGGTGTGACAATTTCGAATGAGGGAACATTTACTATGCCTGATGATATTGTTACAATAGAACCAATATTCAAAGATACCACCATAATATATAATCTTGATTTTACAGACGTACTTGCTGGTACATTACCTCCAGGTTGGATTGTAACACAAGAGGATAATGTTATTCATTCGTATCCAACGTCTTATTCTAGTGGTTCTCGTGTAATGTCTGGTTTCCCAGGAATGTATCCAAAGGCTTTATATTGGAGATTTAATGATTGTCAATACGGAACTCAAGCAGATTATCCGTTGAATTTGAAAGCAGGAAAGTATAAGTTGATTTATACTATGGCAGCATGGAATGGTACCTCGAATTATAAGGCGCAGATTCTTAGCGGCAGTACTGTCATTGCTTCGGATAATACCTATAGTTCTGCCCCTAATGCGGGTAATTCAACAGGAACAGATCTTAGCAGTGCTACTGTACGTACTTTCGAGTTTGAGGTAAAGACTCCAGGGAATTATATCATCAAGTTCGCTGGTGTAAATAGTGGATGGGAAGGATTATTGCTAACATCATGCAAACTGAAAATAGTTCCACAACCAACGGGAATTAAGGATTTTAACTCAAATTCTGCAGCTATAATGCAAAAGGATGGCAAGTATATTGAAAATAACAGAATAGTTATAGTAAAGAATGGTAAGAAGTATAATGCTGCTGGTGCTATTCTTGGCGATTAAAGTCAGTGCCCAAGAAGTAGGTTCTTTCTATGAGAAGAACACAGCGTTAAATTTTAATGACGGAAGAAATATTGCAGGTGAGATAGCTCAACCTTCAGGGTTTAATCCTAACTTTCACATTTACCTCTGTTTCGGACAATCGAATATGGAGGGAAATGCGAAAGTGGAAGAGCAAGATTTTATGGGTATTTCTCCACGTTTTCTAATGATGGCTGGAGTTGATATGCCAAATACTGGACGAAAGGAGGGTAAGTGGTATATTGCAGTACCGCCGTTATGTCGTGCATGGACAGGCCTTACCCCTGCAGATTATTTTGGACGTACCATGGTAGACAATTTGCCCGACACCATTACTGTAGGTGTTATAAATGTTGCTGTAGGAGGTGCTAGCATTGATCTTTATGATGAGGACAAAACGGATAGTGTGATTGCTAACAGCGCTGACTGGTTCAAAGGTTTTTGTAAGGATTACGACAACCAACCCCTCCGTCGCCTGATGGAATTGGCAAAAAAAGCACAACAGGTGGGTGTCATAAAGGGTATATTGTTGCATCAGGGATGTACAGACAATGGTCAGAAGACATGGCCTTCTCGCGTTAATCTCATATATACTCGAATGTTGAATGAACTCGGGCTAAAAGCGGAGGATGTACCGCTACTCGTTGGGGAACTGCTTACCAAAGTAGATGGAGGATGTTGCTATCTGCATAATTCAATCATTGACAATATACACGACTATATACCTACGGCATATCCTATATCTTCTTTGGGATGTCCTGGAAAGCCTGATAAATTGCATTTCACGGCAGAGGGATACCGCATTATAGGAAAAAGATATGCGGAAAGGATGTTGCAGCTATTGAAATATTGAAGATTAAAAACTGAACATTGAAATGAAGAGAGCAAAGATTCTTGGCGTTTTAGCCTTTTTTGCCTATCTGAACTCGTTGGAGGCTAATGCTTTAGTCACGTCAGGTATGGTGTCTATTGCTACTAATCCTGCCAAATATCAGAAGATCGATGGTTTCGGTGGTACTGGCATGAATGGTCAGTGGGCGGATGTATATACTCAAGAAAAGGTAAATCTGCTCTGGGGACAGGGAGAAGGTCAGGTAGGTCTGAACATTATGCGACTGCGCATTAGTCCAGATGAATCTTCGTGGAACAGAGCGACCCCAGAGTATAGTAATCCCGTTAAGTGGGCACGTAAGGTGAATCCTAATCTTTTGGTTTTTGCTACTCCTTGGACACCACCTGTTCAATTCAAAAAGGACGGTTTCACCGCACCTTATCAAAATTCTTTCGGTACTTGGGTGTATCCTCTTATCCCGTCAAAATGGGGTGGCAATAGTTCTTCGGGTTCTACTATCCTTGATGATAAGATGTCAGATTTTGCTGATTATCTGGAGCGTTATCGTGCTGCAATGGAAAATGCAGGTGCATCGGTTGACATCATTTCCATTCAGAATGAGTGCGACTATACTCCTACTGATGCTAGTGGCAATGCTTCTTATGAGAGTTGTATATATACTCCGCAGCAGATGGCTGCAATGGTAAAGGCTGCCCGTGCAGCAATTGATCCGAAGTGTAAGATTATGGGTCCGGAAACTTTTGGATGGGGGCAAAAGAACTATAATACTACTCTTCTCGGAATTGCTGATGCTAAGAATAATATTGACTTATATGGTAATCACTTCTATGGTTCCAATGATGTGTCTTTCTCAAAGAATATCTACAACTTAGGCAAGTCGCACTGGATGACAGAGTATCTTATCAATTATACTGAGGGTACGGACTATAAGGACTATGGATATGGTGCATACGGTGGTGAATTCAAGTTTGAATACAGGATGATTGAAAATATTGAAATAGCAATGCAGAATTACTATACTGCATATGTATATTACAATATGCTCGATGATTTCTTTGCTTCTAATCATGGTGGAAGCAGTACACAGTTGTGGAAACGTGCGTATGTTTTCAGCCACTATGCAAAGTATGCTACAGGCAAGACGCGTATCAATACAACAAAAAGTGGTTTCGCTGCTATACCACAACCTAATAGCCAGACTGTAAACTATGATAAACTCATCGGAGGCTCATCATACATCAGCGATGATGGCAAGACAATTACTGTATTTGTTCTGAATCCTCAATCTGTTGCTGTAAATTTCACTATAACATGCAATCCTTTTGTATCAAATAAGGTATCAGCGATAGTTACGGGTGAAGGTGTCAATGCTAAGAAGATAGACGTGACAAAAGACTATAATGCCTCTACGAAGAAACTGGTGACAACATTGCAGCCAGGACTTTTCTATACTTTTGTATTTGAAAAAGATGGAGAACCAGAGGAGATAGTTCCTATTTCACCTAAGACTGAGGGATATGGAAATCCAATAAATCCTTATCAGTATTTTGCTGATCCGACAGCCATTGAATATGATGGTCGTCTTTATGTATATGGTACATGTGACCAGCAACAGTTTGACTATACGCAGGGAATTGTTCCAAACAATTATAGCAAGATAACATCACTCGTATGTATGTCAACCAAAGATATGTCTAACTGGAGCAACCACGGTACTATTGATGTTAAGGCCATTGCACCTTGGATAAACCGTGCATGGGCACCATCCATCATTAGCCGTGTGGAGAATGATGGACTGACACACTTCTATATGTATTTTACCAATGGTGGTGGCGGCATAGGTGTGCTCACTTCCACATCTCCTGTCGGTCCGTGGAGTGATCCTTTGGGTAAAGCGCTCATAGACGGAAATACAGAAGGAATAGGAAAGATAAGCAGTCTTATTGATCCAGGTGCAGCTATCAATCCAAGTACGGGTGAGGCATATCTTAGTTTCGGTGGCGGTGATATACTATCGTCGGGTACGGATCTCTTCCCGGGCAATGCTCGTATTGTGAAACTTGCTGATGATCTTATCTCTTTTAATTCTTCGGATATCGTGGAGATTAGTGCTCCATGTCATTTTGAAGCAAATGAACTTAACTTTATAGGAAATCAATGGATTTATAGTTATTGTACACGATGGACAATTGCCAGTGATTGGTCAAGTTATAGTTCAAGTACAGCTCCAACACCATGTTCTATTGTTTGGATGTCTTCAAAGACCCCGCTCGCAAATAATTGGGTATATAAGGGGGAAATAATGCCTAATCCAGGAAATCTTGGTTATCCTTATGGAAATAACCATAGTCATATTCAGAAATTTAATTCGAAGTATTATTTGTTCTACCATACTCAGTGGCTTGAAAATCAAAATGGCTATGCGGGAGGATATCGCAATATTCAGGTAAATAACATAGGTGTAAAAGTAGTTGTTACCAATCCTATAATTACTCCTTTAACGATAGAAACTGCAACGATAAATGGTGTGGAACAACTTACAGGTGTACGTGTTAATCCTTATGATAATCAGCAGGCAGAAATGATGAACAATGGTGCAGGGGTGACGATTGAACCAACTGCGACTCCAGGAAATACCGTTGTTAATTTACCTAAAGATGCATGGACTTCTGTATATGGTATAAACTGCTCACTTGGTGACGGAACGGCGAGGAGCGTTATTCTGAAAGCATCGGGAGTAGGAACTATAGAGGTTCGTAAGGAACAGGAAGGAGAAGCTATTGCTACAATAGAAGTCTCAGCTAATGAACTTGAAGATGTTGCTGTTGAGCTCACAGAAGAACTTACAGGTATTGTCAATAACATATATTTCGTATGTACTAATGGAAGCGTCAAGATTGACTGTTGGCGTTTCAGTGGTGAGACAACGGGTATAAAGGAAGTAAATAAGAGTAAATTGTCAGGTATATTGCCTGACGGAAAATATTTAGAGAATGGCAAGATTATCATTTTCAGGAATGGCAAGAAGTATAACACTACTGGCTCTATCCTGTATTAGTCTATTAACAATGGCGGGCGGTGTCACACTGCCCGCTTTGTTTCAGTCGCACATGGTGCTGCAGCGAGGACAGGACATCCCCGTATGGGGTTGGGCTGGTCAAGGTGAAACAGTCACAGTGGAATTTCGTGGCAAGAAATATACTGCTACCGCAGATTCTAACGGAAAGTGGCAGGTAATGCTTCCTAAGCAGAAAGCTGGTGGGCCATATACGTTGTCCATAAATGACAAGACTCTCACGGATGTCATGGTGGGCGATGTTTGGCTATGCTCAGGACAGTCAAATGTTGATATTACTATAGAGCGTGTATATCCACAATATACTTCGGATATAGATGCTTATAATAATGACAAGATACGATTGTTCCAGGTAAGAACGAAGGCAAGTGTTAAGGAGAAAAAGGATGTCAGTGTTAATATCGCATGGAAGTATGCTAATAAGCAGAATGCTTGGACTTTTTCTTCGTTAGGCTATTTCCTCGCAAGAAAGATGTATGAGGAAACAGGGGTAGCACAGGGAATAATACAGTCTTCTCTTGGAGGTTCACCAATACAAGCCTGGCTTGATATCGACTCGTTGAAGAATACGGATTACTATAGCACTTTCCTGCTATATACAGATTCTGCCTATATTGCTGATCAGACAAAGGCTAATAACCGTGCTAACGATGTTTGGACCAATATCATGAACATGACAGATCCTGGACTTAGTGGAAAATATGCAGAAAGTTCATGTTCGGATGACTCATGGCGCACATATAATCAATATGATAACTGGTCGTGGGCAAGGCATGATGGTAAGGCTATAATCGGTTCTATTTGGCTTAGGCAACACGTTAACATTGATAAGGCACATGCTGGAAAGTCTGCCAGACTATTGCTTGGTACGTTCCACGATATGGATTATACTTATGTAAACGGAAAACAGGTAGGTGTGACATACTACCAATATCCTCCGCGTCGATATACTATCCCTGCAGGGCTTCTTCGTGAGGGTGATAACGTCATAGCTGTGCGTATCGTTGTTAAGAGTGGTATGGCTAACTTCTTTAAAGATAAACCCCATGAGATTGTTTTTGATGAGGACAAGAGTACAGTGCCACTTTCTTTAGATTGGAAAATAAAGACAGGATCACTGATGCCAGAAGGCCCATTGGGTGGAAAACTAAATACAAATAACCAGGCTTCGGTTCTTTATAATGGTATGATATTTCCTCTTGCCCCATACGCAATAAAGGGAGTAGTATGGTATCAGGGAGAATCAAATACGGGAAAGCCGTTGGAATATGGTGATATGCTCAAGAAGATGATGGGTAACTGGCGTGCGATATTCAAGAATCCTACACTACCATTCAATATAGTGCAATTGGCAGGATATATGGATTATTCGGAAAAGCCCCAGAATAGTACATGGACACAATTACGCGAGCAACAGCGTCTGTCTGCCAAGGACGATGCTTATGCTACCATTACTTGTGCTCATGACCTTGGTGAAGCCTCTGATATCCACCCTTTACGAAAGCGTGAGGTAGCAGAGCGTTGTGCTATTGCACTGCTGAAAGACATACAGAGTCCGCAACCCATTAGGATAGAGAAAAGGGGAGAAAGTATGGTAGTAATCATGGATCAGCAGCTTCAGGATAATGATGAAACTGGTGATTTGGAGATATTCTCTAATGGTACATGGCAGACTGTGAAAGGTAAGGCACATGGTACAGAGATAATAATCAATGCAATAGGTGATAAGATTCGCTATGCATGGAAAAGTAACCCCATAAACGCTACGCTTATGGGGAAGAATGGATTGCCTGTTGTACCATTTGAATTATAAAAGTTGCGATTTAATCGGCATGTTGCCGCTGATATTCACGCGGTGACATGCCATACATTTTCTTAAACATAGTAGAGAAAGAGGTGGCACTATTGAAACCGCAATGGTAAACAACTTCTGTTATGCTTTGACCTTTCATGGAAAGCAGGCGGGCTGCTTGCTTAAGACGTAAATTGCGTATGAAATCATGTGGGGTCTGGTTTGTCATTTCTTTCATCTTTCGATGCAGGTGAACGCGGCTGATGCCGACTTCACTACATATCATATCTATATTAAGGTCTGAATTGTTAAGATTTTTGTTAACCACATCCATAATACGATTGATAAGTCTTTCATCAGGGCTTTCAAGAACGATGTTGTCAATCTTTGATTGAGGCATTTCCTTGCCTGCATATTTGTTCCTTAACATTTTTCTAGTCTTCAACAGATTGGCAACATTACGTTTAAGAATATCCATATTGAAAGGCTTGGTAATGTAAAGATCTGCTCCAAGTTCAAGACTCTCTAATTTTTCTTCATCACGTACTTTTGCAGTCAATAGTATAATAGGTATATGATTCGTATTGACGTTGCTACGTACTTTGGCAAGAAGCGTATTTCCGTCCATACGTGGCATCATGATATCAGAAATTATAAGTTGTGGTCGTTCCCTAAGAATGACAGGAAGAGCTTCACTTCCGTCAGGGAATGCAAGAACTCTATATATTTCGGAAAACTCCGTCATTAAGTAATTCCTAATTTCATCCTCATCTTCTACAATGACAATTGTAGGTCGTCTAGACTCTGTGGTAGTCGAATCTACATTCAAATCATCATCAGTATCAATCTCATTATCATTTTTATCGCTAACGCTGGCTATTGGGAATTCTTCTGTAGAATTATTATCTGCGGGATTTTCTGTTTTTATCATTTCTTCTTCTGTGAGATGGTCGTTTCCTAGTGGTATAGTAACAGAAAATTCTACGCCTTTATCAATATTGCCGGACACTCCTTCTACATTGCGAACGTTAATTTCTCCATGGTGCATCAGAACAATAGAACGTGCAAGATCTAGTCCGACACCAGTACCTGCTTTGTTAAGATTGGTAAAAGAACTTGTTTGATAGAAACGATGGAAAATGTTATGAATCTCATTTTCAGGTATAGGCTCTCCATTATCAAAAACCTTTATTGTAATCTGTTTCTCAAAAGTTTCTATTGTTACAATAATCTTACCACCATTATTTGTATATTTCAAAGCATTGGAAAGAAGATTGGTAATGACTTTATCAAAGTTTCCACGGTCTATCCATACCATTATTTTATCAATGGAATGGATAAAAATCAGATCAATACCTTTTGCTGTTGCTTGAATATTAAATAGGTCTATAATCTGTTTGTTATATTCTATGAATTCTGTTTCCTGCATATGCATTCTCATCTGCTCCTTATCAATCTTTCTAAGGTCCATAATCTGATTAATAAGTCGCAATATGCGGTCAGCATTTCTTTTCATAGAGGTGTAAATGGCCTGCCTGCCAGCATGTTTGTCATCATTTATAAGTTGTTGCAGTGGCAGTAGTATCAAGGTCATTGGAGTACGTATTTCATGCGAAATATTTATGAAGAACTGTAGTTTTTGCTCTTGTAGTATTTCTGCATTCCTATGTTCACGTATCTTCAACTGTTGCTTACCATATCTCATAAACTGCCATATACCATAGCAAATAAGTATAAGAGTTATTGTGAAGTATATTATTCGCATAAATGGCGTTAAATACCATGGATTGTGAACTACTATCTCAAATTCTTTTTGGTCTGAAACCACTCCTCCCTCTGTTGCCGTAACGCGTATATTATAGTCACCAGGTTGTAGGTTGCTGAGTGTAAGAGTGTTTACTCCTGGTGACATCGTAACCCATTTCCCTTCGTTTATTGAATAAGCATAAGAGATGCGTTGAGAGGCTTCGTAGGATAGGGTAGAGAAGTGCATGGTGATGCTATTGTCACTGTGAGAAAAATCAAACCTATTGCATTCATTTATTGTGGTGTCACATACTGTAAATTTTCCCGATTTCATCAAGGCACGTACTATCTTGTCACCAATAAGAATCTTGGTCAGTGAAACATTGTGTTTTTTTGCTGACGGTTTAATCGTCCTTGAATTAAAGTATGTAACGCCAAGCGTTCCTCCAAAATACAGCATTCCATCGTTGGTATAGTAAGAGCATCCTTTATTAAACTCATTTGCCCGTACTCCATTCGACGTATAATATCTTTGAATTCTTCCTTTTGGCATAGTAAGAGAACAAATTCCCTTATTTGTGCTTATCCATATTCGTTGGTTATTATCGATTTCGATTCCTGCTATGTGATTAGAAGGAAGACCATCCTTCTCTGTGTAGTGTGTTAGTTTCTTGGTAGAAATGTCATAATGGAAAACACCCTTTGATGTTCCCGCCCAGAGTCCCGCCTGGTTAGTGTATTTTAAACACCTAATCATTTCACCGCTAAGAATAGAGTCTGTTCCTAACACTTTTGTCCAACTTCCAGATGGTATATCAAGACATGCTAATCCCATAGATGTTCCTACAAACAACATTGTACGGTCGGGACTCATTCCCATCTGTAGAATATAATTGTTTATAAGCTGATCTTTTTTACCAGGTTTTGCGCGATATTCTATCAGTTTCTCGGAGGCAGGATCATAACATTTCAGTCCGTCACCCAATGTTCCAATCCAGATTCTTCCTTGATTGTCTTTTTGTAAATTAAATACTCCTGCTGCGGTTCCGTGAGAAAATGGCATACGATGATAGGTACCATTACCATCAATCCATCCACATCCTTCTGCATAAGAACCTACCCATAATTTCCCGCTATTGTCTTCTGTCATTGTTAGAACGGTAGCTGGAGAATTATAGTGAATACTGGCAGATTGACTATTGAGATCCCGTAATCCATATATACCATTTCGGTCGGTTGCTACGTATAATGTGTTATTGTTATTTCCTTTATACAATGCAATAACACAAGCATCTCCTATATTTCCTCCACCAAACTGTAAATGTCCTAGATATCCAAACTGATTACGATGATGTGGTTGCATGAATACACCTTTCTGATTTAATGCAAGCCATATATTCTCCTCATAATCAAAAAGTATGCTGGTAACTTTGGAACGTGATATGTTAGCATCTGGTGAATACAGAGACATGGGTTTGAATGACATGTCAGTAGAATCAAGATAGAAAATTCCGTCACCATCAGTTCCAACGTATATTTTTCCAGAATGATATACTATGGTATTGATAGAAAAATTCTCAGTCGATGGAATCGAATAAAAATTATTTTCATTGGGATGCTTGTAATATATACCACCACTTAAATAACCCACATATATATTATTATTGTTATCTTTACATAATATTGCAACACTACCATCTTTCTTAGGACTGTATCGACCAATGACAGTATAATCTTCTTTACTACCTGTTGATGTAGAACGTATACATAGGATATTCTTATAATCAGTTGTTACCCATAAATTACCATGATTATCTTCAATGATGCTTCGGCAGTATTTGGCCTCTGCGATGTTTTCAGTTATATTACGGAATTTTCCTTCTGCTGTAACCTTGCATAATCCCCCTCCTGATGTGGCAGCGATAATTTCGCCTTTGTGTGTTTTTACTATATCTGTGACATACCATTGATGGATAGCACCATATTTTTCATCAATGATAGTTTCAAAGCTATTCATCGTGCTACGACATAATCCTCTAGATGTGCCTACATATATCCTTCCGTCTTCACCTTGTATAACATTGATGATAATATCGGATGGTAAACCATCATTTGTATTAAAAGTTTCGAAAGTGTACCCATCATATCGATTAAGGCCGTTTTCTGTCGTTACCCAAATCATTCCTTGCTTGTCTTGATATATGGAATTCAAGAAACTACTGCTAAGTTGTTTGGTAAATGACAACATGCAGTTTTGAGATACGGCGGGTATGCATGCAAACAAATAAAAAATGCAAGATAAAAGTAGGAAGGTTTGTTTTTTCATTTTTTTGTTAAAATGTTTAGGACAGGGCAAAGATATGAAAAAAATAACAAATGACATAAAAAAAATGTTATTTACTTACTCTATATGTTACATGAGAGAAAGTTATTGGCACTTTTTGCGTGGGTAAAGGCGCGCTTGTTATAATAAAAAAAGAGACGGACACAAAAGGTGAAGAGTATTAGATAATAAATATCTACCTTTGCAATCGCAAACAAGATCCTAATAGTACGAAAGGTTAAAAAATCTATTTCAAAAATACTAAATATGTTTAATTTCCTAAAACCACAAAAGCAATTAATACTTGCCGGTTGCTCTCTGCTTCTTGCCTGTGGAATTACTTCTTGCAGTAAGTATGATTTAGATGAGACAGACCCAGAAGGATGGGGAGCAAGTATTTTCAGTTATCTTAATGAGCAAGGCAATTATACCAACACAGTTCGTATGATTGATGATCTTGGCCTTGCAGAAGTCCTTGCCAAAACGGGTAGTAAAACCATTTTTGCTGCTGACGATGAGGCATTTGAACGTTTTTATGCTTCTAACGAATGGGGCGTGAAGAGATATGAGGATTTGTCAGAATCTCAGAAGTGCCTGCTGTTGAAGGGTGCAGTTATCAATAACAGCTACCAGATTAATGATCTCTCAAGTGTAGAGGGCCCTATCGAGGGACAGTGTATGCGTCGTCTCTCTTCTCAAGACCCAGGTGATACTCTTGCTTTGGTCAATGTAGTAGATCTTCCTAATATGGAGGAGGGGGATTGGATAAATAATTCTACATGGAAGAAACTCCGTGATGAGAACCTTGAGAAAATATACCTCCTCAAGGATGCTACATTGCCACCGATGATGCATTTTATAGAAGGTTATCTTACCAATAACAAAATCACCAATGATGATTATGACTTTTTGTATAATTACACGACACATCGCATTCCCGGTGATGCTAGTGTGAATGGTGATAAAATAATTGAGCAAAATATAAAATGTAGTAATGGATTTATCCACAAGGTTCAGGAGGTAATGATGCCCCTTAAGAGCATCGCTGAAATTGTGGAAACAAAACCTCAGGTTTCAATGTGGAATAAACTCATAGAGCGTTTTGCTGTTCCACGTCGTATTACGAGTGAGAGTGTAATACATGCATACCAGAACCGTCCAGATCGTGATTTTTCAAAGTATAGACTTTATGAGCGTCGCTTCTTCTCAAAGAAGTCTCAGGGAGGAAAAGTTCTCAATACCGATGATGATAACAAGGTTACTGCAGGACTATTGAAATTCGATCCAGGATGGAATATATATTATAGTGGTATCGTAACTTCTTCCGATGAAGTCGCTATGCAAAAGAATATGGGCGTTATGATGGTTCCTTCAAACGAAGCATTGAATAACTATTTCACAAATCAGGAGGGACGGGTACTTCTTGATGAGTATGAAAGTTTGGATAAAGTTCCTAATGACGTTATCGTAGAACTTATTAATAACAATATGCTATCATCTTTTACTGAGAGTGTGCCTTCGAAGTTTGATGGTATTCTTAATGATGCGAATGACCCTATGGGTGTTGACCGTTCTGCGATTGATAGTGTATGGTTGGGTTGCAATGGCGCTGTATATTTGACAAACAAAGTTTATTCTCCTACATCATTTGTAAGTGTGCTATATCCTGCTGTAGTAAAGAATAACCTCAAGGTTATGCGCTGGGCTGTAGAACAGAATCAGTATAATGTATATCTGAATTCTCTTAATTCGCATTATAGTTTCTTCATTCCAAGCAATGCTGCATTACAGAGCTATTATGTGGACCCAGTATCATACGGCAAGAGCAAGCGTGCAGTGTGTACGTTTGAATATGATGAAGAATTCAAAAAGGTACGTGCGTGGGCGCGCGAAATAGAGGGTGTAGCTCCTGATGGTTCTTATATTCTTGCTGAAAAAGATGATGAGAATGAGATTAAGGATAACGGCTTAATAGTTAAGCGTCTGCAAGATATCCTTGATAATCACATCGTTATCGGTGATGTTGAGGATGGAAATGAATATTATCGTACCAAGGGTGGTCAGGAGATACGTGTAAGTAACGTTTCTCAGGGTGCTGCTGGTATGACAGTTGAAGGAAGCCGTCAGGTAAATGAAACTGCAACTCCGATAAGAGTTTCACATGTGTATGATCAGACTAAAGCTGGTAATGGTAAGGCATATGTCCTTGAAGAGCCAATAATGACAACAGAAAAGAATGCTATGGATTTGATGGCAGAAGTACCTGAGATGAGTACATTTATGAATCTGTTAAGTGGAAGTGGTTTGTTGGAGTTTGCGCGTGATAAGAAGGAATGTGTTAAACCTACTAACATTAAATTGTTTAATTCATATCATTATACAATATATGTTCCTACCAATACTTCTCTTACAGGTTTCCCAACATGGACCCAGGTATATGAAAAACCAGAAGGATCGCCTGAGAGAATAGCAGATTCTACAAAAATAATGAATATGCTTCTATTGCACATACAGGACGGATCATTGTTCATTGGATCAGGTGATATGGCAGAGGATGGTTATGAAACATCATTGGTGGATCCAGGAACAGAGAAGTTTGTAAGAATATTTGCGGAGTTAAAGAACAAAAACCTTAATATTCGTAAGACACAGTCAGCAGCTTCAACCAAGCGTAAGGTATTGAAGGAAGATGGTAAATATAATTTGATGGCACGTGAGTATGTCGTAAACTCCAGTGATAAGGAAACTGCGACGGGGCTATATACAACATCTACTGTCGTTGTTCATTTAATAGATGGACCTATAGAGTAGTCGTAAAATATTTAATATTGAACATAGAAATATGAAGTACAAGAATATATTTGGGTCGTTATTGGTGTGTATGCTCCTCACCCCATTGTCAGCATTGCGTTCTTTCGCACAAGAGGCCAATGATGTCATATCAGGTACAGTATCTGATGCGTTAGGACCTATTATGCAGGCAAACGTAGTGGAAATAGATAATGCAAATCGTATTGTCAGTTCTACTACAACCGATATGAATGGTAACTTTTCATTCAAAATAAAGAGTCCTAAGAACAAATTGAGGTTTTCATTCGTGGGATGTAAGCCAAAGACTGTAGCTATTAAAGGTACAGTTTATGACATTACCCTTGATGATGAGACAACCCTTACGGAAGTCACAGTTGTTAGTAAGGGCCGTGGCAATGGCTCTGGACTGTCAATTCCTCATAATGAGTTATCTACATCAAACCAGACTATCTCAACGAAAGAATTTGAAGGATTGGCATTGACAACAATTGATGAGGCTCTGCAAGGTCGTATCGCAGGTCTTGATATTGTCGGTAATTCTGGTAACCTTGGTTCTGGAACATCTATGCGCTTGCGTGGTGTCAGCTCTATCAATGGTTCTTCAGAACCACTTATCGTTGTTGATGGTAATGTGTGGGAAAGTGATCGTAACAGTGGCATTGATATTTCATCAGCAAATGATGAGAAATTTGCAGAACTCCTGAATGTCAACCCTGAAGATATCGAAAGTATCAGCGTATTGAAGGATGCTGCTGCAACAGCTATCTGGGGTTCTCAGGGTGCTAATGGTGTTATAGAAATCAAGTTGAAGCGTGGTAGTCGTGGTAAGACACGTGTGGGATATTCTTATCGTCTTACAGGCACCTGGCAGCCTAAGGGCTATAATATGCTTACGGGTGACGAGTACACGATGCTTCAGAAAGAGGCTTACTTCAACCCAAGACTGTCTAGTGGTGAAAGTAATATCGAAGAGTTCAACTATTCGTCTGGTAATATTGGATGGCAGAACTATGCAGCCAATACTGATTGGGTGAGTGAAGTTCAGAAGACAGGTTGGCGTCAGAATCATTATCTCTCACTTACTGGTGGTGGTGAGAAGGCTAACTTCCGTATCGGTGCTGGTTATGACCACGAAACAGGTTCTATCATTAAGCAGGTCCTTGATCGTCTGACCAGCCGCGTGGCACTTGACTATTTCGTTTCTGATCGTATTAAAATTATAACAAACCTTGCATTTACTTATACGAAGAATCAGAAGAACTATAATGATCTCTTGAATGCTGCTTACCGTCGTATGCCAAACATTCCTGTTTTTGCTCGTGATGATAATGGAAACGATTTGGATTATTATTTCAATATTCCAACAACCATTTCTCCCGAACTTCGAGATCAGGTAGGAGACGTAAATAATCTTGGCGCACAAGTATCTGCAGCAAACCCTGTGGCATTGGCGAATCTTGCAAAGAATGAGGATACGTCATATAAGATTTCTCCTGAATTCCAGTTGGTATATAATCTCCTTGGAGTAGAAGAGGGTAAGACACAGTTGAAATATGAAGGTAAGATAGTTTTTGATATCTTCAATAACTATGTTGACACTTTCCTCCCAAGTACATTAAATGCATATACTTATTCAAATGCTAATAATAACCGCTCTACATCTTACGCATATAAGAGTTTGGGTATTACCACGACACACACATTGACTTTCGTACCTCATTTCAAGAATGAAGACCATTCTATGATGATGATGCTTCGTGGTCAGCTTGTCGATGGTAGTTCTACAACACAGAAGACTGCAGTATATGGACTTCCTACTGGAACGATTCAGAGTACTGGTGCAGAAGCTGTAATTGGAAGCGACTTCAGCAGTACTGCAGGTCAGTGGCGTTCTTTGTACTTCACATATTCTGTACACTATGCATATAAGAGCAGGTACATGGCAGACTTCTCTATTCGTCGAGACGGTTCTACGAAGTTCGGTCCTGACAACCGTTGGGGTACATTCCCTGCCTTCTCTCTGAGATGGAATATCAGCAGTGAGCCATGGATAAAAGAAAAGTTGCCTTGGTTGTCAATGCTCTCTGTACGTCCAGGTGTAGGTATCGTTGGTACTCAGCCAAATGCTGACTATCTTTTCTATTCTAAGTATCGTAATGGTAATGGTTATATGGGTGGCAGATCTACATATCCAGCCAATATACAGTTGAAA
The DNA here is from genome assembly GCA_017475005.1 of Prevotella sp. GTDB lineage: Bacteria > Bacteroidota > Bacteroidia > Bacteroidales > Bacteroidaceae > Prevotella. The sequence continues at coordinate 1,399 of JAFVGI010000026.1, read as the reverse complement.
CAGCTTAAATGGGAAGAGAAGAAAACATGGAACCTCGGTTTCGACTTTGGTTTCTTCAATGATAAACTTACTGGTAATCTTGAACTCTACAGACAATACACAAAAGACCTCCTTATGATGAATCGCTCCATTGCTGCATCTTCAGGCTATACAAAGCTCGACTATGACAATGTGGGTAAGATGGAGAATGTAGGTTGGGAGTTCAATATTAACACCAATAATCTTATAAAGTTTGGCAAGCTCGGTATAGATCTCAACGTTACTTTTGCTAACAACCGCAATATCATTACCGAGATGGATGAAACTTGTCTGAAGAGCCTTAACGATGATTTCAATCATAACAATGGCTCATATATGACACGTGTTGAGATTGATAAGCCATTTGGTGCTATTTACGGATTCCGTTATAAGGGTGTTTATCAATATACCAAATATACTGCAAAAGAGGTTCCTGGCGTAAGTGGTCCTAATGCTCCTGTTGCTCGTGATGCTATGGGTAATGTAGTTACAGACGATAAGGGTATTGCTAAGCCAATGACATTCTGTTATGGTACCTCTTCTGAGTATGAATTCAAGGGTGGTGATGCCATGTATGAAGACATTAACCACGATGGTACCATCAATGAGCTTGATATAGTTTATCTTGGTTCATCACTTCCAAAGATAACTGGTGGTTTTGGTATTAAGTTCAAATTCGGTCGCTGGACTCTAAATAACCAGTTCAACTTCCGTTATGGCAATAAGATTATCAATGCCAACAGGATGAACGCAGAGGCTATGTACAACAATAATAATCAAAGTCGTGCCGTCAACTATCGTTGGCGTGTAGAGGGCGATATTTCAGAGATTCCTCGTGCATTACATCAGTCAGGTTATAACTGGCTAGGTTCGGATCGTTTCGTTGAAGACGGCTCTTTCCTTCGTCTCAACTATACACAGCTATCTTATAGCTTCCCAACCAAGACAATTAAAAAATGGGGTTTGACCCAACTCAGTTTCCATATTTCCGCTCAGAATGTATTCTGTATTACGAAATACTCAGGTGCTGACCCAGAAGTTGGCTATGGCGGCTACGGCATTGTCATGGACCGCGCTCAGACACCAAAGGCAAAATCTATTACTGGCGGTATAACTATTCAGTTCTAAGATTATGAAAAGGACATTAACTATTCTTTCCGCAACTTTGTTGCTCACAGTTTTTACTTCTTGTGGCGACTTTCTAGATACATTACCACTTAATGATGTGGTACTCGAGAATTACTGGACCGAGAAAAAGGACGTAACAAGTGTTCTCAATTCCTGTTATGAATCTCTCGAAGATCGTGAGAGTATAATACGTATGGCTGTATGGGGCGAACTACGATCAGAAAATATTGTAGCAGGTAGTTCTGTTCCTAAT